>CAJNCV010000006.1 GCA_905221385.1 bacterium
TCCCAGAACATAATCTCAGGAAGTCGGCTAAAGTCAGGCTTAAAGTGAAAGCCATTGAGCTTGCGGATGACAGTTGATGAACAATATCGGTTATAGAAGTCTTTTCAATCAACTTTTGAGCAATGATAGCACTTGAGACAACGCTTTTTAAGAAAGATTCTGATAGACACACCAGTTGATTCAAGGTAAGGAATCTTAGAAGGTTTTGGAGCTCATATGTTTCATTTGATTTCCACAATCAGGGCAAGATGGAGCTACGTAATCCAGCTTAACAATGATTTCCTTATGGGTATTCCTATTAATGACATCCATAATTTGGATATTAGAATCTTTGATGTCTACCAATTTTGTGATAAAATGTAATGGTTCCATATGATTCTTTCTAATGATGGTTTGATCGCTTTTCATTATAGAGTATATGGGACTTTTTTTCTACAACAAAATATACTCCATCATACCTATAGGGGATTTACTCATTACAAATATTATAGAGCCTTTCTTTCGAGTTGAGGTGTGCTAATAAGGAATTTTAAGAGGCCTGAAACTACTTTCAGGATAGTCTGTTATATAAAATAGTTTTGAAACTGAAATCTATTCCACTACAAACTATTGAAAGCGCTTAACAAATGATATATAATAAGCCCATAAGAACAAAGAAAGGGAGGAAAGAGGATGCCACAGATTAGCAAAGAAGCCTTGATTGAACAAATCAAAGATGGAATCATTGTCTCTTGCCAGGCACTTCCTCACGAACCGCTTTATACAGAAGCGGGAGGGGTTATCCCCTTGCTAGTCAAAGCGGCTGAGCAAGGAGGAGCAGTTGGTATCCGAGCAAACAGTGTTCGCGATATCAAGGAGATCAAGGAGGTTACGAAACTCCCGATTATCGGGATTATCAAACGTGACTATCCGCCGCAGGAGCCATTCATTACAGCTACGATGAAAGAAGTTGATGAACTGGCTGAACTAGACATTGAGGTCATTGCTCTGGATTGTACCAAACGTGAACGTTATGATGGTTTGGAAATTCGGGACTTTATCCGACAAGTCAAAGAAAAATATCCGCATCAACTCTTGATGGCTGATACCAGTACTTTTGAAGAAGGAATAGCTGCAGTTGAAGCAGGGATTGATTTTGTTGGAACAACCCTATCAGGTTATACTTCTTATAGTCCAAAAGTAGACGGTCCAGACTTTGAACTGATCAAAAAACTGTGTGAAGCAGGTGTGGATGTCATCGCTGAAGGGAAAATTCATACACCAGAACAAGCCAAACAAATCCTTGAATATGGGGTGCGAGGCATCGTTGTCGGTGGAGCGATTACTAGACCAAAAGAGATTACGGAGCGCTTTGTTGCCGGTCTTAAATAACACAATCTCAAAAAAGAGGAGAGTGGTCGATGCGTCGGAGAAAATGAAAACGTATACAAATAGAAGCTTACTCACTATCCAATATGGACACGCTTAACAATTAGGAGAATACAAATGAAATTTAGAAAACTAGCTTGTACAGTACTTGCAGGTGCTGCTATTCTTGGCCTTGCTGCTTGTGGTAACTCTGGTGGAAGTAAAGATGCTGGAAAATCAGGAAGCGATAGCGGAAAAACAGAAATCACTTGGTGGGCATTCCCAGTCTTCACACAAGAAAAAACTGGTGACGGTGTTGGAACATATGAAAAGTCAATCATCGAAGCTTTTGAAAAAGCAAATCCAGATGTAAAAGTGAAATTGGAAACCATTGACTTCAAGTCAGGTCCTGAAAAGATCACAACAGCTATCGAAGCAGGAACAGCGCCAGACGTACTCTTTGACGCACCAGGACGTATCATCCAATATGGTAAAAATGGTAAATTGGCTGAGTTGAACGACCTCTTCACAGACGAATTCGTCAAAGATGTTAACAACGAAAACATCGTACAAGCAAGTAAAGCTGGCGATAAAGCTTACATGTATCCAATCAGTTCAGCTCCATTCTACATGGCCATGAACAAGAAGATGTTGGAAGATGCTGGAGTTGCAAACCTTGTCAAAGAAGGTTGGACAACTGATGACTTTGAAAAAGTTTTGAAAGCACTTAAAGATAAAGGCTACACTCCAGGTTCATTGTTCAGTTCTGGTCAAGGGGGAGACCAAGGAACACGTGCCTTCATCGCTAACCTTTACGGCGGTTCTGTAACAGACAAAGAAGTTACTAAATACACAACTGACGATCCTAAGTTTGTTAAAGGTCTTGAAAAAGCAGTTAGCTGGATTAAAGACGGTTTGTTGAACAACGGTTCACAATATGACGGTGGAGCAGACATCCAAAACTTTGCAAACGGTCAAACATCATACACACTCCTTTGGGCTCCAGCTCAAAACGGTATCCAAGCTAAATTGTTGGAAGCAAGTAAAGTTGAAGTGGTTGAAGTACCATTCCCATCTGACTCAGGCAAACCAGCTCTTGAATACCTTGTAAACGGATTTGCAGTATTCAACAACAAAGACGATAAAAAAATCGCTGCTGCTAAGAAATTCGTTCAATTCATCGCAGATGATAAAGAATGGGGTCCTAAAGACGTAGTTCGTACAGGTGCCTTCCCAGTTCGTACTTCATTTGGTAAACTTTATGATGACAAACGTATGGAAACAATCAGCAGCTGGACTAAATACTACTCACCATATTACAACACTATCGATGGATTTGCTGAAATGAGAACACTTTGGTTCCCAATGTTGCAATCTGTATCAAATGGTGACGAAAAACCAGCGGATGCTTTGAAAGCCTTCACTGAAAAAGCCAACGAAACAATCAAAAAAGCTACAAAACAATAAGCACTAAGTCAGATTGATTCCCCCTTTTCCCTGTGCACTGTGGTGTAAGAAAAGGGGGACTTTTGTTTGAAATGGTAGGAACTGTCACGAAATTAAAATGAAGTTCTTACATAAGCGAATCTTAAAAAATTTCATTTTGATTTTAAAACAGTTCAAGAAAATCAAAAACTATTCTATTTGAAAGAGAGGTGCCGACTGTGAAAGTCAATAAAATTCGTATGCGGGAAACAGTGATTTCCTATGCTTTCCTAGCACCAGTATTATTCTTCTTTGTCATCTTTGTCTTGGCTCCTATGATTATGGGATTCATTACAAGTTTCTTTAACTACTCCATGACTAAATTTGAGTTTGTGGGCTTAGATAACTACATTCGCATGTTTAAAGACCCTGTCTTTACCAAGTCTTTGATCAATACCGTTATTCTGGTTATTGGGTCTGTTCCGATTGTGGTTCTCTTCTCGCTCTTTGTAGCATCTCAAACCTATCATCAAAATGCCATTGCCCGTTCTTTCTATCGTTTCGTCTTCTTCCTTCCTGTAGTTACAGGTAGTGTTGCCGTAACGGTTGTATGGAAATGGATCTATGACCCCCTATCAGGGATTCTAAACTTTGTCCTTAAGTCAAGCCACATCATCAGCCAAAATATTTCTTGGCTGGGTGACAAAAACTGGGCTTTGCTAGCGATTATGATTATCCTTTTGACAACATCTGTTGGTCAACCGATTATCCTTTATATCGCTGCCATGGGGAATATTGATAACTCACTAGTTGAAGCAGCACGTGTTGACGGTGCGACTGAGTTTCAAGTCTTCTGGAAGATCAAATGGCCTAGCCTTCTTCCAACAACTCTTTACATCGCGATTATTACAACCATCAACTCATTCCAATGTTTCGCTTTGATTCAGCTCTTGACTTCTGGTGGTCCAAACTACTCAACAAGTACCTTGATGTACTACCTTTACGAAAAAGCCTTCCAATTGACAGAATACGGCTATGCCAATACTATCGGTGTCTTCTTGGCCGTGATGATTGCCATTGTCAGCTTTGCTCAATTCAAGATCCTCGGAAACGACGTAGAATACTAAAGAAAGGAGACAGTTATGCAACCTACACAAAAGAAACCTTTAACAGCTTTCACTGTTATTTCAACGATTATCTTGCTCTTGTTGACCGTACTGTTCATCTTTCCATTCTACTGGATCTTGACAGGGGCCTTCAAATCACAGCCTGATACCATTATGATTCCACCACAATGGTTCCCTAAAATGCCAACCATGGAAAACTTCCAACAACTCATGGTGCAAAACCCTGCTATGCAGTGGATGTGGAACTCTGTATTTATCTCACTAGTAACTATGTTCCTAGTCTGTGCAACCTCTTCTCTAGCAGGCTATGTCTTGGCTAAAAAACGTTTCTATGGTCAACGCATCCTCTTTGCAGTCTTTATCGCTGCCATGGCTCTTCCAAAACAAGTTGTCCTTGTACCATTGGTACGTATCGTTAACTTCATGGGAATTCACGATACTCTTTGGGCAGTGATCTTGCCTTTGATTGGATGGCCATTTGGGGTTTTCCTCATGAAACAGTTCAGCGAAAACATCCCTACAGAATTGCTTGAATCAGCTAAAATCGACGGTTGTGGTGAGATTCGTACCTTCTGGAGCGTAGCCTTCCCTATCGTGAAACCAGGATTTGCAGCCCTTGCGATCTTTACCTTCATCAATACTTGGAACGACTACTTTATGCAGTTGGTTATGTTGACTTCACGTCAAAACTTGACCATCTCACTCGGGGTTGCGACCATGCAGGCCGAAATGGCAACCAACTATGGTTTGATCATGGCGGGTGCAGCTCTTGCAGCCGTGCCAATCGTAACCGTCTTCCTTGTCTTCCAAAAATCCTTCACTCAAGGGATTACTATGGGAGCTGTTAAAGGATAAGATTCTGCGAAAATCGAGTTTAAACTACATCAGCATCACCTTGCCATACTTAAGTATTGTCTGCGGTTAGCTTTCTAGTTTGTTCTTCGATTTTCATTGAGTATAAGAGAATACAGAGTTATAAGTGTCTACAAAATGGAGAGTATGCAATTACTTCGTGAAGTTTTGTCAGACACTTATCAACTTAATTTATGATTTTAGTTAACTATCAGAAACGAAGGAAACAGTATGATTTTTGACGATTTGAAAAACATCGCCTTTTACAAGGGAATCCATCCCAATCTAGACAAGGCTATCGACTATCTCTATCAGCACCGTAAGGATTCTTTCGAACTCGGTAAGTATGAGATTGACGGGGACAAGGTCTTTCTAGTTGTTCAGGAAAATGTCCTCAATCAAGCTAAAAATGATCAATTTGAACACCATAAGAATTATGCAGACTTGCATTTGCTGGTAGAAGGACATGAATATTCGAGCTACGGTTCACGTATCAAAGACGAAGCAGTAGCATTCGACGAAGCGAGCGACATTGGCTTTGTCCATTGTCATGAAAAATACCCACTCTTGTTGGGCTATCACAATTTTGCAATTTTCTTCCCAGGAGAACCACACCAGCCAAATGGCTACGCAGGGATGGAAGAAAAAGTTCGCAAGTATCTCTTTAAAATTTTGATTGATTAAAAGAATCAGGAGGAGCAAACATGGCACAAAAAGGAGTAAGCCTTATCAAGGCAGCATTTGATACAGATAATTTTCTCATGCGTTTCAGTGAGAAGGTCTTGGATATCGTCACAGTCAATCTTCTTTTTGTCGTCTCTTGTTTGCCCATTGTGACGATTGGAGTGGCGAAAATCAGCCTCTATGAAACCATGTTTGAGATTAAGAGAAGCAGACGGGTACCAGTCTTTAGAACTTATCTAAGAGCCTTCAAGCAAAATCTGAAACTGGGTTTCCAGTTAGGTTTGCTGGAGTTAGGCGTTGTGTCATTAAGCCTTCTAGACCTCTATCTCTTCTGGGGACAGACAGCTTTGCCTTTCCAACTTGTGAAAGCTATTTGTTTGGGGATTCTCATCTTCCTCACTCTCGTGATGCTGGCTAGCTATCCCATCGCTGCGCGCTATGATTTGTCTTGGAAAGAAGTGCTGCAAAAAGGGCTTATCTTGGCAAGTTTTAACTTTCCTTGGTTCTTCCTCATTTTAGCTATTCTCTTTCTCATAGTGATGGTTCTTTATCTATCCGCCTTCACTCTCCTTTTGGGTGGATCGGCCTTTATCCTCTTTGGTTTTGGTTTGCTGGTCTTTCTCCAAGCAGGATTGATGGAGAAAATTTTCGCCAAATACCAGTAGGATGAGGTGTTTCTGAAACTACTTTCAATCGTTACAGTTTCTAAAATACAAGTAGAAACTAAAATCTAAGTGTATACAAGATATTGAAAGCGATTTTCACAAGGTGTATACTAAACTTGTAAAAAATAGAACTGCTCTCAGCAGAAAAAAAGAAATCTTAGGAGAAAATCTATGTCAGATTTGAAAAAATACGAAGGTGTCATTCCAGCCTTCTACGCATGTTATGATGATCAAGGAGAAGTCAGTCCAGAGCGTACGCGTGCCTTGGTTCAATACTTCATTGATAAGGGAGTTCAAGGTCTCTATGTCAATGGTTCTTCTGGTGAATGTATCTACCAAAGTGTGGCAGACCGCAAGTTGATTTTGGAAGAAGTCATGGCAGTTGCTAAAGGGAAATTGACCATCATTGTTCACGTTGCTTGCAACAATACCAAAGACAGTATGGAACTTGCTCGCCACGCAGAAAGTTTGGGTGTAGATGCCATTGCAACGATTCCGCCGATTTACTTCCGCTTGCCAGAATACTCAGTTGCCAAATACTGGAACGATATCAGTTCTGCAGCTCCAAACACAGACTACGTGATTTACAACATTCCTCAATTGGCAGGAGTTGCTTTGACTCCAAGTCTCTATACTGAAATGTTGAAGAATCCTCGTGTTATTGGTGTTAAGAACTCTTCTATGCCAGTTCAAGATATCCAAACCTTTGTCAGCCTTGGTGGAGAAGACCACATCGTCTTTAATGGTCCAGATGAACAGTTCCTAGGTGGTCGCCTCATGGGTGCCAAAGCTGGTATTGGTGGTACTTATGGTGCTATGCCAGAACTCTTCTTGAAACTCAATCAGTTGATTGCTGAGAAAGACTTGGAAACAGCTCGTGAATTGCAATACGCTATCAACGCAATCATCAGCAAACTCACTTCTGCACATGGAAATATGTACGGTGTCATCAAAGAAGTCTTGAAGATCAATGAAGGACTTAACATTGGATCAGTTCGTTCACCATTGACACCAGTGACTGAAGAAGATCGACCAGTTGTAGAAGCAGCAGCGCAATTGATTCGTGAAACCAAGGAGCGCTTCCTCTAATCCATAAGGAGGTATTTATGACACACTACGTTGCAATTGATATCGGTGGAACCAACATCAAATATGGTTTGATTGACCAAGAAGGCCAACTTGTTGAATCGCATGAAATGCCAACCGAGGCGCATAAGGGTGGACCTCATATCTTACAAAAGACAAAAGATATCGTAGCCAGCTATTTAGAAAAAGGCCCAGTAGCAGGTGTTGCCATTTCTTCTGCAGGAATGGTGGATCCTGATAAGGGTGAGATTTTCTATGCTGGTCCTCAGATTCCCAACTATGCAGGAACCCAGTTCAAGAAGGAAATCGAGACGAGTTTTGCGATTCCTTGTGAGATTGAAAATGATGTCAACTGTGCAGGTCTTGCTGAGGCAGTATCTGGTTCAGGTAAGGGAGCGAGTGTCACACTTTGCTTGACCATTGGAACCGGTATCGGTGGTTGCTTGATTATGGATGGGAAAGTCTTCCATGGATTTAGCAACTCAGCTTGCGAAGTCGGTTATATGCATATGCAGGATGGAGCTTTCCAAGATCTCGCTTCTACGACAGCTTTGGTAGAATATGTGGCAGCAGCTCATGGAGATTCAGTTGATCAGTGGAATGGCCGACGCATCTTTAAGGAAGCTACCGAAGGAAACAAAATCTGTATGGCTGGTATCGACCGTATGGTAGACTATCTAGGAAAAGGTCTGGCAAATATTTGTTACGTTGCCAATCCAGAAGTGGTCATTCTTGGTGGCGGCATCATGGGGCAAGAGGCTATTCTCAAACCGAAGATCCGCACAGCCTTGAAGGCGGCCTTGGTACCAAGTCTAGCTGAAAAAACACGATTGGAATTTGCCCATCACCAAAATACAGCAGGGATGCTCGGTGCCTATTATCATTTCAAAACAAAACAATCCTAGTTTGGAATTATAGAATTAAGAAGAACACTTGATCACTACTTGAGTGAAAAATGTTTTGCTTAATTCTTTTTTTGGTTATGGAAAAACTGTCAAGGTATATGAAAAGTAGCGGAAAGACCTATCAAGACCATTATGCGGCCTTGCTTCATGGGTATGAGAAAGACAAAGAAGAATTATAAAGAAAATGAACGATAGGAGCAGAGTTCCTACCGTCTAAGAATATATGAGAGGAGATATCCTTTAAGATAATCTTAGAAGACAGCGCAAGCTCTCTAAATACTAAACCTAAGCCAAGAAGAAAAAAATGATATAATGAGATGGACGAAAAATTGATAAATTGGAAGTTGACGAGATGATTGGTTTAATGACGAATTAGAAGTAGTAGAATCAACTCAAAAAGTATGGAGGCATAGTATGTGTGGAATTTCTACCGATTTATAAAATAATAAATTTACAGAATATAGATCGGAGGCAATTATGGATTATGTAATTAGAGAATTAAAGCAGAATGAAATTAATTTATTGGATACTTTTCTATATGAGGCTATTTTTATTCCTGAAGGAGTACAAGCGCCGCCCAAAGATATTATAAAACATCCCGATTTACAAATATATGTTGCTGATTTTGGCAAGAATGATGATGTATGTTATGTAGCGGATTTGGATGGAAAGGTAGTAGGAGCTGTATGGACTCGTATCATCAATGATTATGGTCATGTTGATGACACAACACCCTCTCTTTCCATTTCTCTTCTCAAGGAATATAGGAATTTGGGAATTGGAACTGAACTTATGAAACAAATTCTTTTGACCTTGAAAGAGCGAGAATATAAGCAAGTGTCATTATCGGTTCAAAAGATAAACTATGCAGTGGGTATGTATAAAAAAGTAGGCTTTGAAGTTGTTCGTGAAAATGAAGAGGACTATGTCATGATTTGTAAACTTTAGTTTCTGGTAACTTCCAGTTTTTCGTAGTAAAAAAACAAATAGGATATTACCAAGAGGAAGTAAAAGGCAAATAGCCGATACTTCCTTTTTCTTGTCAAAAATTCAAAAACGCAAAGGAGAATTTATGGAAGAACTGAAAAAACACGATTAGAATTTGCCCATCACCAAAATACAGCAGGGATGTTGGGAGCCTATTATCATTTCAAGACAAAACAATCCCAGTTTGGTTCAACCAAACTAGGATTTTCTAACGCGTTTTTGTCTACGATAGCCATTGAGTTTTTTATTTTCCCAATAACTATTAAAGATTTTCTCCTTGCTTTCACGATTGATTTCCAAAAAGTAGGCATAAACCAAATCTATAAGGAAGAGCATGGGGAGTTGAGCGGATATCCGTTGAATGTAGGAAGGCTGGCTGTGGCTAGCAACAAGAACGGTCTCTGTATAGTCCTGACTATTTTTGTTTGGAGCGCTGGTAAAGAGGATGGTCTTGGCCCCCATCTCTTTTGCATCTAATAGACTGTCTAAAATAGAAGGAGTTGTACCAGAAAGTGAGAAACCGAGTACTAGACAATTTTCATCCATGATGCTGGTCGTCCATGCAAAGCCGTCCTGATCGGTTAAGGCTTCACAGACAACACCTAGACGCATGAAACGCAATTTCATTTCACGAGCGACAAGACCGGAACTGCCTGTTCCAAAGAAGTAGACACGCTCAGCATCTTCGATTAACTGGGCGACGCGTTCCAGTTGTTCTTCGTCAATCAAATCCTGCGTTTGTTCCCGCATGATACTGTAGCTTCGCAAAACACGTTTGGTCAAAGGACTATGTTTGTGCAAATGAGTGTCCTGTTTACTAGCCTGATGCTGGTATTGAAAGACGAATTCTCGGTAACCTGTAAAACCACACTTTTTGGCAAAGCGGGTCAATGCTGCTTGGGAGATATGTAATTTCTGGGTGACTTGCTGAGAAGAAAGATCATCTTGAATCGTTTCAGCTTGTAAAAAATAGCGAGCGATTTCTTGCTCAAGCTCGGTTAATTCTTCAAAATGGAGGTCGATTATGGTTGCGATGTCTGGCTTGTTCATGAGGCTCCTTTTTATGAGTCAAAGTCTTAAAGGTTAACGCTTTCCTAACTATTACTATCATTATATCATAGAAGTTAGGATAACCAAATAAAAAGGCGTTTTCAGTTGAAAGTCAAAAAATGCTTCGACTTTTCCAAGAGTTTCTCCGTAAAATATGGTACAATGAAAAGTACTGAGCTTCACCTGTTTGCTCTATTATTTTATATGTAAATAAAGGTGAAAATTGGAAATTTTTCTAGAAAAGAGTCTTAGTTGTATGAGAAAATTCAATAGTCATTCGATTCCTATTCGGCTTAATTTACTGTTTGCCATTGTTATCCTGTTGTTTATGGCCATTATTGGTCGATTGTTATACATGCAGGTGCTCAATAAAGATTTCTATGAAACAAAATTGGCCTCAGCCAGCCAAACAAGGGTAACAACCAGTTCAGCTCGTGGACAGATCTATGATGCGGCAGGGAAACCCTTGGTAGAAAACACTGTCAAGCAGGTTGTTTCTTTCACACGAAACAATAAAATGACAGCAGCTGAATTGAAGGAAACAGCCAAGAAACTTCTCACATATGTGAATGTGACCTCCCCTAATCTGACAGACCGTCAGATTGCAGACTACTACTTGGCGGACCAGGACGTTTACAAAAAAACAGTCGAATCCTTGCCAAGTGATAAACGCCTAGATTCAGATGGGAACCGCTTATCTGAAGCGACTCTCTACAATAATGCAGTTGAAAGTATTGACGTGAGTCAACTCAATTATACAGATGACCAGAAAAAGGAAATCTATCTCTTTAGTCAGCTCAATGCCGTTGAAAATTTTGCGACGGGCACCATTTCTACGGATGCCTTGGATGATACTCAAGTTGCTCTCGTTGCATCAGCATCCAAGGAATTACCAGGTATCAGTATTTCAACCTCATGGGATCGGAAAGTCCTAGACACTTCTTTGTCTTCAATTGTAGGTAGTGTATCAAGTGAAAAATCCGGTCTTCCAGCAGAGGAAGTGGACGCTTATTTGAAAAAAGGGTATTCTCTCAATGACCGAGTGGGGACTTCCTATCTTGAAAAGCAATATGAAGATGTTCTTCAAGGCAAACGCTCCGTCAAGGAAATCCACCTAGACAAACACGGGAATATGGAAAGTGTAGAAAATGTCGAAGAAGGAAGCAAAGGAAACAACATCAAACTAACGATTGACCTAACTTTCCAGAATGGTGTAGATGACCTACTCAAGAGCTACTTCAACTCAGAGTTGGGTAACGGTGGAGCTAAATACTCTGAAGGAGTCTACGCTGTAGCCCTCAATCCTAAAACCGGTGCAGTTCTAGCTATGTCGGGTGTCAAGCATGATGTCGAATCCGGTGAATTAAGTTCAGATTCGCTAGGAACGATAACCAATGTCTTTGTTCCAGGATCTGTCGTTAAGGCAGCAACCCTTAGCTCTGGTTGGGAAAATGGGGTCTTGTCAGGCAATCAAACCTTGACAGATCAGCCGATTGTTTTCCAAGGTTCGGCTCCTATCAATTCATGGTATACCTTATCCTATGGCTCCTTCCCTATCACAGCAGTTGAAGCTTTGGAGTACTCTTCTAATACCTACATGGTTCAGACTGCGCTAGGGATTATGGGGCAGACCTATCAGCCAAATATGATAGTCGCAACTGATCAGTTAGAAACTGCAATGGGCAAATTGCGATCAACCTTTGGGGAATATGGACTCGGAGCTTCAACAGAGATTGACCTCCCAGATGAATCTACAGGATTTACACCAAAAGAATTTGATTTGGCCAACTATATTAATAACGCCTTTGGCCAGTTTGACAACTACACACCTATGCAGTTAGCCCAGTATGTCGCAACCATTGCAAACAATGGCGTACGATTGGCTCCTCACATCGTTGAGGGAGTTTATGGAAACAATGAACAAGGGGGCTTAGGCAATCTAGTTCAAGAAACAGCCACCAAGGAACTGAACAAGATCAATATCTCAGAAGCGGATATGGCTCTCTTGCACCAAGGTTTCTATCAAGTTTCGCATGGAACGAGCGCTCTGACAACTGGTCGTGCCTTTTCAAATGGCGCAGCCGTTTCCATCAGCGGGAAAACGGGGACAGCCGAAAGTTACGTCAATGGCGGTCAAAAGGCCAATAATACCAACGCAGTTGCTTATGCACCAACCGATAATCCTCAAATAGCGGTCGCAGTCGTCTTCCCTCACAACACCAACCTAACAAATGGTGTCGGACCTTCAATTGCGCGTGATATCATCAATCTTTATAACCAACAACATCCAATGAATTAGAAAGGAACTTATGCTGTATCCAACACCTATTGCCAAGTTAATTGATAGCTATTCGAAGCTTCCAGGTATCGGGATCAAAACGGCTACTCGTCTCGCCTTCTATACCATTGGAATGTCTGATGACGATGTCAATGAATTTGCCAAAAACCTTCTATCTGCCAAGCGGGAATTGACCTATTGTTCCATCTGTGGTCGCTTGACCGATGATGATCCCTGCTCTATCTGCACAGATCCGACTCGAGACCAGACAACGATCTTGGTGCTAGAGGATAGTCGCGATGTGGCTGCTATGGAAAATATCCAAGAATACCATGGACTCTATCATGTCTTGCATGGACTCATTTCTCCTATGAATGGTATCAGCCCAGACGATATCAACCTCAAGAGTCTCATGACCCGTCTCATGGATAGTGAGGTTTCAGAGGTGATCGTGGCAACCAATGCGACAGCAGATGGAGAAGCGACATCTATGTATCTCTCTCGTTTGCTCAAACCAGCTGGTATCAAAGTCACTCGTCTAGCACGAGGACTAGCCGTGGGAGCAGATATCGAGTATGCGGATGAGGTCACACTCTTACGAGCCATTGAAAATCGGACAGAGTTGTAGGAGTCAGTAAAAACGTAGCTCATTTTGACGTATAAGACAAGCCCTAGGAATTTTTCTTAGGGCTTTGTTTTTTCTGTTTCTCACAAAGGGAGGACAAACCTTGCTAATAAAACTACTCAAACTATAAGGAATCAGAAAGGGGATCTCCAAAATCACTAGTGCGGTCTCTGTCAAACTCATTCACCGAATGATGGAGTTTATTCTAAGGTGATAGGCGTATTAGTTCCTTATGATTTGTTTTGAAATCGTACTATTTTTGTGTTATGATATGGTCAATATATAATTAATAAGGGGAGTTTGAGGTATGGGTGGAAAGATAAAATCTAGTACGATAGCAGCAGAGGCGGCTATTAATGAGTTGGTTGGGTATGACACGAGCGACAAGCAAAATCAGCAGGTAGAATTTTCATATACTTCTGAAATTGCTGGGATGGAAGCGGGACGTCTGGCCTGCAATCAAATGCTTCAGGCAGTTAGTGATTTTAGTTCAGCTATTTTGACCCAAGCAAATAAGTTTCCAGAAATTGCTCATAGGATTGAAAAACGTGATATAGAGCAAGCCAAGAGATGGAGTTACTAAGGAATGGCAGATAGAAATGAAGAAAAGCGCACAGAAATTTGGCGTAAGATTGTTAAAATAGAAGATAAGGAAGACAGACTCCGAGCAACTAAAAAGCAATATGAACAGCAGTTGACAAACTTTTACTCGGATATTCAGAGCATTCACCATCGCATGGTAAATCTATTGTCTCTCTCACCTAGTTCTCGTCAAGTGATAGAGCAAATCGAAAGTGATAATAGAACCATTCAGCGACAGGTCGACTCTTATGTAGAGGAGGAACTGGATGCCTTGGAAAAACAAACGAAGAAGGCTCGTCGAACTTTTGATGAAGCCAGAGAAGAACTGATAGCGGAAAGGAATCGGATACCATGGGAGTAAAATACAGCGCGCAAGAATCCCAAGAATTGATTCAGGCCATTACTAACAATCTCCAAGTCGCAAATGAAGTCACGGACCGCTTATCTAGTGGATGTGATCACCTGATTTCCTCTTTAGACTCAGGTGAGCTGACAGGAGCAGCCTACACGGCTGGTAAAGTTCTCTTTACAGAGATTATCATCCCCAGCATCAAGAAGTTACAAGCAGCGATAGATGATATCCAACTAGAGTTGACCTCCTACAAAAATGCAGATGCTCAGGTCTCTGGATATGGTGATTTGGACCTAGACCAGCTCAAGGAACTGAAAAAATTGAGGGAAGAGCAGTTAGCTATCGTAGAAGCTCAGATTCAAGCGAGGGAGAACTGGCTAAATCAAATCACGGACCTCTTTAGTCTCAATTGGGGGAAAGCCTTTTCTGAGAAGACCATCCTCTACAATACCAAGTCTCAAATCGAGTCAGGTATTCAAGATTTGGATGACAAGATTGAAAAACTAGAATTTTTTGTCTCACAAGTTTCCCAGTATTTCAGTGATAGTCTAGAAGTCCTTAGCTTAGCTATCAAAGGAGCCACACAACTGAGTAAAATCATTGTCGATAGCGATGGCAACTACTATGCGGACGGTGTAGACATGAGCTGGGTGCAAAAGATGAAGGATGTGAAGATTGTTTCGCATGCTAAGAGAGATTATCAAGACTCTGAAACTCGTGCCATCAATAAAGCTTCTAGGGATATGATGCTATCGGACGATGGAGATGCCTACTATCGTGCCGAATTAGAGAAGCGCTTAAAAGGTCACGACAAGTCCGAATGGGATAAAATAATCGACGACTACAATCACACTCTTAAGATTGATGAAACAGGGAATATCATTGACATTTATCCATTTGAACAAGGCTATGTTGTTTCAAAAAATGGGAAATACGATGCTGACTATACTCATTTGGTTAACAAAAAGTTTGATGAACTAAAAGCACAAAACTTTGAAGCAAATTCAGCCGAATTTTGGAGTGGAGTAGCTCAAATATTCTCTGGATTGGGAGTTTACTTTGCGAGTGGCGCCCTTGAAGTCTTGAGTGTAATGGCTGGTCCGCCAACAGCAGGGACAAGTATCGTAGCTGGTACCGCAGCATCTGTATCAGGGGTACAATATGGAAATGTACTGATAGCTAGTGGAGCAGTAACTAGCTTATCAGCTATCACAAAGACGGTTTTACTAAATGGCGAAATTCAGGTTAATTATTCTAGCAACTACGACAGCTGGCAGGCGAATAAACCTACGAGTAAGACCATTTCTGGCAAGGGTGGTAAACAAATTGAAGGCAGAGTGGGAAATCGGAAAGTAAAAATTCGAGTGGACTTGGAACCAAATAGTGGTGCAGGAGGTCAAGGTAAGCTTCAAGTTCAATCTGGAAGTGGAAAATCGGGATATGATATTAATAGACACTTAAATATTAATGAAATTACGGGAAAAGATTATATCAGGAATTGGGTAAATAAAACTGGTGATATAAAAAATCAAACGAAAAGTGTCAAAGAGGAAATAATCGAAAGGTTATGGAAGGGTTACCAGGAAATGGTAAATTAAGGAGAAAAGAATTATGAAACTTTATATAAAAGGCGACTTTACTAAAAAAATTCCGTTTGATTATTTAGAACTAGCGAAGAGAATGTGGTTTGAAAGTTATCAAGGAGAAGGCATCCCACTCTCCTATTCTGGTTTTCTTCAAATCAGAGATAGGAATGATATAGCAATTCATCTAAAACTAGATAAACAGGATTATGATGAACGTTGGTTGTATGTTCCGATACAAGAAGGGATAAAATATCGCTTTTTTTCACAAATTGATGAAGAACTAAATTTAGATTATGAAGATGCTTATGTAACAGATTTTCGAGAAAATGGAGACTGTTTGCGTTTGGCTTCTACTCATCTTGAACTGCTCACTCTTGATAAAAGAGCTTTCTATATCATGGCCATTGAGATTGCCACAATATTTAATGGACAAATCAGTGAAGATGATAAGAAAACATGGTTAACAATCGAGGAATTCAAGGAAAAGCACCAAGATATCTTATCTCTAACCTTTGATGAAGTAAATGAAATGAGTTTGGAAGAAATTCAAACGATTGATGCTATTGACGATCCCATCTGGGAAGAATTGGATAGAAAGCGCGAAGAATATATCAAAATTCATGGTGAACGAGTTTATGACGATGAGGAAGACGAGTGAAATTATATCTTAAAGGTAACTACGAAACTAGTATATACCAAGCCTGTATGGAATTTCCTTGGAAAATGTGGTTCAAGGAACGTAAGGGAGTGCAAGTTGGTTTTTCTTACGCACGTGATGATGATTTCTATTTTAGCGTTAGTTTGGATAAATTTTCTTCGAATGATGAGCGTTTGGGGGTGACTGATTTTAAAATAGGAGATAATCCGTGGAATTCATTTAAATACGAGTATCTAATATTGGATTTTGAAGATTCCTATGAAAGCGATGGGCGTGAGAAGGGTGATTATTTGCGAATTATTTCCACTCATCTAGATATTTTAACGGTTGATAAGCGTGCGATGTATATTATGGCGATTGAGGTAGCAGCTGCCATTGACGGTCAAATCAGCGAAGACGATAAAGAAACATGGCTGAATATTGAACAATTCAAAACGAAACATGCAGACTTGCTGAATTTGACCTACGATGAAGCGGTTGATATTAGTTTAGATGAGATAAAGGTTATGAAAGTCGTTAATGAGCCACTCTGGGAAGAATTGGATAGGAAGCGCGAGGAGTATATCCGAATTCATGGAGAAGTGGAGTTGGATGACGATGAGGAAGACGAGTGAGACTATATATCAAAGGTGATTACACCAAAGAAATTCCATTTAATTACATGGAACTAGCGAAAAGGATGTGGTTTGAGGAAAAAGATGGAATAGAGCCGGATTTGTCGTATGCTGGGTATCTAGAACTACCAATTGAGAAACTTTCTGTTCACTTAGAATTAGACAAGAAAACTCATGATGATAGATGGAAAAGTGTTCAGATTAAGGAAGGGATAAAATATGATTTTTTATCCCATAAGTCAGAATATATACAGCTAGACTATGAAGATGCTATCATGTCGGATTTTCGTGAGAAAGGTGAATGTTTAAGAATTGCTTCTAAGCATCTTGACCTTCTCACTGTTGATAAACGTGCTTTCTATATTATGGCCATTGAAATTGCGACTGCTATTGATGGTCAGATTAGCGAAGATGATAAAGAGAGCTGGTTAAGTGTGGAGGAATTTAAAAATCGACATGAGGATATCCTTTCGATGAGTTATGAAGAAGCTAATGAGCTGAGTTTGGAAGAAATTCCCTTTTTGGACGATGTGAGAGACCCAGTTTGGGAAGAAGATGACCGTAGAAATGAAGAATACATCAAAATCCATGGCGAGCCAGTTTATGATGACGAGGAAGATGAGTGATAATTTACACTAACACTTATGTGAAAGAGAGTGTTGAATAGGAGAAGAAACTAATGTCAGATAAAGTAAAACAGTTTAAGTGGTTGATTGTATTGTTTTTGTTTCTGTTAGCAATTCCTTCATATTTTGCTTACAATCATTTCCGACAATCTAGTACTTTAAAAGAAGCCTTTGAGAAAAATGAAAGAATTGAAGCTCTTCATCATTTAATGGCATCAGAAAAATATGCACCTGACATCCGTAAAGCGGGTTATGTCGTTCCTCCAGATGGAGCTATTCGCTTGGATGGAGGAATTGACTCCATAGAGATAAAAGGAGACATCGATTTGGATATCTCAAATCCGGGACAGAATGGGGTTACTGCTTATTTTAGAATAGAGATAGATGGTAAAATAACTAGTGTACTATATGAATTGGATAAGAACTTTGATTTAGTTTCTAGCGCCTATTTTCAAATAAATGAAAAAAATATAAAAGAGAGTGTGACTATCCCCCAAGCCGAAGAAGAGCGACTATTAAAAATTGTTCAAAAAGAGCTTGAGGCTTTCATGGAAAAGATGTATCAGACTTTGTATGGATAGTTTACCAGATAAAGTGGCTTCTTGTTCAATACAATGCCGTATGAACAACTGGGCGTGTTGAGGAATTTTACTAGAAAAAGATGCTGTAGATGACAGACCAGTACACTTTGAAGCTCAAGTGGTGGATAGGTAAAATTTCAGCTCTCAAATGAGGGCTTTTTTAGATATAAGTTTCAAAAAAGAAGCAAATATGATATACTAAAGAACGAGTATTCTATTAGAATTAGGACAAACAATATGAAACAAACGATTATTCTTTTATACGGCGGACGCAGTGCAGAACGTGAAGTGTCTGTATTGTCAGCTGAGAGTGTCATGCGTGCGGTCAACTACGACCGTTTCACAGTCAAGACTTTCTTCATCAGCCAGTCAGGTGACTTTATCAAAACGCAAGAATTTAGCCAGACTCCAGGTCAAGAGGATCGTCTCATGACAAATGCGACTATTGACTGGGACAAAAAAATAGCGCCAAGTGCCATCTACGAAGAAAGTGCAGTGGTCTTCCCAGTCCTTCATGGTCCGATGGGAGAAGATGGTTCTGTTCAAGGATTCTTGGAAGTTTTGAAAATGCCCTATGTCGGCTGCAATATCTTGTCATCAAGCCTTGCCATGGATAAAATCACGACCAAGCGAGTTTTAGAATCTGTAGGGATTGCCCAAGTTCCTTATGTGGCTATCGTCGAAGGGGATGATGTGACTTCTAAAATCGCTGAAGTTGAAGAAAAATTGACTTATCCAGTCTTCACGAAACCGTCAAATATGGGTTCAAGTGTCGGTATTTCTAAGTCTGAAAACCAAGAAGAACTCCGTCAAGCTTTGGAACTTGCCTTCCAATATGACAGCCGTGTCTTGGTTGAGCAAGGAGTGAATGCTCGTGAAATTGAGGTTGGTCTCTTGGGAAACTACGATGTCAAGAGTACACTTCCTGGTGAAGTGGTCAAGGATGTTGCTTTCTACGACTATGATGCCAAGTATATTGACAACAAGATTACAATGGACATCCCAGCCAAGATTAGTGATGATGTAGTAGCTGTCATGCGTCAAAATGCAGAAACTGCCTTCCGTGCGATCGGTGGCCTTGGTCTATCTCGTTGTGATTTCTTCTATACAGATAAGGGTGAGGTTTTCCTAAACGAGCTCAATACCATGCCAGGTTTTACCCAGTGGTCTATGTACCCACTACTTTGGGACAATATGGGAATCAGTTACCCAGACCTAATCGAGCATTTGGTTGACCTTGCCAAGGAAAGTTTTAATAAGCACGAAGCGCATTTGCTATAAAAATGAAAGAGGGGTAGAAGCCAGGAACATCGCCTGCAAGGTGATTAGAGTTCGTGGACTTCAACCCTTTTTAAAGGAGTAGAAATGAAATTAACAATCCATGAAGTTGCCCAAGCTGTTGGAGCTAAAAATGATGTCAGTATCTTTGAGGATGCCCAGTTAGAAAAGGCTGAGTTTGACAGTCGTTTGATTGGGACGGGAGATTTGTTTGTGCCACTCAAAGGTGCGCGTGATGGTCATGACTTTATCAAAACAGCTTTTGAAAATGGTGCAGCAGTAACCTTGTCTGAGAAAGAGGTTGCAAATCATCCCTACATCCTAGTAGACGACGTGTTGTCTGCCTTTCAAACTCTCGCAGCCTACTATCTTGAAAAAACAGCGGTTGATGTCTTTGCGGTCACGGGTTCAAATGGTAAAACAACGACCAAGGATATGTTGGCGCACTTGCTATCAACAACCTACAAGACCTACAAAACTCAGGGCAATTACAATAACGAAATTGGTCTTCCTTACACAGTTCTTCATATGCCAGATGATACTGAAAAGTTGGTCTTGGAAATGGGACAGGATCACCTAGGAGATATCCATCTCTTGTCTGAATTGGCTCATCCTAAGACAGCCATTGTGACCTTGGTTGGAGAGGCTCATTTGGCCTTTTTCAAAGACCGTTCGGAGATTGCTAAAGGAAAAATGCAAATTGCTGATGGTATGGCACCAGGTTCTTTGCTTTTGGCACCAGCTGACCCGATTGTAGAGGACTACTTGCCTACAGATAAAAAAGTGATCCGTTTTGGGCAAGGGGCAGAATTGGAAGTCACAGACTTGATTGAGCGCAAGGATAGTCTGACCTTTAAGGCTAATTTTTTGGAACAAGCCCTCGATTTGCCAGTGACAGGTAAGTACAATGCCACCAATGCTATGATTGCATCCTATGTTGCCCTACAAGAAGGAGTTTCAGAGGAGCAAATTCGTCAGGCCTTTCAGAACCTAGAATTGACCCGTAATCGTACTGAGTGGAAGAAAGCAGCCAATGGAGCAGATATTCTGTCTGACGTATACAATGCCAATCCAACTGCTATGAAGTTGATTTTGGAGACATTTTCTGCCATTCCAGCCAACGAGGGTGGCAAGAAAATTGCGGTTTTGGCGGATATGAAGGAATTAGGTAGTCAGTCTGCTCAACTCCATAACCAGATGATTTTAAGTCTTTCCCCAGATGTGCTGGATACCGTTATTTTCTATGGAGAAGACATTGCCGAATTGGCACAACTGGCTAGTCAAATGTTCCCAATCGGTCATGTATTCTACTTTAAGAAAACTGCGAGCGAAGATCAATTTGAAGATCTAGTCAAGCAGGTCAAGAAAATCCTTGGAGCTAATGATCAAATCCTGCTCAAAGGCTCGAACTCTATGAATCTAGCCAAGTTGGTAGAAAGCCTAATGTAGTTTAGTGATTTCCACATGAAACTGTAGATTTCAAATCAGTGCATTTCTGCAATACAAATGATATAATAGGTTGCGAATTTAAGTCGCAAGTATTCTATGTATGGTATAGAATCAAGCTTTTTCAAAAAATTTAAAAGCTGGAGAAAGTGAATTTTTTACCGCCTCTAGCTAGATAAACGAGGAATAGAATATGAATTTGTGGGATAAATTATTTACCACACAGATATCAGAACCGCCCCAGTTTGAACTCCACTGGTACATTGGTTTGTTATGTTTACTGGCTCTTACTTTCTATGCTTCTTATCGTTTTCGCGACAAAGTGGCTTACCAGCGTTTTATTCAGCTCCTTCAGTCTCTTCAACTGATTGTTCTGTATAGCTGGTATTGGGGGAATCACATGCCTCTATCAGAAAGTTTACCCTTCTATCATTGCCGTATCGCCATGTTTGTTATGCTCTTGATTCCAGGGACTTCCAAGTACAAGCAATACTTTGCCCTTCTAGGAACCTTTGGAGCAACTGCAGCTCTGGCTTACCCACTCTTTGACCCTTATCCGTTTCCGCATGTGACCATTTTGTCCTTCATTATCGGACATGTCGCCCTTTTAGGAAATGCGCTCCTATACTTGTTTAGAAACTATCAACCTTCCCTTCTTGATTTGAAGAATGTGGTGGGGATTACTTTCGCCTTAAATGGCTTGATATGGGTTGTCAACTTAGTTGTAGGTGGGGACTATGGATTTTTAACGAAACCACCAATTGTTGGGAATCATGGTCCATTAGCAAATTACATCATCGTGTCAAGTGTATTGGTAGTAGCCATCAGTTTGACTGCAAAAGTATTAGAAGTTTTTTTACAACAAAGAGCAGAAAAGATGATTCAAGAGAAGGTCTAAGAAGATCTTCTCTTTTTAGTGAATACAACGAGAATGCTTTTTTCTAAGCAAGGACTTGATTTGTTTTCATAAAAGAAGCAAAAAAGATTTTTACAAAAACCTTGAGGAAATTTATGAAAAACTAAGCACGATTGGATTTTTTGTGTTATAATATTTTGTGAATAGCTGTGCCCTATTACAGTTATTAAAATAGAAGTGAGAAACTTGGAAGACAGAGAGGACGCGATGTAATGACTAGAGATGGTTTTTTTACAGGCTTAGATATCGGAACTAGTTCCATCAAAGTACTGGTTGCTGAACTTAGAGATGGTGAAGTAAATGTGATTGGCGTTAGTAATGCCAAAAGTAAGGGTGTCAAAGACGGAATCATTGTTGATATTGAGGCTGCTGCTTCGGCAATTAAATCGGCAATTTCCCAGGCTGAAGAGAAAGCAGGGATTTCGATTAAGTCTGTAAACGTTGGACTTCCCGCAAATCTCTTGCAGGTAGAGCCAACACAAGGAATGATTCCCGTTACCTCAGATACAAAAGAAATTACAGATCAAGATGTGGAAAATGTTGTCAAATCAGCTTTGACTAAGAGCATGACACCTGATCGTGAAGTCATTACTTTTATTCCCGAAGAGTTTATCGTGGATGGCTTCCAAGGAATCCGTGATCCTCGTGGAATGATGGGTGTTCGTTTGGAAATGCGTGGCTTGCTTTACACAGGGCCTCGTACCATTCTCCACAATCTTCGCAAGACTGTCGAACGTGTAGGAGTTCAGGTAGAAAATGTTATCATTTCTCCACTAGCAATTGTAAATTCTGTCCTCAATGAGGGAGAACGTGAATTTGGTGCAACAGTGATTGATATGGGTGGTGGACAGACTACAGTAGCAACTATCCGCAATCAAGAATTGCAGTTCACAAATATCTACCAAGAAGGTGGAGACTATGTTACAAAAGATATTTCTAAGGTCTTGAAAACTTCTAAACGAATTGCTGAAAGTCTAAAACAAAACTATGGTGAAGCTTATGTGCCGTTAGCAGGAAATGAGACCTTTCAAGTTGAAGTAATCGGTGAGGTTGAGCCTGTTGAGATAACAGAAAGCTACTTAGCAGAAATCATTTCAGCGCGTATTAAGCATATCTTCGATCAAATCAAACAAGAGTTGGATAGACGCCACTTGTTGGATTTGCCTGGAGGAATTGTTTTGATTGGTGGGAATGCCATCTTGCCAGGGATTGTTGAATTAGCTCAAGAAGTATTTGGGGTACGAGTGAAACTCTATGTACCAAATCAAGTTGGTATTCGAAATCCTGCTTTTGCACATGTGATTAGCTTGTCTGAATTTGCAGGTAAATTGACAGAGGTAAATCGTATTGCTCAAAAGGCAGTTAAAGGAGATGAATTTCTTCGTCAAAAACCAATTAGTTTTGGGGTGCCTACTCAGAGTGTAACTCCAATCTCACAACCTACTCCTGTACAGTCTGCTCCAACAGTGGCTGAAAATACTCAGGAAGGAACGGTTGCTCCTAAAGATGAGTTCCAAGTAACTTCTCAAAATAAACCGAAATTAACAGAGCGTTTCCGTAGTTTAATCGGAAGCATGTTTGACGAATAAAAGAGGAAAAGAAACTATGACATTTTCATTTGATACAGCGGCTTCTCAAGGCGCAATCATTAAAGTAATTGGTGTCGGTGGAGGCGGTGGTAATGCTATTAACCGTATGATCGACGAAGGTGTTGCGGGGGTTGAATTCATCGCAGCAAACACAGATGTACAGGCTCTTAGCAGTACAAAAGCTGAAACAGTAATCCAACTCGGACCAAAATTGACTCGTGGATTGGGTGCTGGAGGTCGTCCTGAAGTTGGTCGTAAAGCTGCTGAAGAAAGCGAAGAGGCTCTGACCGAAGCCCTTAGTGGTGCGGACATGGTCTTTATCACTGCTGGTATGGGTGGTGGATCTGGTACAGGTGCCGCTCCTGTTATTGCACGTATTGCTAAAGATCTTGGTGCCCTTACAGTAGGTGTTGTGACACGTCCTTTCGGATTTGAAGGAAGCAAACGTGGTCAGTACGCTGTAGAAGGAATCAACGAACTTCGCGAACATGTTGATACTTTGTTGATTATTTCAAACAACAATTTGCTTGAAATTGTTGACAAGAAGACACCGCTTCTTGAAGCTCTTAGCGAAGCAGATAACGTTCTTCGTCAAGGTGTTCAAGGGATCACCGACTTGATTACCAATCCAGGATTGATTAACCTTGACTTTGCTGACGTAAAAACTGTAATGGCAAACAAAGGGAACGCCCTTATGGGGATCGGTATTGGTAGTGGTGAAGAGCGCGTTGTCGAGGCAGCTCGTAAAGCGATTTACTCACCACTTCTTGAAACAACCATTGACGGTGCTGAAGATGTCATTGTCAACGTTACTGGTGGTCTTGACTTGACTTTGATTGAAGCAGAAGAAGCTTCTGAAATTGTCAATCAAGCAGCTGGTCAAGGAGTAAACATCTGGCTTGGAACATCAATCGATGAAGGTATGAAGGACGAAATTCGTGTTACAGTTGTAGCGACAGGTGTTCGCCAAGAACGTGTAGACAAAGTTGTTGGTTCTCCAGTTAAGCAAGCAGCTCGTAGAGAAGTTTCTAGAACTCCGCATTCACACACATTTGACCGTCACTTTGATTTAGAGGACACCGCAGAAGTTGCAAAACCGAACTCGCGACGTTATGAAACCAGCCAAACATCTGCATTTGGCGACTGGGATTTACGTCGTGAGTCAATCGTTCGCCCAACTGATTCAGTCGTGTCACCTGTAGAACGATTTGAAGCACCTGTTTCTCAAGATGAGGATGAGTTGGATACACCTCCATTTTTCAAGAATCGTTAAAAAATGAATTTGAAAAAAAATACGGAATTAATTTTTCAGCAGATCGCGGATGCTAGTCAAAAAGCAAATCGTGATTCAGATTCAGTTTCAGTGATAGCTGTCACAAAATATGTAGATATAGAAACAGCGGAAGCATTGCTTCCGCTTGGTGTTCATCATATTGGTGAAAATCGTGTTGATAAATTTTTGGAAAAATACCAGGCTTTGAAAGATCGACCTGTTACCTGGCATTTGATCGGAACGCTCCAGAGACGTAAGGTAAAGGATGTCATCTCTTTTGTAGATTATTTCCATGCTCTAGATTCTCTCAAGCTTGCTCAAGAAATTCAAAAAAGAACGAATCGTGTGATTAAGTGCTTCTTACAGGTCAATATTTCTGGCGAGGAAACTAAACACGGGTTTTCCAAAGAAGCCTTGCTGGAGCAATTAGCTGACTTAGCTCAGTTAAATCGAATTGAATATGTTGGTCTAATGACTATGGCTCCTCTTGAGGCAGATACGGATGAATTGAGAACGATTTTCAAAAAAACACAAGAACTGCAAGCAGAAATTAGAGAAAAACAAATCCCTAACATGCCTATGACAGAGTTAAGTATGGGAATGAGTCGCGATTATGAAGAAGCGATTCAGTTCGGCTCGACTTTTGTTCGAATTGGCACAGCTTTTTTTAAATAGGAGAGACTCATGTCTTTAAAAGATAAATTTGATAAATTTATAGATTATTTTACAGAAGATGGAGAAGAAACAACACCTCGCTATGAATCTCAACAAGATGAAGTGGTTGTTTCACCAATTTCAACTTCTAAGGAATTGCCAGTACAGTCCCAAGCAAGTACATCAAAAGATGCCAATATCACTCGCTTGCATGAACGTCAAAAGGAACTAGCTATGCAAAATCACCGTACAGATGGAAAAGTAATCATTGAAGTTCGTTATCCTAGAAAGTATGAAGATGCAACAGTGATTGTCGACCTATTAACTGGGAATGAAAGTATCCTGATTGATTTTCAGTACATGACGGAAGTTCAAGCACGTCGTTGCTTAGACTATCTTGATGGTGCACGTCATGTTTTGGCTGGTAATATGAAAAAAGTTGCGAGTACGATGTATTTGTTGACACCAGTCAATGTAGTTGTAAATATTGAAGATATTAAATTGTCGGATGATTCACAAAATGCTGAATTTGGTTTTGATATTAAGCGAAATAGAGCAAGATAATGTTTTTTCTAATTCACTTAATCCAAAATGCTGTGAACATCTATTCCTTCATTCTGCTGGCTTTTGTTTTACTTTCTTGGTTTCCTAATGCCTACGATAGTTCACTAGGTCGCTTAATCATTCGCCTTGTGCATCCAGTTATCGAACCACTTCGTAAATTAAATTTACAATTTGGTGGTCTTGATTTTACTGTTTGGATGGCCCTTATTCTGATTCAATTTGTAGGAGCCATTCTAACACGGTTAGTATTATTCCTATGATAGAAAATCGAGTTATTTATCAGCACTTTTCACATGATGATATTCCTTTTATTGATAAGGGGTTGGAATGGATAAAACGAGTAGAAGACACGTATACACCTGTACTTACTTCTTTTATCAATCCTCATCAGGAACAGCTATTAAGGATTCTAGCCGGAACTTATGGGATTGCTTGTCAAAGTAGCGGTGATTTCCTTCAAACAGAGTCGGTTCGAGTTCTTCTCTATCCAGATTATTTTGAACCTGAGATAGCAGATTTTGAGATAGCCTTATTAGATATTAGCTATTCGAGTAAATTTGAACAACTGACTCATGGAAAGATATTGGGAACTATCATCAACCAGTTAGGAATTGATCGTAAATTATTTGGTGATATCTTGGTAGATGAAAAGAGAGCACAGATTTTTGTCAATCGTAAGTTTATTCCTCTCTTTCAGGATGGGATAAGAAAGATTGGCAAACTTCCTGTATCGCTGGAGGAATGTCCTGTTACCGATAGGATTTTATCTAAAATTGACTATAGAGAACGAGAAATTTTAGTTTCGAGTTTTCGATTGGATGCTCTCTTATCAAGTGCCTTGAAATTATCTAGGAATCAGGCTAGTCAATTGATAGAAAAAAAATCTGTCCAGGTAAACTATCATCTGGTTGAAAAAAGTGACTACCAGGTTGCAGTTGGAGATTTGATCAGTGTGAGAAAGTTTGGTCGTCTAAAAATTGTCAAAGACAATGGACAGACAAAAAAAGACAAGATAAAATTAAGCATTCAATTATTATTAAGTAAGTGAGGAAAAGTATGCCAATTACATCGTTAGAAATTAAAGATAAAACCTTTGGTACAAAATTTAGAGGTTTAGATCCAGAAGAAGTTAATGAATTCCTTGATATTGTTGTACGTGATTATGAGGAGTTGGTTCGTAGCAATCATGATAAGGAAAGACAGATTAAAAGTTTAGAAGAACGCTTATCTTACTTTGATGAGATGAAAAATTCTTTGAGTCAATCTGTTTTGATTGCTCAAGATACAGCTGAAAGGGTAAAACAGGCGGCTCAGGAACGTTCAAATAATATTATTAAACAAGCTGAACAAGATGCAGAGCGTCTTTTAGATGAGGCTAAGTATAGAGCTAATGAAATTTTACGCCAAGCAGCAGATAATGCTAAAAAAGTGGCTGTAGAGACAGAAGAATTGAAAAACAAGAGTCGTGTATTCCATCAACGTCTCAAATCAACAATTGAAAGTCAGCTGGCAATTGTTGAATCACCGGATTGGGAAGATATTTTGAAGCCTACGGCAACTTATCTTCAAACAAGTGACGAAGCTTTCAAAGAAGTTGTGAGCGAAGTTTTAGGCGAAAAGCTTCCTTCTCAACCTGAAGAAGACCCAATTGATGTGACACGTCAATTTTCTCCTGAGGAAATGGCGGAATTGCAAGCTCGTATTGAGGCGAGTAGCAAAGAATTAGCTGGATTAGAGGAAGAACAAAAAGAAGATGAAGATGTTAGCACACCTTCTTTAGAAGACTCTATAGAGGCAATTGTTGAAGCCCAGTCAGATTCTAAAGAAAAGAAATCAAAAAAAGAATCTGTTTCGATTTTATAAGTATAAAATGTGAGAACAAGATCGAACCAACTATATTTTCAGCGAGCGGGAGATGGTGAGAGTCCTGCAATCCCTGGTGGTTAGATTATCCTCTCAACAAATCCAGTCCGAAAGCAGTAAGACTGGACGTCCCCCACGTTACGGGAAAAGAGGAAAAGAGACCCTGTCTTTTTTCGAACAAAGGTGGTACCACGATTTTCGTCCTTTTTGCGAATCGTGGTTTTTATTTTGTCAATTTAAATTAAAGGAGTAACAATGAAACTTAAAGAAACCCTCAATCTAGGGAAAACAGACTTTCCTATGCGTGCTGGACTTCCAACCAAAGAACCACTATGGCAAAAAGAATGGGAAGAAGCAAAACTTTACCAACGTCGTCAAGAGTTGAACCAAGGAAAACCGCATTTCACCTTGCATGATGGACCTCCATATGCAAACGGAAATATCCACGTTGGACACGCTATGAACAAAATTTCTAAAGATATTATTGTTCGTTCAAAATCGATGTCAGGATTTTATGCGCCTTACATCCCAGGTTGGGATACTCATGGTCTTCCAATCGAGCAAGTTTTGGCAAAACAAGGTGTCAAACGCAAAGAAATGGACTTGGTTGAGTACTTGAAACTTTGCCGCGAGTATGCTCTTTCTCAAGTTGATAAACAACGAGAAGACTTTAAACGTTTGGGTGTTTCTGGTGACTGGGAAAATCCTTATGTTACCTTGACTCCGGACTATGAAGCGGCTCAAATCCGTGTCTTCGGTGAAATGGCTAAAAAAGGCTATATCTACCGTGGTGCCAAGCCAGTCTACTGGTCATGGTCTTCTGAGTCAGCCCTTGCTGAAGCGGAAATTGAATACCATGACTTGCTTTCAACTTCCCTTTACTATGCTAACCGCGTTAAAGACGGAAAAGGTGTGCTAGATACGGATACCTATATCGTTGTATGGACAACTACGCCATTTACCATCACAGCTTCTCGTGGATTGACAGTTGGAGCAGATATTGATTACGTTTTGGTCCAACCTGCTGGTGAAGCTCGTAAGTTTGTGGTTGCTGCAGAGTTGTTGAATAGTTTGTCTGAGAAATTTGGCTGGGCTGATGTTCAAGTCTTAGCGACTTACCGTGGACAAGAATTGAACCACATTGTGACAAAGCACCCGTGGGATACAGCTGTAGATGAGTTGGTGATCCTCGGTGACCACGTTACGACTGACTCTGGTACAGGTATCGTCCATACAGCCCCTGGTTTTGGTGAGGACGACTACAATGTCGGTGTTGCTAACGGCCTTGAAGTTGCTGTAACAGTTAACGAACGCGGTATTATGATGGCCAATGCTGGCTCTGACTTTGAAGGTCAATTCTATGACAAGGTTGTACCAACTGTTATCGAAAAACTGGGCGATTTGCTCCTTGCCCAAGAAGAAATCTCTCACTCATATCCATTTGACTGGCGTACGAAAAAACCAATCATCTGGCGTGCAGTACCACAATGGTTTGCCTCTGTATCTAAATTCCGCCAAGAAATCTTGGATGAAATTGAAAAAGTGAAATTCCACTCAGAATGGGGTAAAGTTCGTCTTTACAACATGATTCGCGACCGTGGCGACTGGGTTATCTCTCGTCAACGTGCTTGGGGTGTTCCACTTCCAATCTTCTATGCTGAAGATGGTACAGCAATCATGACAGCTGAAACTATCGAGCATGTGGCTCAACTCTTTGAAGAGCACGGTTCTATTGTATGGTGGGAACGTGATGCTAAAGACCTCTTGCCAGAAGGATTTACCCATCCAGGTTCACCAAATGGCGAATTCAAGAAAGAAACAGATATCATGGACGTATGGTTCGACTCCGGTTCTTCATGGAATGGAGTTGTAGTAAACCGTCCAGAACTCAAATATCCAGCTGACCTCTATCTGGAAGGTTCTGACCAGTACCGTGGTTGGTTCAACTCATCTCTTATCACATCTGTTGCCAACCATGGCGTGGCTCCTTACAAACAAATCTTGTCACAAGGTTTTGCCCTTGACGGTAAAGGTGAGAAGATGTCTAAATCTCTTGGAAATACGATTGCGCCAAGCGATGTTGAAAAACAATTTGGTGCGGAAATCTTGCGTCTCTGGGTAACCAGTGTAGACTCAAGCAACGACGTGCGTATCTCTATGGACATCTTGAGCCAAGTCTCTGAAACTTACCGTAAGATTCGTAACACCCTTCGTTTCTTGATTGCCAATACCTCTGACTTTAATCCAGCAGTGGATGCTGTGGCTTATGAAGAACTACGTTCAGTTGATAAGTACATGACTATTCGTTTTAACCAACTCGTCAAGACTATTCGTGATGCTTATGCGGACTTTGAATTCTTGACAATTCATAAGGCCTTGGTTAACTTTATCAACGTTGATTTGTCAGCCTTCTACCTTGACTTTGCAAAAGACGTTGTTTACATCGAAGGAGCTAAATCACTGCAACGCCGTCAAATGCAGACTGTTTTTTATGACATCCTTGTGAAAATCACGAAACTCTTGACACCAATCCTTCCTCACACAGCGGAAGAAATCTGGTCATATCTTGAGTTTGAAGCTGAAGACTTCGTTCAATTGTCAGAATTACCAGAAGCGGAAACTTTTGCGAACCAAGAAGAAATCTTGGATACATGGGCTGCCTTCATGGACTTCCGTGGACAAGCTCAAAAAGCCTTAGAAGAAGCTCGTAATGCAAAAGTAATCGGTAAATCACTCGAAGCACATTTGACGGTCTATCCAAATGAAGTGGTGAAAACTTTGCTCGAAGCAGTAAACAGCAATGTAGCCCAACTTTTGATCGTGTCAGAATTAACCATCGCAGAAGGTGCAGCTCCAGAGAGTGCAGTTAACTTTGAAGATGTGGCTTTCACAGTTGACCGTGCGGCTGGTGAGGTTTGTGACCGTTGCCGTCGTATCGATCCAACAACGGCAGAACGTGGCTACCACGCAGTCATCTGTGACCACTGTGCAAGCATTGTAGAAGAAAACTTTGCGGACGCAGTCGCAGAAGGATTTGAAGCGAAATAATCAGAAAGAGACTGAGAAAAGTCGCTAAAATCATAAAAACGCATAATATCAAGAGTTCAAGTGTCTTGATATTATGCGTTTTATCATGGAAAAATTTACTAGTCCATTTCCTCAAATGAAGTTCTTCCTGGTCTGCCCGTGTAGATAATTAACATAATCAACTATTCAGTTTTCTCATAATTTTATATTTCCACTAATTATAAAGAGACTATAGAACTTAAAATTATTTTTTGAAAATCAATATTTATTATAAAATTTTATAAGACTGTTTAATTTTTAGATAAATTATGATTGAATAATACTTATAAAAATTTTAAGGAGATTATTATGAAAACAAATACACTTGCTCGTGTCAACGCTATTTTTGGTCTTATTTCAGGAATTGTATTGCTTTTAGGGCCAGTCATCATGTTTATCATGGCTATTGGAGCTGCTGCGGCAACTGAAGACGCAGATATAACGGTTGGGACATTGACAGGGCTCTCAATTATTTTGTCATTGGTTTAAATTGCTGTTTTGGTATTGGGAATTGTTGCTATTGTTTATTATAAAGATGATGAACGTGTTACGAATGCACCTTCTGTTTTGCTCATTGTAGGTGGTGCGGTCGGTTTGATTCCACTTTTGGGATGGGTAGGTGGAATTCTAACCATTATTGGTGGTTCACTCTACTTTGGAATATTGAAAAAATTTGTAATTGAAGAGTAGTAGTTTTTTAATTATTTAGGAGAGACTGCTTCATTTTCTGTTGAGAATAATTATGATAATATAATAAAAAGAAGGCTGAGAAGCTCTTCTCTTTTTAGTTGATTTTAACTAGCTTTTTTGTGAAAAATTGTGTAAAATAGAATAGATAAACGAGGGAAACCTCGAAAAATAAAAGGAGAATCCATCTAATGGTAAAATTGGTTTTTGCTCGCCACGGTGAGTCTGAATGGAACAAAGCTAACCTTTTCACTGGTTGGGCTGATGTTGATTTGTCTGAAAAAGGAACACAACAAGCAATTGACGCTGGTAAATTGATCAAAGAAGCTGGTATCGAATTTGACCAAGCTTACACTTCAGTATTGAAACGTGCGATCAAAACAACAAACTTGGCTCTTGAAGCTGCTGACCAACTTTGGGTTCCAGTTGAAAAATCATGGCGCTTGAACGAACGTCACTACGGTGGTTTGACTGGTAAAAACAAAGCTGAAGCTGCTGAACAATTTGGTGATGAGCAAGTTCACATCTGGCGTCGTTCATACGATGTATTGCCTCCTGCAATGCCTCATGATGACGAATACTCAGCTCACACTGACCGTCGTTACGCTTCACTTGACGACTCAGTCATTCCAGATGCTGAAAACTTGAAAGTGACTTTGGAACGTGCACTTCCATTCTGGGAAGACAAAATCGCTCCAGCACTTAAAGATGGTAAAAACGTATTCGTAGGAGCTCACGGTAACTCAATCCGTGCCCTCGTAAAACACATCAAACAATTGTCAGATGACGAAATCATGGACGTGGAAATCCCTAACTTCCCACCATTGGTATTCGAATTTGACGAAAAATTGAACGTAGTTTCTGAATACTACCTTGGAAAATAATCTATAAACAGAAAGCCTAGGATTCCTAGGCTTTTTGTTTTTGCTTCTAGTTTCCAACTATTTGAAAAAGCGTTATAATGATAATAGGAAGTAATTTGTTTGAGAGAAGGTGTGTCTAATGGCTTATATTGAAATGAAACACAGCTACAAGCGTTATCAGGTTGGGGACACGGAGATTGTGGCTAATCGTGATGTGAATTTTGAAATTGAAAAAGGGGAGCTGGTCATTATCCTTGGTGCTTCAGGTGCTGGAAAATCAACCGTTCTCAATCTCCTAGGAGGTATGGATACCAATGATGAGGGCGAGATTTGGATCGATGGTGCCAATATCGCCAACTATAGTTCGCACCAACGAACAAACTATCGTCGTGAAGATGTAGGTTTTGTTTTTCAATTTTACAATCTGGTCTCTAATCTAACAGCTAAGGAAAATGTGGAATTGGCCTCAGAAATCGTGACAGATGCTTTGGATCCAGAGAAAGTGCTCAAAGACGTAGGTCTGGCTCATCGCCTGAATAACTTTCCAGCCCAGCTTTCTGGAGGGGAGCAACAGCGAGTCTCCATTGCACGCGCTGTAGCCAAAAATCCTAAAATTCTCCTCTGTGATGAACCGACGGGTGCCTTGGATTACCAGACAGGAAAGCAAGTCTTGAAAATTCTCCAAGACATGTCTCGTCAAAAAGGAGCGACGGTGATTATCGTGACCCACAATGGAGCGCTAGCTCCTATTGCAGATCGCGTGATTCATATGCGTAATGCCACGGTTAAGAGCATGACGATCAATGAGCATCCGCAGGATATCGATACCTTGGAGTATTAGCATGAAAAAAACATATCGGAAAGACCTATTTCAGTCAGTGACGACTTCAAAAGGACGCTTTGTTTCTATCTTGACCTTGATGATGCTGGGTTCTCTAGCCCTAGTAGGTCTCAAGGTGGCCAGTCCAAACATGGAACGTACGGCAGGGGATTATCTCCGTAAAGCCAATACCTTGGATCTGGCCGTGATAGCTGATTACGGCTTGGATAAAGAGGATCAAGACGAACTAAAGACCCTTCAAGGAGCAAGTGTTGAGTTTGGCTATATGGCAGACCTAACCGTTGAAAATAGTGAGGAAGCGGTTCGACTTTATTCCAATCTAGAGGGGGTTTCAACCTTCCAAGTGACAGAAGGGCGACTGCCAGAGGCAGATGAGGAAATTGCTCTAGCCGATTTCTGGAAAGACCGCTATCAGATTGGGCAGACCATTACCTTTACTAAGAAAGAAGAAAAGTCCGTCCTAAAATCCCAAACTTTCACAATTACTGGATTTGTTCAGTCGGGTGAGCTCCTTTCTAAAAAAACCTAGGGAGTGCTAGTAGTGGAAATGGTAACCTGGCTGGCTATGGAGTTATTTTACCCAGCCAGTTTGATTCAGATGTTTATAGTATTGCGCGTGTGCGCTATGATGATTTAACAAATCTGGATGCTTTTTCATCAGACTATAAGACCAAACGAACCCAACACCAGGAAGAGTTGCAAGAATTGCTTGCCGATAATGGTCAAAAAAGATTGGCAAGTATCAAATCAAATTGGCAAAAGAGCCTGGAAGAGGGGAAAGATCAGCTCCAAACTGCTGAAAGCAACCTTGAAAATGGCAAGAGTCAGTTAGAGCAGGCTGAAAATCGCTTGAAAACGCAAGAAGAACAAGCGACCGCTTTACCAGAACCACAAAAGAGTCAAGGCAAGGGACAGTTGACAAAAGCTAAGGAAGAACTGGCAACTAAAAAAGAGAAACTGGCTCAGACAGAGAGTGATCTAGCCAATGAAAAAGAGAAACTTGAACAGCGTCAGAAAGAGCTTGATGAACTGGCAGAGCCGAAATACCACGTATACAATCGTCAAACCATGCCAGGTGGACAAGGTTATCTCATGTACAGTAATGCATCGTCAAGCATTCGATCAGTCGGAAATATCTTCCCAGTGGTGCTTTATATGGTTGCTGCGATGGTGACCTTTACAACGATGACTCGCTTTGTGGATGAAGAGCGCACCAATGCTGGTATTTTCAAAGCCTTGGGTTACCGAAATAGAGATATAGTTGTCAAGTTTGTCCTCTATGGTTTTCTTGCAGGAACTATGGGAACCGTTTTAGGAACGCTTCTAGGACATTATCTCCTTGCCGGCGTGATTTCAGATGTTATAACAACTGGAATGGTCGTTGGGAAAAGTCAGGAATATTTCTACTGGTCTTATAGCCTCCTTGCCCTAGCCTTAAGTTGGGTATCTAGCGTTTTGCCGGCTTATCTGGTGGCGCGAAGGGAGTTGCACGATGAAGCAGCCCAACTCTTACTTCCCAAACCTCCCGTTAAGGGATCAAAGATTTTACTGGAACGCCTGAGCTTTATTTGGAGTCGTATGAGCTTTACTCATAAGGTTACGGCAAGAAATATCTTTCGTTATAAGCAACGAATGTTGATGACCATTTTTGGAGTTGCAGGTTCAGTTGCTCTCTTATTTGCTGGTCTTGGTATTCAGTCTTCTGTAGGAGGAGTTGTGGAGCGCCAATTTGAACAAATCCAGCAATACCAGATGATTGTAGCAGAAAAGAGCAGTGCGAGTGAGAAAGAAAAAGCAGATCTAGAAAGTGCCTTGCAAGCGGAGCCTATCCATGCTTATCAAAAGATTTACTCTAAATCCATTGAAAAAGATTTCAAAGGAAAAGCAGGACTTCAGACTATCACCATGATGGTCACAAACAGAGAAGACTTCAAGCCCTTTATCGCATTACAGGAAAAAGGGCAAGAGGTGCAGGTTACCGATGGAGCAGTCGTGAGTCAAAAACTAGCTCAACTAGCGGGTGTTACGGTTGGAGACAAGCTAGAGCTTGATGGGAAAGAAATCAAAATCGAGGCGGTTTCTGAAAACTATGTTGGACACTTTGTTTATCTCAACCGAGAAACTTACGAACAAGTCTACGGCACCAGTCCGAAAGACAATACCTACCTAGTAAAATTAAAAGAGCCAACACCTTCCAATACGGAGAAAGAAGCTGCTATCATTATGGAAAAAGCTGCTGTTTCTGGGGTGGTCCAAAATGCAACAGCAATCCACCTCTTTGAATCTGTAGCCAATTCTCTCAATAAAACCATGGCAATCCTTGTCCTTGTTTCTGTCTTGCTAGCCATTGTCATTCTCTACAATCTCACCAATATCAATGTCGCAGAACGTATCCGTGAACTTTCGACTATCAAGGTTCTCGGTTTCTACAATAAAGAAGTGACCCTCTATATCTACCGCGAGACCATGGTGCTGTCCTTTGTGGGGATTGTTCTCGGTTTGGTAGCTGGTCACTATTTACATCAATTTTTGATTCAAATGATTTCACCAGCCTCCATACTCTTTTATCCACAAGTCAGCTGGGAAGTCTATGCTCTTCCAATCGTCGCAGTGACTGTAATCTTAGCCTTACTGGGCGTCTTTGTCAATCACCACTTGAGAAAAGTAGATATGCTCGAAGCCCTGAAATCAGTAGAGTAATTCAAGGTTTTAAATAGTAAATCAGTTGACAAAGTCCCTGCTTCTTGGTAGAATAAGAACTGTCGTAAAGACAAATAACTTCTTCTTGGTTACAGGCATGCCAACCTGTCACTCGGATGAAGCCAAATAAAAAGGAGAAACATCATGGCAATCTCAAAAGAGAAAAAAAATGAAATCATCGCACAATATGCACGTCACGAAGGTGATACAGGTTCAGTAGAGGTTCAAGTTGCTGTCCTTACTTGGGAAATCAACCACCTTAACGAACACATCAAACAACACAAAAAAGACCACGCTACTTACCGTGGATTGATGAAGAAAATCGGTCGCCGTCGTAACTTGCTTGCATACTTGCGTAAAAACGACGTTAACCGTTACCGTGAGTTGATCAACTCTCTAGGACTTCGTCGTTAATTCAAGATACAAAGGCCGTCAAAAGCACAAAGCAAAAATAGGAAAATTGACGAAGAAACTTCAGTTTCTAGGAGATTTTATCTTTTTTGCCAAGTGCTTAGGCCGTGTTCAATTGAGCATATCTTGATAATGAAGCTACTCTAAATTGGGTAGCTTTTTTACTTTTGTCACCTTACCTCGATATACTCAAGTATAATCTTTGGTTACGGTTCCTAGCACTGTAAGGTAAAATAAACCAGATCATCTCCCTTCGGGGAGATTTTTTGTTTCACTAACATTTTCGTACAATCTTCGGCTCGTCGCCTAGTCTATAAACGTTTTAGCCCGAGTTCAAATCAGCTCTCTGGATTCAGAGGGGCTTTTTGTTAGTTATAAGATTATTCTATTATCTAAATATAGTATAAACTAGGGCTTGTATTCAAAACATGGTATAATAGGCCTATATAGCTAAATGAAGTGAACTATCACTAGGGATTCGAGAAAAGGATAGAACAGTCATGTCAACAGTAAAAAGTGATATAAATCTTGCGCAAACATATGCAACTCAGCTTAAAAATGCTTGTCAATCGTTAACAGCAATTGCTGTGGCTAGTCAAGATGATCGAACGACCCTTCAAGGGAATAACAAAGCCCATCAATGTCTGACAAAGTCTCAAAATCTAGCTAGTCAGATTTCGGCAGCCGTCACCCTGACTTCAGAACGACTGCACTCTATAGCGAGTGATTTTGAGGCGCTAGATGAAGCGGGTGCCAATGGTTTTAGGAGTAATGCATGAGCAAGTTGGATGAGTTGAAGAAAAGAGAGCGAGAACTCTTGTACCAGCTAGAAGACAATGGAAAAGAGAAATATCGCACTAAAGAACTGATAGAAACCTTTGAAGGGTATGATAGAGCTAGTCACCGTTATCAAAATGATTTGTGGGAGGCGGCCTATCAGAGCCGATATGCAGGACAGTTGGAAGAAACGCTCCTACAAAGAAACCAACTTAAAAACCAAATTCTTGAGAACCTCAGCTACCGCATGGATGATTTGAAAAAAGAAAAGTTCCGGTTAGAGGGAGACTTGGATGCGGTTTACTATGAAAGACGCAAGGAACTAGAAAGAGAGGAGGAGAAACGACATGGGCATTGATATGTACTTGGAACAATCGCAACTACAAAGTTCGAGTGTAGCGACCATGTGTCAATCTCAGGTGGAGGCTTATCAAGACTTGCAATCAGCCATCCAAAAGTTTTCAGAGGATACAGAGAGTCTAAAGGGCGATGCTTATAATTCGGCTAGAAGTTTTTTTGCAAGTGTCTTATTGCCCTTGAGCAAAGGGGGACAACTCTATGCAGAAACCTTCTCTCAAGCCATCAAGAAACTACCAGAAGACTACCAAACGATGGTCGACAGCAAGAGTTGGCGCGAGGATGATCTGCTTGATAAGATCCGTCAGGAAGAGCAAATGATCGCCTATCTAGATGAAGTCAACCAATCCCTTTCTAGCTTGACCATGGATAGTGAAGAAAAGGGGAGATTGAGACGCAGCAATGTGGAACTCATGCGAGGACACCATGCCAATAAACGCGTCTATGAAACGATCTTGAGAGACCTGCGAGCCTATGATAGCTATTCAGGAGGACTGTTCGATGAACTAGACAGTATCGATGTGCAACTGAGTCGTGGACTGTCCCAGATTGAAACGAGTTGGGATGCAAAGACAGGAGTCTTTAAAGTCCCATCTGACCTGACTTGGGCCAACTACTTGGGCCAACTACCTGTCTGCTTATACTGATACAAAGGATATGAAGCACAGTCGTCAAGAGAAGGCCTTTGTCCAGACCATGATGGCAGAATACGGCTTTGACGCAGAGACAGCCCAACAGCTCTTGACCATCAAGCAAGGGATAGATAGGAAATTTCCAACCTCTAGTCAAGAGTTCCGTGACTATATCTTTTTGCGAGTCGTCGGTGCGGCAAACTATGATGGGTTTCAGTGGAATGAAACTGCGGGACATTTGAAAACTTATTTTTATAATGTAACTGTTGGCAGCTCGATTACAGGAAAATCAAGAACAGTAGAAAAAACGCTTCTTGAAATTTTTAAAGAACTTGGAATCAAAGATGAAACAGATGCCAAAAAATTGATTTATAATCTTAGACTGCAGCATGAGATGGCTGGTGGGAAATATGCTAATACCTCTGATATTATAGCCGAAGATAAGAAAAATGGAACAAACTTTTACGATTCGTATAAAAGAACTTATGAGGGGATTTATGGTGATAAGGGTAACTTTGACCAATTTTGGAACACCAAGCTAAAGGCCTATTCTAACAATGGAGCGGGTCATGCAGACTTTACCCACCAGTCCATCACTATGGCTACTCATCTAAATCCTAGCAGTTTCCAGTTATCCGACGTCTATGGCGGTAGAGAGCATGTCAAGGACCTTTCAGGTTGGGAGGGAGACACGACCTTTAACGCTACGGATAAGAAACCAAGTATTGGCGAGGATGATTACAAGGCAGATTTGGACTCGGTCAACCTTATCGGCCGCATGCAAAAAGGGCAATCCTATGACCAAGCTATATCTTCTTACTATGCTGACCTTCAAAAGGATCCCACTCAGAGAGAAAGAGAATTCTTGAAAAATAAGGATTGGAAAGAGGTTAGGAGCACTATCCATGCCAGCATTCTTCCATTAGAGGTTATGGAAAAAAGGGAAGATGCCATTAAAGAATATATCGAAAGTAACTATCAAGGTGTATTCAAGTTTTTAAACCGCTTGGAAGCTGTGGCGGAGTAGGAGGATGATGATGAAGAAAATATTCAGTTTATTAGTTTTAGTCTTACTAATTGTATTATCTTGTTTCTACTTTTTCAACAATCACCCTAAAAATATCTTTGATGAGATTTATCAGGAGACGGAGAAGACTTATCGGTCAAATAATATTTTAAGAAAAATAGATGGCTTTGAAATTGACGATGTCTGGCCAAGTGATGACCCAAATATATCTAATAATCCGTTTGGAATTTACGACAACAAAACGACTCCTAGTAATTATTCTAAAATTAAAATTAGCTTTAATTTTGGAGAAGGTATTAAAGGGATGACGATACGTTTTGAAAGAAAGACTAATTCGAATATTACCCTATGGTATTCAGCACACTATAATATAAAAAAGAAAATCCTCAAAAAAGAGCTTGCGATTTTTGAAGAGCCAAGGCAACCAGGTCAATTTATTGATGATGAAGAAAAAGTAAGAGAATATTTAAGAAAAAATAATATTTCCAAAGAAGAATTAGAGAAAGACTTTGACGAAATCGTCAACCAGAAAGTCTTGAAAGACTGGTGTTCCATCTATGACAGTAAGTATTCACCAAGCAACTATGGCGATGTCAAGATTGAAACCCAGTGGGAGAATTGGTGATAGGTCATGCAGACTTTACCCACCAGTCCATCACTATGGCCACCCATCTAAATCCTAACAGTTTCCAGTTATCTGATGTCTATGGCGGTAGAGAGCGTGTCAAGGACCTTTCAGGCTGGGAGGGAGATACGACCTTTAATGCAAATGATATGAAGCCAAGCATTGGAGAAGATGACTACAAGGCAGACCTAGACTCGGTCAACCTTATCGGCCGGATGCAGAAGGGGCAATCCTATGACCAAGCCATCTCTTCTTACTATGCTGACCTTCAAAAGGATTCCTCTCAGAGAGAAAGAGAATTTTTGAAAAATAAGGATTGGAAAGAGGTCAGAAGGACTATCTATTATAGCATAGTACCTGCGTATATACTGAAAAAGGGTGAGGCATCTATTAAAGAATTTATTGAGAAAAAATATCCAGATGTATCTACATTTTTAAATCGCTTGGAAGCCGTGGCTGATTAGGAGGAGGATTATGAAAAAAACACTCGGTCTAGTAGCGTTATTCGTACTAATTGTATCATCTTGTTTCTACTTTTTTATCAATCAACCTAAAAATATTTTTGATGAAATGTACCAAGAAACGGAGAAAAATTATTTGGGCTATTATAACTTCAATGAATTAAAAAATGTGACAGTAAAAAATCGAAAGCTTTATGATTCGAATATGAATGAAACGGATAAGTATGAATCAATAATAACATACGATGATTCTTCTCTTGGAAGCGATGTGAAGAACTTAGAACTACGGTTTAATTTTGATGGTAGTAGTAAAGGTGTAAATATTTGGTTTGAAAGATATGCTAACTCAGGAGAAAAAATTAACTTTGTTATTCATTACGAATTTAATAAAAAAGTATTAGTTAAAAAAATTATGATTTATGAAAATAGATCGGAAACTTATATCGAAGATGAGGCCCAAGTGAAAACTTACCTAGAGCAGTATGGTATCACTGCCAAGGATTTGGATTCTTATTACGACGAAATCGTCAATCATAAAGTCTTAAAAGACTGGTGTACCATCTATGACAGCAAGTTCTCGCCAAGTAATTATGGCGATGTCAAGATTGAAACCCAGTGGGAGAATTGGTGATAACATGAAGAAAATCCTCGGTTTAGTAGCGTTATTTACACTAATTGTATTATCTTGTTTCTACTTTTTTACTAAACAACCTAAAAACATTTTTGATGAGATTTATCAGGAGACGGAGAAAACCTATCGGTCAAATAATATTTTAAGAAACATAGATGGATTTAAAATCAGAGCAGTTTGGCCAAGTGATGACCCTAATATTTTGTATACTCCGTTCGGATTATACAACAAAGAGAAAATACCGTCAGATTATTCTGAGATTGAAATTGGGTTTAATTTTGAATATACATCTCAATTAAGCTCCGTTTCATTTGAGAGGCAAGTAGGACCAAACACGAGAGTTAGGATATGGAATAAATATACTTATCAAGACCGTACTTTAAAAAAATCTGTAAAAATAGGTTTAAAGAAAGCAGATACGGAAACTTATATTGAAGACGAGGCTCAGGTAAAATCCTACCTAGAACAGTACGGTATTACTGCTAAGGACTTGGATACATACTACGACGAAATCGTCAACCAGAAAGTCTTGAAAGATTGGTGTTCTATTTATGACAGCAAGTACTCGCCAAGCAACTATGGAGATGTCAAGATTGAAACCCAGTGGGAGAATTGGTGATATAAAGATTCTCACTGATTATATAAACAGGTGGCTCTTTGATATTCAGAGGGCTTTTTCTATATATGTTTCTATCCTTGTTCATCTAATAGAAATATGGTATACTTTTTATGAGAATTTTCTAAATTTTTAAGATTCTATCAAAGGAGGTTTGCATGCTTTCCAAATTTTCTGGAAGCCGACGGGACCTGCAATTTGTGTTACTTTTAGGTGTTTTGCTAGGTATTTTAGGGATTTCGCTCTTTCTGGCAGTTTCTATGGGATCCGTTGCGATTGATCTAGGAGATACCTATCGGATTATTTTGAGCAGGTTGGGTTTTCCTCTTGAGATAGGAGAGGTTTCCAAGTCCACTCTTGCCATTGTATGGAACATGAGGTTCCCCCGAGTATTGCTCGGTCTGATAGTGGGAGCTGGTCTTTCTATGTGTGGTAGCGTGATGCAGTCTACAGTGAACAATCCTATCGCTGAGCCCTATGTCTTAGGCATCTCTGCGGGTGCGACTCTAGGGGCAACCTTGAGCATCATTCTTGGTTTAAAAGTGATGATTAGCCTTGGAGCTTTTCTTGGAGCTATCTTAGCAACAATTGCTGTCCTCATCATTGCCTCTATGCAGGGTAGGATGACGACTTCTAGTCTGATCTTATCAGGAACGGTGGTTAATGCTCTCTTTCTGGCTTTTTCTAACTTTATTATCTCTGTTGGCGCTAATGCTGACAGTGTGATGACCATTAAGTTTTGGACAATGGGCTCGCTCGCTGGGACTACCTGGTCTGACTTAGTCCTGCCAACTATAGTAGTAGGAATGGCCTTTCTATTTTTCTCTACTCAGTATCGTGTTTTTAATGCGATGATGATGGGAGATGAGGCTGCTTTGACTTTGGGAATTCCCTTACGCTTTTATTGGTATCTTTATGTGGCCATAGTGGCTGTGCTAACGGCAGTCTTAGTGGCAACCTGCGGAATTATTGGATTTGTTGGTCTGATTACTCCACATTTAGCTCGAGGCTTAGTAGGAACGAATTACAGGAGGCTTTTTCCTGTTGCGACCTTACTGGGTGCCCTCTTTGTCGTCTGGGCAGATGTACTTTCTCGTGTCATCATTCCAAATGCTGAGTTGCCAATTGGTATTTTCACAGCCTTGGTAGGTGCTCCCTTCTTTATCTACATTGTTGGAGGTAGGCGAAGGGAGGTGAGAGGCTGATATGGATTTGATGTGTCAGGATGTCCACTTTGGACTAGGAGAGAAAAAAATCCTCAAAGGAGTTTCTCTTAAGGTTGAGGGGCATCAATTTCATACGATATTAGGGCCAAATGGAAGTGGAAAAACCAGCCTGCTTAAACTCCTCTATCGTCAGGAAAAGGCGGACAAAGGCTTGATAAGCCTAGATGGAAAGCCTCTGGAACAATGGACGCTCAAAGAAACAGCCAAGAAAATGGCAGTTGTCACCCAGTTTAACCAGCTGCAGTTTGATTGTACAGTTGAGGAAATCGTCTTGCTGGGAAGAACTCCCCACCTCTCTTTTTTACAGAAGGAAAGGGAAAGGGATTATGCGCTCGTTCAAGATGCCCTCGTTAAGGTGGCTATGCTTGAGAAGAAAACACGTCTCTATTCGTCTCTGTCAGGGGGAGAGAAACAGCGAGTCTTGCTAGCTCGCGCCTTGGCGCAAGAACCGACTCTCTTACTCCTAGACGAACCAACCAATCACCTGGATATCAAGTATCAGCTAGACTTGTTGGCCATTGTGAAGAATCTCAAGGTCAATGTTCTAGCTGTCCTACATGATATTCAACTTGCTTGTCGCTATTCGGATTATCTTTATCTGATGAAAGAGGGGGAAATCCTTTACCAAGGGACTCCAAAGGAGACCATCACCCCTGAGTCATTGCAAACTGTATATGGAGTTCAAAGTCAGGTTACTTGGACCGAGGATCAGCAAGCTATGATTCACTATTTATAAGAATGAAAAGGAAAACAAGATGAAAAAAACACTCAGTATTTTACTCGTAACAGTAGCTACCTTAACTTTGGCAGCTTGTGGCAATACTACTACAGAAAAAACTACCACACAGTCTAGTACAGAAACAAGTCAAAAGGCTAACGCAGAGACGACTTATCCGCTAAATATCAAAACTTATGATGCTAAGGGAAATGAAGTCGAACAAGTCTTTGACAAGGCACCTGAAAAAGTTATTACAAACAATCTTTCAACCACTGAAATCTTATTGGAGTTAGGCTTGAAGGATAAAATTGCTGGCATGCTTAACCCTGACAATGCTGTAACAGACAAATACAAGGACGCGATTGCGACTATTCCTCAAATTGGTGATAAAAAAACAGTCTCACAAGAGACAGTCCTTTCTTATGAACCGGACGCAGTAATGGGTCGAAACATGATGTTTTCTGAAAAATCCTTGGGAACAGTTAGCACTTGGAATGAAAACAAAATCCCAGTCTATACGCAAAAAGCTTCTCTTTCAACGATTCAGCAAGATTTGGGAAATATTGTAGAAGATGTTAAAAATCTTGGAATGATTTTCAATGTTCAGGACAAGGCTAATGAATACGCAACCCAATTACAAGCTAAAATTGACGCTGTTAAGAAAGCAAACCCAGCAAGCCAAGGTGAAAAGAAAAAGGCTTTGATTATGGTTGCTTATAATGACGCAACCTTCGGTGCTTACAAGTCTGCTTTGCAAGAGAGCTTGTTGAATCAACTTGGTTATACCAACGTTGCAACGGGAACATCAGGCTTGACCTTGGAAAATCTCGTGTCAATGGATCCTGAGTTGATTATCTATGTGACCAGCGACCGCAATAAAAAATTGGATGCCAATGCAGTAGAGTTGATGAAGGCAAATGAAGTTTTAGAAAACGTTCCTGCAATTAAGAATCAAAAAATCATGACCATTTCTTACGATGAGTTGATGGACTATGGTCCAGCAGTGATTGATTCCCTTGAGAAAATCAATGACTTTATCAATAAATAATGAGTTTGATTGGGAAGGGATCCAAGTCAAGGTCAGCCTTCCTTCGACCTATGATCCCAGTCAAACCTATCCAGCGATTCTCTTGAATGATGGAAACTTGGATTTCCTATCCTCCCTTTCAGAATCTGTGATTTTAGTGGGTTTGACTTCTGAAAATCGCCTAGATGACTACACTCCATGGAAGGCATCTGCTCTGAGAGATGGAGCTCCAGATTTTGGTGGTCAGGCGAAGACCTATCATGGTCATTTATTTGGAGGTCTTTTAGACAAGTTGCAGTCTCTTTATAGACTGGATAAAGATCGCCTTGCCTATGGAGGTTACTCACTAGGTGGTTTGGCAGCAGTATACAGTCTTTTCAGCTTTGACAAGGTCTCCTGTATCTTCTCTATCTGCGGTTCCTTTTGGTATCCTGATTTTACGACTTATTGCAGGGAAGAAAAGGTGAAAAATTTGGACTGTTTACTGTATTTACAGAATGGCCAAACAGAAGGAGCTAATCATACCAATCGCTTGGCTCAAGCACCAGTCTATGCTGCGCAGATCCATACAAGTCTTCAGAAGCACTATCCGACTGGTCAGTTTGTCTTTGATCCCTATGGGCATCATGAGCAAGTGGTTGAGCGATTTCTAGTCTTTTCCAGCTGGTTGGCCCAAAAATGGAAAATCGAATAAAAGAAATATCCCTTGGTTTTTACCAAGGGATATTTGTATTTTTTAACCAAGTTTCTCTCTTTTCTTATCTGGATTCCAGATAAAGCTTGCGATGAAGGTAAAGATAATCGTTAGGATACCAACAATCACAGCAAGGAAGAGGGCAGGGATACGGACAAACCACCAGAGTGGGTTTGGTTTTTTATCATTGTGCCACTGCTTAGTTTCTTCGTCCAAACGCTGGAATTCTGCTTGGATACGGTCTGCAACCATTTCAATCCCTTCATCATTCATTTTCTTGATGTCTGAGATATCGATAGGGTTTCCAAAGTTCATATCCACACGTTCACGGTTGACTAAGCCTTTCAAGGTCATAGGACCTGTGTAGGTAACCGGCATGATACGGACTTTGGCCATCTTGGCAATCAGGGCTACGCCACCCTTGACATCGTTTGAGTGACGGCTCCCACTTGGAAACATGATGAGAGAGCGGTCGCTTTTTTTGAGGACGTTGATAGGGTACTTGATGGCAGAGGCATTAGGTTTTTCTCGGTCGATAGGAAAGGCGCCACACATACGGATCCACCAGCCAAAGATACGGTTGTTAAACAGCTCTTTTTTGGCCATAAAGATGAACTGTTTTGGCTTGGTCGCAAAGGCCATGTAAACAGGATCCCACCAGGTACGATGAGGTGCGACGAGGATATAGTTTTCGTCTCGGCTAGGGATTTTATCAGTATTGTGATAGTGGGCATTGCCATTGATGGACCACAAGATCAGCATGACTAGTCCACGCAAATAAGTATAAAACATGAGATCTCCTTCGATTGTATTGCTTTTATTATTATACCTTATCAAAAGACTGCTGGCAAACTTTTTCAGTTATCAGCCAACAGTTTTAGATGGGATTAGAATTCTTTTAAAAAAAATGATATGATAGAATTTATGGATAAAAATAAGATTATGGGATTAACCCAAAGAGAAGTCAAGGAAAGACAGGCTCAAGGTTTGGTCAATGACTTTACCGCTTCAGCTGGTACCAGTACTTGGCAAATCATCAAACGAAATGTTTTTACACTTTTTAACGCATTAAACTTTGTTATTGCTCTAGCGCTGGCCTTTGTGCAGGCTTGGAGCAATCTGGTCTTCTTTGCCGTTATTTGCTTTAACGCTTTTTCTGGGATTGTGACCGAGCTGCGGGCCAAACACATGGTGGACAAGCTCAATCTCATGACCAAGGAAAAGGTCAAAACCATTCGTGATGGTCAAGAAGTTGCTCTCGATCCAGAAGAATTGGTCCTAGGAGATGTCATTCGTTTGTCTGCGGGGGAGCAGATTCCTAGTGATGCTCTGGTTCTGGAAGGATTTGCAGAAGTCAATGAAGCCATGTTGACGGGTGAGAGTGATTTGGTGCAAAAGGAAGTGGATGCTCTGCTTTTATCAGGGAGTTTCCTAGCCAGTGGCGCAGTTTTGGCTCAAGTCCACCATGTCGGGGCAGAAAACTATGCTGCCAAACTCATGCTGGAAGCTAAGACAGTGAAACCGATTAACTCCCGTATCATGAAATCGCTGGACAAGCTAGCCGGTTTTACGGGGAAGATTATCATTCCCTTTGGTTTAGCTCTCTTGCTAGAAGCCTTGATGTTAAAAGGCTTACCCCTCAAGTCATCCGTTGTAAATTCGTCGACAGCCCTTTTAGGGATGTTGCCTAAGGGAATCGCCCTTTTGACCATCACTTCGCTCTTGACAGCTGTGATCAAACTGGGTTTGAAAAAGGTCTTGGTTCAGGAGATGTACTCTGTTGAGACCTTGGCGCGTGTGGATATGCTCTGTCTGGACAAAACGGGGACCATTACCCAAGGAAAGATGCAGGTGGAGGCGGTTCTTCCTCTGACGGAAGTTTATGGTGAAGAAACTATTGCCAGCATCCTGACCAGCTATATGGCCCATAGTGAGGATAAAAATCCAACTGCACAAGCCATTCGACAGCGTTTTGTGGGAGAAGCTACTTATCCTATGATATCCAATCTTCCTTTCTCAAGCGACCGCAAGTGGGGAGCAATGGAGTTGGAAGGTCTGGGGACGGTTTTCTTAGGGGCACCTGAGATGTTGCTGGACTCTGAAGTCCCAGAAGCCAGAGAGGCCTTGGAGCGAGGTTCTCGTGTCTTGGTCTTGGCTCTCAGTCACAAAAAACTAGACCATCACAAGCCCCAGAAACCATCTGATATTCAGGCTTTGGCCTTGCTGGAGATTTTGGATCCCATTCGAGAGGGAGCAGCGGAGACGCTAGACTATCTCCGTTCTCAAGAAGTGGGCCTCAAGATTATCTCTGGCGACAATCCCGTTACAGTATCCAGTATTGCCCAGAAGGCTGGTTTTGCAGACTATCACAGCTATGTAGATTGTTCAAAAATCACGGATGAGGAATTGATGGCCATGGCTGAAGAGACAGCTATTTTCGGACGTGTTTCCCCTCATCAAAAGAAACTCATCATCCAAACGCTGAAAAAAGCAGGGCATACAACGGCTATGACGGGGGACGGAGTCAATGATATCCTGGCTCTTCGCGAAGCAGATTGTTCTATCGTTATGGCGGAAGGAGATCCGGCGACTCGTCAGATTGCTAATCTGGTTCTCTTGAACTCAGACTTCAATGATGTTCCTGAGATTCTCTTTGAAGGTCGTCGCGTGGTCAATAACATCGCCCATATCGCACCGATTTTCTTGATTAAGACCATCTATTCCTTCTTGCTTGCAGTCATCTGTATTGCCAGTGTTTTACTAGGACGGTCTGAGTGGATCTTGATTTTCCCCTTCATTCCGATTCAAATTACCATGATTGACCAATTCGTTGAAGGTTTCCCGCCATTTGTTCTGACTTTTGAGCGAAATATCAAACCTGTTGAACCAAACTTCCTCAGAAAATCCATGCTTCGTGCCCTACTAAGTGCACTCATGGTCGTGTTCAGCGTTCTTTTTGTGAAAATATTTGGAGCGAGTCAAGGCTGGACTGAGATAGAAATCTCAACCCTCCTCTATTATCTCCTTGGGTCTATCGGTTTCTTATCCGTATTTAGAGCCTGCATGCCATTTACCCTCTGGCGTGTTCTCTTGATTGTCTGGTCTGTAGGAGGCTTCATAGCTACAGCTCTCTTCCCAATGATCCAAAAGTTGCTTGAAATTTCAACCTTAACTGGACAAACATTCCCTGTTTACCTTGTCATGATGGCTGTCTTTACTGTGATATTTATCTTAACAAGTCGTTACCAAGCCAGAAAATAAAGAAAGACTGCAATCTGTGGATTGCGGTCTTTTTAGGTGCAAGATTGCTAGCCGAAATATGGTATAATAAAAGGTAATAGAGTTTTGGAAAGTGAGAGAAGATGATTTCAAAGAGATTAGAAATGGTAGCTTCCTTTGTACCGCAAGGTGCTGTTTTACTAGATGTAGGGAGTGACCATGCTTATCTGCCCATTGAGTTAGTCGAGAGAGACCAAATCAAAAGTGCCATTGCGGGTGAGGTGGTGGAAGGCCCCTACCAGTCAGCGGTGAAAAATGTTGAGAATCATGGTCTAAAGGAGAAAATCCAAGTCCGTTTAGCCAATGGCTTGGCAGCCTTTGAAGAGGCAGACCAAGTGTCGGTTATCACCATTGCTGGTATGGGAGGCCGTTTGATTGCTACCATATTGCAAGAAGGTTTGGAAAAGCTAGCTAATGTAGAGCGTTTAATCCTCCAGCCCAATAATCGAGAAGACGACTTGCGCATTTGGTTGCAAGACCACGGTTTTCTGATCGTAGCAGAAAGCATCCTAGAAGAGGCTGGCAAGTTTTATGAAATTCTAGTTGTGGAAGCAGGACAAATGAAGCTATCAGCCAGTGATGTCCGTTTTGGTCCTATCTTGTCCAAAGAAGTCAGCCCAGTCTTTGTCCAAAAATGGCAAAAGGAAGCTGCTAAGTTAGAGTTTGCCCTTAATCAAATCCCAGAGAAAAATCTAGCAGAACGTCAGATTCTGGCAGATAAAATTCAAGCCATAAAGGAGGTGCTCCATGTTAGCAAGTGAAGTCATCAAAACTTATGAAGCCTTTTGTCCCCAGGAATTTTCCATGGAGGGGGATAGTCGTGGACTGCAAATCGGGACTCTAGACAAGGATATCCAAAGAGTTATGGTTGCCCTCGATATTCGTGAAGAGACGGTGGCAGAAGCTATTGAAAAGGGTGTGGATTTGATTATCGTTAAGCACGCGCCGATTTTCCGTCCCATCAAGGATTTGGTAGCCAGCCGTCCACAAAATCAGATTTACATCGACCTCATCAAACATGACATTGCCGTTTATGTCAGTCATACTAATATCGACATTGTCGAGAATGGTCTCAATGACTGGTTCTGCCAGATGTTAGGAATTGAGGAGACTACTTATCTGCAGGAAACAGGACCAGAACGTGGGATTGGGCGTATTGGGAATATTCAGCCTCAGACCTTTGGAGAATTCGCCAGTCATGTCAAGCAAGTCTTTGCCCTAGATAGCCTTCGAATGGTCCATTATCGAGAGAGTGATTTGCAGAGGCCTATTTCAAGAGTTGCCATTTGTGGTGGTAGTGGACAGTCATTCTATAAGGATGCTTTAACAAAGGGAGCAGATGTTTATATAACTGGTGACATCTACTACCACACTGCCCAGGATATGTTGTCTGATGGCTTGTTGGCATTGGATCCAGGACATTATATCGAAATCCTTTTTGTAGAAAAAATCGCTGCACTCATCAGTCAATGGAAGGCAGAAAAGGGCTGGTCTATTGATATTTTGCCTAGTCAAGCATCGACGAATCCTTTCCACCATATCTAGTTAGGAAGTGAAGATAATGAAAAAAGTTGCGATTATTGGAGCAGGAATTGTAGGTGCCACAGCTGCCTACTACCTCTCCAAAGAAGCAGATTTAGAGGTGACCGTTTTTGACCATGGACAGGGTCAGGCTACCAAGGCAGCAGCAGGAATTATCAGTCCTTGGTTTTCCAAACGACGCAATAAAGCCTGGTACAAGATGGCGCGCTTGGGAGCGGACTTTTATGTGGATTTGTTGGCTGATTTAGAAAAGTCAGGGCAAGAAATCGACTTTTACCAGCGTTCGGGAGTTTTTCTATTGAAAAAGGATGAATCCAAGTTGGAAGAACTCTATCAACTAGCTCTTCAGCGTAGAGAGGAATCTCCCTTGATAGGCCAGATAGCCATTCTGGACCAAGCATCTGCAAATGAATTATTCCCTGGTTTGCATGGATTTGATCGCCTGCTCTATGCTTCTGGTGGAGCTAGAGTAGATGGCCACCTCTTAGTGACTCGTTTGCTGGAAGCCAGTCACGTCAAGCTGGTCAAAGAAAAAGTGAGACTGACACCTGTATCATCAGGCTACCAGATTGGTGAAGAGGTGTTTGAACAGGTTATTTTGGCAACGGGAGCTTGGTTGAGGGACATTTTGGAGCCTTTAGGATATGAGGTAGATGTTCGTCCCCAAAAAGGACAACTCCGAGACTATCAACTTGCTCAAGACCTGGAATCATACCCTGTTGTCATGCCAGAAGGGGAGTGGGATTTGATCCCTTTTGCAGGTGGGAAATTGTCCTTGGGCGCTACTCATGAAAATGATATGGGATTTGATTTGACGGTAGATGAAACCTTGCTCCAACAAATGGAGGATGCGGCCTTGCCTCACTATCCAGCCTTGGCAGAAGCCAAATCATCGGGTGAGCGTGTGGGAATTCGTGCCTACACCAGTGATTTCTCCCCTTTCTTTGGGCAGGTACCAGGATTGGCAGGTGTCTATGCGGCTAGTGGACTAGGTTCATCAGGCCTCACAACTGGTCCGATTATCGGTTACCATCTAGCCCAGCTGGTCCAAGACAAGGAGTTGACCTTGGACCCAGTAAACTACCCAATTACAAACTATGTCAAACGAGTAAAAAGCGAATAATACTCAATGAAAATCAAAGAGCAAACTAGGAAGCTAGCCGCAGGCTGCTCAAAGCACGGCTTTGAGGCTGTGGACAGAACTGATGAAGTCAGCTCAAAACACTGTTTTGAGGTTGTGGATCGAACTGACGAAGTCAGTAACCATACCCACGGTAAGGCGAAGCTGACATTGCTTGAAGAGATTTTCGAAGAGTATAAGCATTTTACTAAAATTTTAGTCTCCCCTTTAGGATGGCAAATGACATTCCCTACCAAAAATGGTAAAATAAGAAAAAATAATTCGAGAATCGAGGAAAAAAGATGCAAGAAAAGATTTTGGTAACTGGTGGTGCCGGTTTTATCGGAACCCACACTGTTATTGAATTGATCCAAGCAGGTCATCAAGTGGTTGTAGTGGATAACCTTGTCAACAGCAACCGTAAAAGTTTAGAAGTTGTTGAAAGAATCACAGGAGTTGAAATTCCTTTCTATGAGGCAGATATCCGTGATACTGATACTCTCAGAGATATTTTCAAGCAAGAAGAGCCAACAGGTGTGATTCACTTTGCTGGTTTGAAGGCTGTAGGTGAATCAACACGTATCCCTCTTGCCTACTATGACAACAATATCGCTGGAACTCTTAGTCTTTTGAAAGTTATGGAAGAAGCAAACTGTAAGAATATCATCTTCAGCTCTTCTGCGACAGTTTACGGAGATCCTCACACAGTTCCAATCTTAGAAGATTTCCCACTTTCAGTGACCAATCCTTACGGTCGTACCAAACTCATGCTAGAAGAAATCTTGACTGATATCTACAAAGCAGACTCAGAATGGAATGTGGTCTTGCTTCGTTACTTTAATCCAATCGGAGCGCATGAAAGTGGAGACTTGGGAGAAAATCCAAACGGTATTCCAAACAACCTCTTACCATATGTGACTCAGGTAGCTGTTGGAAAATTAGAGCAAGTGCAAGTCTTCGGAGACGATTACGATACGGAAGATGGAACTGGTGTTCGTGACTATATCCACGTCGTAGACCTAGCCAAAGGTCACGTTGCAGCTCTTCAAAAAATCCAAAAGGGGTCTGGCCTTAACATTTATAACCTTGGAACAGGCAAGGGCTACTCTGTTCTTGAAATTATTCAAAATATGGAAAAAGCAGTGGGACATCCCATTCCTTACCGCATCGTAGAACGCCGACCAGGAGACATCGCGGCCTGCTACTCAGACCCAGCAAAAGCCAAAGCAGAACTGGGCTGGGAAGCAGAACTCGACATCACCCAAATGTGTGAAGACGCATGGCGTTGGCAAAGCAAGCATCCAAATGGATTTGAAGACTAAGATGATGATTTCAATCATCGTCCCTTGTCTAAACGAAGAGGAAGTACTTCCTCTTTTTTATCAGTCTGTGGAAGCACTGCTTCCAGAATTAGGAGCAGAGATCGAGTATGTCTTTGTAGATGATGGCTCAAACGATGGAACCTTAGAGCTTTTGAAGGCCTATCGGGTACAAAATCCCGCGGTACATTATATCTCTTTCTCGAGAAATTTTGGGAAGGAGGCGGCTCTGTATGCAGGCTTGCAGCATGCGACTGGAGACTTGGTGGTCGTGATGGATGCAGACCTTCAGGATCCTCCTAGTATGCTACTTGAGATGAAAGCCTTACTAGACCAAAATGCAGACTTGGACTGTGTTGGGACACGGAGAACTAGTCGGGAGGGAGAGCCTTTCTTTCGCAGTTTCTGCGCTGACCTCTTTTATCGCCTCATGCAAAAAATTAGCCCAGTAGCTCTGCCCTCAGGTGTCCGCGATTTTCGCATGATGAGGAGGTCTGTGGTAGATGCTATTTTAACCTTGACCGAGTCCAATCGGTTCTCTAAGGGACTCTTTGCCTGGGTTGGCTTTAAAACGCACTATCTTGATTATCCAAACGTTGAACGACAGGCTGGCAAGACCAGTTGGAGTTTTAGACAGCTCTTTTTCTACTCGATTGAAGGAATTCTTAACTTTTCAGATTTTCCCTTGAGTATAGCCTTTGTAGCAGGACTGCTATCTTGTCTTATTTCTTTTATGATGACTGTTTTTGTAGTATTTCGGACTCTTATCTTGGGAAATCCGACATCTGGCTGGACATCTCTGATGGCTGTCATTCTCTTTCTTGGGGGGATTCAACTCCTGACCATTGGGATTTTGGGAAAATATATCAGTAAGATCTATATGGAAACCAAAAAAAGACCACTCTATCTCGTCAAAGAAAAAAGTGATCTTTCTGTCTTTGAAGGAAAAAATAACCAGAAAAGACTATAATTTTATCTGTAAATATGCTAAACTAGTAGGTGTGGGAATAAAGAGAAAAATCATCAACATTCATTCCCTGTACACTACGATGGATCTTTTAGAAGTGCTCGCGTAGGACAGTGTTTGATGGCCTCCAGGACATCGCTGGTCTCAGCGATTTCTCTTTGCAATTCAACTGGATCATCGTAAAATTGAACGATTCCATTATCATGGTAATCAAAGAGTTCAGAATAGGTTTGGCAAAGCCCACAGGCAATGCAACGTTCAGGTATAAGCGTGACTTTCATATTTATATTGTAATAAGAAAATGTAAAAAAAACAAGGAGTAAGGTATGGAAAAAGAACCGTGGCAAGAAGATATTTATGAAAACAATGAGGAAGAATCAAGAACAGATCGTCGTCGCCGTAAACAAAAAGGGAAAGGCGTTGTTGCGAATCGTGTCTTGACGGTTCTAGCTAGCCTCTTCTTTGTAATCGTTGTAGCAATGGTAGTTGTATTGATTTACCTATCAACTGGAGGAAGCAATCGTACTTCATCTTTGAAGGACTTCTATGATGCATCGTCTCCTTCTACAAGTTCAAGTTCTAAAGTGGAAGCATCATCATCTTCAAGTAGCAAGGTAGAGGAAACATCTTCTTCTGAATCAACACCTTCAGAGAGCAGTTTGGAAGAGCATACAGAGGGTGAAGGAACACTTACAGTACAGCCTGGAGAGGGAGAAGCAGCTCTTGCTCAACGTGCAGGGATTTCCATTGCCCAGCTAGAAGCCCTAAATCCTTCTCACATGTCATCTGGATCTTGGTTTGCCAATCCAGGTGATGTGATTAAGACAAGATAGGAGTCGGTCATGAAGACAATTCAAATTGCTATCGATGGTCCAGCTTCTAGTGGTAAGAGTACGGTCGCAAAGATTGTCGCTAAGGATTTTGGTTACACTTATCTCGATACGGGTGCTATGTACCGTGCTGCGACTTATATAGCGCTCAAGCACCAGTTGAATGCAGGAAATGTAGAGCAACTTCTTGAGCTTCTTAGCCAACACCCCATTAGTTTTGGACGTTCAGAAACTGGAGAACAGCTTGTTTTTGTAGGGGATGTTGATATTACGCATCCGATTCGTGAAAATGAAGTAACCAACAAAGTTTCAAGCATCGCTGCCATTCCTGAAGTGCGTGAAAAACTGGTTTCGCTCCAGCAAGAGATTGCTCAGCAAGGCGGTATTGTCATGGATGGCCGTGATATCGGGACAGTTGTTTTACCACGAGCTGAACTCAAGATTTTCTTAGTTGCTTCGGTTGATGAAAGAGCAGAGCGTCGTTACAAGGAAAATATTGCTAAAGGGATTGAGACTGACTTGGAAACGTTGAAAGAAGAGATTGCTGCGCGTGACTACAAGGATAGTCATCGTGAAACCTCACCTCTCAAACAGGCTGAGGATGCAGTTTACCTTGACACAACTGGACTAAGTATCCAAGAAGTGGTCGAAAAAATCGAATCAGAAGCAAAAAAATATTTGTCCTAGGGACGAGAGGAGCAGGCTAAATGAAGCCTGCTCCTTTTCTCTCTTTTGCGCGCGTTTCAAAACAGCCTTTTTGGGAGAATTTTGATAAAATAGTAGTATCAATGAAAAGGACGGAAGCATGACAAAGAAAATCATAGCCATTTGGGCCCAGGATGAAAAAGGTGTGATTGGGAAGGAAAATCGTCTCCCTTGGCATTTGCCAGCAGAGTTGCAACATTTTAAGGAAACAACTTTAAATCATGCTATACTGATGGGGCGAGTGACCTTTGATGGAATGGGACGTCGTCTGCTTCCAAAACGGCAAACTCTGATTTTAACGCGCAATAGCGAAGAGGTCATAGATGGGGCACTCGTATTTCAAGATGTGGAGTCTGTTTTAGCGTGGTATCAGAGTCAGGAAAAAAATCTCTATATTATTGGCGGGAAACAGATTTTTCAGGCTTTTGAGCCTTATTTAGATGAAATCATCGTGACACAGATTCATGCTCAGGTGGAGGGAGATACCTATTTCCCTGAGGAGTTTGACTTATCTCATTTTGAGACGGTTGCAAGCAAATCTTACACCCGAGATGAGAAAAACGACTATGATTTTACCATCGAATACCGAGATAGAAAGGAAGTCTAATGGAGCGCAGTATATTTGGATTTTTTACAGCATTCTTGTGTGTGATCTGTATTTTGGCGGGAGCACAGGCTTTTCGTAAGAAGCGCTATGGACTGTCTGTCTTACTCTGGTTGAATGCCTTTACCAATCTGGTAAACAGTATTCATGCTTTTTACATGAACTTATTTTAGATAGAATAACAGTATAGAATAGAACGGAAGGAAATCATGCCTACAAATAGGAATAATGATATGATGGTTTATTGCTCATTTTGTGGCAAAAGCCAAGAAGAAGTAAAGAAAATAATCGCTGGGAACAACGCCTTTATCTGTAATGAATGTGTGGAGTTAGCCCAGGAAATCATTCGGGAGGAGTTGGCTGAGGAAGTCTTAGCAGACTTGTCTGAAGTTCCAAAACCAATCGAGCTCCTCAATATCTTGAACCACTATGTGATCGGTCAAGATCGTGCCAAACGTGCCTTGGCAGTGGCAGTTTACAACCACTATAAACGCATCAATTTCCACGATACGCGTGAAGAGTCAGAAGATGTGGATTTGCAGAAGTCAAATATCTTGATGATTGGCCCAACTGGTTCTGGGAAAACTTTCTTGGCCCAAACCTTGGCTAAGAGTTTGAACGTGCCTTTTGCTATCGCAGATGCGACAGCTCTGACTGAGGCTGGTTATGTGGGCGAGGACGTGGAAAACATCCTCCTCAAACTCTTGCAGGCCGCTGACTTTAACATCGAACGTGCAGAGCGTGGAATTATCTACGTGGACGAAATTGACAAGATTGCTAAGAAGAGCGAGAACGTGTCTATCACACGTGACGTTTCTGGTGAAGGGGTGCAGCAAGCCCTTCTCAAGATTATCGAGGGAACTGTCGCTAGCGTGCCACCTCAAGGAGGACGCAAACATCCACAACAAGAGATGATTCAGGTGGATACCAAGAATATCCTCTTTATCGTAGGTGGTGCTTTTGATGGCATCGAAGAAATCGTTAAACAACGTCTGGGAGAAAAAGTTATCGGTTTTGGCCAAAATAACAAGGCGATTGACGAAAACAGCTCCTACATGCAAGAAATCATCGCAGAAGACATTCAAAAATTCGGTATTATCCCTGAGTTGATTGGACGCTTGCCTGTCTTTGCTGCTCTTGAGCAATTGACAGTAGATGACTTGGTTCGCATCCTGAAAGAGCCAAGAAATGCCTTGGTGAAACAATACCAAACCTTGCTTTCTTATGATGATGTTGAGTTGGAATTTGACGATGAAGCCCTTCAAGAAATCGCCAATAAGGCTATCGAGCGCAAAACTGGTGCGCGTGGTCTTCGCTCAATCATTGAAGAAACCATGCTAGATGTTATGTTTGAAGTGCCAAGTCAAGAAAATGTGAAATTGGTTCGCATCACAAAAGAAGCTGTTGACGGAACGGAAAAACCAATCCTAGAAACAGCCTAGAGGTGACTATGGAAATCAATACACACAATGCTGAAATCTTGCTCAGTGCGGCAAATAAGTCCCACTATCCGCAGGATGACCTGCCAGAGATTGCCCTTGCAGGGCGTTCAAATGTTGGCAAGTCCAGCTTTATCAACACCATGCTGAACCGCAAGAATCTCGCTCGTACATCTGGGAAACCTGGGAAAACACAGCTGCTCAACTTCTTTAACATTGATGACAAGATGCGTTTTGTGGATGTACCAGGTTATGGCTATGCCCGCGTTTCTAAAAAGGAACGTGAAAAGTGGGGGCGCATGATTGAGGAGTACCTAACGACTCGGGAAAATCTCCGTGCGGTTGTCAGTTTGGTGGATCTCCGCCACGACCCGTCAGCAGATGATGTACAGATGTATGAATTTCTCAAGTATTATGAGATTCCGGTTATCATCGTTGCGACCAAGGCGGACAAGATTCCCCGTGGTAAGTGGAACAAGCATGAATCAGCAATCAAAAAGAAATTAAACTTTGACCCAAGTGACGACTTCATTCTCTTTTCATCTGTCAGCAAGGCAGGGATGGATCAGGCTTGGGATGCAATATTAGAAAAATTGTGAGGGAAAGAAATGGCAAAAACAATTCATACAGACAAAGCTCCAAAAGCAATCGGACCTTATGTTCAAGGAAAAATCGTTGGTAATCTTTTGTTTGCTAGCGGTCAAGTTCCCCTATCTCCTGAAACTGGAGAAATTGTAGGAGAAACGATCCAAGAACAGACAGAACAAGTTTTGAAAAATATCGGTGCTATTTTGGCTGAAGCAGGAACAGACTTTGATCATGTTGTTAAAACAACTTGCTTCTTGAGCGATATGAATGACTTTGTTCCTTTTAACGAGGTTTACCAAACGGCCTTTAAAGAGAAATTTCCAGCTCGTTCAGCTGTAGAGGTTGCACGTCTTCCTCGTGATGTAAAAGTCGAAATTGAAGTGATCGCAGAGATTGGATAAGCTAGTTGAAGTTTGGCTCTGCCAAACTTTTTTTGATATAAGGAGAGATAGATGACAAAGAAACAACTTCACCTGGTGATTGTGACAGGGATGAGTGGCGCAGGGAAAACGGTAGCCATTCAGTCCTTCGAAGATTTGGGATATTTTACCATTGACAATATGCCACCAGCCCTCTTGCCAAAGTTTTTGCAGTTGGTAGAGACCAAGGATGATGACCATAAGTTAGCCCTAGTAGTCGATATGCGGAGCCGTTCCTTCTTTTCAGAGATTCAGGCAGTTTTGGATGAATTGGAAAACCAAGACGATTTGGACTTCAAAATCCTCTTTTTAGACGCAGCAGATAAGGAATTGGTGGCACGCTATAAGGAAACTAGAAGAAGTCACCCTCTAGCTGCTGATGGTCGGATTTTAGATGGCATCAAGCTGGAACGTGAACTCTTAGCACCTTTGAAAAACATGAGTCAAAATGTGGTGGATACGACAGAACTCACTCCTCGTGAACTGCGTAAAACCATTGCAGAGCAATTTTCAGACCAAGAACAAGCCCAGTCTTTCCGTATCGAAGTCATGTCTTTTGGATTCAAGTATGGTATCCCTATTGATGCAGACTTGGTTTTTGATGTCCGTTTTTTGCCAAATCCATACTACCTTCCGGAACTCCGCAATCAGACAGGTGAGGATCAAGCAGTTTATGACTATGTGATGAATCATGAAGAGTCTGAAAATTTCTATCAGCACTTACTCGCCTTGATTGAGCCCATTTTGCCAAGTTACAAAAAAGAAGGCAAGTCTGTTTTAACCATTGCAGTAGGATGTACAGGTGGACAACACCGTAGTGTTGCCTTTGCAAAACGAATAGCTGAGGACCTTGCTAAAAACTGGCCTGTCAATGAAAGCCATCGTGACAAAGACCGAAGAAAGGAAACGGTAAACCGTTCATGAGAAAACCAAAGATAACGGTAATTGGTGGAGGAACAGGTATCCCCGTCATTTTGAAAAGCTTGCGAGAAAAGGATGTTGATATCGCAGCCATCGTAACGGTAGCTGATGATGGTGGCTCTTCTGGTGAACTAAGAAAGAATATCCAACAGCTGACACCACCAGGCGATCTTCGCAATGTTCTGGTAGCCATGTCGGATATGCCTAAGTTTTATGAGAAGGTTTTTCAGTACCGTTTCTCAGAAGAGGCTGGAGCTTTTGCGGGTCATCCTCTAGGAAATATCATTATAGCAGGGCTTTCTGAAATGCAAGGGTCCACTTATAATGCCATGCAGCTGCTAAGTCTCTTTTTCCACACAACAGGAAAAATTTACCCATCAAGCGATCAGCCTCTGACACTGCATGCAGTCTTTAAAGACGGTTCTGAGGTGGCAGGTGAGAGCCACATTGCAGATCATCCAGGTATGATCGACCATGTCTATGTGACCAATACCTTGGATGATGAAACACCCCAAGCCAGCCGTCGAGTGGTCAATACTATCCTCGAGAGTGATATGATCGTCTTGGGGCCTGGTTCCCTCTTTACATCGATTTTGCCAAATATTGTCATTGAGGAGATTGGGCAGGCTCTCTTGGAGACCAAGGCGGAGATAGCCTATGTCTGCAATATCATGACCCAGCGTGGGGAAACAGAGCACTTTTCAGACAGTGACCACGTGGAAGTCCTCCATCGACACTTAGGTCGGCCATTTATTGATACGGTCTTGGTTAATATCGAGAAGGTTCCTAGAGAATACATGGATAGCAACCGTTTTGATGAGTATTTGGTTCAGGTAGAGCATGACTTTGCTGGTCTTTGCAAGCAGGTCCCTCGTGTGATTTCATCCAACTTCCTTCGTTTGGAAAATGGAGGAGCCTTCCACGATGGCGATTTGATTGTGGATGAATTGATGCGCATCATACAGGTGAGAAAATGAGTTTCACAGTTGCAGTAAAAGAGGAAATTCTTGGTCAACACCATCTCAGTCGTTATGAACTATCGGCAATTATCAAGATGTCTGGCAGTATCGGTCTCTCGACTTCAGGCTTGACCTTGTCCGTCGTGACTGAAAATGCCAAGTTAGCTCGGCACCTTTATGAGTCCTTTCTCCATTTTTATGATATTAAGTCAGAAATTCGTCACCATCAGAGAAGCAATCTTCGCAAGAATCGTGTCTATACGGTCTATACAGATGAGAGGGTGCAGGAACTTTTAGCTGATTTGCGGCTCGCAGATTCTTTCTTTGGTTTGGAGACAGGTATTGATCCCGATATTTTAGCAGATGAGGAAGCTGGACGTGCTTACTTATGTGGAGCCTTTCTGGCAAATGGTAGCATCCGAGATCCTGAGTCTGGCAAGTACCAGTTGGAGATTAGTTCCGTTTATCTGGACCATGCCCAAGGTCTGGCCTCTCTTCTTCAGCAGTTTTTGCTGGACGCCAAGGTCATTGAGCGCAAGAAAGGTGCAGTTACCTATCTCCAGCGTGCAGAAGACATCATGGATTTCTTGATTGTGATTGGGGCCATGCAGGCGCGTGATAATTTTGAGCGCGTCAAGGTTTTGCGTGAAACTCGTAATGATCTCAATCGGGCTAATAATGCCGAGACAGCTAATATCGCTCGGACAGTTTCTGCCAGTATGAAGACCATCAATAATATCAGTAAAATCAAAGATAGAATGGGTTTGGAAAATTTACCCGTGGATTTGCAAGAGGTGGCTCAGTTACGGATTCAGCATCCAGACTACTCTATCCAGCAGTTGGCAGATAGCCTGAGCAATCCCCTAACAAAAAGTGGTGTCAACCACAGACTCAGAAAAATAAACAAGATTGCAGATGAATTATAAAACCACGAATCGTTGATTCGTGGTTCTTTTCTTGAAGTTAATAAATATATGAGAAGAATTTTAAAGGAAGCCAACTCCATAATCTATGGTATACTATAGATGAGTTGTACTGTAGGACAAAGGAGGAACCATAAAAAAACTAAAAAAAGTATGATTATTTTAATCAGTATTTTAGCAGTAATTGGAATAGCAGTAGGAGGTTGTAGCATGCACCAATATCAAAAGAAACAAGAAATGATTGCCATCGCGACCAGCGATGAGGCGAAGAAGGTTTATGAACATTTTATGAAATCGAAAGATCCTAATGCATTTACTAATGCAGGTGTCATCCAGGATTATGTTGTTGATGAAAGTAGCTTAGATTATAATCCAATGGGAGGATTGATGGTTTCGGTGGTTATCAACAAAGATAATGAATTAAATATAAATTATAATTTGATTGAAAACAAAGATGGCTCATACCATTCAGCATATTATTCTACTTCACCAAAATTATCCAAACTTTTGAAAGGGAATAATGAATGACACAAAATCATGTTAAAGAAGATAACCTTCAAACCGCAATGGCAGAGTATCAGGATAATATGGGCGAGGAAAGAACTTTATATGACCAATATGAAAGAGAACTTGGCACTGTCACCCAAGTCTACAACAATACTACAGGAGCTGGCGAGCAGGTTTATGCACTTGTAAAAAATCCCAAAGAAAAAGCTGAGGATGTAGAGGAAAATTATGCTATACTATGAGTAAGTTAGTCCCTAATTTATTGATAGGATAGCATAAAGGAGGCGCCATGAAAAAACCTAAAAAAAGTATGATTATTTTATTCAGCATTTTAGCAGTAATTGGAATCACAATAGGAGGTTGTAGCATGCACCAATACCAAAAGAAACAAGAAATGATTGCCATCGCAACAAGCGATGAGGCGAAGAAGGTTTATGAAAATCATATAAGGGCGAATGATCCTAAAGCATTAACAGAAGATGGAATCATTAAATCATATGATATTGATACAGAAACTTTAGAGTATAATCCAATGGGAGGACTAATGGTAAGGATATATTTTAATGATGATAAGGAATTAGATTTTCACTTTGGCTTAATAAAAGATAATTCAGGGAATTATGAATCTTATGGATATACTGTATCACCTAAATTATCATCTATGTTAAAGGAATCTAAAAAATGAGAAAATATGTCAATGATTCAAATCTTCAGATTGCAATGACTGAATATAACGATAACTCAATTAATCGTGAGGTTAAGGACCAATATGATGGAAGCGTTGGGACTGTCACCCAAGTCTACAACAATACCACAGGAGCGGGTGAGCAGGTTTATGCAGTTGTAAAAAATCCTGATGAAAAAGCTGAGGATGTACAGGAAGTAACGGTCCTCTTTCGTGGTTCTACGGGTCCAGATCATATTTTGAATGAGGCACCGGATGTCTGGAATGACTGGGCTGAAAATGATGCAGTTATAGCTAAGAGAATTGTAATGCAAAGCAATCCCAGCGACCGAGACAATTCTACCGAGCAGCTAAAGGCTTCTGCCAGAGCTTTAAAAGATATCATGAAAAAATATCCTCATGCCAAAATTAACATTTACGGGCATTCGCTTGGATCTATGGATGCTCAGTATGCCATGGCTGCTCTTGAAGCGGCCCAAATCGAGCGAATCCAACAGGCTCATATCTACAACGGACCTGATGTCTACCGAATCCTTAGCCCCGAACAGAGGAAAATTGTCGATCAGATTAAAGGACGTATCTACAACTATGCTGACCCTAAAGATATGATCAGCATGGTTGGTAGAGATCCCTCGAAGGGCAGTATCGGTTCTGTAGGTATGGTTTATTATGTAGATAGTGAACAAGAAGATTTTGTAAATCAGCATATGACCTATGGTTATCGCTTGGATAAGGATGGAAAAATAAAAATTCTCTCCAATACCAGTACAGTCGCATATAATAGCTTTCTAATTAAAATGGAGAGTTTCAAAAAGCTTAAGAAGAGTCTATCTTCTGATGGCCTTACATCTGATGAGCGAATCTTTCTAGACTCTGAACAAGCTAAGCTAACGGCGTCAGGTATTTGCCATATTGTAACAGAAGAACTAGATGTTCTCAAAAAAATATATAATGACGGAGTTCAAGATGCGAGTGAAGTGCTTGTTTCGTGTAGTAATGTTCCTTGGGGTTTTATCCTAAGTCCGTACGAAACAGAGGTTGCCTATTCTGATGGAGGAGTGACTTATGAAACAACTGTTGGTGTCATTCAAAAGAGGTTTACTCCAGTTCTTGATACTGCGAAACAATTAGAGAAAGATTTTACAGACTTAGAAAAGCAAATCCAAAACGGTATTCAGAAGAAATTAGATGAAGATAAGGCATTGGCGAATGAATTTAAGCAATGGAAGAGTTTGATATGATAGAAGATGAAATCAGGAAAAAGCGCCAACGTATTGAAGAATGTGAGGATGACTATCGACGTTCTTGTAAAAAAATCGAAAATCAGTACGAAGAGGCCAATTATAAATTTCAGCAATTGTGTCATATGATTGATGAAAAGTATCGAATCATTTCCCATACCTTAGACCAGCTAGGCGGAGACACAACTGAATGGCGTTATCAATCCAATCGACTAGCATCCAACTTTAGTCAGCAAATCGAGATGGCGTATAGAAATAGACAAAGACAACTCGAACAAGAAGAATTGGAGCTCGAACAGGATTACAAGCGGGAACACCGTCTCTTAGAAGATGAGCTTGCCAGAGCTCAGGAGCAAAAAAGACGCTTAGAAGAACGAGGTTAACGATAATGGCGAATGTATTTGATTATATTAATGATTTTTTCGCGGGAGGAGAGGAGGCTCTAAGAAATATTGAAAAAGAGTTGGAACGATCATTTATAAAAAACATCTTGGCTCCAGCAAAAAAAGCTCGTATTTCCACTATAAAAAAAGATACAGAAAAATATATGAAGATCTCTCTATTAAGTGCTCAAGAAAGTTTGAAAGAAGTTTCGAAAAACATTGATAGTTCGATGAAGGGAGAATTTTCTACAAAAGTAGTTGAAACTATAGAAACGAAAAGTAAAGAATATCCAAAAGCTTTAAATGGTACAAAGTAGACTTTTGCTTTTTAAAGTAAAACTCCAGTAAGTTGCTTTTTTATAGCAGAAGAACTATAAAACCACGAATCAGTTGATCCGTGGTTCTTTTCTTATAAACTGGTTGAGTGTTTGGGTTGTACTTTTTGTTCTGGGTCAATGTAGTTAATGGCATTGTTAACAGCTGTTGGAGCTTCACCTAGTCCTGTAGCGATCAAATCAATCTTACCTTCATAGTAGCAACAGTCACCGATAGCATAGATACCCGCTTGGCTGGATTCTTGCTTGCTATTGACGATAATTTTGTGACGGTTAAGGTCCAGACCCCAGTTTTTAAGGTTACCGACAGAAGACTTGAAGCCGTAGTTGACAAAGAGGTGGTCTAGGTCAATCGTTTCGGTTTCATCAGATTTGACTTTTGTGATTTCCAGTTTATCGAGTGTTTTTCCATCTCCAAGGAGTTGGCTAGGAACGAATGGTGTCTTGATAGTCACAGATGATGCTTGTAGGGCTTGCACACTGTGTTCCAAGGCACGGAAGTTATCTCGACGGTGAACGAGAGTAGTTGGGGCAATTTTTTCAAAAGCCAATGCCCAGTCAACTGCTGAGTCCCCTCCACCAAGTATGGTCACTTTCTTACCAGCGTATTGCTGGATGTTGGCAACGTGGTAGTGGATATTTTCATAGTTCTCAACACCGTCTAATTCGAGTGGACGTGGTTTAAAGGCACCGCCCCCCATAGCAATGATGACTGTTTTGCTGAGATGGTTTCCTTTAGTGGTTGTAATGCTAAAGAAATCGTCATTTTTCTCAATCTCAAGAACGGTTTCATTGAGGTGAATAGGAGAGTTGAAGCCATCTAGCTGTTCAAGCAAACGCTTGGTTAACTCTTCTCCAGTTAAGTTTGGAAAACCTGGCACGTCAAGGATTTGCTTTTCAGGGTAGAGGATGGCTGGTTGACCACCGAGCTGGGGAAGGGAGTCGATGATTTGAACTTTAGCTTGGCGTAGATGGGCGTAAAAGGCAGCAAAGAGACCGACAGGACCGCCACCTACAATGGTAATATCATAGAGTTGAGACATGATTTCTCCTTTGTTTTTTCTAATCAGTTTATTTTATCATATTTTTGCTTAATTTAAAATGAGGTAGGATAGGGAAAAAATGGGCAAAAAATGGTATAATGATGAGTAAAGTGTTTTGACAGGGAGGAGGCCAAGGATGAATTTTCAACAATTATCCAATTTACAATACTGGACGAGTTTGTTTTCAAGTCCTTGGAGTATAGTCACCAATCTGATTGATATTCTCATTGTGACTTATATTTTATATCATTTTACTAAAGCTATTGCAGGCACCAAGATTATGATATTGGTCCGTGGAGTCTTAGTTTTTATTCTAGCCCAGATTCTTTCCAATATGATTGGTTTAACGACTATTTCCTGGTTGATCAATCAGATCATCACCTACGGGGTGATTGCAGCGGTGGTTATCTTTTCACCAGAGATTCGGACTGGTTTGGAGCGATTGGGCCGGGCTACTGATTTCTTCTCCAATGCCCCTATTAGTGCGGAAGAGCAGATGGTTCGTGCATTTGTGAAATCAGTTGAATACATGAGCCCTCGTAAGATTGGGGCGCTTGTGGTGGTTCAGCGAGTAAGAACCTTACAGGAATATATCTCGACAGGGATCCCTTTAGATGCAAAGATTTCAGCTGAATTGCTCATCAATATCTTTATTCCTAACACTCCCTTACACGACGGAGCGGTTATTATCCGAGAAGATCGAATTGCCGTCACTTCAGCCTATCTGCCACTAACTGAAAATACAGAGATTTCCAAAGAGTTTGGAACACGCCACAGGGCGGCGATTGGTTTGTCGGAAGTATCAGATGCTCTTACCTTTGTGGTTTCGGAGGAAACAGGTGGAATCTCAATCACCTATAATGGAGTCTTTAAGCACGATTTGACCTTGGAAGAGTTTGAATCTGAATTGAGAAGAATCCTGCTTCCAACATCAGAGGAAAAACATGGTTTGAAAGAGCGTTTGCTAGGAGGATTGAAACATGAGAAAAAATAGTCTTTATATTATTTCTTCCTTCTTTTTCGCCTGCATCCTCTTTATCTATGCGACTTCAACAAACTATCAGAATAGCAACAGTGCCAGACAGGTGCGGACGGAAACCTATACCAATACGGTACTCAATGTCCCAATTGATATCCACTATGATAGTGATCAGTACTTTATTAGTGGCTTTACGTCAGAAGTAACGGTTTTTTTGACAGGTTCCAATCGAGTTGCTTTGGCAAGCGAAATGCAGGAAAGTACGCGTAAATTCAAGGTGACAGCTGATTTAACCAATGCCAGTGTTGGAACAATCGAAGTTCCTCTAACCATAGAAAATCTACCAAGTGGTTTGACGGCTGTTGCAACACCGCAAAAGATAACAGTGAAGGTTGGTAAAAAAGCAAAACGAGATAATGTAATCGTTGTGCCGGAGATTGATCCTAGCCAGGTTGATTCTCGCGTGAAAATCGATACGGTCACTGTGTCAGATGAAAAAGTAGCGGTTATTAGTGATGAAGAGACTCTCTCTAGAGTAGATCGTGTCATTGCCATCTTACCGACGAGTGAACGGATAACAGGTAACTACTCGGCCTCTGTTCCTCTTCAAGCAGTTGATAAAAATGGAAATGTCTTGCCAAGCGTTATTATGCCATTTGACACAACGATGAAAATTACAACAAAAACAGCATCGTCTAGTTCGAGTTCTTCGTCAACGGGCTCTTCAACCAGCAGTTCGTCTTCTACGAGTTCAGAAACGAAACCAGACTCGTCTAAACAAGAATAAACAAAATAGTAGAAAAGGATGATTAACAAAATGGGTAAATATTTTGGGACCGATGGAGTCCGTGGAGAAGCAAACGTAGAACTGACGCCAGAATTGGCCTTTAAACTGGGACGTTTTGGTGGTTATGTTCTTAGCCAACACGAAACAGAAGCCCCTAAAGTTTTTGTAGGACGTGATACACGTATCTCAGGAGAAATGTTAGAATCAGCCTTAGTGGCAGGTCTTCTCTCTGTAGGGATTCACGTCTATAAACTCGGTGTCCTTGCAACACCAGCAGTAGCATACTTGGTCAAAACGGAGGGAGCCAGTGCTGGTGTCATGATTTCCGCTAGTCACAACCCAGCCCTTGATAATGGAATTAAATTCTTTGGTGGGGATGGCTTCAAACTTGATGATGAAAAAGAAGCAGAAATCGAAGCCTTGCTAGATGCTGCTGAAGATACTCTTCCTCGTCCAAGTGCCGAAGGCTTGGGAACCTTAGTGGACTATCCAGAAGGATTACGTAAGTATGAAGGCTATCTTGTTTCAACTGGAACTCCTCTTGAAGGAATGAAAGTGGCCTTGGACACAGCGAACGGTGCAGCGTCTACAAGTGCCCGTCAAATCTTTGCAGACCTTGGGGCTCAATTAACTGTTATTGGTGAGATGCCAGATGGTCTTAATATCAACTTGAATGTGGGTTCAACACACCCAGAAGCTCTTCAAGAAGTTGTTAAAGAAAGCCAATCAGCTATTGGTTTGGCCTTTGACGGAGACAGTGACCGCTTGATTGCTGTTGATGAAAATGGCGACATCGTTGATGGTGATAAAATCATGTACATCATCGGGAAATATCTTTCTGAAAAAGGCCAGTTGGCTCAAAACACCATCGTGACAACGGTCATGTCTAACCTTGGTTTCCATAAGGCCTTGGAAAGTGTCGGTATTAACAAGGCAGTGACTGCTGTTGGTGACCGCTATGTCGTTGAAGAAATGAGAAAATCAGGCTACAACCTTGGAGGTGAACAGTCTGGTCACGTTATCTTGATGGACTACAATACAACTGGTGATGGTCAATTATCAGCTGTCCAATTGACTAAAATCATGAAAGAAACAGGCAAGAGCTTGTCTCAACTAGCATCAGAAGTGACGATTTACCCACAAAAACTAGTCAATATTCGAGTGGAAAATGCCATGAAAGAAAAAGCCATGGAAGTACCAGCCATCAAGACAATCATCGAAAAGATGGAAGAAGAGATGGCAGGGAACGGCCGTATCCTTGTCCGCCCAAGTGGAACAGAACCCCTCTTGCGTGTCATGGCGGAAGCTCCTACAACAGAAGAAGTCAACTACTACGTAGATACGATTGCTGCTGTTGTTAAAGATGAAATCGGAATTAACTAAAGACTAGAAAACTAGATGAAATAATAAAAATGTGGTACAATTGCATAGTAAATTGTAGCAATGGGAGAGAAAAATGAATCTTAAACGAGAACAAGAATTTGTTAGCCAGTATCACTTTGATGCTCGTAACTTTGAATGGGAAAATGAAAATGGAGCTCCTGAAACCAAGGTAGACGTGAACTTTCAGTTACTCCAACATGACCAAGAAAACCAAGTGACTTCGCTTGTTGTTATCTTGAGCTTCATGATTGTCTTTGACAAATTTGTCATCAGCGGAACGATTTCCCAAGTTAACCATGTAGAAGGTCGAATTGTCAACGAACCAAGCGAATTTAACCAAGAAGAAGTCGAAACCTTGGCACGTCCATGTTTGAACATGCTCAATCGTTTGACGTATGAAGTAACAGAAATCGCCTTGGATCTTCCAGGGATCAATTTGGAGTTTTAGTCATGAAATTAGCTGTCATTACAGATTCTTCAGCCTATTTAGAGGAGAAGACGCTGCAAAGAGAGAATCTATTTATCTTGGATATTCCTGTTAACATTGATGGGGAGGAGTATGTCGAAGGTGTCAATCTGACTGCTGAGGAATTTTATCAAAAAATGGCTCAGTCTGTAGAATTGCCTAAAACCAGTCAACCAAGTATTGCCAAATTGGATGAGATTCTTAGTTCTTTGAAAGACGAGGGATATACCCATGTCTTGGGACTCTTCCTTTCGTCAGGGATTTCAGGCTTTTATCAGAACATCCAATACATGTTGGATGAGTATGATGGCTTGACCATTGCCTTTCCAGATACCCATATCACAAGTTCCCCTCTAGGATTTATGGTGGAAAGTGCCTTTGAATGGGCAGAACAAGGCGACGATTTTGCCCAGATTCAGGAGAAGTTGGCTATCCAAATTGCTGATAATTCAGCCTTTATCATAGTAGATGACCTCGATCATTTGGTTAAGGGAGGACGTCTGTCAAATGGGGCAGCCGTCTTAGGAAATCTTCTCAGTATCAAGCCTATCCTCTACTTTAATGACCAAGGTGTGATTGAAGTTTATGAAAAAGTTCGTACGGAAAAGAAGGCAATCAAACGTTTGGTGGAAATCATCAAAGAGTTCACAAAAGATGGGGACTACCGTATCACAGTCATTCATGGAAACGCTCCTCAAAAGGCAGCGGATTTGCGTCAGCTTTTAATTGAGAGTGGTGTGACTGCTGAAATTCCAATTGATAGCTTTGGTAGTGTCATTGGGACCCACCTTGGAGAAGGTAGTATCGCCTTGAGCTATACACCAATCGTCTAAATTGTTGTTATGGGCAGCTAAGGTCCTTTGTATCTTGATAATTGAACACGCCTGGAACTCTGTGTGAAAAAGATAGTTCTTCCAAGGAGTAGACACTCCTTGATCAGAACTCCTATTTTCACTTTGTGTTCTTGCAGGCTTTGTATCTTAGGTAGGAGTAGAGATGAGTATTCGAGTAATTATTGCTGGCTTTAAGGGAAAGATGGGTCAAGCTGCCTGTCAGATGGTCTTGGCTGATCCTGACTTGGACTTGGTTGCAGTTTTGGATCCTTTTGAGTCTGAATCAGAATGGCAGGGAATTCCTGTCTTCAATGATAAGGTTGATTTAGCCGGTTTTGAAGCGGATGTCTGGGTAGATTTTACTACACCAGCTGTCGCCTACGAAAATACACGCTTTGCTCTTGAAAATGGCTTTGCTCCCGTCGTAGGAACAACAGGATTCACTAGTGAAGAAATTGCAGAACTAAAAGCATTTTCCCGTGAACAAGATTTGGGTGGCTTGATTGCCCCTAATTTTGCCTTGGGCGCTGTCTTGCTTATGCAATTTGCGGCGCAGGCTGCCAAATATTTCCCAAATGTGGAGATTATCGAGCTCCATCATGACAAGAAAAAAGATGCTCCGAGCGGAACAGCCATTAAAACGGCTGAGCTGATGGCAGAAGTTCGGGAATCAATCCAACAAGGTGCGCCTGACGAGGAAGAATTGATTGCAGGTGCCCGTGGTGCTAACTTTGATGGCATGCGGATCCACTCAGTTCGTTTGCCAGGCTTAGTAGCTCATCAAGAAGTCATTTTTGGCAATCAGGGAGAAGGATTGACCCTTCGTCATGACTCCTATGATCGCAGCTCCTTCATGACAGGGGTCAATTTGGGAATCAAAGAAGTTGTCAAGCGTCATGAGCTTGTCTATGGATTAGAACACTTATTATGAGATTAACGCAAATGCCTTCTGAATTTCAGAAGGCTTTACCAGTATTAGAAAAAATTAAAGAAGCAGGCTTTGAAGCCTATTTTGTTGGGGGCTCCGTCAGAGATGCCCTCCTCAATCGTCCTATCCACGATGTGGATATTGCGACTTCTTCCTATCCAGAGGAGACCAAGCAGATTTTTCCGCGAACAGCCGATATTGGAATCGAGCACGGAACTGTCTTAGTTTTAGAAGGGGACGAGGAGTATGAGGTAACAACTTTTCGAACAGAGGATGTCTATGTGGACTATCGCAGACCCAGCGCGGTTTCCTTTGTGCGTTCGCTAGAAGAAGACCTCAAGCGCCGTGATTTCACAGTTAATGCGTTTGCCTTGGATGAGACAGGCGAAATTATTGACTTGTTCCATGGTTTAGAGGATTTGGAAAACCAAGTCTTGCGAGCCGTTGGAGTGGCTAGTGAACGTTTTAACGAGGATGCTCTGCGGATTATGCGTGGTTTCCGCTTTCAGGCCAGTCTCGGTTTTAAACTTGAGTCAGAAACTTTTGAGGCGATGAAGACTTTGACTCCGCTCTTGGAGAAAATTTCTGTGGAGCGCACCTTCGTTGAGTTTGATAAACTCTTGCTGGCACCTTTTTGGCGAGTGGGTCTGTCTTCCATGATTGAAAGTCGAGCTTATGACTATCTTCCAGATATGGTAGGGAGCCAGGACAAGCTCAACAGACTGTTTGATTTGGAGACTGAGTTCACTTTTGAGTCTTCCGAACAAGCCTGGGCAGCTCTCTTGTGGGCCTTGGAGATTAAAGATGCACAGCCATTTTTGAAACATTGGAAGACCTCACGCCAGTTTGCTAAGCAGGTTCAGGATTTGCTGACTATTTTGGCTTTGCGAGAAGAAGGAGAGCTGAGCAAGCGTGATTGTTACCGCTTTGACTTGGATTCCCTTCTACAAGCTGAAAGTCTTCGTCAGGCTCAAGGAAAAGAAGTCAACCCACAAGCCATCAAAGAAACTTACCATAGTTTGACCATTCATGATAAGAAAGAAATTCAGATTAACGGTGGAATTTTGATTAAGGAATATGGTTACCAGCCAGGACCAGACTTGGGAGAGATTTTAACAGAGATTGAGTTTGCCATTGTCGATGGAGAGTTGGAAAATGATCGTCAAGCAATCCATGCTTACCTGAGGGAGAAAAAATGAGTGATTTTATCGTTGAAAAACTAAGCAAATCCGTCGGAGACAAGATCGTTTTTAAGGATATTTCTTTTATCATCCATGACTTGGATAGAATTGGTCTGATCGGTGTCAATGGGACTGGTAAGACCACTCTGTTAGATGTCCTTTCTGGTGTTTCTGGCTTTGATGGGGATGTCAGTCCTTTTTCAGCTAAGAATGACTATAAGATTGGCTACTTGACTCAGAATCCAGATTTTGATGATAGCAAGACAGTTTTGGACACGGTTCTGTCCAGCGACCTCAAGGAAATCCAGTTGATTCGTGAGTATGAGTTAATCATGCTCAACTACAGTGAGGACAAGCAGGCTCGTTTGGAACGGGTCATGGCAGAGATGGATTCCCTCCAAGCCTGGGAAATTGAAAGCCAGGTCAAGACGGTCCTCAGCAAGCTAGGTATTCAGAACTTGTCGACTCCAGTTGGTGAATTGTCAGGCGGTCTGAGAAGACGGGTTCAGTTGGCGCAAGTTCTCCTAGGAAACCACGACCTCTTGCTTCTGGACGAGCCGACTAACCACCTGGACATTGCGACCATTGAGTGGCTGACTCTTTTTTTGAAAAATTCCAAGAAGACTGTTCTCTTTATCACTCACGATCGTTATTTCCTAGATGCACTATCAACGCGAATTTTCGAGTTGGACCGAGCAGGCTTGACCGAGTATCAGGGAAATTACCAGGACTATGTTCGCCTCAAGGCTGAACAAGATGAGCGTGATGCAGCACTTTTCCACAAAAAAGAACAACTCTATAAGCAAGAACTGGCCTGGATGCGTAGACAACCGCAAGCGCGTGCGACCAAGCAGCAAGCTCGTATCAATCGTTTCCACGATTTGAAAAAAGAAGTTTCAGGTGGCGTTGCTGATACAGACTTGACCATGAACTTTGAAACCAGTCGGATAGGGAAGAAAGTCATCGAGTTTCAGGGTGTTTCCTTTGCCTATGAAAACAAGCCCATTTTGCAAGATTTTAATCTCTTGGTGCAAGCCAAAGACCGTATCGGAATCGTTGGGGACAACGGTGTCGGGAAGTCAACTCTGCTTAATCTGATTGCAGGAAGTCTTGATCCGACTAAAGGTCAAGTTGTGATTGGGGAAACCGTTCGTATCGCCTATTTCTCTCAACAAATCGAAGGGTTGGATGAAAGCAAACGGGTCATCAATTACCTGCAGGAAGTAGCAGAAGAGGTAAAGACCAGTGGTGGTTCTACGACTTCCATCGCTGAGTTGCTGGAGCAGTTCCTCTTCCCACGTTCGACGCATGGAACCCTGATTGAGAAATTGTCTGGTGGAGAGAAAAAACGCCTTTATCTCCTCAAATTGCTTTTGGAAAAACCAAATGTTCTTCTTTTGGACGAGCCGACAAATGATTTGGACATTGCAACTCTGACAGTTTTGGAGAATTTCTTGCAGGGTTTTGCCGGCCCTGTCTTGACAGTTAGCCACGACCGTTATTTTTTGGATAAGGTAGCGACCAAGATTCTCGCTTTTGAAGATGGCAAGATTCGTCCTTTCTTTGGTCATTACACCGACTACCTTGATGAAAAAAACTTTGAAACTGATATGGCCAATCAAATTCAAAAGGCCGAAAAGGAAAAAGTGGTCAAGGTCCGTGAAGATAAGAAACGCATGACCTACCAAGAAAAGCAGGAGTGGGCAAGCATTGAAGGGGATATTGAAGCCTTAGAAAACCGTATCGCTGCTATTGAAGAGGAAATGCAGGCAAATGGCTCTGACTTTGGCAAACTGGCGACGCTTCAGAAAGAGCTAGATGAGAAAAACGAAGAACTCCTTGAAAAATACGAACGCTATGAATACCTAAGTGAGTTGGCATGATGGAAGAAAAAGTCATTAAATGTAGTCCCAAGAAAATCATTTGGAATGCCTTATTTGGCTTGGCTTCAGTACTTTTCTTCTTGCTGCCTCTCTATTATCTCCATTCGTATTCGGAAAAGGGAAGCAAACTTCATACGATAAGTCTTTTGTTAATGCTGGTTCTACTTTTTTGCGCTGGAGTAATCATTTATCAGACCTACCGACTGTTAAGCTCCGATAAGGAATATTTGAAATGCACTGTCGAGGGGTTTTACTACAAACAAAATCCAAAGAAACCCAGTCATTTCTATGCTTGGGCAGATGTAGAGGACTTTTTCTTCTCTCGAATTCGAGGGAAGTATAGGGATTCTTATCGGATTGAAATCTATTTTAAAAACAAGGAAAATGTGAAAAAACCATCGTTTCTAACTCTGCTGAAGAGAAGGTGTCTCCCTTTTCATCCGTCAGCAGATTTGATCATCCCTATCATTCTACTAGATGTAGGTCTTCCTGAAAGGGTATACGAGACCATGAAGTACTATGAAAGAGAATGGCGGATCGAACAAAATCGCCAAGCGAGAAAACAGACAAAACAAGCTTCGAAAGGCAAATCTTCCAAACTGTCATAGGCCATCTCAGCTTAAAGTAGAATAATCAAAAAGGCCCTATCCACTGGATAGGGTCACTCTTTGTCCTCTTTTTTAGTTTCCTGATGAAAGATATTTTGCCAAGTTTCGTGGCGACGCCAGATACTGGTGTGGACGATACCATCTAGCTCATAGCAAATGAGCTTGGTTTTCTGACTAATGGAGGTAATCTGAATGTCCTTAATAGTAGCTTTAAGTTCTTTTTCGGCTTGATAAGCGACTTTATCCATCTGCTCTCCATCTTGACGGATACAGAGAAAGTCCTCAGCAAGGAGTTCTTCTAGCTGGTTTCCTTGGTCAATCAATTGCTCACGCATGAGCAGTTTTTGGTAGACATTGTCTAAAATCTCGTCCTCAGGTATGGGAGCTGGCTCGATATGGACATCGGTATCAAAGACTCCAAAACGCTCTTCTAGCATAGACTCGACCTGGTCTGCAATCTCATGACTTTCATAGACAGATAAGTCGGGATTCATTTCTAAGGTGATATCAAGGTAGATGTTGCTACCGTAGGTACGCCCTCTTTGGGACTTGACCTTACTAATCTTTGGAATCTCCATGATAGCCTTTTGGTAGTCTTCTAATAGCCGGTCATCAAAACCATCTGAAAGACTGAAGGAAGACTCGATAAAGATATCATATGCTGTCTTTAAGATAAAGAAAGTGATGATGATAGCAACCAATTTATCCACGATCGGATAGTTGAAACTGCTAGCTAGGATAGCAATGGAGGTCCCAAGCGAGGTGACAGCATCGGAAAGATTATCTTTAGCTGCTGCCTTTAGAGCTTTGGATTTGGATTTCTTACTGAGGCGTGTGTTATAGAGATAAACGACAAACATGACCGCTGCAGAAATGATTCCTAGAAATGCTCCCAGAGGATCGATAATCGTTTGTTCCCGACTGAGGATTTTCTGAATGGTATCCCGAAGCACATCAAAGCCAACGTAGAACATGATGATGGAAGTAATCAAACTAGCTAAATCTTCAATCTTCCAGTGTCCAAAGCGGTGGTCACGGTCTGCAGGCTGGCGAGCCATCCGAATGCCGATCAAGAGAGCAACATTTCCGATAATATCGGATACGTTGTTGAAACCATCTGCTACCAAACTGGATGAATGCAGTAGATGTCCAGTTGCTAACTTAGCTGCTGATAAGAGTAAGTAGGTCGAGATACTGACAATAGCACCACGCTCAGCTAACTTGAGATTTGAGATTGATTGCTTCATCAAACTTCCTTTTCAGTATAAGTAATATTCTTTCATTATACTGGTTTTTGCGGGAAAATTCAAATTTAGTCCTCCTTCATCGAATTTTAATGATTGAAAACTTTTCAAAATTTGGTATAATAGTACTACTCAAGGGAGTAGCTGGCAGAAACCTGTGATAGTGTCGTCATTCCGAATTGTATACTGCAAAGTATGCTTTCCGGCCCTATCTTAAACAGCGAGACTTGTTATGATTAACAAGTCTCTTTTTGTTTGTCATAAAACTAAAAGAGAGCTTGTTTTGCACACAATGTCAAGGAGGAGACACATGTCAAAAGAACAAAAACGCCAAGCGTTTTATACTCAAAGTCCTGAAGAGGTCTTGAAGTCAGTTGAAGCAACTGAGCAAGGCCTCTCGTCTAGCGAAGCGCAGAAACGCCTAGCTGAATATGGACGCAATGAACTGGAAGAGGGTGAGAAAAAATCTCTCTTGGTTAAATTCATCGAACAGTTTAAGGATTTGATGATTATCATCCTGATTGCTGCGGCTATCTTATCAGTCATAACTTCTGGTGGGGAAGATATTGCAGATGCCATCATTATCCTAGCCGTGGTTATCATCAACGCTGCCTTTGGTGTTTACCAAGAAGGAAAAGCAGAAGAAGCCATCGAAGCTCTCAAGTCTATGTCTAGTCCAGCTGCTCGCGTTATTCGTGATGGACACATGGCAGAGATTGATTCCAAAGAATTGGTGCCAGGAGATATCGTTGCCCTTGAAGCTGGTGATGTAGTGCCAGCAGACCTACGTTTGCTAGAAGCTAATTCTCTTAAAATCGAAGAAGCAGCTCTAACAGGTGAGTCTGTTCCAGTTGAAAAAGACTTGACAGTCGAGCTCGCTGCAGATGCTGGTATTGGTGACCGTGTCAATATGGCCTTCCAAAACTCAAATGTGACTTATGGTCGTGGTCTTGGTGTCGTTGTCAATACAGGTATGTATACTGAAGTGGGTCATATCGCTGGTATGCTCCAAGATGCTGACGAGACAGACACGCCACTCAAACAAAACTTGAACAACCTTTCTAAGGTTTTGACCTATGCAATTTTGGCCATTGCCCTTGTTACTTTTGTAGTTGGAGTCTTCATTCAAGGTAAAGATCCACTTGGTGAGTTGATGACCTCTGTTGCGCTTGCTGTTGCGGCCATTCCAGAAGGACTCCCTGCTATCGTGACGATCGTTCTTGCCCTTGGTACTCAAGTTTTGGCCAAACGAAACTCTATCGTTCGTAAGTTGCCAGCAGTAGAAACGCTTGGTTCAACAGAAATCATCGCTTCTGATAAGACTGGTACGCTTACCATGAACAAGATGACAGTCGAGAAAGTCTTCTATGACGCAGTCCTACATGACTCTGCTGATGACATTGATCTTGGCTTGGACATGCCGCTTCTTCGTTCTGTTGTTTTGGCCAACGATACCAAGATTGATGCTGAAGGAAACCTGATCGGGGATCCAACGGAAACAGCCTTCATCCAGTATGCCTTGGACAAGGGCTACGATGTTAAAGGGTTCTTAGAGAAATATCCTCGTGTAGCTGAATTGCCGTTTGACTCTGACCGTAAGCTCATGTCAACAGTTCACCCATTGCCAGATGGCAAATTCCTCGTGGCAGTCAAAGGGGCTCCAGATCAACTTTTGAAACGTTGTGTTGCTCGTGACAAGGCTGGAGATGTTGCTCCGATCGATGAGAAAGTCACTGAATTAATCCATACAAACAACTCGGAAATGGCTCACCAAGCCTTGCGTGTCCTTGCAGGTGCTTATAAGATTATCGATACTATTCCAGAAAATCTTACTTCTGAAGAGCTTGAAAACAACTTGATCTTTACTGGTTTGATTGGGATGATTGACCCTGAACGTGCTGAAGCGGCAGAAGCTGTTCGTGTGGCTAAGGAAGCGGGAATCCGTCCAATCATGATCACTGGTGACCACCAAGACACAGCAGAAGCCATTGCCAAACGTTTGGGAATTATCGACGAAAATGACTCGGAAGACCATGTTTTGACTGGTGCTGAGCTTAACGAACTTTCTGATGAAGAATTTGAAAAAGTCGTTGATCAATACTCTGTTTATGCGCGTGTATCTCCGGAGCACAAGGTTCGTATCGTGAAAGCTTGGCAAAACCAAGGTAAGGTCGTTGCCATGACAGGGGACGGTGTTAATGATGCGCCAGCTCTGAAAACAGCCGATATCGGTATCGGTATGGGAATCACTGGTACAGAGGTTTCTAAAGGTGCCTCTGACATGATCCTTGCAGATGATAACTTTGCGACTATCATCGTCGCAGTTGAAGAAGGACGTAAGGTCTTCTCAAATATTCAAAAGACCATTCAGTACCTACTTTCTGCCAATACGGCTGAAGTATTAACCATCTTCTTATCAACCTTGTTTGGTTGGGATGTCCTACAGCCAGTTCATCTCTTGTGGATTAACTTGGTAACCGATACCTTCCCAGCTATCGCCCTTGGTGTTGAACCAGCTGAGCCAGGTGTTATGACACACAAACCACGTGGACGCAAATCAAGTTTCTTCTCAGGTGGGGTCATGAGTTCCATTATCTATCAAGGTGTACTCCAAGGGGCTCTCGTCTTGACTGTTTATGGTCTTGCTCTTGCCTATCCAGTCCATGTAGGTGACAATCAAGCTATTCATGCGGATGCCCTCACCATGGCCTTTGCAACACTTGGTTTGATTCAGCTCTTCCATGCCTACAACGTCAAGTCTGTTTACCAATCCATCTTGACAGTCGGACCATTCAAGTCTAAGACCTTCAACTGGTCAATCTTGGTTTCATTTATTTTACTAGCATCAACTATTGTTATCGATCCATTAGAAAGCATCTTCCACGTGACTAAACTAGACTTATCACAATGGGGAATCGTTATGGGCGGAAGCTTTTCAATGATACTCATTGTCGAAATCGTTAAGTTTGTTCAACGCAAGCTTGGTTTTGATAAGAACGCGATTTAAAAGGAAAGTCATCTTCGGATGGCTTTTTTTGCATTTGAGGAGAATGGTTAGGGGTTTTCCACTTTTGTGCTATAATAAAGTAAAGTAGCAAGGAGTGTAAGAGAATGGAAAAGAAAATTGTCCGAGATGTCTTATTTTTGTCGCAGGTTTCGAAAACTGCAAATCAGGAAGACCTTTATTTGGCTAGGGATTTACAGGATACCCTGCTAGCCAATCGCGAGACCTGTGTTGGTCTGGCGGCAAATATTATTGGGGTGCAGAAGCGGGTGATTATCTTTAATCTTGGCTTGGTTCCCATAGTTATGTTTAACCCCATTCTCCTTTCCTCTGAAGATCCTTACGAGACAGAGGAAGGTTGTTTGTCCTTGACTGGGGTACGGTCAACGACTCGCTATGAAACGATTACGGTTTCCTATCGCGATAGCAAGTGGCAGGAACAGACCATTACGTTAACAGGCTTTCCAGCTCAGATCTGCCAACATGAACTGGATCATTTGGAAGGACGAATTATTTAGGAGGAACTCAGATGAAACGTATACTCTTTGAACTTGTTTTTATCGCAACGACTTGGTATATCTTTTTGCCGCCACTTAATCTTACCAGCTGGGAATTTATCTTCTTTCTCTGTGGGCATCTGGTGGTGATGGGGATTTTGTTTAGTTTCCGCAAGGATACCAATCTCCTCAAAACTGTTCATGTACGTCATGGCAAGGCTGCCAAAGATCTCAATCTAGAAGGATTCCTTTTTACCAAACTTAGTAGAGGATTGTTGCTGGCTGCAGGACTCATCTTTGTCCTTGCCGGTCTGGTAAGTCTAGTGACCTCTAGCTTTTTCCAAGCAAAAAATTATGCTAATGTGGTGTCTATCACAGAAAAAGATTTTAAAGATTTTCCTAAGAGTGATACCAGTAAGGTTCCAATCCTAGATCGGAGCACTGCAGAAAAGATTGGTGACCGTTATCTGGGCTCTCTGACAGATAAGGTATCCCAGTACGTAGCGGCAGATACCTATACTCAGCTGACGGTTGATGGCAAACCCTATCGAGTTACACCCTTGGAGTATGCAGATCCCATCAAATGGTTCAACAATCAAGCCAAGGGAATTGGCGAATATATCAAGGTTGATATGGTGACAGGAAATGCGGAATTGGTGGATTTAAAAACATCAATGAAGTATTCAGACTCCGAGTATTTTAATCGCGATGTCAAACGCCATCTTCGGATCAAGTACCCAACTAAGATTTTTAAAACACCATCCTTTGAGGTGGATGATGAAGGCAATCCTTTCTATGTAGCAACCGTTTATCAAAAACAGTTTGGTCTAGGAGTACCTCGCCCTTCATCTGTTATTATCTTGGATGCCACCAATGGAGAAACCAAGGAATACAGCTTGGATGAAGTCCCAGAATGGGTGGATCGTGTCTATCCAGCAGAAGAAACCATCGAGCAAATCAATTACAACGGCAAGTATAAAGACGGCTTTTGGAATGCCTTGATTTCTAAGAAAAACGTTACCCAAACGACAGAAGGCTATAACTATCTTTCTATCGGAAATGACATTTATCTCTACACTGGGGTGACTTCAGCCAACGCTGACGAAAGTAATCTAGGATTTATCCTTGAAAATATGCGCACTGGTGAAATCACCAAGTACAATCTAGCTTCAGCAACCGAAGAATCAGCCCGTGCTTCTGCAGAAGGAGCCGTTCAGGAGAAGGCCTACAAGGCTACCTTCCCTATCCTTGTTAATCTCAATGACAAGCCTCTTTATATCATGGGATTGAAGGACAATGCAGGCTTGGTCAAGGAGTATGCATTGGTCGATGCCGTGGAGTACCAAAACGTTATCGTAGCAACTACGGTAGATGAACTCCTCAGCAAGTATGCCAATAAAAACGACCTAGAGCTGGATAATGAAACGGTAGAAAACATCAAGGGAGTGGTTTCAGACCTTAAATCAGCAGTCATCAAGGGTGATACCGTCTACTTCTTTAAAGTTGATGGCAAGATTTATAAGGTCAAGGCTTCCGTATCAGACGACCTTCCTTACCTCGAAAATGGCCAATCCTTCGAAGGTCAAGTTGGAAAAGATAACTATCTCAAGACCTTTAAAGTCAAGTAAAAGAAGAGGCTGGAACAAAAGTCTAACCTTAAATATAAAAAGCGAACAAAACGAGTTATCTGACACTCGGAATTCTGTTTTGTTCGATTTTTGGTCTAATCTATCGATTTTAAAAATTTATAATAAGGAATTCCTAAAATCAAAATCTTTTGTCCCAGACTCTTTTAAGATGAAATTCTTGGTCGTGATTGAAAAATATGCTACACTAACAATATGAAAATTTTAATCCCAACAGCAAAAGAAATGAACACAGACTTGCCGAGTATCGAAGCGCTCCCCTTGAGGGAAGAAAGTCAGGCAGTCCTTGACTCACTGGCGCATTACTCAGCTAATGAATTAGAGACCTTTTATAAGGTATCTGCCGCGAAAGCAGAAGAAGAGTACGCTCGTATTCAAGCTCTGAAAGATCACAGGGCTAAACATTATCCAGCCTTGAAACTCTTTGATGGTCTCATGTATCGTCACATCAAACGAGATGGGTTAACCGAGGCTGAACAAACCTATCTTGAAAATCATGTCCTGATTACCTCGGCTTTATACGGTGTTGTCCCCGCCTTGTCGCCCATGGCTCCTCACCGTTTAGACTTTTTGATGAAGTTAAAAGTTGCTGGTAAGACTTTAAAGAGTCATTGGAAGTCGGCCTACGATGAGGTGCTAAAGGATGAGAAATTGATATTTTCACTCCTATCATCAGAGTTTGAAACCGTATTTTCGAAGGAAATCAGAGAAAAGATGGTGACCTTCAAATTTATGGAGGATAAGATTGGTCAGCTGAAAATCCATTCAACCATTTCAAAGAAAGCGAGGGGTGCTTTTTTGACCGCCTTGATAGAGGGGCAAGTCCAAACAGTTGAGCAAGCTCGCAAGCTCAGCTTCGCCGGTTTTGACTACCGACCTGATTTATCAAGTGAATTAGAACTCGCCTTTGTAAAACAAGTGTAAAGTTGCTTTAATTCAAAATAATAGGAGCTGTCCCCAAGAAGTCAACCCCTTAGTTTGACCTTTTGGGGGCATATTCAGATAATCAGTTTGAAATTTCCAGACAAAATTTTTGAAAATGACATGAAAAAGAGTTAAGATGTTCCTGTAAATCAAAAAAGTAAACGTTTACTTTTATCAAGGAGGACATTTTATGTCATACAAAACAAGCAATGCCGAAGGCCCTGTGGATTTTATCAATACCTATGATCTGGAGCCTATGGCGCAGCAAGTCATTCCTAAAGCTGCTTTTGGTTACATCGCTAGTGGAGCTGAGGACACGTTCACTTTACGCGAGAACATTCGAGCTTTTAATCATAAACTCATTGTTCCTCATACACTCTGTGATGTGGAAAATCCAAGCACTGAGATTGAATTTGCAGGCGAAAAGCTATCTTCACCAATCATCATGGCGCCTGTTGCAGCCCATAAATTAGCAAATGAACAGGGGGAAGTGGCTACTGCGCGTGGTGTACACGAGTTTGGCTCTCTTTATACAACCAGCTCTTACTCTACTGTCGACCTTCCAGAAATTACGGAAGCTCTTCAAGGGACACCTCATTGGTTCCAATTTTACTTTAGTAAGGATGACGGGATTAACCGCCATATCATGGACCGTGTGAAGGCTGAAGGCTACACAGCCATTGTCTTGACGGCAGATGCAACTGTAGGGGGTAATCGTGAGGTGGACAAGCGCAATGGTTTTGTCTTCCCAGTTGGCATGCCGATTGTTGAAGAATACCTGCCAGAAGGTGCTGGAAAATCCATGGACTTTGTTTATAAATCAGCCAAACAACGCTTGTCTCCACGCGACGTAGAATTTATCGCTGAATACTCAGGACTGCCTGTTTATGTCAAGGGACCACAATGCCGTGAGGATGTTGAACGTTCGCTTGCTGCAGGTGCCTCTGGTATCTGGGTAACCAACCACGGTGGTCGCCAAATCGACGGTGGACCAGCTGCCTTTGACTCACTTCAAGAGGTAGCTGAAGCAGTTGATAAACGTGTGCCAATTGTCTTTGACTCCGGTGTTCGTCGCGGTCAACACGTCTTTAAAGCCTTGGCTTCAGGAGCAGACTTGGTAGCTATTGGCCGCCCTGTGATCTATGGTTTGGCCCTTGGTGGTAGTGTTGGTGTGCGTCAAGTCTTTGAACACTTGAATGCAGAATTGAAGACGGTCATGCAGTTATCTGGAACTCAGACTATTGAAGATGTCAAACACTTCAAACTCCGTCACAATCCATATAACCCAACCTTCCCAGTTGACCCTCGTGACTTGAAATTGTATTGATAAAGAAGACGGCCTCCACTAAATGTGGAGGCTTTTGATGTCTTAGAATATATTTAACATTTCTAGTGTTATATAAAAATCAATTTTTATAGTTGACAAATGTAGATTTTGAGAGTATACTTAGAGTTATAATTGACAAATGTAGATTATGGAGGGATGCTGATGCAGATTTCAGATGCAGAATGGCAGGTTATGAAGATTATTTGGATGCAGGGGGAGCAGACCAGCACGGATTTGATCAGGGTTCTGGCGGAGCGGTTTGACTGGTCCAAGTCCACGGTTCAGACCCTTTTGGCTCGTCTGGTTGAGAAAGAGTGTTTGACTAGGAAAAAAGAGGGCAAGTCCTTTGTTTATTCGGCACTTTTAACACTAGATCAAAGCCGAGACTTACTTGTCCAAGATATCAAGGACAAGGTTTGTTCTCGTAGGATGAAGAACTTGTTGGCTGATTTGGTTGCCGAATGTGATTTCACTCAGGCTGACTTGGAAGATTTGGAAGCTGTGATTTCTGAGAAAAAAGCTAGCGCAGTTGCTGAAGTAAAATGTAATTGTATGTAAAGGAGACATCATGTTAAATAGTATTGTAACCATTATTTGTATTGCCCTTATCGCGTTTATCTTGTTTTGGTTTTTCAAAAAGCCTGAAAAATCTGGACAAAAGGCCCAGCAGAAAAACGGCTACCAAGAGATTCGAGTGGAAGTCATGGGGGGCTATACGCCTGAGTTGATTATTCTCAAGAAATCAGTGCCAGCCCGTATTGTCTTTGACCGCAAGGATCCTTCACCATGTTTGGACCAAATTGTTTTTCCAGATTTTGGTGTACATGCGGACTTGCCAATAGGAGGGGAATATGTAGTAGAAATCACACCTGAGCAGGCTGGGGAGTTTGGCTTCGCATGTGGTATGAACATGATGCACGGCAAGATGATTGTAGAGTAGGAGGAAATGATGACAGAAATTGTGAAAGCAAGCCTAGAAAATGGCATTCAAAAAATCCGTATCACAGCTGAAAAAGGCTATCATCCAGCCCATATCCAGCTTCAAAAAGGGATTCCGGCTGAAATTACCTTTCATCGTGCCACCCCTTCAAACTGTTACAAGGAAATCCTTTTTGAAGAAGAAGGTATTCTAGAACCAATCGGCGTGGATGAAGAGAAGACAATTCGTTTTACACCTCAAGAATTAGGTCAACATGAATTTTCATGTGGGATGAAGATGCAAAAAGGAAGTTATACTGTAGTTGAGAAGACGCGAAAATCTTTGTCACTTTTGCAACGTTTTTGGATTACTAGCATTTTTACCCTGCCTCTTGTGTTCCTCATGATTGGGATGTTGACAGGGACTATCAGTCATCCAGTTATGCATTGGGGTACCTTTTTAGCTACAACACCTATTATGCTAGTGGCAGGCGGTCCTTATATCCAGAGTGCTTGGGCTAGCTTCAAAAAGCACAATGCCAACATGGATACCTTGGTGGCGCTGGGAACCCTAGTAGCCTATCTCTATAGTCTAGTAGCCCTCTTTACTGGGCTCCCTGTTTACTTTGAAAGTGCTGGATTTATCCTCTTCTTCGTTCTTTTGGGAGCTGTTTTTGAGGAAAAAATGCGGAAAAATACTTCCCAAGCTGTGGAGAAATTGCTTGATTTACAAGCTAAAACGGCAGAAGTCTTGCGTGTGGATCGCTATGTTCAAGTTCCCTTGGAGCAAGTCAAGGTAGGAGACCTGATTCGGGTGCGTCCCGGTGAAAAGATTGCGGTTGATGGTGTTGTAGTCGAAGGTGTGTCCAGTATTGATGAATCCATGGTGACAGGTGAGAGCCTGCCGGTAGACAAAGTAGTTGGAGATACTGTCATTGGCTCCACCATCAATAACAGAGGTACTCTTGTTTTTAAAGCAGAAAAAGTTAGTTCAGAGACTGTTTTGGCACAGATTGTGGACTTTGTGAAGAAAGCCCAGACCAGCCGTGCACCGATTCAGGATTTGACAGATAAGATTTCAGGGATTTTTGTTCCTGCAGTTGTCATTTTAGCGATTTTAACTTTTTGGATTTGGTTTGTCTTACTTGGGGCTAGCTTTGTGACCTCTCTCCTTTATGGGGTGGCAGTTTTGATTATCGCCTGCCCTTGTGCACTAGGTCTTGCAACACCAACGGCCCTCATGGTGGGAACAGGACGGAGTGCCAAGATGGGGGTTCTCCTTAAAAATGGAACCGTCTTACAGGAAATCCAGAAAGTCCAAACTCTTGTCTTTGATAAGACAGGAACTTTGACAGAAGGAAAACCTGTGGTCACTGATATCATTGGCGACGAGACAGAAGTGCTTGGCTTAGCTGCCTCTTTAGAAGAAGCCTCTCAACACCCACTGGCTCAAGCTATTGTCAAGCGGGCGAGTGAGGCAGGACTTGAGCTTCATACTGTAGAAAATTTCCAAGCCCTTCATGGAAAAGGTGTTTCAGGGCAAATCAATGGGAAACTAGTTTTGCTTGGAAATGCTAAAATGCTAGATGGAATGGATATTTCGACCGCTTATCAGGAAAAACTAGAAGAACTAGAGAAAGAAGCTAAGACAGTTGTGTACTTGGCTGTTGACAACGAAATCAATGGCTTGCTTGCCTTGCAAGATATTCCCAAGGAAAATGCCAAGCTCGCCATCAGTCAGCTGAAAAAACGTGGTCTCCGAACAGTTATGCTGACAGGGGATAATGCAGGTGTAGCGCGTGCTATTGCAGATCAAATCGGTATTGAAGAGGTCATTGCTGGTGTCTTGCCAGAAGAAAAAGCGCATGAGATCCATCAACTGCAAGAGGCTGGTAAAGTAGCCTTTATCGGAGATGGTATCAATGATGCGCCAGCCCTCAGTGTGGCAGATGTCGGGATTGCCATGGGCGCAGGAACCGATATTGCTATTGAGTCGGCAGGGATTGTTCTTACTCACAATGATTTGACTGGAGTTGTTCGTGCTTTTGATATGAGCAAGAAAACTTTTAATCGTATTTTGCTCAATCTCTTCTGGGCCTTTATCTACAATGTCATCGGAATTCCGATTGCAGCAGGAGTCTTTTCAGGAATTGGATTGGCCCTCAATCCAGAACTGGCTGGTCTAGCCATGGCCTTTAGTTCTGTATCTGTTTTAACCAGTTCACTCATGCTAAACTTTAGTAGAATAGACTAAAAGCGAGCTTGCTCGCTTTTTATACTCTTCGAAAATCTCTTCAAACCACGTCAGCTTTATCTACAACCTCAAAGCTATGCTTTGAGCAACCTGCGGCTAGCTTCCTAGTTTGCTCTTTGATTTTCATTGAGTATTATTATAAAACAGATATTAAAAACGTTTTCAAACTGTACTGTAATAGAGAATCAAAACTTCTGAGCACATTCTTAGGAGACCCAAAACAAATGTGGTAAAGTAGTAGTGTAAAAATTTACTGAAACGTTTTCAAAAACTATATGAAACCTTTTTTAAGTAGATTTAAAAATATTTGAAGGAGAGTTATCATTATGACTCAAGGGAAAATTACTGCATCTGCAGCAATGCTTAATGTATTGAAAACATGGGGCGTAGATACAATCTACGGTATCCCATCTGGAACACTCAGCTCATTGATGGACGCTTTGGCTGAAGACAAAGATATCCGCTTCTTGCAAGTTCGCCACGAAGAAACAGGTGCTCTTGCAGCGGTTATGCAAGCTAAATTCGGCGGCTCAATCGGGGTTGCAGTTGGTTCAGGTGGTCCAGGTGCGACTCACTTGATTAACGGTGTTTACGATGCAGCTATGGATAACACTCCATTCCTTGCTATCCTTGGATCACGTCCAGTAAACGAACTCAACCTGGATGCTTTCCAAGAGCTTAACCAAAACCCAATGTACAACGGTATCGCTGTATACAACAAACGTGTCGCTTACGCTGAGCAATTGCCAAAAGTAATTGACGAAGCTTGCCGTGCTGCAGTTTCTAAAAAAGGTCCAGCCGTTGTTGAAATTCCAGTAAACTTTGGTTTCCAAGAAATCGACGAAAACTCTTACTACGGTTCAGGTTAATACGAACGTTCATTCATCGCTCCTGCCTTGAACGAAGTTGAAATTGACAAAGCTGTTGAAATCTTGAACAATGCTGAACGCCCAGTTATCTACGCTGGTTACGGTGGTGTTAAAGCTGGTGAAGTGATTACTGAATTGTCACGTAAAATCAAAGCACCAATCATCACAACTGGTAAAAACTTTGAAGCTTTTGAATGGAACTACGAAGGTTTGACAGGTTCTGCTTACCGTGTTGGTTGGAAACCAGCCAACGAAGTGGTCTTTGAAGCAGACACAGTTCTTTTCCTTGGTTCAAACTTCCCATTTGCTGAAGTTTACGAAGCCTTCAAGAACACTGAAAAATTCATCCAAGTCGATATCGACCCTTACAAACTTGGTAAACGTCATGCCCTTGACGCTTCTATCCTTGGTGATGCAGGTCAAGCAGCGAAAGCAATCCTTGACAAAGTAAACCCAGTAGAATCTACTCCATGGTGGCGTGCAAACGTGAAGAACAACCAAAACTGGCGTGATTACATGAACAAACTCGAAGGTAAAACTGAGGGTGAATTGCAATTGTATCAAGTTTACAATGCAATCAACAAACATGCTGATCAAGACGCTATCTATTCAATCGACGTAGGTGACACTACTCAAACATCTACTCGTCACCTTCACATGACACCTAAGAACATGTGGCGTACATCTCCACTCTTTGCGACAATGGGTATTGCCCTTCCTGGTGGTATCGCTGCTAAGAAAGACAATCCAGATCGCCAAGTATGGAACATCATGGGTGACGGTGCATTCAACATGTGCTACCCAGACGTTATCACAAACGTTCAATACGACCTTCCAGTTATCAACGTTGTCTTCTCAAATGGTAAATATGCCTTCATCAAGGACAAATACGAAGACACAAACAAACACTTGTTTGGTTGTGACTTCCCTAACGCGGACTACGCGAAAATCGCTGAAGCTCAAGGAGCTGTTGGATTTACAGTTGACCGTATCGAAGATATCGATGCAGTTGTTGCAGAAGCTGTTAAATTGAACAAAGAAGGTAAAACTGTTGTGATCGATGCTCGCATCTCTCAACATCGTCCACTTCCAGTAGAAGTACTTGAACTCGATCCAAAACTTCACTCAGAAGAAGCAATCAAAGCCTTTAAGGAAAAATACGAAGCAGAAGAACTCGTACCATTCCGCCTCTTCTTGGAAGAAGAAGGATTGCAATCACGCGCAATCAAATAATTCCTCTCATCGAAAATCAAATGTAAACTTTGTAGATTTTATTCTTTGATTTTCTTAGAGTAGAACTTGAAAAGATCGGAGGAATCCGGTCTTTTTATGGAGGATAGTAAATGAATTTAAATCAATTAGATATCATCGTTTCAAATGTTCCCCAGGTCTGTGCTGACTTGGAGCGTATTTTGGATAAAAAAGCCGATTATGTTGACGACAGTTTTGCTCAGTTCACGATTGGCAGTCATTGTCTCATGTTGTCTCAAAATCATTTGATTTCTTTGGAAAACTTTCAGTCAGGAATCATTCTTCATATCGAGGTTGAGGATGTAGATCAGAACTACCAACGGTTGAAAGAGATTGGTGTCGACATTTTACACGGTCCGGCTGTAACTGATTGGGGAACGGAATCCTTGCTTGTAAAAGGTCCAGCTAGTTTAGTGCTTGATTTTTATCGTATGAAGTAGGGCGCGTAGTCATTTGACGTTAACCATAATGATTCTTAAAAAAGAATGTGCGCATATGAACTATTAAAAGATCGGAGTAATCCGGTCTTTTTATGGAGGAATTTCATATTGAAGAAATTTTTTAGTTGTTATTTATATTTTAAGATTTTCTAACGAATAGAACAAATTTTCATGACCAAACAAAGATATAAAATAACAATTATAAAGAATGAACTACGTGTTACTGATATTTAAACAGTCTTAATTATTATTTTTATCTAACTAATAATAATATTTTCAAGTCCCTATAAATTTAAACTATTTATATGATATAATGTATATGAAATTTATTCTAAATATTGAAGGAGATTGGGAATATGTCCCGCAACAATGAAGAACATTCTAAAATTGTTAATAATAGAAAGTTAAATAAGTATTTAGTGTCTAAAGAGAAACTGTTTATAATTACAGCCCTCCTTTTTTTGATTATGATTATTCTTACCGCTATCATTTTATCAAAAATAAAAGATAATCATGTACCAAATGATAATGTTGTCTCTTCTAATACTATTGTGGAAAGTTCTACATCAAGTGCCACAAGTAATTACGCCATAATTGATGCTACAAATAAAGAATTGGAGAATCTGGATTATTATCTTCTTAAAGATAGAACTAAAATAGGGCAAAAATACCGTTTTTCCTTAAAACTTCCTAAAAGATCTGAATGGCGAACTTCTCCGTATATTGATGGTTTTACTGAAATTGAGATAAAAGAATTTTCTTTTATAAGAGTACAAGTATCAAATAGTCTTGCTGATCAACTTGAGGGGGAAAAAACAACTAAATTTGTTGTTGAGGTTGTAGAGAAGAATAGTGAGAGATACTTAATGGCTCTTGAAGCTAAGCTAGAAGAAAAAGATTCTTTAAGCCCAAATCAATCAGTTCCACCAGAATCATCATCTGATTTGTCAACAAAATCTGAGCAATCTGTAACTAAAAAGATAGACTTAGAAAAATACTATGATGCTATAAAGGATTCAGTTGACACTGTAAATACAGAGGCGGGCTATAATTTACTTGAGATGGAAAAAACTTCAGTAACTCCGGGTATAAGAATTATTCTTACTGAAAACAATGACTCTTATTCAGAAAAAGAACTTAGAACGGTTATTAGGGCGTTAAATAAATCTTTGTATAAGATTGCTATAACTCATGGAGTGAATAGCCCAAGATTTTATTATATTTTAAGTGGCGAAGAAGTTGCTGTTAATCGTTATATCATGGCACCTGATGAAGTAAAATTTTCTGGGAAATTAAAATAAATATAGGTCTACTCTAATAAATTATGAGAGTGTAATCTTTAACTAAGTGTAAAGTAGAACTCGGGGATACAAATGAAAAGAATAGAACATAGCTCAACCTTGTCAGCATTAAAAAGGTTGCTCTTTTGACTGAAGAAAATTGTCCAAAATGGACTTTTTCTTCAATCTGGGGAGGACTTTATCACAAGATTGTGATAGTTTACATCTCCATAACAAAAGCTTCAAAGTCTTGATTGTTTTGAAAAAAGATTATAAAATATGATTCATAAAAATGAAAGAGGTTTTGAAAATTTCTGAAAAACAAATGAAAATTTTGGGTTGGGTAGCGACCTTCATGTCCGTTATGATGTATGTCTCTTACTTCCCACAAATCATGAACAATCTAGCTGGTCAAAAAGGAAACTTCATCCAACCCTTGGTCGCAGCCATTAACTGTAGTCTTTGGGTTTACTACGGTCTTTTCAAGAAAGAAAGAGATATTCCCCTTGCGGCTGCTAATGCGCCAGGTATCATTTTTGGCCTAGTAACTGCTATCACAGCTTTGATTTAAAAGAAGACTGGTTTCAGTCCTTTTTTCGTATATATAAAAGTAAGTTCAGTACCATCATTATCCAGATAGTTCCAAACTTTTTGTTCTCTTTTTAGTATAATAGAAGTGATAAATCAAGCGAGGTAAAGTGATGACAGAAATACTACAATTTCCAGAAGGATTTCTCTGGGGTGGTGCAACGGCAGCTAATCAATGTGAGGGTGCTTATAATCAAGATGGTCGTGGTCTTGCTAATGTGGATGTGGTACCGATTGGATCTGACCGTGAAGCCATTATCACAGGTCAGAAAAAGATGTTTTCTTTTGAGGAGGGCTATTTTTACCCAGCAAAGGAAGCCATTGATATGTACCATCATTATAAGGAAGATATCGCGCTTTTTGCAGAAATGGGCTTTAAAACTTATCGGCTTTCCATCGCTTGGACTCGGATTTTTCCTCAAGGTGACGAAGCAGAGCCAAATGAAGCTGGTCTAGCTTTTTATGAAGATTTATTTAAGGAATGCCACAAGTATGGGATTGAACCTCTGGTGACCATCACGCATTTCGACTGCCCCATGCACTTAATTAGGGAGTACGGTGGTTGGCGCAATCGTCGTATGTTGGACTTTTACGCAAATCTTTGTCGCACCCTCTTTACCCGTTACAAGGGCTTGGTCAAGTACTGGCTCACCTTCAACGAAATCAATATGATTCTGCATGCCCCCTTTTTAGGTGCAGGAATTTGTTTTGAAGAAGGAGAAAATCAAGATCAGGTCAAATACCAAGCAGCCCATCATGAGTTAGTAGCCTCGGCTATGGCGACTAAAATTGCTCACGAAATTGATCCAGAAAACAAGGTGGGATGTATGTTGGCAGCAGGGCAATATTATCCTAACACTGCCCATCCGAGAGACTACTGGGCAGCTATGGAAGAAGACCGTAAGAGTTACTTCTTCATTGATGTTCAAGCACGCGGGGAATACCCAAACTATGCCAAGAAGCAGTGGGAGCGTGAGGGAATTAAGATTGAAATGACGACAGAAGATTTAGACTTGTTGAAGAATCACACTGTTGATTTTGTTTCTTTCTCTTATTATGCGAGCCGAGTGGCTTCAGGCGATCCAGAAGTGACGGATTTAACCGCTGGAAATGTCTTTGCCTCTATCAAAAATCCCTATCTGGAATCCTCAGAGTGGGGTTGGCAGATTGACCCACTGGGCCTTCGTATCACCCTCAATGCTATCTGGGATCGTTATCAAAAGCCTATGTTTATTGTAGAAAATGGGCTCGGCGCTATGGACACGCCAGATGAAAATGGCTACGTAGCAGATGATTATCGGATTGCTTACTTAGAGGCCCATATCAAGGCTATGCGAGATGCTATTTACCAAGATGGCGTTGAATTGCTTGGTTATACGACTTGGGGTTGTATAGATCTGGTTTCAGCTGGAACAGGCGAAATGAACAAGCGTTATGGTTTTATCTATGTGGATCGTGATAATGCAGGTCAAGGAAGTCTCAAACGAAGCAAGAAGAAATCCTTCTACTGGTACAAGGATGTCATTGCCAGCAATGGTGCAAGTATTAAGTAGAGCATATTTGTTCACTATTTTTATAAAATCTTCTCCCTACTTTATAATGTGTGAAAAAGAGTTCAATTAGATCAGGCTTTTTGCTATAATGAGGGGAGAAAAATCAGACAGGAGATCGACATGTCAGAACCATTATTTTTACAATCAGTTATGCAAGAAAAAATCTGGGGTGGAACCAAGCTACGTGATGAGTTTGGCTACGACATCCCAAGTGAAAAAATAGGAGAATACTGGGCTATCTCAGCACACCCAAATGGTGTTTCAAAGGTCGCTAATGGGCGCTACGAGGGAACAGACCTAGCTACTTTGTATGCGGAACACCGTGAATTGTTTGGTAACCGTCCAGAGCCTGTATTTCCACTGTTGACCAAGATTCTCGATGCCAACGACTGGCTTAGTGTACAAGTTCACCCAGACGATGCCTATGGATTAGAGCATGAAGGCGAGTTAGGGAAAACAGAGTGTTGGTACATTATCGCTGCGGATGAAGGTTCAGAGATTATCTATGGCCATAATGCCAAATCAAAAGAAGAACTCCGCCAGCAAATCGAAGATAAAAACTGGGATATCTTGCTGACAAAAGTGCCAGTCAAGGCTGGAGATTTCTTCTATGTACCAAGTGGAACTATGCACGCTATCGGTGCAGGTATCTTGATTCTTGAAACCCAGCAGTCTAGTGACACTACCTACCGTGTCTATGACTTTGAACGCAAGGATGACAAGGGCAACTTGCGTGAACTTCACCTTGAAAAATCCATTGATGTTTTGAACATTGGAGAGCCTGCAAATAGCCGTCCTGTAACTATCAAAGCAGATGATCTACGTTCCACTCTCCTTGTATCCAATGATTTCTTCGCAGTTTACAAGTGGGAAATCACTGGCAAAGTTGACTTCGAAAAGACAGCTGACTACAGCTTATTTAGTGTCTTGGCTGGTCAAGGCCAACTAACTGTTGATGGGAAAAACTATCCAATCCAAAAAGGCATCCATTTTATCCTACCAAGTGATGTTGAAGCTTGGACCCTAGAAGGCCAAGGCTTGGAATTGATTGTTAGTCATCCATAAAAAAGAAAGGGCCTGAGTTCACTACTCAAGTCCTTTTTGATTACATAAATTGGGCGATAAAAACCACAACGATGATAATAGGAATGATGAAACGAAGGAGGAAAAGCCAGACTTGGAAAAGTCCTTGTTTCCATGCTCTTTCATCAAGATGGAGTTCCTCCATAGCAAGAGCCTTTTTAAAGATATAGCCTGTAAAAAGTGACAGGTAGAGAGCTCCAAATGGCATGAGGAGATTGGAAACCAAGAAGTCCATAGCGTCAAAGAAGGTCTTCCCAAAGATGTGAACATCCGCCATAACACCGTAAGACAGGGCTGAAGGAATACCAAAGACAAAGGTCAAGATTCCTAAAATAGCACTCCACTTAGCACGCTTACTGTTGTCTTGGTTGGTGATATTGCCCACATTGATTTCCAGCATCACGACAGAGGAAGTAACCGTCGCAAAGAGGAAGAGCAAGAGGAAGAGGATGTAGAAAATGGTTCCAAAAGGCATCTTGTCAAAGAGTTGAGGCAAGACGATAAAGAGCAGGCTTGGTCCCCCTTCAGACTGGATATTGAAGGCTGACATGGCTGGGAAAATGGCTAGACCTGCCATGATGGATACTGAGATGTTCATGGCTACGATGGAAATCCCTGACTGGACCAGATTGGTTTTCTTATCCAAGTAGGAAGCATAGGTCAGCATAGCTGTCACCCCTAGTGAGAGGGCAAAGAAAGATTGACCCAGAGCATAGAGGAGACCAGCGCTGGTCAGTTTTGAAAAGTCTGGTTTGAGGAAGTAGAGAACGCCTTCCATGGCATTTGGCAAGCTGAGAGAGCGCCCAATAATCACAACAAAGATGATAAAGAGCAGGGGCATCATGACTTTCGAAGCTCTTTCAATCCCTTTTTGAACACCACGTGATACAATAAAGATATTCAACAAGATAAAGGCAGCTTGTGCGCCAATGGCAATGGCTGGATTTGAGATGATTGAAGTAAATAACTGAGCATAATCACCTGTTCCACCAAGTTGGAACAATTTCCCAAGCTCAATACCTAGATAGACTAGAATCCATCCTCCAATGACACTGTAAAAGGAGAGAAGGATAAAGAGGGTAAAGGCACCAATCCAACCGATAAAATTGTACTTGTTATTGTTGCCCAGTTTTCCAAAGGTTTTGATAGCGGAAACGCCAGCGCTACGGCCAAGGGCAAATTCAGCAAGGAGTAACGGGAAACCGATTAAAATAGTGGAAATGAGAAAGACCAGTAAAAAGCCTCCCCCGCCATTAGCGGCAGTCATGTAGGGAAATTTCCAAACTGCTCCAAGTCCGATGGCTGAACCAGCAGATGCTAGGATAAAGCCTAGTTTCGAGCCCCATTGCGATTTTTCTGACATAGTTAAACTCCAATCTTGTTTTTTAAAATAAGAAAAGGCTACTTGAGTTGTCAAATAGCCCTCTCTCAATGGCTCTCTATGAGCCTTCTGTTTGATTGATAGACTTGACTATCCTATCATGTTTTCAAAGGTCTGTCAAGAAAACCATTTTCAAGTTTTCACACCTTTCTCAAAAAGTTAAAAATTTTTCTCAAAAACGCTTGACTCTGACCTAAGGGGAGGGGTTATACTATTTCTTGTAAGGAGGAAATCATGTACCATATAAAAGAAGCTGCGCAGCTTTCAGGTGTCTCTGTCAAGACCCTGCACCACTACGATAAGATAGGGCTCTTGGTTCCGTTAAAGTCGGAAAACGGCTATCGAACCTACAATCAAGAGGATTTGGAACGACTTCAGGTCATTCTGTACTACAAATATCTAGGTTTTTCTTTAGAAAAAATAGCAGAGCTGTTAAAGGAAGAAAGGACAGATTTATTGCCCCATTTGACCAGGCAGTTGGACTATTTGACTCGAGAAAGGGAACATCTGGATACCTTGATTTCAACCTTACAAAAAACCATTCAAGAACAAAAAGGAGAAAGAGAAATGAGCATTCAAGAGAAATTTGCTGGATTTAACTACCAAGACCATCAAAAATACCACCAAGAGGCGGTAGAGAAATATGGACAAGAAGTCATGGACCAAGCGCTCGAGCGCCAAAAAGGCCACGAAGACGAAGCTACAGCTGCCTTCAACCAAGTTTTTCAAGCCTTGGCACAAAACCTTAAAAATGGACTAGCTGCAACAGCGGTCGAAAACCAAGAAGAAGCAGCCAAACTCTTGCAAGCCCTTCGTACTTATGGATTTGACTGCTCTATTGAGATATTCGGTCATATTGGTAAAGGCTACGTCTACAACCCAGAGTTTAAGCAAAACATTGACAAATTTGGAACTGGTACAGCCCAGTACACATCGGATGTCATTGCTGCTTACGTTCAGACAAATGCAGAATAAATAGGCTAGGAATTTCCTAGCCTATTTTTTACTTCAAGTCATAAAGCCAGTCGTCACCGTCTTTGTAGTAAAAGAATTCACTGAGATTCTCTTCTAAAAAAACACGAAGCATATCAGACATATCATCAGTAGCAAGTTTTAGATGAGATAGATTGTCAAAATCTTCCCACCAAACTTTCCCTTCGTCTGAAGACTGGAGTTCACCTGAAAAGTGTTCTGTTTTGTAAAAGAGGACTACATAACGATAATCCTTGTCATCGTACCAGTTTTTGATATCACAGAGTTGGGGTTTGGAAATGGTCAGACAAGTTTCTTCTTTCACTTCACGAATGACAGCATCGACAAAGGATTCGCCACGTTCAACATGACCACCAGGAAAAGTAATGCCAGGCCAGTCGGGGTTAACACGATCTTGAACCAGAACCTTGTCTCCGTTTTGAATCATACACATATTGACAAATTCGACTGTTTCTCTTCTGTTCATTCTTCACAACCTTTGATCTTTAATCATAATGGAGACTTCCTGCCACCCAGCCGGTGCAGAGGGCAGAAGTGATGTTAAAGCCACCCGTGTGGGCATTGATATCCAGTACCTCACCAGCAAAGTGGAGCCCAGGAACGAGTTTGCTTTCCAGAGTTTTGGGATTGATTTCCTTAAGACTGACGCCACCTTTAGTAACAAAGGACTTAGCAAGGGACATTTTGCCAGTAACAGGGATTTTGAGTACTTTAATAGACTGGATGAGCTGGTCGCTTTCTTTCTCAGTTAACTGTTTGACTTTTTCAGGATATCCTTGAACAAAAAATTCTGCCAAGCGTTCTGGTAGCAAGGTTTTTAAAGCATTTTTCAAGGATTTTTCCCGATTATCTTCTAGAAATGTAATCAAGTCCTCTTCAGAAAGTTGAGGCAAAACATCTAGCGAGAGAACCTCCCCGCCCTTGACAAAGCTTGACATACGCAGTGCGGCAGGACCGGATAGACCAAAGTGGGTAAAGAGCAGGTCGTGGGTGATGACATGCTTACCATAACTTAAAGTCACATCGTCCAGCGAAATCCCCTGAAGCGCTTTGTGAGGGAAGCCTGTCAACAAAGGACTCTCAGCAGCCTCAAGCTCAGTAATGGTATGTTTGAAATGACGGGCAATCTCATGTCCAAAACCAGTCGAACCAGTAGAAGGATAGGATTTACCACCAGTTGTAACAATCAGTTTATTACAAGTGAAGCTTTGGTCTGCGGACTTAAGGACAAACTGGTCGTCTATCTTTTTAACCGAAACAATCTCCGTTTGAGTAGCAACTTGACCACCGAGCTCAGTGATTCTCTTTTCCAAGACCTCGATAATAGTCCGAGACTTGTCACTAGCAGGAAAGACGCGTCCGTGGTCTTCGACCTTGAGTTTAACACCATTTTCCGTAAAAAAGTTGATGATATCGTGGTTATCAAACTGGGAGAATAAAGAAAACGCCCATTTCCAGGGATGCCAGCCATTAGGTCATCCAAGGTTCCATTGTTGGTAACATTACAACGACCACCGCCTGTTCCAGCTAATTTTTTACCAAGTTTTCGATTTTTTTCGATGAGAAGAGTTTTTTGACCATAAAAGCTACTGGAAATTGTAGCCATCATGCCAGCAGGTCCACCACCGATGACAATAGTATCAAAATGTTTCATAGCTCTATTGTACCACAAAAAACAAGAGATGCTTGGCATCTCTTGTTGCTCATAATCTTAGTTAATTTCATATCCCATCAACAAACCGCCATCTTCTGCATAGAAACTGCAGAGACCAGACGTCGGGATGATTTTGATATCCGCTTGCGGGAAGGTTTCCAGCAAGCGTTCTGACAATTGCTGACAGAATTTTTCATTGCTGCGATGAGCCATGACGATACGGCCACCAGCGTAGCCAGCTTTGATGAGTTCTTCATAGGCTGCTTGAAGAGATTTTTTTGGTCCACGCGCTTTCTGGAGCAGTTCTAAGGTTCCAGTTTCACTTGCTTCCCCAACCATACGGATGTTGAGAAGGCCAACAACTGCACCGATAAGCTTACTCAAACGGCCATTTTTGACCAAGTTATCAACTTTAGCAAGAACAAAGAGCAACTTCGTTTTTTCTTGGTAGGCTGTAATCGCTTCAACAATTTCTTCAAAAGAAAGTCCTTGATCAATCAAGTCATTGATTTTTTCTATAATTAGGTCAACTTCCCCACCAGCAGATAAACTATCAATCACATGAATCTGAGTGTCAGCGTGTTCTTCAAGGTAGATATTCTTAGCGAGCTGAGCACTATTATGGCTACCTGAAAGAGTACCGGTGATAGTAACGACAAAGATATGCTTAGCACCTTCAAATGCACGCAAGTAATCATCAGGGCTAGGACAAGCTGATTTTGAAGCCTCAGAAGTCGCATACATGGTTTCCATCATGTGGTCAATGTCGAGATTGGCATCATCGATAAAGACCTGATCAGCTACTTGAATGGTTAAAGGAACACTAACAAATTCAGTATCAATAGCAGGAGTTGCTAGTTGACGATAATCACAACCAGAGTCAGCCACAATCTTCCAAGTCATAGAAATTCTCCATCTTTGTCACTTATACATTGACAAAGGTTCTGTCTTTTTTTACAATTGTATCATGAATGCCCTTGAAACAAAAGCACCATCCGTCTGTTGTTACAAGTAGAAAGAAATTGTTATGTCTGAACGTAGAATATCTGAAAAATCACTTGAAAATCTCAGAAAATCAAATCAAGAATCCAATTTTTTAACCAGAGAAGCGATTGAAACAGCGCTTTTGCAACTACTGGAGAAAAAAGATATGGCCAAGATCAGCATTTCAGAGTTGGTCAAGCGGGCGGGTGTTTCTCGCGCTGCCTTCTATCGTAATTATGACTCCAAGGAAGCGATTTTAGAAAGCGTCTTTAAACGTAGCGTTCACAATATCATGGAACAATTGAGTCATTACGATGTTAAAACCGACCTTTATCTGGTCTGGGTGCATCTTTTCCGAGCAGCCAAGAAAGAAGCCAAGGTTATTCAACTTGCTCTGGACTACCACTTGGAAAAGATTTTCGTCCAAGCCATGCAGGAATTTCTAGAAAAATACCACGGAAAGTCAAAAGGCGTTAGCAGCTACCTTCATTCCTTTTGGAGCTCTGCCATCGTATCGGTTCTGCTCAAATGGATTAAGGATGGCATGAAGGTTCCAGCTGAAAAGATTGCGGATTTACGCTTGCCATTTTTTAAAAAATAGAGGACAAGGAGAATACTTATGACAGAAAAAAGACTGGCTTGGGATGAGTACTTTGCAGCCCAAGCTTTACTGATTGCCAATCGTTCGACCTGTAAACGCGCCAAAGTAGGAGCTGTCCTAGTCAAGGACAATAAGGTCATTTCAACAGGCTACAATGGTTCCGTATCAGGAACGGAGCACTGTATTGATCATGAATGTTTAGTCATTGAAGGTCACTGTGTCCGAACCCTTCACGCTGAGGTCAATGCTATCTTACAAGGGGCTGAACGAGGTGTTCCAAGAGGTTTTACAGCCTATGTGACCCATTTTCCTTGTCTCAACTGTACCAAACAACTGCTACAAGTTGGTTGCAAGCGAGTGGTTTATATCAACCAGTACCGAATGGATGACTATGCCCAGTACCTTTATCACGAAAAAGGTACCGAGTTGACCCATTTACCATTGGAGACGGTTCAGACAGCTCTTCAAGAGGCAGATTTAATTTAGAATTTAATAAAAATAAATGGTTTAGAAAGCTTTTTAAACCGTTTTTTGATATAATAAGAAGAATAAATTGAAAGAAGGAATTCAGAAAATGGGAAAAATTGAAGTCATTAATCATCCACTGATTCAGCATAAGTTGTCAATCTTGCGTCGTACAGACACCTCTACAAAAGCTTTTCGTGAGCTAGTAGATGAGATTGCAATGTTGATGGGGTATGAAGTACTTCGTGATCTTCCACTTGAAGATGTGGAAATCGAAACACCAATCACAAAAACAGTTCAAAAACAATTGGCTGGTAAAAAATTGGCGATTGTCCCAATCTTGCGTGCAGGTATTGGGATGGTAGATGGCCTCTTGAGCTTGGTTCCAGCAGCCAAAGTTGGTCACATCGGTATGTACCGTGATGAAGAAACCCTTCAACCAGTTGAATACTTGGTGAAATTGCCTGAGGATATTGACCAACGTCAAATCTTTGTCGTCGATCCAATGTTGGCAACAGGTGGATCAGCAATTTTGGCTGTAGATTCGCTTAAAAAACGTGGCGCATCCAATATCAAGTTTGTCTGCCTAGTATCTGCTCCAGAAGGAGTGAAAGCTCTCCAAGAAGCACACCCGGATGTAGAAATCTTTACAGCAGCCTTGGATGAACGCTTGAACGAACACGGTTATATCGTTCCAGGTCTTGGAGATGCTGGAGACCGCTTGTTCGGTACCAAATAAAATCCCAAAGTAAATACTCAAATTAGAAGTTCGTTTTTGACTTGAAAGGAGGTTGAGTTTTTGTTTCTGTTTAGAGAATAGAGCAAAAATTTGACCTTTTTTGACCAAAAAGATATAATAGTTCTGTATTGAGTCGTAAGACTAAGAAAATTCAACATTAAAAGGAGAAATGAATGATTCCTGTAGTTATTGAACAAACAAGCCGTGGAGAACGTTCCTATGACATATACTCTCGCCTTCTGAAAGACCGCATCATCATGCTAACAGGTCCAGTTGAAGACAACATGGCCAACTCCGTTATCGCCCAATTACTTTTCTTGGATGCCCAAGACAGCACAAAAGATATTTACCTTTATGTCAACACACCTGGAGGCTCTGTGTCAGCTGGTTTGGCAATCGTTGATACCATGAACTTTATCAAGGCTGATGTCCAAACTATCGTTATGGGAATGGCTGCATCCATGGGGACTGTCATTGCATCAAGTGGTGCAAAAGGCAAACGTTTCATGCTACCAAATGCAGAGTACATGATTCACCAACCAATGGGTGGTACAGGTGGTGGTACCCAACAGACAGATATGGCAATCGCTGCAGAGCATTTGCTCAAAACTCGTAAGACTTTGGAGCAAATCCTTGCAGATAACTCTGGTAAATCAGTCGAGCAAATTCATGCAGATGCGGAACGTGATTACTGGATGAGTGCCCAAGAAACGCTTGAATATGGCTTTATTGATGAAATCATGACCAACAATTCTTTAAGCTAAGCAACCTAGAAAGCAAACTCGACGGAGTTTGCTTTTTTTGGTATAATAGGAGAAGATTTCTTAGAAAGAGGATCCCTCATGTTTGAAAAAACAAATCGATCAGGATTAATCATCTATCTCTACTATATTCGAGACGCAAAAAAACTTCAGGAATACGGTGATATCTGTTACCATTCCAAAAAACATCGTTACTTGCAGCTCTATGTTCCAACTGAGGAGCTAGATGACTTAATTGAGAGATTAGGTAAGGAAAGATTTATCAAGAAAATTAGACGGTGTCACATTCAGGAGTTAGAAACTCCCTTTGTTGGGAATCTCTATCGCACTGAAGAAAACGTTATCATTTAAAAAATTAAATAAATACATTGACAATTTTCTGATAATTCGGTATATTCTTAACATACAATTTTTGAAACAACTATAAGGAGATTAAAAATGAAGAAAAAATTTGCCCTATCTTTTGTGGCTCTTGCTAGTGTGGCTCTTCTTGCTGCCTGTGGAGAGGTCAAGTCAGGAGCGTCAAACACAACTGGAAATCCAGTAGACGAAAAAACAATTAAAATCGGTTTTAACTTTGAAGAGACAGGTGCTGTGGCAGCTTACGGTACAGCTGAACAAAAAGGTGCCCAACTTGCTGTAGACGAAATCAACGCTGCAGGTGGAGTTGATGGAAAACAAATCGAAGTTGTAGACAAAGACAACAAATCTGAAACAGCTGAAGCAGCTTCTGTTACAACGAATCTTGTAACTCAATCAAAAGTTGCAGCTATCGTAGGACCTGCGACATCTGGTGCAACTGCCGCAGCTGTAGCTAACGCTACTAAAGCTGGAGTGCCATTGATTTCACCAAGTGCTACTCAAGACGGTTTGACTAAAGGTCAAGATTACCTATTTATCGGAACATTCCAAGATAGCTTCCAAGGGAAGATTATTTCTAACTATGTAACAAATAAATTGAATGCTAAGAAGGTTGTTCTTTATACTGACAACGCTAGTGACTATGCAAAAGGTATTGCTAAATCTTTCCGTGAAGCATACAAGGGTGAGATTGTAGCAGACGAAACTTTCGTAGCAGGTGATACAGACTTCCAAGCAGCCCTTACTAAAATGAAAGACAAAGAGTTTGACGCTATCGTTGTTCCAGGTTACTACACAGAAGCAGGTAAAATCGTAAACCAAGCGCGTGGTATGGGAATTGATAAACCAATCGTTGGTGGTGACGGCTTTAACGGTGAAGAATTTGTTCAACAAGCAACTGCTGAAAGAGCATCAAACATTTATTTCATCTCTGGATTCTCAACCACAGTTGATGTTTCTGCAAAAGCTAAAGCTTTCCTTGAAGCATACCGTGCAAAATACAATGAAGAGCCTTCAACATTCTCAGCTTTGGCCTATGACTCAGTTTACCTAGTAGCCAATGCTGCAAAAGGTGCTAAAAACTCAGGTGAAATCAAGGACAACCTTGCTAAAACCAAAGATTTTGATGGTGTAACTGGTCAAACAAGCTTTGATGCTGACCACAATACAGTGAAAACTGCTTACATGATGACTATGAACAATGGTAAAGTAGAAGCAGCAGAAGTTGTAAAACCATAACATTAGAATAGTAGTTGAAATAGGGAATGAGCCTTTGACTCACTCCCTGTTTCGGTGTTTATGAACTTGTGAAAATGATGAAAATTTTCTAAAAAATAACGATAGAAAAGAGTGAATGCTATGCTCCAACAACTTGTGAATGGTTTAATTCTGGGTAGTGTTTATGCACTTTTGGCTTTGGGTTATACCATGGTTTATGGAATTATCAAACTCATCAACTTCGCCCACGGTGATATTTATATGATAGGTGCCTTTATTGGTTACTTTTTGATTAATTCCTTCCAAATGGATTTCTTTTTAGCTTTGATTATTTCAATGGCAGGAACTGCACTACTTGGTGTTGTGATTGAATTTCTTGCCTACCGTCCTTTGCGACACTCTACACGCATTGCTGTATTGATTACTGCCATCGGGGTGTCTTTCCTACTGGAATACGGAATGGTTTATCTCGTGGGCGCCAATACTCGTGCCTTCCCTCAAGCAATTGAAACCGTCCGTTTTGATTTCGGGCCAATTAGCTTGACAAATGTTCAATTGATGATTTTAGCAGTTTCTGTACTCTTGATGGTTTTATTGCAATTGATCGTTCAAAAAACAAAAATGGGGAAAGCCATGCGTGCGGTATCAGTTGATAGCGACGCAGCTCAATTGATGGGAATTAATGTAAATCGTACAATCAGCTTTACCTTTGCTTTGGGTTCAGCCCTTGCTGGTGCGGCAGGTGTCCTTATTGCCCTTTACTACAACTCTCTTGAACCTTTGATGGGTGTGACTCCAGGTCTGAAATCATTCGTTGCGGCCGTACTCGGTGGTATCGGGATTATTCCTGGTGCAGCTCTAGGGGGATTTGTGATTGGCTTGTTGGAAACTTTTGCAACTGCCTTTGGTATGTCTGATTTCCGTGATGCCATCGTTTATGGAATCTTGCTTCTGATTCTGATTGTTCGACCTGCGGGTATCCTTGGTAAGAATGTGAAAGAGAAGGTGTAAACAATGAAGACAAATCTTAAAGTAAATATTCTCTGGTTATTCCTTCTGTTAGCGGGTTATGGATTAATTAGCGTACTGGTTTCTGCTGGTATTCTCAATCTATTCCATGTTCAAATTTTAGAACAAATTGGGATTAATATCATCCTTGCAGTAGGTCTGAACTTAATCGTTGGTTTTTCAGGACAATTCTCACTCGGTCATGCAGGTTTTATGGCGATTGGGGCTTATGCTGCGGCGATTATTGGCTCAAAATCACCAACCTATGGTGCATTCTTTGGAGCAATGGTCTTGGGTGCCTTGATTTCTGGTGCAGTCGCTTTGCTCGTTGGGATTCCAACGCTTCGTTTAAAGGGTGACTACCTGGCTGTTGCGACACTAGGTGTTTCAGAAATCATCCGTATCTTTATCATTAATGGTGGCAGTTTGACCAATGGTGCCGCTGGTATCTTGGGTATTCCAAACTTTACCAACTGGCAGATGGTTTATCTTTTTGTGGTGATCACAACTATTGCAACTCTCAATTTCTTACGTAGTCCAATTGGACGCTCTACTCTATCTGTTCGTGAGGATGAGATTGCTGCAGAGTCTGTTGGGGTAAACACTACAAAGATCAAGATTATCGCTTTTGTCTTTGGTGCTATTACAGCAAGTATTGCTGGTTCACTTCAGGCTGGTTTTATCGGATCTGTTGTACCAAAAGATTACACCTTTATTAATTCCATCAACGTGTTGATTATCGTTGTATTTGGTGGACTTGGATCGATTACTGGTACCATCGTTTCAGCGATTGTTTTAGGAATTTTAAATATGCTCCTTCAAGATGTAGCTAGCGTACGTATGATCATCTACGCTTTGGCTCTTGTATTGGTGATGATTTTCAGACCAGGTGGACTTCTTGGGACATGGGAATTGAGTCTATCACGTTTCTTTAAAAAATCTAAGAAGGAGGGACAAAACTAATGGCGTTACTTGAAGTTAAACAGTTAACCAAACATTTTGGCGGTCTAACAGCTGTTGGAGATGTCACTCTTGAATTGAACGAGGGAGAGTTGGTTGGTCTGATTGGACCAAACGGGGCAGGTAAAACAACCCTTTTCAATCTCCTGACTGGCGTTTATGAACCAAGCGAAGGTACGGTGACACTAGATGGTCACCTCCTAAATGGGAAAACTCCTTATAAGATTGCTTCACTTGGTCTCAGTCGTACTTTCCAAAATATTCGTTTGTTCAAGGATCTGACAGTTTTAGACAATGTTCTCATCGCTTTTGGAAATCATCATAAACAACATGTCCTCGCTAGCTTTCTACGCTTGCCTGCTTTCTATAAGAATGAGGAAGAATTAAAAAGTAAAGCGTTGGACTTGCTTAAGATTTTTGATTTGGATGGCAATGCAGATACTCTTGCTAAGAATCTGGCCTATGGCCAACAACGTCGATTAGAAATCGTTCGTGCTCTAGCAACTGAACCTAAAATTCTCTTTTTGGATGAACCCGCAGCTGGTATGAATCCACAAGAAACAGCTGAATTGACAGAATTGATCCGTCGTATCAAAGATGAATTTAAAATTACCATCATGCTCATCGAACACGATATGAATTTGGTTATGGAAGTCACTGAGCGTATCTATGTTCTTGAATATGGTCGTTTGATTGCTCATGGTACTCCGGATGAGATCAAGAACAACAAACGCGTTATCGAAGCTTATCTAGGAGGTGAAGCCTAATGTCTATGTTAAAAGTTGAAAACCTATCTGTACATTACGGTATGATCCAAGCAGTTCGTGATGTAAGTTTCGAGGTTAATGAAGGTGAAGTTGTTTCCTTGATTGGTGCCAATGGCGCTGGTAAAACAACCATTCTTCGCACCCTTTCAGGTTTGGTTCGTCCAAGTGCTGGTAAAATTCAGTTTTTAGGAAAAGAAATTCAAAAGATGCCAGAACAAAAAATCGTGGCAGGTGGTCTTTCACAAGTCCCTGAAGGACGCCATGTTTTTCCGGGTTTGACTGTTATGGAAAACTTGGAAATGGGAGCCTTTTTAAAGAAAAATCGTGAAGAAAATCAAGCCAACTTGAAAAAAGTCTTTTCACGTTTCCCTCGTCTGGAAGAGCGTAAAAACCAAGATGCGGCGACCCTTTCAGGTGGTGAACAGCAGATGCTGGCTATGGGACGCGCGCTCATGTCAACACCTAAGCTCCTTCTCTTGGATGAGCCATCAATGGGACTTGCCCCAATCTTTATCCAAGAAATTTTTGACATCATTCAAGATATTCAAAAGCAAGGAACAACGGTTCTCTTAATTGAACAGAACGCGAACAAGGCCCTTGCTATTTCTGACCGTGGTTATGTACTTGAAACAGGAAAGATTGTCCTATCAGGAACAGGAAAAGAACTCGCAGCATCAGATGAAGTCAGAAAAGCGTACCTAGGTGGCTAAAAAGGTCCGGGGGACCTTTTTAGTCGGTAGATAAGGATTGCATAAGCAATCTTCATATAGTCTGGGAGACTAGTTTAGGTTGTAGATGGAGATTGCGCAAGCAATCATCCAATCCAGTGGATTGTTTTAGTCAGTGGATAAGAATTGCGAAGCAATCTTCATACAGTCTGGGAGACTAGTTTAGGTTGCAGATGGATTGCGTAAGCAATTATCTAATTTAGTGGATTATTTTGTAGATAAATTTGAAGAGCTCCAAATTTGGGGCTCTTTCTTCGTTTGCTTACTATTTTGATGGACTTGATTTGAGCATCCGTTTTCTTAATATAGAATCTAACTTGACAAAAGCACGCGTTCATCATATAATTAAATAAACAAAAATATTGAACAAAAGAGGCTGAGGATATGCTATCAGAAAAACAATTTAAACTTTTACGTTTTTTGTTGACTCACAAAGACGAAAACTTTACGCAGAGACAATTGGCTGAACAGCTAGATATCGCTTTGGGGACGGTAAATAATCTTCTCAAGGAATGTAAAGAAGAGAAGTGGATCAGTGAGGAAAATCACTTAACTGACTTAGGTGAGGAGGCTTTGGCTCCGTATCAGGTGAAGAATGCCATTATCATGGCTGCAGGTATGAGTAGCCGCTTTGCTCCTTTGTCTTATGAGCTACCTAAAGGATTGCTTCAAGTTAAAGGTGAGCGTTTGATTGAGAGAGAAATCAAGCAATTGCAAGAAGCAGGAATAGAAGATATTACAGTTATCGTAGGATATCTGCAAGAAAAAATGTTCTATCTGGCAGAAAAGTTTGGCGTTAAAATCGTTGTGAATAATGATTACTATAAGTACAACAACTGTTCTTCTCTCATGCTAGTCAGAGATCAACTTTCTAACACTTATATCTGCTCTTCGGATAATTATTTTGTGGAAAATCCGTTTGAGCGATACATTTACAGAGGGTATTATTCTACTATATTTGCAGAAGGGGACACAGACGAATACTGCGCTAAGGAAGACTCCAATCACACGATTATTGATGTTCAAATCGGTGGGACGAATACTTGGGCTATGGTAGGGCATGTTTATTTTGATCGTGCATTTAGTGAAAAATTCGTAGATATTTTAGAAACTGAATTTAAGCACGAACCATATCGCGAACAGCTCTGGGAAGATTATTATAGCCGTCACGTCAAGGAGCTTCCTTTAGAAGCTCGGCATTATTCAGCAGACATTGTTAAGGAGTTTGATTCGCTAGATGAGTTGCGTCAGTTTGATGAACACTATTTGGTGAATACTAATTCGGAAATCATTGATAACATCTGTAAGACATTAGGATGTATAGCTTCAGATATTGTCAATATTAAACCCCTAAAAGACGGTTTAACCAACACTTCGTTTTCATTTGACTGCCTAGGGAAGAAATATGTTTACCGTCATCCAGGGAGAGGAACGGAGAATTATATCGATCGTGCTAGTGAAGCGGCTTCCATGGAAATTGCTGCAAAATTGAAGATTGACCGTACCTTTGTTGCCATGAACAAGGATGAGGGCTGGAAAATTTCAGAATTTATCCCTAATGCCAAGCAACTAGATTATGATAATTGGGATGATGTAGCAAAAGCAATGGAGCTCTTGAGACGTTTGCACCAATCTGGAGAAAAAACAAATTATTTCTTTAATCAATTTGAGGGAATTGATGATTTTAGACAAAAATTAAAAGCTAGCAATCGTTTTGAATTTGATGGACTTGAAGAGTTGGATAAGAATGTCTCAGTTCTCGAAAAGTTTCTACAAGAAGAGCAGACGAAAAAGGTTCTCTGCCACGGAGATTCTTATAGCCCAAATTTCTTGTTGAATGAAGCTGGCGAAATGAGCTTGATTGATTGGGAATATTCTGGTATGGGAGATCCAGCAGGAGATTTAGGAACCTTTATCGGGTGTTCAAATTATACAGTGGAAGAAGCTGAAAAGGTACTTGAAATCTATTTACAAGAAGTTCCAGATAAGAACACCAAACGTCACTATTTTGCCTATGTATCAGTGACTTCATATTATTGGTTTTTGTGGGCCCTGTTCCAAGAAAGCGTTGGAAAACCCGTAGGTGAATTTCTTTATATCTGGTATCGTTATACCAAGCAGTATGGGCAAATTGCACTAGATTTGTATTTGGAGGAGAATTGAGATGAAACCGACATCTGAAATTGAAGAATTAGTAGCAAATGAAACGAAAAGAAGGTTAGAAGAAATGGAATCTCCAAACTATGTGTTTGCTCAGCCATTTCTAAAAAGTGATTTTATTATAGTCATTGGCTTAGTTCTAATTAACCTTATTCTGATTATCCTAGCCATGATAGGAGGTATTCAATAAAATGTCTAAGATGAATGACTTTATTCAACAGGAGACGATAACGGGTATTGTTCCCATGACCAACAAGGATCGTCAGTATTCTTTCTGGGATCTCTTTCTGTCGACAAGTGGTTTTGCCATCGCAACTTGGTGTTATACCCAAGGAGCCTATGTGGCTCAATATTTGACCTTTAACCAAATGTTAATAAATATTTTTAGCTTTAACATTATCTGGGTCTTTATTGAATGTCTCCCAATCTTGTTTGCTGTTAAATATGGAATTGATTTGTGGATTTGGTTAAGGGCTGTCCTCGGAAAAAAAGGGGTGGCCTTGCTATCAACCATTATTAGCTTGGCTAACTTTGGCTGGTACGCCGTTGCGGCTAATCTTTTTGCCAATTCTATGATCCATTTGGCAAACAATTTTGGTCTTGGATTGGACAAGGGAGTATGGGCACCGATTCTTGGTACACTCTGTGTTCTTCTTGGAACTCTGATTGCACTTGGAGGTCCAGAAGTGATTAAATGGACCAATCGATTCTTGGTCATTGCCTTGTTGATTGTCGGTTTCATTATCGTTGGAATCTGCTTTGTAGCCGTGCCTATCACTGACATTATGAACATTCAACCGGCTACCCAAGGAGATTTAACGCCATTAGAACGCTTCATGCTTTCTGGAGAAGGAAATGTTGCATTTGCTTTCTCTTGGTCTACACAGGCATTGGTTTTACCGCGTTTAGCAAAATCAGAACGCAGTGGCTATTGGGCTACAGCCTTATCATACGGAGTTGTGGCTCCATTCTTCGTTGCGACAGGTGGAGTGATGGCTCTAGCCATGTTTGTCAAAACAGGTGTTTATGAAAGTGATCCAACAACCATGCTATCAACTCTAAGCACCCCAGCCTTTGCCCTCTTAAGTCTACTACTAGTAGCCTTTGCCAATATTGGAACCCAGGGGACAGGATCGTATGTGAATTGTATGATTGTCAAAAGTGGCATGCCCAAAGTAAGCTATAAACTAATGGTTTGGATTGCCATGGTATACGTGAGCCTACTTACAATCTGGGGAGGAGTGGAAGAGTACTTCGGTTCCTTCATCTCCCTAGCCGCCTATATTCAAGGGCCAATTATTGGTATGATTGTTGTCGATTATTTTATCTTAAGAAAACGAAAACTCGACTTGCGCTCAGCCTATTTCCTAGAAGGACACGATGCTTACGAGTTTACCAAAGGATTTAACTTGGTTGGCTTGTCTTGTGTATTTATTTCCTTATTGGTGGCGGTACTATTTGTTTATAACCCTGTAACAGCACAGATTCAAAGCCCAATCTTTTTAATCACAACGGGTAGTGGCTTTACTGCGATTTTTGGAGGTTTACTGTACTGGTTAGCTAGCTTAACTCCTTTAAAACGCTATATGATCAAGGATCGGGACTCTGTTACGATTTAAGGATAAATGAAAACCTTAATCTATATCTATTTGCTTCCTCTTTTTTGAAAGTTAATTTTACACTAGTAATTGATATGATTCTAGTCAATCATGTTCTGATTATTTTAGCCATGACAGGAGATATTCAATAAAATGTCCAAGATGAATGACTTTATTCAACAGGAGACGATAACGGGAATCGTTCCTATGACCAACAAGGATCGTCAGTATTCTTTCTGGGATCTCTTCCTATCAACAAGTGGTTTTGCCATCGCAACTTGGTGTTATACTCAAGGAGCTTATGTGGCTCAATATTTGACCTTTAATCAAATGTTGATTAATATTTTTAGTTTCAACATTATCTGGGTCTTTATTGAATGTCTCCCAATCTTGTTTGCTGTTAAATATGGAATTGATTTGTGGATTTGGTTAAGGGCTGTCCTCGGAAAAAAAGGGGTGGCCGTTCTATCAACCGTGATTAGTCTGGCAAATTTTGGTTGGTACGCCGTTACAGCCAATCTTTTTGCCAGCTCCATGATTCATTTGGCAAATAATTTTGGACTTGGTTTAGACAAGGGAGTATGGGAACCGATTCTAGGTACCCTCTGTGTTCTCCTTGGAACGCTGATTGCTCTTGGGGGGCCAGAGGTGATTAAAGGTACTAATCGCTTTCTGGTGGTTGCCTTGTTATTTGTTGGACTAATCATCGTTGGAATCTGTTTTGTTGCGGTTCCGATTAGGGATATTATGAATGTCCAACCTGCCATCCAAGAAAATTTGACACCGATTGAACGTTTTATGATGTCAGGAGAAGGAAATGTGGCCGTAGCCTTTTCTTGGTCTACACAAGCATTCGTCTTACCACGTTTGGCAAAATCAGAACGTAGTGGCTATTGGGCTACAGCCTTGTCATACGGGGTTGTTGCGCCATTCTTTGCTGCGACAGGTGGAGTCATGGCTCTAGCCATGTTTGTCAAAACAGGTGTCTATGAAAGTGACCCAACGACGATGCTTTCAACTCTAAGCACACCAGCCTTTGCGCTTTTAAGTTTACTATTAGTAGCTTTTGCTAATATTGGAACCCAGGGTACAGGATCGTACGTGAACTGTATGATTGTAAAAAGCGGGATGCCAAAAGTAAGCTATAAACTAATGGTTTGGATTGCGATGGTTTATGTAAGCTTACTTACGATTTGGGGAGGAGTAGATGAATACTTCGGTTCCTTCATCTCACTGGCTGCCTATATTCAAGGACCCATTATCGGAATGATCGTTGTTGACTACTTTATCTTAAGAAAACGAAAACTTGATTTGCATTCAGCCTATTTCCTTGAAGGACATGACGCCTATGAGTTTACAAATGGCTTTAACCTGGTGGGATTATCTTGTGTAATCATTTCCTTGTTAGTTGCAGTACTATTTGTTTACAATCCTATAACAAAGCACATCCAGAGTCCTGTGTTCCTGCTCACAACTGGTAGTGGCTTTACGGCGATCTTTGGTGGTCTATTGTACTGGCTAGCTAGCTTAACTCCTTTAAAATGCTATATGATTAAGGATAGAGATTCCGTTACGATTTAAGTTTAAGAGAGAAGGCTGTTTCTCTCTTTTTTTGTGATTGAATGTTACAAAATCTTGAAAAAGAGATGAAAGCGTTTGATAGTTTTTGTAAGAAAGTGTATAATTATAGTAGCAATAAAGAAGGAGAAGTCTCATGGCAGTTAAAGATTTTATGACCCGCAAGGTAGTTTATATCAGTCCAGATACGACTGTAGCACATGCAGCAGATTTGATGCGCGAGCAAGGCTTGCACCGTTTACCTGTTATCGAAAATGACCAATTAGTTGGTCTGGTAACAGAAGGAACTATAGCGGAAGCCAGCCCATCTAAAGCAACTAGTCTCTCCATCTATGAGATGAATTATCTTCTCAATAAGACTAAAGTCAAAGATGTTATGATTCGGGATGTCATCACAGTGTCAGGTTATGCTAGTCTAGAAGATGCGACCTATCTCATGTTGAAGAATAAGATCGGTATTCTTCCAGTTGTGGATAACCGACAGGTTTATGGTGTGATTACAGATCGTGATGTTTTCCAGGCTTTTCTAGAAATTGCTGGCTACGGCGAGGAAGGGATTCGTGTTCGGTTTATTACGGAAAATGAAGTTGGGGTTTTGGGCAAGATTGTAACCTTAATCGTTGAGGAAAATCTAAATATTTCTCATACGGTTAATATTCCACGCAAGGACGGCAAGGTCGTGATTGAGGTTCAAATTGATGGAACAAGTGATTTAACTTCTCTGAAGGAGAAATTTGAAACGCAAGGTATCCAAGTAGAGGAGATCGCTCGAACCTCTGCTAAAAAGTTATAAATATGGAGGGTGAAAGCCCTCTTTTTTGTATACAATTTGAAATAACAAGCAAAATATGGAAAGAAATGAGAGAATGTGGTATAATAAAAAGATGTGAATAAAGGAGTATTTATGGACATTTCAGAAATTCGTCAAAAAATTGACGCAAATCGTGAAAAATTAGCTTCTTTTAGGGGGTCTCTTTGACCTCGAAGGCTTAGAGGAAGAGATTGCCATCTTGGAAAACAAGATGACAGAACCTGATTTTTGGAACGATAATATCGCGGCCCAAAAAACGTCGCAAAAATTAAATGAATTAAAAAACACCTACAACACCTTCCGCAAGATGGAAGAGTTGCAGGATGAAGTTGAAATTTTATTGGATTTTTTAGCAGAAGACGAGTCAGTCCATGATGAACTGGTCGAACAGTTGACAGAACTTGATAAGATGATGACCAGCTACGAGATGACGCTTCTCTTGTCAGAACCTTATGACCACAATAATGCTATTTTGGAAATCCATCCAGGTTCTGGAGGTACAGAGGCTCAGGACTGGGGTGATATGTTGCTCCGTATGTACACTCGTTATGGAAATGCAAAAGGCTTTAAAGTTGAAGTCTTGGATTACCAAGCTGGTGATGAAGCGGGCATCAAGTCTGTGACCTTGTCTTTTGAAGGCCCAAATGCCTACGGTCTTCTCAAGTCAGAAATGGGTGTTCACCGTCTGGTCCGTATTTCTCCATTTGACTCTGCCAAACGCCGCCATACTTCATTTACCTCCGTGGAAGTCATGCCCGAGTTAGATGATACCATCGAAGTGGAAATCCGTGAGGATGATATTAAGATGGATACCTTCCGTTCAGGTGGTGCTGGTGGACAAAACGTCAATAAAGTTTCAACAGGTGTGCGTTTGACACACATTCCTACGGGAACTGTCGTCCAGTCAACAGTCGATCGTACCCAGTATGGAAATAGAGATCGTGCCATGAAGATGTTGCAGGCCAAGCTCTATCAAATGGAGCAAGAAAAGAAAGCTGCGGAAGTCGATTCCCTCAAAGGTGAGAAAAAAGAAATCACTTGGGGAAGTCAGATTCGTTCTTATGTCTTCACACCTTATACCATGGTAAAAGATCACCGTACGAGCTTTGAAGTCGCACAGGTAGATAAGGTCATGGATGGAGATCTTGATGGTTTCATCGACGCCTATCTCAAGTGGCGAATCAGCTAAGAATAGAAAGGAACTCACATGTCAATCATTGAAATGCGAGATGTTGTCAAAAAATACGATAACGGAACGACTGCCCTCCGTGGAGTCTCTCTTAGTATTGAACCAGGAGAATTTGCCTATATCGTTGGGCCTTCTGGAGCAGGGAAATCAACCTTTATTCGAGCTTTATATCGAGAAGTAAAGATTGAAAAAGGGAGCCTAACAGTTGCAGGCTTTAATTTGGTTAAAATCAAGAAGAAAGATATCCCTCTGCTCCGTCGCAGTGTTGGGGTAGTCTTTCAAGATTACAAACTCTTGCCTAAGAAAACTGTTTATGAAAATATTGCTTACGCAATGGAAGTTATCGGAGAGAATCGCCGTAACATCAAAAAACGGGTTATGGAAGTGTTGGACCTAGTAGGTTTAAAACACAAGGTTCGTTCTTTCCCGAATGAACTCTCAGGTGGAGAACAGCAACGGATTGCGATTGCCCGTGCGATTGTCAACAATCCTAAAGTATTGATTGCTGATGAACCAACAGGAAACTTGGACCCAGATAATTCGTGGGAAATTATGAATCTGTTGGAACGCATCAATCTTCAAGGTACAACTGTTTTGATGGCGACCCACAACAGCCAGATCGTAAATACCTTGCGCCACCGTGTCATTGCCATTGAAAACGGCCGTGTCGTTCGTGACGAAGCTAAAGGAGAATATGGATACGATGATTAGTAGATTTTTTCGCCATTTATTTGAATCATTAAAGAGTTTAAAACGAAATGGCTGGATGACAGTAGCAGCAGTGAGTTCGGTTATGATTACCTTGACGCTCGTTGCCTTATTTGCATCCGTAATTTTTAATACAGCAAAACTGGCTACCGATATTGAAAACAACGTTCGTGTTATGGTCTACATTCGTAAGGATGTAGCGGATAACAGTGAAACGATTGAAAAAGAAGGTCAGACAGTTACCAATAATGACTACCACAAGGTATATGATGCTTTGAAGGCGATGCCGGCTGTTAAAAGTGTTACCTTCTCAAGTAAAGAAGAACAATACGAGAAACTGACGGAAACAATGGGTGACGATTGGAAGGTCTTTGAAGGGGATGCAAACCCTCTCTATGATGCTTATGTCGTTGATACAAATTCTCCGAGTGATGTTAAAACGGTAGCTGAAGAAGCTAAGAAAATTGAGGGAGTATCAGAGGTTCAAGATGGTGGAGCCAACACTCAACGACTTTTCGAACTGGCTTCCTTTATCCGTGTTTGGGGATTGGTTATTGCAGGGCTCTTGATTTTTATTGCAGTCTTCTTGATTTCCAATACCATCCGTATCACCATTATTTCACGTAGTCGTGAGATTCAGATTATGCGTCTTGTAGGAGCAAGGAATGGCTATATCCGTGGTCCATTCTTGCTAGAAGGTGCTTTTATTGGCTTGCTTGGTGCAGCGATTCCTTCAGTCCTTGTATTCTTTATCTACAATATGGTTTATCAATCTGTCAATAAATCCTTGGTAGGTCAAAACTTGTCAATGATTACACCAGATGTGTTTATTCCTCTGATGACAGTCCTATTATTTGTAATCGGAATTTTCATTGGTTCAATTGGTTCAGGTATTTCGATGCGTCGATTCTTAAAGATTTAAGAAAATGGGAGTGCCTATATTTTATAAAAGAGAAGTTTTCGGAGCTTCTCTTTTTAGTTTGCAAAGCTACTGATCTTGTATTTGATTGACATAAACTGAGAAAAGCAGTAGCTCTCTATCCCGTACCAACACAGAAAATGCTCCCTTATTGCTAAGGAAGCATTTTCTCATAGTGAGGCAGATAGTCCTGCTTAGTCTCTTCTTAAGAATTGATCTAAGTAATAATTAAAGTAGGTTTT
>CAJNCV010000007.1 GCA_905221385.1 bacterium
AGCGTCTTTAGGCGCTGGCTGGTAATTTGGGCTTATAGCCCTGGTGCAAACCACCCGTTAGACGGGTGGTTATGATTTATATCATATGTGATATACTAGTAACGGAGGATATTTCATGAAACTAAAAATTTTTGCGGAAGATAAGCCAGCTGAGAAGGTGTTTGAATATCAATTGGAACTTGCTGATCAGACAATTCTTCTATCGACAGCGCTCTTGTCTGGTGCTATTGCTTTAGCAGGATTATTTTCTGCTTTGAAGGAAAAATAACAAAAGAAAAGGAAGAATAGAATGGTTTTACCAAATTTTAAAGAAAATCTAGAAAAATATGCAAAATTGTTGGTTGCGAATGGAATTAACGTGCAACCTGGTCACACTTTGGCTCTCTCTATCGATGTGGAGCAACGTGAGTTGGCGCATTTGATCGTGAAAGAAGCCTATGCCTTGGGTGCGCATGAGGTTATCGTTCAGTGGACCGATGATGTCATCAACCGTGAGAAATTCCTCCATGCACCGATGGAGCGTCTGGACAATGTGCCAGAATACAAGATTGCTGAGATGAACTATCTCTTGGAGAACAAGGCTAGCCGTCTAGGAGTTCGTTCATCTGATCCAGGTGCCTTGAACGGAGTGGACGCTGATAAGCTTTCAGCTTCTGCGAAAGCTATGGGACTCGCGATGAAGTCAATGCGCATCGCAACTCAATCCAACAAGGTTAGCTGGACTGTAGCAGCCGCTGCTGGACTTGAATGGGCTAAGAAAGTCTTTCCAAATGCTGCGAGCGATGAAGAAGCAGTTGATCTTCTTTGGGATCAAATCTTCAAAACTTGCCGTGTCTACGAAGAAGATCCTGTTAAGGCTTGGGAAGAGCATGCTGCTATCCTTAAGAGCAAGGCAGAAATGCTCAATAAAGAACAATTCTCAGCTCTTCATTATACAGCGCCAGGGACAGATTTGACACTTGGTTTGCCAAAGAACCACGTTTGGGAATCAGCTGGTGCTATCAATGCACAGGGAGAAGGATTCTTGCCAAATATGCCAACAGAAGAAGTCTTCACTGCCCCTGACTTCCGTCGTGCAGATGGTTATGTCACTTCTACAAAACCACTTAGCTACAACGGAAATATCATCGAAGGGATTAAAGTAACCTTCAAGGATGGTCAAATCGTGGATATTTCAGCTGAGAAGGGTGATCAGGTCATGAAGGACCTTGTCTTTGAAAATGCGGGCGCGCGTGCCTTGGGTGAATGTGCCTTGGTACCAGATCCGAGTCCAATTTCTCAGTCAGGCATTACCTTCTTTAACACCCTTTTCGATGAGAATGCTTCAAACCACTTGGCTATCGGTGCAGCCTATGCGACCAGCGTTGTTGGTGGAGCAGAGATGAGCGAAGAAGAACTTGAAGCTGCAGGACTGAATCGTTCAGATGTTCACGTGGACTTTATGATTGGCTCTAGTCAAATGGATATCGATGGTATCCGTGAGGATGGAACACGCGTACCCCTTTTCCGTAATGGAGACTGGGCAATTTAAGGAGTTACAATGCTTGGAAGTATGTTTGTTGGTCTCCTAGTGGGACTTTTAGCAGGTGCTTTGACCAATCGCGGAGAAAGCATGGGATGCTTTGGAAAAATGTTTCTCGGCTGGATTGGTGCTTCTTTGGGTCACCTGCTCTTTGGAACTTGGGGACCAACCCTAGCGGGGATAGCTATTGTTTCAGCTGTTTTAGGTGCTATGGTTGTCTTAGCTATTTTCTGGAGACGAGGAAGTTAGTTCCTTAAATCTGAAATGAAAAGGAGGTTGGTCATTGAACCAGCCTCCTTTTGAGTATGATATAATAGTTCTATGAGATTAGATAAATTTTTAGTTGCCTGCGCAGTAGGAAGTCGGACGGAGGTCAAAAACTTGCTTAAGGCTGGGCGCGTGACGGTAAATGGTAAAAAGGAAAAGTCAGCTAAACTGCAGATTAATGAAGAAAGAGATAAAATTCGCTTTGATGGCCAAGTGCTGGAGTACGAGGAGTTTGTCTACTACATGATGAACAAGCCCCAAGGAGTTATTTCAGCGACTGAGGATACCAAGCATAGAACGGTTCTAGACTTGCTAGATGACTTGGCGCGGACCAAGGAAGTTTTCCCAGTAGGGCGCTTGGATATTGATACGCATGGTCTCCTACTTTTGACCAATGACGGCCAGTTGGCTCATGCTTTGCTTTCACCAAAACGTCATGTGGATAAGACCTATCTGGCACAAGTTGAGGGAATTATGACTCAAGAAGATGTGGAGATATTTGCCAAGGGCATCCCGCTCAAGGACTTTACCTGCCAGCCGGCTAAACTGGAGCTTGTGTCAGTAGATCCAGAAAAAAATCAAAGTCTGGTTCGCGTAACCATTGCGGAAGGGAAGTTCCATCAGGTTAAGCGTATGGTAGCCTACTGTGGCAAGGAAGTGGTGGACCTGCAACGTTTGACTATGGGAACTCTGGTCTTGGATGAGAACTTAGAACGAGGAGAATGGCGTCGCCTGACCAAGGAGGAGTTAGAGACTCTCCTTGCTAGTATTACTTAGTTTGGATTATTTTAGAAAAGGTGAGGAGAATGTCCTTGCCTTTTTCGTTTTTCAGTTGCTTCCTTTGTGAAAAGAGTTATAATAGACAGTAGAATAAAAGGAGGAATCTATGAACGCGATTCAAGAATCATTTACAGATAAACTATTTGCCAACTATGAAGCAAATGTCAAATACCAAGCAATCGAAAATGCTGCCAGTCACAACGGAATTTTTGCAGCCCTAGAGCGTCGCCAAAGCCATGTCGACAATGCACCTGTTTTCTCATTGGATTTGACCAAGGACAAGGTCACTAATCAGAAAGCATCTGGTCGTTGCTGGATGTTTGCAGCCCTTAACACCTTCCGCCACAAACTCATCTCTCAATACAAACTGGAAAACTTTGAGTTGTCACAAGCCCACACTTTCTTCTGGGACAAGTATGAAAAATCTAACTGGTTCTTGGAGCAAGTGATTGCGACTGCAGATCAAGAATTGACGAGCCGCAAGGTTAGCTTCTTACTCCAAACACCTCAACAAGATGGTGGTCAATGGGATATGGTCGTTGCCCTCTTTGAGAAATACGGTGTCGTTCCTAAAACTGTTTACCCTGAGTCCGTTTCTTCTAGCAGCAGCCGTGAGCTCAATGCCATACTCAATAAATTGCTCCGTCAAGATGCCCAAATCTTGCGTGACTTGCTTGCTTCTGGTGCGGACCAAGCGACTGTTCAAGCTAAGAAAGAAGACCTCTTGCAAGAAATCTTTAACTTCCTTGCTATGTCACTAGGACTTCCACCACGTAAATTTGACTTTGCTTATCGCGATAAAGACAACAATTACCAAAGTGAAAAGGGGATCACGCCACAGGAATTTTACAAGAAATATGTCAATCTTCCTCTAGAAGATTATGTTTCTGTTATCAATGCTCCAACTGCTGACAAGCCTTACGGTAAATCTTACACAGTTGAGATGTTAGGAAATGTGGTTGGTAGCCGTGCAGTTCGCTACATCAACGTTCCAATGGAACGCTTGAAGGAATTAGCGATTGCCCAAATGCAGACAGGTGAGACTGTTTGGTTTGGTTCGGATGTCGGCCAACTCAGCAACCGCAAAGCTGGGATCCTTGCGACAGATGTTTATGACTTTGAATCAAGCATGGATATTCAACTCACTCAAGACAAAGCTGGACGTTTGGACTACAGCGAAAGCTTGATGACCCACGCCATGGTCTTGACAGGTGTTGATTTGGATGAAAATGGCAAGTCAACTAAGTGGAAGGTTGAAAACTCATGGGGAGACAAGGTCGGTACAGATGGTTACTTTGTTGCCTCAGATGCTTGGATGGACGAATACACCTACCAAATCGTTGTTCGCAAAGAATTGTTGACAGCAGAAGAACAAGTTGCCTATGAAGCAGAACCAATCGTACTCGCACCTTGGGACCCAATGGGAGCCTTGGCAGAATAAAATATCAAGAAAAAAGGTTAGGGGAATCCTAGCCTCTTTTTTAGTACTTCTTAAAATTGCGATAAATGATGCTTACCAAGTATGCCCTTCTTATTTTAAGTCTTTAAGTGACAGAGGGGAAGATATGTGTTATTATAGTAGTACAAAAGGATATCGGAGTAGAAATGAAGTATTTAAGCAGTCAAGACATCAAGGATCGTCAACGAAACATTAGTGACATTAAACCTTATAAAACAACCAAGGAAATCGTCGTTTCAAATATTTTTACCTTTTTTAATGCCATGAACTTGGCTCTGGCAGTTTTGGTAGCGACAACCTTGCGATTTGAAAATATGCTCTTTTTAGGTGTGATTGCTATCAATACAGCCATCGGTATTTTCCAAGAAGTGCGTTCAAAAAATGCTCTGGAAAAGCTAAGTTTGCTTGGTAAAAGTAAGTACAGAGTCAACCGAGATGGCCAAACGATTGAGATTGATCCAGAGGACATCGTTCTGGGTGAGTACCTGTATCTCAATCTGGGTGATCAGGTGCCTGTCGATGCAGAAGTGCTTGAAGGAAATATTGAAGTGGATGAGTCTTTGCTGACTGGTGAGAGTGATTCTGTCTTTAAAACGGTTGGTGACCAGCTGATGAGCGGAAGCAATGTCGTTAGCGGTACTTGTCTGGTTACGGCAACGGCGGTCGGACCCGATAGTTATATCAACAAACTCGCAAAATCCAGCAAGGAATTCAAAAAATACCCTTCTCAACTACGCGATTACATGGATAAGATTTTAAAAATCGTCTCGATCTTGCTGGTGCCAGTTGCCATTCTGCTCTATGTCAGAGGTTTTAGTCTAGGACGGTCTTATGTTGAGATCGTCTTAGGAAGTTCTGGTGCCTTGGTCGGTATGATTCCGGAGGGGTTGATTCTCCTGGTCAGCGTATCCCTAGCAGTAGCTGCCATGAAGCTGGCTAAAAAGAAGGTTCTGGTGCAGGAGCTATACTGTGTAGAGACCTTGGCGCGTGTAGATGTTCTTTGTTTTGATAAGACAGGTACCATCACAACTGGCAATATGAAGGTCCAAGAAATGGATGATAAGCTAGCAGAGAAACTATCTTCTTACCTAGCTTATTTTGAGGATGAAAATGCGACGTCGCGGGCTCTGAAGACTTATTTAACCTGTGAGAAAAAATGGGAAGTTCAAGAAGTCGGTGCCTTTTCAAGCAAAAACAAGTATTCCTTTGTCCAAGTAAAAGATGGTGGGACCTATTTCTTCGGAGCCTATGAATTTCTAGGCTTTACCCAGCCGATGGATGCCTACTATGAGCATCTGAAACAGCAAGGTTTTCGAATCTTAACACTCGCTCATAGCAAGGACCAGATTACGAGTCCAGCCAATATGGAACTACTAGGGCACGTCGTTTTGTCAGATGAGATCAAGGACAATACCAAGGAAACCTTTGACTATTTCGAATCTCAAGGTGTTGAAGTGAAGATTATCAGCGGTGATAATCATGTGGCTGTATATGGGGTGGCTCGTAAGGCAGGCTTTAAGGAAGAAGCCCGTGCGATTGATATGACCAAGGTGAGCGATGATGACTTTGAAAGAGTGGTCTTGGAACACGAAATCTTTGGACGTGTGACTCCTGAACAGAAAGAAAAGATGGTATCTATTTTGCAAAATGCTGGTAAAACAGTTGCCATGAGTGGTGATGGGGTCAATGATGTTCTGGCTCTCAAGAAAGCAGATATTAGTTTTGCCATGAAGGGGGCTACGAGTGCAGCCAAAAGTGTATCCAATATTGTTTTCCTGACAGATGACTTTGCAGTATTTTATGATATTTTGATGGAAGGGCGCCGGGTTATCAATAATATCCAAAAAGTAGCCTCTCTCTTTCTGACAAAGACCTTCTTCTCCATCGTTTTTGCCATTTTGAGTGTGGTATTTGGTTTGGAATTTGCCTTTATCCCCATTCAGTTTACAATCATTTCAGCTATTACGATTGGGATTCCATCCTTCTTCCTAACTTTTGAGTCCAATAAAGAAAAGGTCAGCTCACATTTTATGCAAGATATTTTGACCAATGCTGCGATTGGCGGTGGCATTCTGGTTGCTAGTGTTTTCCTGACGAACTTTTTTATCACTGTCCCAGGTCAAGTCAAATTTATTTGCTTCCTCCTTGCTTTGGTCAATGGTCTGTGCCTGGTTGCTAAGGTCAGCCTGCCCTTTAATCGATACAAACTAATCTTGCTCGCGTTTCTGAGCCTTGCAGCCCTTGTTGGAGCGCTTGCCAACACCTTTATCCTGCAGGAAGCTTTTGTGCCTCTAGAAACCACTCAAGTTGTCTATGTAGTCGTTCTAGCAGTGGTAATTGGAGCTTTTCATTATCTGACTAGGAGAAAAAATTGAGGTACAAAAAGAGTTGGAACAAATCTCTCTTATTCTACACTTTTGGATAGACATTTTCGAGTTTTGGAAGTACTTAGAATTTAGAGTAAGTACTTGATTTTAAAGCGAGAAACTAGTCAGTCTAAAGAATTTGTTTTAAAAACACTATTTTGATGAAATTGTTTTGACAGATAGTCTACAAGCCTTTATAATAGTATTATCATTAAAATTAGGGAGAAAATATTTATGCCAAACAATGAAAACGCTAAAGGTACGTTTCGTAAATTTTTAGATGGTTTTAAGCGTCTCATAAAAAGAGGAAATCAAGAGGAAGAGTTGTCTGCTGCAAGAGAAAATGAGGGCGAGGAGACAGAAGTAGTAGGAGAAAGTATATCTCCTGAAGAAAGTGAAACTTTTCTTATTGATAAGGCTTTAGAGTCTATTCAGTACTACGATCGTTTGGATGTGATGAATATAGGTGAGGAAAACAGTTCCGAAGAATCTCTATTGCCAGAAAGTGACTCTAGTCTTTCTCAAGAAAAAGAACCAGCTAAGAGTCAAACGGTTAGTGCATCACATTCTTTGGAAACTAGCCTCTCTAAAACTACAGATTCTCGAAAAACAAAAGGCTTGAAGAGTACAGCAGACTCCATTTCACTATCATTAAGCCTCGAAAACAAAAAAACATCAAGTAGTTTATCTGTTCTTGAGTCAGCCTCAGCCAGCCGTTCAACGGAGCAATCACTGAGCGCTAAGACTGCAACATCGCTAAGTGTTTCTATCTCAGAATCCGACTCGGCTAGTCTTTCTCGAGTAGAGTCACAGACTTTATCCCGCGAGTCAGCCTCAGCCAGCCGTTCAGCAGAGCAATCACTGAGCGCTAAGACTGCAGCATCGTTAAGTGCTTCTATCTCAGAATCCGACTCAACCCGTCTCTCTCAAGTAGAGTCGCAGACTTTATCTCGCGAAACATCTCTTAGTTTTTCAGAGTCAGCCTCAGCTAGCCGTTCAGCGGGACAATCACTGAGCTCCGAGGCTGCAACCTCTCTAAGTGCATCCGTTTCAGAAACTGAATTAATCAGCCTTTCTCAAGTGGAACCACAGACTTCATCAGTTGAAGAATCTCTTAGTTTTGCTATTTCAGAGTTCGAATCACAAAGTGCCTTTCTTGAACAATCTCTAAGTCAGTATGGTTCTCACTTGTTTAGCCTTTCTGTTTCAGCCTCAGCCTCAGCTTCGCACAGTGTTTATGTAGAGGAGTCTCTGAGCCAAGCGGCTTCAGAGTCTCACAGTCTGTCCGTTTCGGAATCAGCCTCCTATAGTACATCTGTTTCAGCCTCAGCTTCGCACAGTGTCTACGTAGAAGAGTCTCTGAGCCAAGCAGCTTCGGAGTCCCACAGTCTGTCCGTTTCGGAATCAGAATCCTATAGTGCATCTGTTTTAGCCTCAGCTTCGCACAGTATTTATGTAGAAGAGTCTCTGAGCCAAGCAGCTTCGGAGTCCCACAGTCTGTCCGTTTCGGAATCAGAATCCTATAGAGCATCCGTTTCAGCCTCAGCTTCGTACAGTGTTTATGTAGAGGAATCTCTAAGCCAAGAGGCTTCAGAGTCTCACAGTCTGTCCGTTTCGGAATCAGCCTCCTATAGTGCATCTGTTTCAGCCTCAGCTTCGCACAGTGTTTATGTAGAGGAATCTCTAAGTCAAGTAGCTTCAGAGTCTCACAGCCTGTCCGTTTCGGAATCAGAATCCTATAGTACATCTGTTTCAGCCTCTACTTCATACAGTATTTATGTAGAAGAGTCTCTGAGCCAAGCAGCTTCGGAGTCCCACAGTCTGTCCGTTTCAGCCTCAGCTTCGCACAGTGTTTATGTAGAGGAATCTCTAAGTCAAGCAGCTTTAGAGTCTCACAGTCTGTCCGTTTCGGAATCAGAATCCTATAGAGCATCCGTTTCAGCCTCAGCTTCGTACAGTGTTTATGTAGAGGAGTCTCTAAGTCAAGAGGCTTCAGAGTCTCACAGTCTGTCCGTTTCGGAATCAGAATCCTATGGTGCATCTGTTTCAGCCTCAGCTTCGCACAGTATTTATGTAGAAGAGTCTCTGAGCCAAGTAGCTTCGGAGTCCCACAGCCTGTCCGTTTCGGAATCAGAATCTTATAGTGCATCCGTTTCGGCCTCAGCTTCTCATAGTGTTTATGTAGAGGAATCTCTAAGCCAAGCAGCTTCAGAGTCCCACAGTCTGTCCGTTTCAGCCTCAGCTTCTCACAGTGTTTATGTAGAGGAATCTCTAAGCCAAGAGGCTTCACTGTCCCACAGTCTGTCCGTTTCGGAATCAGAATCCTATAGAGTATCGGTTTCAGCCTCTACTTCATACAGTATTTATGTAGAAGAGTCTCTGAGCCAAGCGGCATCCTTATCGCATAGTTTCTCTGTATTGGAGTCGGTGTCCCAAAGTTTGTCGCTTGAGCACTCCCTTAGTCTATCTGCTTCTGAATCGTCTTCTCAAAGTTTGGTGATAGCAGAATCTCTCAGCGTTAGCCAAGAAGTTTCAACTGATTTAGTCGCTTCAGAGTCAGCAACTGATAAAACGACTTTTGACTTTAGTAGCACTACACAAGACTTATCAAAATTGACATTGATAAGCAAAAGAAACAAGTAGGCGCTGAAGAGATAGATTTCAGTCCGTATCTGAATGAGGAGATTGTATATAATTCCTTGTCATTTATCCTTTCGTTTTATTTGAAAGGAAATGCTCTTGTTTTCTATTGAAACCTTAGGGAAGACCAGTCTGGTCTTCCCTTTTTGATGGTTTAGGAAAAGTAGGTTTACGAATCATAAACTTGTTAAAGTTACGAAAATGAGAGCGAATTTTAGAAAAGTGAGAACATGTAGCCTCCGAAAAGAGTTGATTGAACGGTTGCATCTTTATCGTAATTATTAACTAGAAACCCTAGCTTAATGACTTGCTTTTTCATATTTTTGTCAGTTGAGCGTCAAAATTGGACATTTGAGAAGAGAGGGGAATTTTTATCTTTCTCGCAGAGTATAATCATGTATACGAAGGGAGAAATGAAAATGATAAAATCAATTCGCATCTTATTGTTACTAGCTTTGATCCAGATTAGTTTGAGTAGCTGCTTGCTGTGGAAGGGAGCCATCTTAACCTTAAAGCAGTCAAGCGCCTATTTTCTAGTGTTTATCGTATTGGCATCAGGTCTGTGTACGGGGATGAATTTCTTTTATACCCAAGATCAGGATGTCCATAGCATCTTAAACAGTCAGAAAAAAGTGAAACTATTTTATAGTATCTTGTTGGTCTTAAACCTAGCTGGTGTCTGTCTGGTATTGTCGGAGACTATTTTTACACAGACAGCTTTTCAGCAAGAGTTGGTAGATCTTTTCTTGCCTTCCTTCTTTTTCTTGTTTGGCATTGATTTACTTGTCTTTTTACCATTTGAAAAGTACAGCAGAGATTTGAAAAACACTCTCAATAAGAAAAAAACAGTTGTCCTGACGGTTCTGGCAACCTTGCTGTTCTTGAGAAATCCAATAACAGTCTTATCCATTGTTTTTTATGTTGGTTTAGGATTTATTTTTGCTCGGTTTTTGTTTCCAAAATCTATGAGAAGGGAATTTTCTTTTTACGGGCACGTAATCCGAGATATTTTACTTGTTAGCGCTATGTGTATATTCTTCTAAAAACGCTTTTCTATCAATAAAAATTCCCTATTTCCCCAAATTTATTATAATAAGTTTGTAAAGAAAATTCACACAAAAGAAAACTTTTTGGTATAATAGTAGCATGTACACAAAAAATGAAGAAGAGCTGATCAATCTGGGAGAACGCCTAGGGACCTTACTCCAAAAAAACGATGTTTTGATCTTGTCTGGAGAACTGGGTGCTGGTAAAACAACCTTTACTAAGGGTCTTGCCAAGGGCTTGGGTATTCATCAGATGATCAAAAGCCCAACTTACACCATCGTGAGAGAGTATGAAGGTCGTTTGCCACTTTACCACTTGGATGTCTATCGGATTGAAGGGGACGCTGATTCTATTGACTTGGATGAGTTTCTCTTCGGTGGTGGTGTGACCGTTATTGAGTGGGGCCATCTTTTAGGTAAGGATTTACCAGATTCCTATTTGGAGTTGGAACTCTTGAAAGAAGCTGAGGGTCGTCGCCTCTATTTTACCGCTCAGGGTTCTCGTGCTGAACAACTGATTAAGGAGCTTCAAGATGGAGTATGAACTTTGTATTCGTGAGGCTGAATCTCATGATGCCGCTGCTTTGGTTGCATTCTTGGATCTAGTTGGTCAGGAGACAGATTTCACCAGTTTGGATGAGAATGGTATCCTGATGACAGAATCTGAAATGGCTCTTTTTATTGAAAAGCAAGCGACTTCAGATAACCAAATCACTCTCCTAGCCTTCCTGAATGATGAAATTGCAGGTGTTTTGAACATCACGGCAGAGCAGCGTATACGGATTCGCCACATCGGGGATATCTTTTTGGTCATCCAAAGGAAGTTTTGGAATCATGGCTTAGGAAGCATGCTCCTTGAAGAAGGTATTGAGTGGGCTAAAACTAGTGGAGTTTTGCATCGTTTGCAGCTCAGTGTACAAAAGCGCAACGAGGCAGCTATCCACCTCTATTCAAAATTTGGATTTGTTACAGAAGGCTTACAAGAAAGAGGAGCCTATTTAGAAGAAGGGATATTTTTAGACGTTTACCTGATGGGTAGACTGATAGATAAGTGATAAGATGGTAAAAAAAATAATCGGAATGCTATTAGCTTTTTTAGCAGTGACAGCTTTAGGTGTGGGTGCTTATGCCTATACTATTTATTATCAAGGAACAGAAACCTTAAGTAAAAAAACTTATAAGAAAATTGGTGAAGAAACCAACGTTATTGAAGCGACAGAACCTCTAACTATTCTCTTGATGGGGGTGGACACGGGAAATGAGGAACGTCTTGATCCTTGGGTAGGGAACAGCGATTCCATGATTCTCTTGACAGTCAATCCCAAAACCAAGAAAACCACTATGATGAGTTTGGAACGGGATATTTTGACTAAGATTGATCTTGGGAAAGGACAAGTTCAGGAAGCAAAACTCAATGCTGCCTATGCCAATGGTGGTGCAGAGTTGGCTATTTCAACTATTCAAAAAATGATGAATATCCATATCGATCGTTATGTCATGGTTAACATGAAGGGATTGCAACAGCTAGTTGATGCAGTTGGGGGAATCACAGTAAATAACACACTTGGTTTCCCAATTTCCATTACTGACCAAGAAGAGTTTAATAAGATTTCTATTGGTGTTGGAGAACAAACCTTGAATGGTGAGGAAGCTTTGGTATACTCACGGATGCGTTATCAGGATCCTGAAGGGGATTATGGTCGTCAAAAACGTCAACGTGAAGTCATTCAAAAAATTGTGGAAAAAGTCTTGAGTTTGAATAGCATTAGTCATTATCAGGCAATCCTAAAAGCTCTCAGTGAAAATATGCAGACTAACATAGACCTTTCAGCGAAAAGCGTACCTCAATTACTTGGCTATCAAGATTCTTTTAAAAATATTGAGACACTTCAACTTCGTGGTGAAGGCGAAGAATTACAGGGAATCTCTTACCAAATCGTAACGAGAGAGCATATGCTAGAAATGCAAAATCTCTTGCGTCGTTCCCTAGGGAGAGAAGATGTGACGGAGCTGGAGACCAACGCTGTTCTGTATGAAAATCTTTATGGTCGAACAGCACCTTCCACAAATGCTTCAAACGAAGAGATAGAATAAAACTAAGAATCAAATCGTGGGAAATTTCCTGCGATTTTTTCAAAAAAATTCGAATAGATAGGTAGGAGGAAATATGAAAGCAGAAATCATTGCTGTAGGAACGGAAATTTTGACAGGGCAGATTGTCAATACCAATGCCCAGTTTTTATCAGAAAAATTAGCAGAAATTGGAGTAGATGTTTACTTCCAAACGGCAGTGGGAGATAATGAAGCTCGTCTTTTGTCCTTGCTTGAGATTGCGAGTCAACGTAGTAATCTTGTGATTTTGACAGGGGGCTTGGGACCAACTGAGGATGATTTGACCAAACAAACTCTGGCAAAATTTTTAGGAAAAGATCTAGTGTTTGACCCTCAAGCGCAAGAGAAATTAGATATCTTCTTTGCTCATAGACCTGACTATGCTCGGACACCGAATAATGAGCGCCAAGCCCAAATTGTAGAAGGGGCAACTCCATTGCCAAATGAGACAGGTTTAGCAGTAGGAGGGGTGTTGGAAGTGGATGGTGCGACCTATGTGGTCCTTCCAGGACCGCCAAGCGAGTTGAAACCCATGGTATTAAATCACCTCTTACCTAAGCTGATGACAGGTGCCAAGCTGTATTCACGAGTGCTCCGTTTCTTTGGGATTGGTGAAAGTCAGTTGGTGACCATTTTAGCGGATTTGGTTGATAATCAAACCGACCCGACCTTGGCTCCGTATGCCAAAACGGGAGAAGTGACCTTGCGCTTGTCTACAAAAGCAGTCAGTCAAGAAAAGGCTGATCAAGCACTGGATATCCTAGAAAATCAAATCTTGGATCGCCAAACTTTCGAGGGGATTTCTCTACGAGACATCTGTTATGGATATGGGGAAGAAACCAGCCTCGCAAGTGTCGTTGTAGAAGAACTAAAGAGGAGACAGAAAAGCATTACTGCGGCAGAGAGCTTGACGGCAGGTCTCTTTCAGGCTACTTTAGCAGACTTTTTAGGCGTTTCTGCCATCTTTAATGGAGGGTTTGTCACTTACAGCCTAGAAGAAAAATCCAAGATGCTAGATATTTCCGAGCAAGAGCTAAAAGAACACGGGGTCGTTTCTGAGTTTACTGCTCAGAAAATGGCAGAGCAGGCACGGCTTAAGACTCAGTCTGACTATGGAGTCAGTTTGACAGGTGTGGCTGGGCCAGGTAGCCTAGAGGGGCATCCAGCTGGCACAGTTTTTATTGGACTGGCACATACAAAAGGGACAGAGGTTATCAAGGCTAATATCGCAGGGCGGAGCCGAGCAGATGTTCGTCAGATTGCGGTCATGCATGCCTTTAACCTAGTTCGCAAGGCTTTATTAAGTGACTAACTTTTGATATAATAGTAGATAGGTCTTAGGACTATTAGAATACAGGAGAATAGAATGGCGAAAAAACCAACAAAAAAATTAGATGAAATTGGGAAAAAATTTGGAGCGGATCGTGAAAAAGCCTTGAACGATGCTCTTAAACTGATTGAAAAAGACTTCGGTAAAGGCTCAATCATGCGTTTGGGCGAGCGTGCGGAGCAAAAAGTGCAAGTCATGAGTTCAGGCTCATTGGCTCTGGACATTGCCCTTGGTTCAGGTGGTTATCCTAAAGGACGTATCATCGAAATCTACGGACCAGAATCATCTGGTAAGACAACGGTTGCCCTTCACGCTGTTGCGCAAGCACAGAAAGAAGGTGGTATCGCAGCCTTTATCGATGCGGAACATGCCCTTGATCCAGCCTATGCAGCAGCCCTTGGTGTGAACATTGATGAATTACTCTTGTCACAACCAGACTCAGGAGAGCAAGGTCTTGAAATTGCAGGAAAATTGATTGACTCAGGTGCAGTTGACCTTGTCGTTATCGACTCAGTTGCGGCTCTCGTACCTCGTGCAGAAATCGATGGAGACATTGGAGACAGCCACGTCGGTTTGCAAGCTCGTATGATGAGCCAGGCCATGCGTAAACTCGGAGCTTCTATCAATAAAACTAAAACAATTGCCATCTTTATCAACCAATTGCGTGAAAAAGTTGGGGTCATGTTTGGAAATCCAGAAACAACACCTGGTGGACGTGCTCTGAAATTCTACGCTTCAGTCCGTTTGGATGTTCGTGGAAGCACGCAAATCAAGGGAACTGGTGATCAAAAAGATACCAATGTCGGTAAGGAAACCAAGATTAAGGTCGTGAAAAACAAGGTAGCTCCACCGTTTAAGGAAGCCTTCGTTGAAATCATGTACGGAGAAGGAATTTCTAAGACCGGTGAGCTCTTGAAGATTGCAAGTGATTTGGATATCATCAAAAAAGCAGGAGCTTGGTACTCTTACAAGGATGAAAAGATCGGTCAGGGTTCTGAAAATGCTAAGAAATACTTGGCAGATCACCCAGAAGTCTTTGATGAGATTGACCATCAAGTCCGTGTTCAATATGGCTTGATTGAAGATGAAGAAGTGACAACCCCTACTTCTGTAGTTGAAGATTTAGCACCTAACCAAGAAGTAACACTTGACCTAGGCGATGGACTTGAAATCGAAATTGAAGAATAACATAAAAAGTAGCAGATAATGAACTGCTACTTTTTATGTTTGTTAAGTGACTATTAGTCCGTCTCGCTTCGTTAGGTGCAGTTCACTAAGATTTAGCAATATGGTAAGATTCCTATGCATGACTTGGAGAATAGCTTCCTTCTCTTGGATGTCGCTTCCACTCACGACTAATGCTGGAAGGATGACGACGAAGTAATTTTCCGATTTGAGAAAAATTTAGGCCTTGCATATGGTAAATGAGAATACTTTCGCGCTCATCTATGGTAAAATGATGGTAGCTCATAAGATTTCCTTTCGTAACTAGTTCGTTCAACTCTATTTTACTAGAAAATCTTATGAGTTTTTATTGTGCACTTATATTGTATATTCAAAGGACTAAGCATATCCATAGTAATGATTTTTACCTGACAACGAATAGCTTGATTGTAGCGCAGAAAGTGATTTCTGGTGACAGCTTGTGTTCTTCCTTCAAGAACAGTGATGATATTGATCTTGTAAAAATCTTGCGCAATAAAACTCATCTTTCGCTTAGTAAAGGCGTACTCGTCCCAAAACATTATCTCTGGCAGATGAGAAAAATCATGCTTAAAATGAAAGCCGTTGAGTTTGTGAATGACAGTTGAACTTGAAATTTAGTACAAAGAATAAATATTTCATTTTATTAAATAATTCAAACAAACATATTGAAAAGGTGAATGATAAGTGATATAATACTAATATTGTTCGTAAAAAACAAAAGGAGATTAAAAATGGACAAACTATTTAAACTAAAAGAGCACGGGACAGATGTCCGTACAGAGGTGCTTGCTGGTTTAACAACATTCTTTGCAATGAGTTATATTCTCTTTGTAAACCCTCAAATGCTTTCCCAAACGGGTATGCCTGTTCAAGGTGTGTTCTTGGCAACGATTATCGGTTCTGTAGTCGGTACTTTGATGATGGCTTTCTATGCTAATTTGCCATACGCACAAGCACCAGGTATGGGACTCAATGCCTTCTTTACATTTACAGTTGTGTTTGGGATGGGCTATACTTGGAAAGAAGCTCTTGGTATGGTCTTCATTTGTGGAATTATTTCACTGATTATCACCTTGACAAATGTTCGTAAAATGATCATCGAATCTATTCCCACAACACTTCGTTCAGCTATTTCCGCTGGTATTGGTGTTTTCCTTGCCTATGTTGGGATTAAGAATGCAGGTTTCTTGAAATTCTCAATCGATCCAGGTACGTATACTGTAGTAGGTGAAGGAGCAGACAAGGCTCAAGCTGCACTTACAGCAAACTCAGCAGCCGTTCCAGGATTGGTAGACTTCAATACTCCAGCAGTGTTGGTGGCTCTTGCAGGTCTGGCTATTACCATTTTCTTTGTTGTTAAAGGCATCAAAGGTGGAATCATTCTTTCTATTTTAACAACGACTGTGCTTGCCATTGCTGTTGGTGTTGTGAATTTGTCAGCGATTGACTTCGCTAGCAACAATCTTTCATCAGCGGTTAATGATTTAGGAACTTTGTTTGGTGCTGCTCTGGGTTCAGAAGGTTTAGGATCTTTGATTTCAAACACTTCGCGTTTACCAGAAACCTTGATGGCTATTCTTGCCTTCTCACTAACGGATATTTTTGATACAATCGGCACTCTTATCGGTACTGGTGAAAAAGTTGGTATCGTTGCGACAAGTGGGGAAAACCATGAGTCAGTTAAATTGGACAAGGCTCTTTACTCTGACTTGGTGGCAACTTCAGTAGGTGCCATTGCAGGTACTTCAAACGTTACAACCTATGTTGAGTCTGCGGCGGGTATCGGCGCTGGTGGCCGTACTGGGTTGACAGCCCTAGTGGTTGCGATCTGTTTTGCTCTATCTAGCTTCTTTAGCCCACTTCTAGCGATTGTTCCGACAGCTGCAACAGCGCCAATTTTGATCATCGTCGGAATTATGATGCTTTCTAACTTGAAAAATATTCCTTGGGATGATATGTCTGAAGCGGTTCCTGCCTTCTTTACATCTATCTTTATGGGCTTCAGCTACTCAATCACTCAAGGGATCGCAGTTGGTTTCTTGACATACACCTTGACAAAAGTTGTCAAAGGTCAAGCCAAGGATGTGCACGTGATGATTTGGATTTTGGATGCCTTGTTTATCCTTAACTATATCAGTATGGCACTATAAATGGTATAATATAAAAAGGGGAGCTTCCCTTTTTTATTATAAGGAGGTATATTATGAGAGAAAAAACTATCTGGCAAGAAGTTTTAAACAGAGGTATATGGGTCCTCATCCTATTAGCGGCTTTTGTTCTATCACAAATTCCCATAGGACTAGCTGCTTGGCTGGCAGTTAAGGAATTTCCACTTTTACAGTCAGGGCTCTTCGTTGCCGCCCTATCTATTGTCGTTTTGATTGTATTCATTATTGGTGCACGAAAAACAAAACTTGCTACTTTTAATCTATCCTTTTTCAAAGCAAAAGACTTGGCTCGCCTGGTGTTGAGTTATCTAGTAATTTTTGCTACCAACTTGTTTGGTTCATCTTTGCTTCGCATGATGAATGAGACGACAACCAGCAATCAATCAGCCATTAATGGTTTTGTTCAAAATAGTTCCTTGATTTCAACTTTTTTCTTGCTAGTCTTAATTGCTCCTATTTGTGAGGAAATCTTGTGTCGTGGGATTATTCCTAAAAAAATTTTCCGAGGGCGGGAAAAATTAGGCTTTATTGTAGGGGCAATTGTCTTTGCATTGCTCCATACTCCGACCAATCTGCCTTCTGTGATTATTTATGGTGGAATGTCAACGGTTTTGACTTGGACAGCCTATAGAACAGAGCGCTTAGAGATGTCAATCTTACTTCATATGATTGTCAATGGCATCGCTTTTAGCTTATTAGCCCTACTGGTTTTGATTAGTAGAAATTTAGGTCTATCTTTCTAAACAACAAATTTCCAGAGTTCTAGTTGATCTTTTGGCTCTATAATATTTGTAGTGGGTAATCCCCTATAGGTATTATAGAGCCTATTTTTTCTCTTAAATATACAATATAAGTGCACAATAAAAACTCATAAGATTTTCTAGTAAAATAGAATTGAACGAACTAGTTACAAAAGGAAATCTTATGAGCCACCATCATTTTACCATAGATGATCGCTAAAGTATTCTCATTTACCGTACAAAAGGACTAAACTTTTCTCCAATTGCTAAGTTGCTTCATCGTCATCCGTCTAGTATTAGTCGCGAGTGGAAACGATATCTAAGAGAAGGACGCTATTCTCCAAGTCATGTACAGGAATCTTACTATATTGCTAAATCACACTGTGGGCGGAAACAGATGCTTGAAATAAATTATCATTTAAGCAATATCGTCAAGCATCTATTTCTCGATTATCAATGGTTTCCTGAAGAAATGGAAGGTTGATTGCGATTAGAGTATGGAAAAGATGTTATTAGTTATCAAACGATTTATAGAGCCATCTATCACGGTCACTTTGACGACAAGCTTTCACATGGTGCTCGTGGTTTCATTCGCAAGCTCCATCATCGTGGGAAAATACGTCATATGAAAGGTCACATTGAAAACAGAGGAAAAATTCCTATTTCTCATACCATTCATGAAAGACCCAAAGAAGCAAACAAGCGAGCTAGGATTGGTGATTGGGAAGTAGATGCTGTTGCAGGTAAAACTGGAAAGGCTTGTTTAGTTACCCTAACGGATCGTTAGTCTCGTTTTCTAAAAATCCAGAAGGTAGCTGTCAAGAAAAGCAAGTTAGCTAACTTGAACTTGAAATTTAGCATTTATTTTTTATTCTTATCTGCTTTTCTTCCTTCTTTTTGATATAATAGTAGACATCTTATCTGGAAACGACTAGGAAGGTTTATATGACTAAAAAAATTATTGCAGTCGATTTGGACGGAACCCTGCTAAATAGTGAAAGCAAACTCACTGATTTCACCAAAGAGACGATCAAAAAAATTTCAGAAAAAGGACACCATGTCATTATTACGACAGGACGTCCTTATCGTATGGCAAAAGACTTCTACCGTGAACTAGAGTTACATACCCCCATGATTAACTTTAATGGCTCCCTCACCCATCTACCAGGCCAGACCTGGGCGCATGAAAAGTGCTTGACTCTGGATAAAAAATACCTCTTAGATATGGTTAAGCGTAAAGAGGATATCCAAGCCGACTTTATTGCAGGAGAATACCGTAAAAAATTCTATATTACGGCTCCTAATGAAGAAATTGCGGATCCTAAACTATTTGGTGTAGAGAATTTCCAGCCAGAAAATCAATTCAAGCCTGAACGAGTAACCAAGGATCCTAACTGTATCCTCTTGCAAACAAGAGTTGACGATAAGTACGCGCTAGCTGATGAGATGAATCGGTTTTATCAACACCAACTGGCTATTAATACATGGGGAGGTCCTCTCAACATTCTAGAATGTACACCAAAAGGAGTCAACAAAGCATTTGCTTTAGAGTATTTGCTCAATGTTATGAATCGCGATAAAAAAGACTTAATTGCCTTTGGAGATGAGCATAACGATCGGGAAATGCTGGCTTTTGCAGGCAAGGGATATGCCATGAAAAATGCCAATCCTGATCTTTTGCCCTATGCCGATGAACAAATTTCATTGACAAATGACCAAGATGGAGTTGCAAAAACTCTCCGAGCTTTATTTTTGTAATACATGCTGGGAGTTGAAGAAGATTCAATTTGAAAAGACAATCCAGTATATTTTTCTAAGACAAAACGCTTAATATCTAGCTCTTTAAATGCTTAACATTAGGCGTTTTTATAATTATGAAGATTTTCTACCAAGAGTATTTGTGTTTTTTTCACAGTCTAGTCAACCGGTTAATCGATTGTTTGAGAATTCACATTCAAATCCTTGGAAAAGGCTTTCATTTGTGATATAATACACATATAAAAAGAAGAGAGCTCAGCAATTTGACTCTATTTGACGCAAAAATCAATCCAGTCTATTTATCTCTGTTCTCATAAAATATCAAGGAGGATAGCTATGAAAGCTGTTGTTGTAAATCCAGAAAGCACTGGTGTTGTCATTGAGGAAAAAGTACTCCGCCCACTTAAAACTGGGGAAGCGCTTGTTGAAGTGGAATATTGTGGGGTTTGTCACACGGATCTTCACGTTGCTCATGGGGACTTCGGTCAAGTGCCTGGTCGTGTTCTAGGACATGAAGGTATCGGTATCGTCAAGGAAGTTGCTCCAGATGTCCAAAGCCTTAAAGTTGGTGACCGTGTCAGCATTGCTTGGTTCTTTGAAGGCTGTGGCACTTGTGAATACTGTACAACTGGTCGCGAAACTCTCTGCCGCACAGTAAAAAATGCTGGCTACTCAGTAGATGGTGGTATGGCAGAACAATGTATCGTAACAGCGGATTATGCTGTTAAAGTTCCGGATGGACTTGATCCAGCTCAAGCTTCTTCAATTACATGTGCTGGTGTAACAACCTATAAAGCTATTAAAGAAGCAAAGGTTGAGCCAGGACAATGGGTAGTTCTTTATGGTGCTGGTGGTCTAGGTAACCTAGCTGTTCAATACGCCAAAAAAGTATTCAACGCTCATGTTATCGCGGTTGATATCAACAATGATAAACTGGCTCTTGCTAAAGAAGTTGGTGCCGACATCGTTATCAATGGACTGGAAGTTGAAGACGTTCCAGGACTTATCAAAGAAAAAACAAATGGGGGAGCTCACTCAGCTGTCGTAACTGCTGTGTCTAAAGTTGCCTTTAACCAAGCCGTTGATTCCGTTCGTGCTGGTGGTCGCGTAGTAGCTGTTGGTCTTCCTTCTGAAATGATGGAACTCAGCATCGTAAAAACAGTTCTAGATGGAATTCAAGTGATTGGTTCCCTTGTTGGAACTCGTAAGGACTTGGAAGAAGCCTTCCAATTTGGAGCAGAAGGTCTGGTAGTGCCTGTAGTTCAAAAACGTCCAGTAGAAGATGCTGTAGCTATTTTCGATGAAATGGAAAAAGGTCAAATCCAAGGACGTATGGTACTGGATTTCACACACTAAGTTAATGATAGAATTGGGAAACGAAAGATTGCTCACTTGCAGTCTTTTGTTTTGTTTTCAATTTATTTTCAAAAAATAGCTCGTTTTCATTATTTTTATATTAAATTTTAGTTCTTTTTATGAATACAGACTCAAAAAAACTTTGTATATTAACATTTTGTAAACGAGTTTTCATTAAGAATAGTCACATATTTATAAGAAATGGTTGATTTTTATATGAAAACGGTTTATACTTAAAGTTAGGCTTAAAGTTTTCTTAAACATATAGTCAAACATTTTATAAGGAGGAATGACAATAATGAGTATCGGAATCATTATTGCGAGCCACGGCGAATTTGCTGCGGGTATTCATCAGTCCGGATCTATGATCTTTGGTGAACAAGAAAAGGTTCAAGTTGTAACCTTTATGCCAAATGAAGGTCCAGATGACCTTTACGCTAAATTCAACAACGCTGTGGCTGCATTTGACGCAGAAGATGAGGTTCTAGTATTGGCTGACCTTTGGAGTGGATCTCCATTCAATCAAGCTAGCCGCGTGATGGGAGAAAATCCTGAGCGTAAGTTTGCCATCATCACAGGGCTTAACTTGCCGATGTTGATTCAAGCCTACACTGAGCGCCTTATGGACGTTACTGCAGGTGTGGATAAAGTCGCTGCGAATATCATTAAAGAAGCCAAAGATGGCATCAAAGCTCTTCCAGAAGAGCTTAACCCAGTTGAGGAAGGGGCTAGTGCTGCGGCTGCTCCAGTTGCCCAAGCTACTATTCCAGAAGGAACTGTTATCGGAGACGGTAAATTGAAAATCAATCTTGCCCGTCTTGACACACGTCTTCTTCACGGACAAGTCGCAACTGCTTGGACACCAGATTCAAAAGCAGACCGTATCATCGTTGCTTCAGATAACGTTGCAAACGACGAATTGCGTAAAGAATTGATCAAACAAGCAGCTCCTAACGGAGTAAAAGCCAACGTTGTACCAATCAAAAAATTGATTGAGGTTGCAAAAGATCCTCGTTTTGGTAACACACATGCTCTTATCTTGTTTGAAACACCTCAAGATGCCCTTCGTGCCATCGAAGGTGGCGTGCCAATCAAGACCCTTAACGTCGGTTCTATGGCTCACTCAACAGGTAAAACAATGATCAATAACGTCTTATCTATGGACAAAGATGATGTTGCAACATTTGAAAAAATGCGTGACCTCGGTGTTGAATTTGACGTACGTAAAGTACCAAACGACACGAAAAAAGATTTGTTTGACTTGATTAACAAAGCAAACGTTCAATAATTTTAATCTGTTTCTATCATTTTTGAAAACAGGATTAAATACTTTATTAAAACTAAATAGAAAAGGAATAAAACCATGTCAGATATTTCAATCATTTCTGCTATCTTGGTTGTAGTTGTTGCCTTCCTTGCAGGTCTCGAAGGTATCCTCGACCAATTCCAATTCCATCAACCAATCGTCGCATGTACCCTTATCGGACTTGCAACTGGTAACCTCGAAGCAGGTGTTATGCTTGGTGGATCTCTTCAAATGATTGCCCTTGGTTGGGCAAACATCGGAGCTGCCGTAGCTCCTGACGCTGCTCTTGCATCTGTTGCCGCAGCTATCATCTTGATTAAAGGTGGTAACTTTACTACTGAAGGTATCGCCGTTGCAACTGCAACAGCTATCCCTCTTGCCGTAGCTGGACTATTCTTGACAATGATTGTTCGTACAATCTCAGTTGCCTTGGTTCACTCAGCTGACGCAGCTGCAAAAGAAGGAAACATTGCGGCTGTTGAACGCGCACACTACTTTGCTCTTGTTCTTCAGGGTCTTCGTATCGCGATTCCTGCAGCCTTCCTTATCGCTATCCCTGCTTCTGCTGTTCAAGACGCTCTTGGCCTAATGCCAGAATGGTTGAATGGTGGTATGACTGTCGGTGGTGCTATGGTCGTTGCCGTTGGTTACGCTATGGTTATCAACATGATGGCAACTCGTGAAGTATGGCCATTCTTCGCTATCGGTTTTGCTCTTGCAGCTATCTCTCAATTGACTTTGATTGCCCTTGGTGTCATCGGTGTTGCCCTTGCCTTCATCTACCTTAACCTTACAAAACAAGGTGGAAACGGTGGCGGCGGAGCTGCGACTTCTAACGACCCAATCGGTGATATCCTAGAAGACTACTAGAAAGGGGAACAATCATGGCTGAAAAAATTCAATTATCAAAATCAGATCGTCAAAAAGTTTGGTGGCGTTCACAATTCCTTCAAGGTTCTTGGAACTATGAACGTATGCAAAACTTGGGTTGGGCTTACTCATTGATCCCAGCTATCAAAAAATTGTACACTAAAAAAGAAGACCAAGCGGCTGCTCTTGAGCGTCACCTTGAGTTCTTCAACACTCACCCATATGTAGCTGCTCCAATCATGGGGGTTACTCTTGCACTTGAAGAAGAGCGCGCTAACGGTGTTGAAATCGACGACGCGGCTATCCAAGGGGTTAAGATCGGTATGATGGGACCTCTTGCTGGTATCGGTGACCCAGTATTCTGGTTTACAGTTCGTCCTATCCTTGGAGCCCTTGGTGCATCACTTGCTGCATCTGGTAACATTGTTGGCCCACTTCTCTTCTTCTTTGGATGGAATGCTATCCGTATGGCCTTCCTATGGTATACACAAGAGTTCGGTTACAAAGCTGGATCTGAAATCACTAAAGACATGTCTGGTGGTATCTTGAAAGACATCACTAAAGGAGCTTCTATCCTCGGTATGTTCATCCTTGCCGTTCTTGTACAACGTTGGGTATCTATCAACTTTACTGTGAACCTTCCAGGTAAACAATTGGCTGAAGGTGCTTACATCAACTTCCCAGAAGGTCCTGTATCAGGTGCTGAATTGAAAGGTATCCTTGGTCAAGCACTTGGTGGATTGAGCTTAGATAAGATTCAACCACAAACTCTTCAAGGCCAGTTGAACTCATTGATCCCAGGATTGATGGGACTTCTCCTTACTTTCCTCTGCATGTGGTTGCTTAAGAAAAAAGTATCACCAATCACAATCATCCTTGCTCTCTTTGCAGTAGGTATCGCAGCTCGTTTCTTCGGTATCATGTAATTTGGATTGATTTTCATTCAAAAGAGGAGTATCTGTTCTGCTTTTTGGCGGACTTGCTCTTAGTAAACAATAATAGAAGCAGAAAATTTCTGATAGAGAGAACAATTATAGTTCTCTCTTTTTTGATGATAAAACTGTCAGGACTAGCAGTTCAAAAGTATGTTTTAGTTTTGGAATGTGACATTGACTAGCTATTATTTACTCTTTTCTTATGGAATATCTCGTCTTTAGAGGTATGGGAATTATTTTAGGATTAGCGATATGAGTCAGGTTTAGGATGCCATTTTTCCTTTTCTAAAAGAAAGATGAATACTAGCGTGTCCATCTTTTTCTTTTTATGGTAAAATAGAGGGATAATATGGTAAAGAACCTTAAGGAAGTGACCGTTATGTCCAATAAAGTCAACCACGCAAAAACAGCCATTTGCGGCATTATCAATGTAACCCCAGATTCCTTTTCGGATGGTGGTCAATTTTTTACTCTTGAGCAAGCGCTCCAGCAAGCTCGGAAATTGATAGCTGAAGGAGCGAGCATGCTAGATATCGGTGGGGAATCGACTCGCCCGGGCAGCAGCTATGTTGAGATAGAAGAGGAAATCCAGCGTGTTGTTCCAGTTATCAAAGCTATTCGCAAGGAAAGTGATGTTCTCATTTCCATCGATACTTGGAAAAGTCAGGTGGCAGAGGCTGCCTTGAAAGCTGGTGCCAATTTGGTCAATGATATCACTGGTCTCATGGGAGATGAGAGAATGGCGGATGTGGTTGCTAAGGCTGGAGCGAAAGTGGTTATCATGTTTAATCCGGTCATGGCTCGACCTCAGCACCCTAGTTCGCTCATATTTCCTCATTTTGGTTTTGGACAAGCTTTTACAGAGGAAGAGTTAGCTGACTTTGAAAAAATGCCAATTGAAGATTTGATGAAGGATTTCTTTGAACGAGCTCTAGCGAGAGCGGAGGAAGCTGGAATTGCAAGAGAAAATATTCTGCTGGATCCAGGAATTGGCTTTGGTCTGACCAAGAAGGAAAATCTACTCCTTCTACGTGATTTGGACAAACTACACCAGCAAGGCTATCAGATTTTTCTTGGAGTTTCGCGTAAGCGATTTGTCATCAATATCCTAGAGGAGAATGGTTTTGAAGTCAATCCTGAGACAGAAGTCGGTTTTCGTAATCGAGACACAGCTTCGGCTCATGTAACCAGTATCGCTACGAGACAGGGTGTCGAAGTGGTGCGCGTGCACGATGTAGCCAGTCACAGGATGGCGGTTGAAATTGCATCTGCTATTCGTTTGGCAGATGACGCAGAAAATCTAGATTTAAAACAATATAAATAAGATGAACGAAATTCAAAATAATCAGTGGATTACCCACTACCGGACGGACCAACCACATTTTGGTTTGGAACGAATGGTGGAACTCCTAGCTCTGCGAGGCAATCCCCATCTCAAACTCAAGGTCATCCATATCGGAGGGACCAATGGCAAGGGTTCGACCATTGCTTTTTTGACAAAGATGCTGGAAAAGCTAGGGCTGAGAGTTGGGGTGTTCAGCTCGCCCTATCTCATTCATTATACGGATCAGATTAGCATTAATGGGGAATCCATTCCCGAGGCTAGGCTAGAAGCCCTCATGGCAGACTATGAGTCTTTGCTTGAGGGGGAATTTGCTGACAATTTGCAGGGAACAACCGAGTTTGAGATTATCACAGCTCTAGCTTATGATTACTTTGCCTCAGAGCAAGTAGATGTGGCCATCATGGAAGTCGGTATGGGTGGTCTTTTGGATAGTACTAATGTTTGCCAGCCCATTTTGACAGGAATTACAACCATTGGATTGGATCATGTGGCTCTACTTGGTGACACCTTGGAAGCCATAGCAGAGCAGAAGGCTGGTATTATCAAACAAGATATTCCCTTAGTGACAGGTCGCATTACTCCAGAAGCCCTGGCTGTTATTGACCGCATTGCGGAAGGGAAAGATGCATCGAGAATACGATATGATAGAGATTATCAAGTCAGTCATCAAAAGAGTGTGGTAGCGGGTGAAATCTTTGATTATACCAGTTCTGTCAGACAAGGTCGCTTTCAAACAGGTCTGCTTGGTTTGCACCAGATAGAAAATGCGGGGATGGCCATAGCTTTACTTGATACTTTTTGTCAAGAAGATGGGCGGGAGTTGGCAAGTAATGACTTGGTTGCTCAAGCTTTGAAAGAGACCAGATGGCCAGGGCGTTTGGAGGTCGTGTCTAGCGACCCCTTGATGATTTTGGATGGGGCCCACAATCCCCATGCTATCAAGGCTTTACTAGCAACCTTACAAGAACGCTTTGCGGATTATCATAAGGAAATCCTCTTTACCTGCATCAAAACCAAGGCTTTGGAGGATATGCTGGATTTGCTAGAAACGGTGCCAGATAGTCAATTGACTTTAACCCATTTTGACGATAGTCGGGCGACGGATGAAAGCGCGCTGAAAGAGACAGTCAAGTCTAGAAATCTCAATTACCAAAGTTGGCAGGATTTTCTAGAGCAGAAATTGACAGATAAAAAAGAAGAGAAACAAACAGTTAGGATTGTCACAGGTTCCTTGTATTTCTTGAGCCAAGTGAGAGCCTATCTGATGGAGAGGAAGAATGAGAATGGATACACAAAAGATTGAAACGGCTGTAAAAATGATTATCGAGGCCGTTGGTGAGGATGCTAACCGAGAGGGATTGCAGGAAACTCCTGCTCGTGTAGCCCGTATGTACCAAGAGATTTTTTCAGGTCTTGGGCAAACTGCTGAGGAACACTTGTCAAAATCCTTTGAGATTATTGATGATAATATGGTTGTGGAAAAGGATATTTTTTTCCACACTATGTGTGAGCACCACTTCTTGCCCTTTTATGGGAGGGCGCACATTGCCTATATTCCAGATGGTCGGGTGGCAGGCCTGTCTAAGCTAGCCCGTACGGTTGAAGTTTATTCTAAAAAACCACAGATTCAAGAACGGTTGAATATCGAGGTGGCCGATGCCTTGATGGAGTATTTGGGTGCTAAGGGAGCCTTTGTTGTCATTGAGGCCGAACATATGTGTATGAGCATGCGTGGTGTCAGAAAGCCAGGCACTGCGACTTTGACCACTGTAGCGCGAGGCGTTTTTGAGACGGATAAGGATCTCCGAGATCAGGCTTATCGTCTAATGGGACTATAAAAAGAATCCGCTTTAAGCGGATTTTTCTAGAAAGGACTAGTTATGGATCAACTGCAGATTAAAGATTTGGAAATTTTTGCCTATCATGGTCTCTTTCCTAGTGAGAAAGAATTGGGGCAAAAGTTTGTTATTTCCGCAAGCTTATCCTATGATATGACCAAGGCAGCGACAGACTTGGATTTAACAGCTTCTGTCCACTACGGAGAACTTTGTCAGCAGTGGACGACTTGGTTTCAGGAAACCACTGAGGATTTGATTGAAACGGTAGCCTACAAACTAGTTGAACGCACCTTTGAGACTTATCCTCTTGTCCAAGAAATTGAGTTGGAACTCAAAAAACCTTGGGCTCCAGTGCATTTACCGTTGGATACCTGCTCGGTGACCATTCACCGTCGTAAGCAGCGGGCCTTTATCGCCCTAGGAAGCAATATGGGGGATAAGCAAGCAAACTTGGAACAAGCTATTGACAAACTGCGAGTTCGTGGTATCCATATTCTCAAAGAGTCCAGTGTCTTGACGACGGAGCCTTGGGGCGGTGTGGAGCAAGATAGTTTTGCCAATCAAGTGATTGAAGTAGAAACCTGGCTCCCAGCACCAGTCTTGTTAGAAACATTATTAGCCATTGAGTCAGAAATGGGACGGGTTCGAGAGGTTCATTGGGGGCCTCGTTTGATTGATTTGGATTTGCTTTTTGTGGAGGACCGGGTCATTTATACAGACAACCTCATCTTGCCTCATCCTTATATAGCAGAACGCCTCTTTGTTCTTGAGTCGTTAGTGGAAATAGCTCCCCATTTTATTCATCCAGTACTCAAACAACCGATACGCTACTTGTATCAAGAATTGAACAAATAGAAAAAACTCTAGTTACTCAGCAGTTTATGCCGAGAAGCTAGAGTTTTTAAAATAGGTCATTTTCTTCTGGAAGGAGGATGGTTTCTCTACCGTCCATGTCTAAAACAAGAACCCTAGGAGGGTAAAGCGGATCGAAAGGATGATTGAAATCAAAGTCGATACTAGTTGGCAGGTGCTGGCTAGAGAAATGGAAGGTGATGGTCCCCTTGTTGTTGAGCAGTTGAAACTCAAGTTCTTCTTCTAATTCAAAGGCATTTTTCAGGAAATGATCGATAATATACCATAAAGAGTCAATGACATCGTCAGGCAGGCTGGTCACGATACCAAAACTAGCAGAACGCCTCTGAGTATTTGTAAAAGCCATAATTATCCCCTCCCTCTTTTATTTTTCCTTATCATACAGCAAAATATCTCAAAAATCAAGAAAACGTACTCACTTTTTCAAAATGGGAATAGGTTGTGAAATTTTTTCAGAGTTTCTCTAAAAAATACTTGAAAGTGTTTACAATAAGTGATAAAATGGAGTAAGCAGATGCATGAAAGCGAAATTTTCAATATAGAAAGGAAACGAAATGAACACAGATGATACAGTAACGATTTATGACGTTGCCCGTGAAGCTGGGGTTTCAATGGCAACTGTTAGCCGTGTAGTGAATGGCAATAAGAACGTTAAAGAGAACACTCGTAAAAAAGTTCTAGAGGTGATTGATCGTCTTGACTACCGTCCAAATGCGGTAGCGCGTGGTTTGGCCAGCAAGAAAACCACTACAGTTGGTGTTGTGATTCCCAACATTACCAATGGGTACTTCTCAACACTTGCCAAAGGAATCGATGATATTGCTGAAATGTACAAGTATAATATCGTCCTTGCGAATAGCGATGAAGATGATGAAAAGGAAGTTTCAGTGGTTAACACCCTCTTTTCAAAACAAGTAGATGGGATCATTTTTATGGGCTATCACTTGACTGAAAAGATTCGTTCAGAATTTTCTCGATCTCGGACACCGGTTGTTCTTGCCGGTACTGTGGATATCGAACATCAGCTGCCAAGTGTCAATATTGACTACAAACAAGCAACGATTGATGCCGTCACCTATTTGCTTCAGGAAAATGAAAAGATTGCCTTTGTCAGTGGGCCACTTGTTGACGATATCAACGGTAAAATTCGATTGATTGGTTACAAGGAAGCTTTGAAAAAAGCTGGACATTCTTATAGCGAGGGCTTGGTCTTTGAATCAAAATATAGCTATGATGATGGTTATGCATTGGCAGAGCGCTTGGTTTCTTCACAAGCTACAGCTGCAGTTGTGACAGGTGATGAATTGGCTGCGGGTGTGTTGAATGGTTTGGCGGATCACGGCGTATCTGTGCCAGAAGAGTTTGAAATCATCACGACAGATGACTCTCAGATTGCACGATTCACTCGTCCAAATCTGACAACGATTGCCCAACCTCTTTATGACCTAGGCGCTATCAGTATGCGTATGCTGACTAAGATTATGCATAAAGAAGAGTTGGAAGAACGTGAAGTTCTCTTACCTCATGGTTTGACAGAACGTCGTTCAACACGAAAACGTAAAAAGTAAAAATAGGAAATCGTGGAGATTTCCTATTTTTGCGTTCTAGAGAAGAGGATTAGCCTTCCATATAGTCTTTTAAGGCTTGTCCTTTTAGTCCAGTATTAAGGGCAATTAATAATTTGAGGCGCGCTTTTTGAGCGTTGAGTTCTTTGACAAAGAAAACACCAGCTCGTTGCAACTGCACTCCTCCACCTTGGTAGGCGTAGACAGGTTCAGCAATACCATTAAAACAACGTGAGACCAGGGCAACTGGAATTCCTTTTTGGAGGAGGTTTTCCAACTTTTGAGCTGTTTCTTTGGGAACATTACCTGCTCCAAAAGCCTGAATGACTAAGCCATCCAGCTGTTCCAAGTCTAGCATATCGATCAGCTCGTCTGTCATACCGGCATAGGCTGAGATGATGGGAACCAGACCTTGAATATGCTCGAGATCAAACCGGACACGAGGTTCAGCCGTTTTAAAGTAGAGGATTTCTTGCTTCATGATGAGGCCAAGTGGTCCATGTGTTGGGGTTTGAAAGGTACCGACATTGGTCGTATGAGTTTTGGTAACATACTTTGCTGCGTGGATCTCATCGTTCATGACGACCAAAACGCCCTTGTCGGCTGCTTTATCATCGCTGGCAACTCGTAAAGCGCTTAGATAGTTATAAACACCGTCACTACCAAGTTCATTTGAACTACGCATGGCCCCTGTTAGAACGATGGGGATGGGTGGGATTTTCATGGTATCAAGGAAGTAAGCTGTTTCTTCTAAGGTATCTGTACCATGTGTGATGACAACTCCATCGTAGTTATCAGCTTCCTCTTTGATTTTATGATAGAGCGCAAGCATATGCTTGGGTTTGATATGGGGACTTGGCAGGTTAAAAAAGTCTAGGGCATGAACCTCAATCCCTTCAAGTGGATTGGTTACATGGTTCATAGGATTGTCCTGGCTGGTCACAACTGCGCCAGAGGCGTCTGCTTGCATGGAAATAGTCCCACCTGTATGTAAAACAAGGATTTTCTTAGGCATGATTTACTCACTCTCTCTGAAATGTGGTATAATCATTGTAACACAAAAGGGGAGAATGAGATAGGATGGAAGTCAAAGCTGTTTTTTTTGATATCGATGGAACGCTAGTCAACGATCGTAAGAGTGTTTTGAAATCCACTAAGGATGCGATTAAGATTGTCAAAGAGCAAGGGGTGCTTGTTGGAGTGGCGACAGGACGAGGGCCGTTTTTTGTCAAGGAATTGATGGAAGATTTGGATCTAGATTTTGCAATAACTTATAACGGACAATATATCTTTAATAAAGAAAAAGTCTTATTTGCTAGCCCGATTGCTAAGTCAAGCCTGCGTCAATTGATTGCTTATGCTAAAAAGGAGCGTAAAGAAATCGCTCTTGGAACCGAGCATGCCGTTGTTGGTTCGAAAATTATGTCATTTGGTCTCGGATCCTTTTCTCAACTGGTTAGTCGTTTTATCCCGACTGTTCTGACAAGAACCGTTAGCCGATCCTTTAATCGGATGGTCAGTAAGGCAGTTCCTCAAAAGGAAAACGACTTGCTTAACTTGATTAATCAACCCATTTATCAAGTTTTGATGTTAATGACGCCTGAGGAATCTGAGAAGGCTGCAAGTGATTTTGAAGATTTAAAATTGACTCGAAGCAATCCTTTTGCAGCAGATATCATAAACCAAGGAAATTCCAAATTAGAGGGCATTCGCCGAGTCGGGAAAGAATATGGCTTTGATCTCAATCAAGTCATGGCCTTTGGTGACTCAGACAACGACCTGGAAATGTTGGCAGGTGTTGGTATGTCGGTCGCTATGGGAAATGGCAGTAGCAGTGTTAAAGAAGTTGCTAAGCATATTACGGCAAGTAACCAACAAGATGGCATTCACAAGGCGCTCGAGCACTTTGGTGTTTTGGCTTCAGAAAAAGTGTTTGTCAGTCGGGACTACCACTTTAATAAGGTCAAGACCTTCCACCACATGATGGATGAACGAACTCAAGAAGAGCCACAGGCATGGGATGCTGAAGGTGCAACCCACCGAGCAGACTTTAAAATTGAAGAATTAGTAGAGTTTGTTCGTGCAGCAAGTTCTTCAGAGGAAGAATTCCAAAACTCCCTTGCAAGCATGCATGAGGCGATTGATAAGGCGGCAGAGAAAGTGGCGAAAAAGACACCTGCTAAGCAAAACTTGGTCGGTCAAGTGGATGCTTTGATCGATACACTGTATTTTACATACGGTAGTTTTGTTTTGATGGGGGTGGACCCTGAACGTATCTTTGATATTGTTCATGAAGCGAATATGGGGAAGGTTTTTCCTGATGGAAAAGCACATTTTGACCCTGTTACGCACAAAATCTTAAAGCCAGATGACTGGGAAGAAAAATATGCTCCAGAAGCTGCGATTGAAAAAGAAATTCAGCGTCAAATCAAGGCTTATGAGCGACATAAAGAGAGAAATAAGTAAGAAAAAAGGAGCCTAGCAGGCTCCTTTTATGTTCCTATAATGTTTTTTCTTGTTCTCTCACGACCAGCAAATCAACTTTTGCATGGCGGAGGATGTATTCAGATGAAGAGCCAACCAAGAGGCGTTCAAAAGCATTGAGCCCCGTTGCGCCAACGAGAATCAAATCAACATTTTCTGCGTCTGGAATAGTACGGGCAAGGAGAGTTTTTGGATTTCCCATTTCGATGACGATGTGAATATCCGTCACGCCCGCATCTTTTGCACGTTTTTCGTACTCTTTCATCAAACTTTCAGCGTCAACTTGGAGTTCTTCGTAAACTTCAGCATCAAAGGTAGACACGCTTTGAAGAGCGCGTGTGTCAATAACATGGGCAATGGTGAGCTTGGAATCATTGCGTAGAGCAGTGTATACACCTTTAACAAAAGCCAAGTCTGCCTCTTTAGAACCATCAATTGCAACCATAACATTTTGGTAACGTTGTGCCATAATGAAACCTCCTGAAATTTTCTTACTGTTATTGTAACCCTTTTCACTAAAGAAGTAAAGTAAAAATCATATTTTAGATAAATATTATCGGAGATTCGATTTGGTGGAGATATGTTAAAATAAAAGAAAACGAGCTAGTAGGAAACACAGTGAGAGGAAGGAGAAGGTATGAAAGACTCTGTTCAAGCTTCTAAAAAAATAAGTTTCCTCTATCATGGAATTATCTTTGCATCGCTTGTAGGAGAAGTAGTGATGCTTTGGTAGCTGGAAAGAGCCGTGCCTATTCTCTATCTAGGTTTTGTTGGCTTTCTTCTCTTTCACCTAGTCTACCACATCATTTTATTTGTGATTGCAAAGAGAAGTGGTCGTTTGGACTATTTGGTCACGTGGGGGCTCGCTCTCATGTTTAATCTTTTGTATGATTCCTTTTTAGCATTGGTCTTTCTAGGTTTGTCTTTTGGTATGTGAGAAAATGCTTCTGTGTTCTAGTTATTTAGAAGGTGAGAACCTAGTAGTCATGAGTTTTTTTCTTTGCTTGCTCATTTCAGGAAACTTGTCGCAATTCCTTTCTAGTGGTATAATGTTACTATCTCGATGAATTGAGGAAACAAGATGAAAGAATATAACAAGTCTAGTAAGCTAGAGCATGTTGCTTATGATATCCGTGGCCCTGTTTTGGAAGAAGCCATGCGAATGCGAGCAAACGGAGAAAAGATTTTACGTCTTAATACAGGAAATCCAGCAGAATTTGGCTTTACAGCGCCAGATGAAGTCATTCATGACTTGATTATGAATGCACGTGATAGCGAGGGGTATTCTGACTCTAAAGGGATATTCTCAGCCCGTAAGGCCATCATGCAGTATTGCCAACTGAAGAACTTCCCTAATGTGGACATTGATGATATCTACCTTGGAAATGGTGTCAGTGAGCTGATTGTTATGTCCATGCAAGGGCTTTTGGATAATGGCGATGAGGTCTTGGTACCTATGCCAGACTATCCTCTCTGGACAGCCGCGGTCAGCCTAGCTGGGGGAAATGCCGTTCACTATATCTGTGATGAAGCTGCAGAGTGGTACCCAGATATTGACGATATTAAGTCAAAAATCACTTCCAATACCAAGGCAATCGTCCTTATCAATCCAAATAACCCGACGGGAGCCCTTTATCCTAAGGAACTCTTGCTGGAGATTATTGAGATTGCTCGTCAAAACGATTTGATTATCTTTGCGGATGAGATTTATGACCGCATGGTGATGGATGGGCATGTGCATACGCCTGTGGCGAGCTTGGCACCAGATGTTTTCTGTGTCAGCATGAACGGTCTGTCAAAATCCCACCGTATCGCTGGTTTTCGTGTAGGATGGATGGTCTTGTCTGGTCCTAAGCACCATGTCAAGGGTTATATCGAAGGGCTCAATATGCTGTCCAATATGCGTCTTTGCTCTAACGTTTTGGCCCAGCAAGTCGTACAAACATCACTAGGTGGGCACCAGTCAGTAGATGAATTGCTCCTTCCTGGTGGACGGATCTATGAGCAAAGAAACTTCATTTACAATGCTATCCAAGATATCTCAGGTTTGTCTGCGGTCAAGCCGAAGGCGGGTCTTTATATCTTCCCTAAAATTGACCGCAATATGTACCGCATCGATGATGATGAACAGTTCGTTCTTGATTTCTTGAAGCAGGAAAAGGTTCTCTTGGTTCATGGTCGCGGCTTTAATTGGCAAGAACCAGACCATTTCCGTATTGTTTACCTCCCTCGTGTGGACGAATTGGCGCAAATTCAAGAAAAGATGACTCGTTTCTTAAAACAGTATCGTAGATAAGGCTTTCATAGGAATGGCTCGAAAACATTTGCTTGGAGCTATTGACAAAAGTGGCAGAATCGGATAGAATAGTAAAGTATGTTTAGTAACTGATCACTTTATAGCCGGCTAAACGAATACAAAATCTATGAGGAGGTATTCATCGTGAAACGTACTTATCAACCAAGTAAACTTCGTCGTGCGCGCAAACACGGATTCCGTAACCGTATGTCAACTAAAAACGGTCGTCGCGTATTGGCAGCTCGTCGTCGTAAAGGACGCAAAGTTTTGGCTGCATAATCCAAACAAATTCAACAAAGAAGTCAGTAGGAACTCGAGTCTACTGACTTTTCTTTTTATCTTAAAGGGTGCATTGTCCACGAAATCGGTCATTTCAGATGAAAATCATGGGGGCTCATTTAAAAGGTCACATACAAAAAACTCAAAACCAGATATAAGTTACTGATTTTGAGTTTTTGTTTATTCTTTTAAGTGATAAGAGTAGCTAGCGACAACGACGTCTTCGTGCCATCTGAGAGCGTATTTTAGTTTGAGGCTCATTTGATTGTGAAGGATATTTTGCCAAGGCTTGTTAGGGATAAACTGTGGGACAAGGACTGTAACGGTATAGTTTTTTTGCTTAGCTTCTTGGGCGATTCGTTTGACATACTTAACGCTAGGGGTGATGATGTCGCGGTAGCTGGTATTGATATTCTTCAGAGTGATGTTTGGGAAGTAATCGGCAAATTCCTGGAGGATTTCTTGGTCTTTTTCTGCCGTTTCTTTAGTAGAAATGTGCATGGCCAACACTTCGTCACCGATACTTTGAGCGTAGTTAATGGCTCCGACACTTACTCGAGTGACATTTCCTACTAGGACAAGGACAAGGTTACCGTCATAAGTGCGCTTTTCAATTCCTTCGTAGAGTCGCAGCTGTTTTGCCACTTTTTGGTAATGGTTGTGAATGGACAAAAAGAGGAAGGTTAAAACTAGGATAATTGGGAAGAATGGCCAGATATCTCCCAGCCTGAAGAGGAGTAAAATGAGGACAATAGCATAACAAATGATGGCCCCAAGGATATTAGCAAAGGCAGATTTTAAGAAGTTTGCTCCTTTTTCCTTTTTCCAATGGCGAATCATCCCAGTCTGAGAAAGGGCAAAGGGAACGAAGACCCCGATAGTATAAAGAGGAATCAAGCGTTCAGTATTCCCATTAAAAATAAGAAGAAGGATCATAGCTCCAAAGGCCAGAGTTAAGATACCGTTGGAGTAGCCAAGGCGATCCCCTTTTTCCATAAAGAGATGGGGCATGTACTTGTTTTTAGCCATATTGTAGGACAGCATAGGGAAGGCTGAAAAGCCAGTATTTGCAGCTACAGCTAGAATTAAGGCTGTCGAGAACTGGAAGAGATAGTAGCTAGCATGACCAAAGAATGAATCACCAAGAATGCCCTTGGCCATTTGCGAGAGGATGGTTTCTCCGTGTTGAGGCGTGATACCCATCCAGTAGTTTAGGAAGGTAATGCCTGCAAAAAGAAATCCTAAAATCAGCGACATGATGGTCAAAGTCTGAGCAGCATTCTTTTCTTTCGGAGTTTTAAAAAATGGTACCGCATTTGAAATAGCTTCAACCCCTGTCAGAGAGGCAGAGCCGCTGGTAAAGGCTCTCAATAGGAGAACGATGGAAAGGCTTGGAACGGTTTGTCCAATGGTTGAAGTCGCCTGATAGTTTAGGGAACCTGTAAATAGTTGAAAGAACCCATAAAGTAAGAGAAAGACGGTACTGAAGATAAAGAGGTAGACGGGAATCATCAGAGAGCTGGCAGATTCTTTCAATCCTCTTAAATTCAAGAGCATGAGCAGGCAGACTAGGAAAATAGAGATATGAAGATTGTAGGGATGGAGGGCAGGTATGGCTGCTGTAATAGCATCAGCTCCAGAAGCAACGGATACGGCTACTGTCAGCATATAGTCAACAAGGAGGCTACCTCCTGCAATCAAGCCTAGTTCAGGGGAGAGATTTTCCCGAGTGACCATATAAGCCCCACCACCTTGAGGATAGGCGTGAATAATTTGACGATAGGAAATGGTCAAGCTAGCGAGGAGTAAGAGGACAAAAATACCGATAGGGAGGCTCCACCAAATAGCGAGAGGAGAGAGACTAACTAAAACGAGAATGACTTGTTCAGGCCCATAGGCAATAGAAGACAAGGCATCACTGGATAACATTGCAAGTGCCTGCATTTTTCCAAGTAATCCCCCTTCGCCGTCTGTGAGAGACTTGAGTGGCCGACCGATAAAGGTATATTTTAATTTTCTAAACATTTTCTTTTCCTTTGATGAAAATTTCAATAAGTGTTATTATACTGCTTTGAAAAAGGGCAGTCAAGGGAGAATGACTGATTTTTGGATATTTTTCCAAGCCGAGGGATGCTATTTTTGGTATAATAGATGGAAGAATGAGGTTAGAAGAGATGATTTTTGATACGCACACACATTTAAATGTAGAAGAATTTGCAGGACGCGAGGCAGAAGAACTCGCCCTGGCTGCTGAGATGGGTGTGACACAGATGAATATTGTTGGTTTTGATAAGCCAACCATTGAACGAGCCCTAGAGTTGGCAGATGAGTATGAGCAACTCTACGCAACTATTGGCTGGCATCCGACGGAGGCAGGGACTTACACAGATGAGGTCGAAGCTTACTTGCTTGAAAAACTAAAACATCACAAGGTTGTTGCTTTAGGTGAGATTGGTCTGGACTACCATTGGATGACAGCACCTAAGGAAGTGCAGGAGCAGGTTTTTCGTCGTCAGATTCAGCTGTCTAAGGATTTGAATTTGCCTTTTGTGGTCCATACCCGTGATGCGCTGGAAGATACTTATGAGATTATCAAGAGTGAGGGCGTTGGCCCTCGTGGTGGGATTATGCACTCATTCTCAGGTTCTTTGGAGTGGGCTGAGAAGTTTGTCGAGCTTGGCATGACCATTTCTTTCTCAGGTGTGGTGACCTTTAAGAAAGCGACGGATATCCAAGAGGCTGCTAGAGAACTTCCGTTAGACAAGATTTTGGTAGAAACGGATGCGCCCTATCTGGCTCCTGTTCCTAAACGTGGCCGAGAAAACAAAACAGCCTACACACGCTATGTGGTGGACTTTATCGCCGACTTGCGTGGGATGACGACTGAAGAGCTGGCGGCAGCAACGACTGCAAATGCAGAGCGTATCTTTGGATTGGATAGTAAGTGATGAAAGAAAAAATTCCCCAAGTCATCGTGGTCGAAGGGCGTGATGACACGGCCAATCTCAAACGTTACTTTGATGTAGAGACCTATGAAACACGAGGTTCCGCAATAAATGACCAGGATATAGAACGCATTCAGCGCCTGCATGAATTACATGGAGTCATTGTCTTTACAGATCCAGATTTTAATGGAGAGCGCATTCGTCGCATGATTATGACGGCCATTCCAACGGTGCAGCATGCCTTTCTCAAGCGAGATGAGGCTGTTCCCAAATCTAAGTCCAAGGGACGTTCTCTGGGAATCGAACACGCCAGCTATGAAGATCTAAAAACAGCGCTGGCTCAGGTGACAGAGCAATTTGAAAATGAGAACGAGTTTGACATCAGTCGTGGTGACTTGATTCGACTAGGTTTCCTAGCGGGAGCAGACAGTCGTAGACGCCGAGAGTATCTAGGTGAACAGCTCCGCATCGGTTATTCCAATGGCAAGCAACTCATCAAACGCTTAGAGTTGTTTGGGGTAACCTTGGCAGAGGTAGAAGAAGTGATGGCTAAGTATTCAGACTAAGGAAATAAGAAATGAAAAAAGTAATTATTACAGGTGGCAATAGTGGTATTGGCTATCAGGCTGCAAAACAATTAGCTGAAAAGGGCTGGTCAGTGACCTTATTTTGCCGGCGGAAAGCAGCTGCTGAGCAAGCCTGTGAGGAAATCCGCCAACAAACAGAAAATCCGCATGTAGATTATATCTTGGCTGATTTATCTGATTTGGAGAGTATCAAGAAAGCAGTAGAACAGTATATCCAAAAAGAAGATGCTCTAGACGTTCTGATTAACAATGCAGCTGACTTTGATTTGTCAGTCAAAAATCCGATTCAGACTAAAGACGGTTTGGAGAAGCAATTTGCGACCAATGTTGTTGCCCCTTTCTTGCTTTCTATCCTGTTGAAAGGTTTGTTGGAAAAGTCAGAGAGTGGTCGGATTATTAATATTTCTTCCCAAGGGCTGATGCTTTATCCTTTCATGAAGCTTGATTTTGAAAATTTAGCTGGTCAAAAACATTACAGCCCTGCTAAGACTTATTATCAGAATAAACTAGCCTTGTTGATGCTGTCGCTTTATATGCGGAAACATTGGAAAGGTATTAAGGTTCAGGCAATCCGTGTGACCAATGTCAAAGTAGATATGCGCCGCTATGATCACCTCAGCGCTTTTATGAGAAATCTTTATAAAATCAAGTCAAGATTTTCGATTAGTCCTGAAGAAATGGCGAAAGTCTACACGGCCTTATCTACAGAAGATGGATATGACGGTTTTTTGTATGACGAGAAATGCAGGGAAGTAAAAGCAAATAGATCTGCTTACGAAGAAGAAGAGCAGAAAAAACTCTATGCCTTACTTGAGCAATTGACTTTTTCAAACGATGAATGATAAAGATTTTAAAAAATAGAACAGATTTTACAAGTTGTTTCAATAGTGAGTGAAAATTCCGTATATGGAGTTGTTTGATGTGTTCCTAATGAAAATGGAAGAAGCCAGGATAAGTTAAGGGATGTTAAATAGTTCCTCGTATATATGACGATATATTATAGTTGATTTATTTCTAGGATTATCTATTTAGATAGCATTAAAATAAGAAACTTACAAGGACAGAGCGAAATGACAATACAAGTTGACAGAGAGTCTGTGTGTACTGGGGATGATGTTTTTTCTCATCAGATGGACCTTGATATCCCGGAGGATATGACAGTTGAGGAGCTTTGTAGTTTTCTTCAAAAGGACAGATATCTGCCTGGATTGGATACGGAATGGCTTCTTCGACATGGTGGAAAGACAATAAAACAAGTTATAATACGGAAACAAAAGAACTGACGAATCCAAATGTTTATTTAAAAGACCTGATTCATCAGGGCTCTAGAGGAAATGATTTTGTTTGGATATATCGTCGTTCATATTAGAAAGGAGAATAAATGAGAATTGCAGATTATAGCGTGACCAAGGCAGTGCTGGAGCGTCACGGTTTTACTTTTAAAAAGTCCTTCGGGCAAAATTTCCTGACGGATACCAATATCCTTCAAAAAATCGTGGATACGGCTGAAATTGATGACCAGGTTAATGTTATCGAAATCGGGCCAGGTATTGGTGCTTTGACAGAATTTTTGGCTGAGCGTGCAGCTCAAGTCATGGCATTTGAGATTGACCACCGTTTGGTACCGGTTTTGGCAGATACCCTGCGTGATTTTGACAATGTGACAGTAGTCAACGAGGATATTCTCAAAGTTGACTTGGCTCAACATATCCAGAATTTCAAAAATCCAGACCTACCAATCAAGGTAGTAGCCAACTTGCCTTACTACATTACGACTCCTATTCTCATGCACTTGATTGAGAGTGGCATTCCTTTTAGTGAGTTTGTGGTCATGATGCAAAAAGAAGTGGCGGATCGTATCTCAGCACAGCCAAATACAAAGGCTTACGGTAGCTTGTCGATTGCTGTGCAGTATTATATGACAGCTAAGGTTGCCTTTATCGTGCCGCGTACGGTCTTTGTGCCAGCGCCAAATGTGGACTCAGCTATTTTGAAAATGGTGCGCTGTCCAGAGCCTGCTGTAGCAGTAAAAGATGAGAACTTCTTCTTTAAGGTTTCCAAGGCTAGCTTCACCCATCGCCGCAAGACCTTATGGAATAACTTAACAGGCTACTTTGGCAAGACTGATGAAGTCAAGGATAAGCTGACCAAGGCTTTGGATCAGGCAGGCTTGTCACCATCTGTGCGTGGGGAAGCACTTAGCTTGGAAGAGTTTGCCAGTCTAGCTGATGCGCTTAAAGGACAAGGACTCTAAGATGCAGGGACAAATTATTAAAGCCTTAGCAGGATTCTACTATGTAGAGAGTGGTGGTCAAGTTTACCAGACACGCGCGCGTGGAAATTTCCGTAAAAAAGGCCACACGCCCTATGTTGGGGATTGGGTAGACTTTTCTGCCGAGGAAAATTCCGAAGGTTATATCCTCAAGATTCATGAACGGAAAAACAGTCTCGTCCGTCCACCTATTGTCAATATTGACCAAGCCGTGGTGATCATGTCCGTCAAGGAACCGGACTTCAACAGCAATTTGCTGGATCGGTTCTTGGTTCTTCTGGAACACAAGGGCATTCATCCCATCGTCTATATTTCCAAAATGGACTTGCTGGAAGATAGAGGAGAACTGGATTTTTACCAACAAACCTATCGTGCCATTGGTTACGACTTTGTGACCAGTAAGGAGGAACTCCTGCCTTTGTTGACAGGAAAAGTGACGGTCTTTATGGGGCAGACAGGTGTTGGGAAGTCAACTCTTCTCAATAAAATCGCACCAGACCTCAATCTCGAGACAGGAGAAATTTCAGATAGTCTAGGTCGCGGTCGTCATACTACTCGTGCGGTCAGTTTCTACAACCTCAATGGGGGTAAAATCGCGGACACTCCAGGCTTTTCATCACTGGATTATGAAGTGTCAACGGCTGAAGACCTCAATCAGGCCTTTCCAGAGATTGCTAGTGTCAGTCGAGACTGTAAGTTCCGTACTTGTACCCATACCCATGAGCCGTCCTGTGCGGTCAAACCAGCTGTTGAAGAGGGTACTATTGCCAGCTTCCGTTTTGACAACTACCTCCAATTCCTCAGTGAGATTGAAAATCGCAGAGAAACCTATAAAAAAGTCAGCAAAAAAATTCCAAAATAAGGAGAAACCTATGTCTCAATACAAGATTGCTCCGTCAATTCTGGCAGCAGATTATGCCAACTTTGAACGTGAAATCAAACGCCTAGAAGCAACTGGTGCAGAATATGCCCATATCGATATCATGGATGGTCACTTTGTACCGCAAATCAGTTTTGGTGCAGGTGTGGTTGAAGCTCTTCGCCCCCATAGTAAGATGGTCTTTGACTGCCACTTGATGGTGGCGAATCCTGAGCATCATCTAGAAGATTTTGCGCGTGCAGGAGCGGATATCATCAGTATTCATGTGGAAGCAACGCCTCATATCCATGGTGCTCTTCAAAAGATTCGTTCTCTAGGTGTCAAGCCTTCTGTTGTCATCAATCCTGGTACGTCTGTCGGGGCGATTAAGCATGTCCTTCACCTAGTTGACCAAGTCTTGGTCATGACGGTTAACCCTGGCTTTGGCGGTCAAGCCTTTCTGCCTGAAACCATGGGCAAGGTTCGTGAGTTGGTTGCCCTTCGTGAGGAAAAAGGTTTGAGCTTTGAGATTGAAGTCGATGGTGGGATTGATGACCAAACTATTGCTCAAGCCAAAGAAGCTGGTGCGACCGTTTTTGTAGCAGGTTCCTATGTCTTTAAGGGAGATGTCAATGAGCGAGTGCAAACTCTCAGAAAACAACTGGACTAGAGCTGCCGTTTTTGCAGGCGGAGATCGTGGGCATTATCGGACGGATTTTGATTGCTTTGTCGGTGTGGACCGCGGTTCGCTATGGGTCTTGGAAGAAAACCTTCCTCTGGCTCTAGCAGTTGGGGATTTTGATTCGGTGACTGCAGACGAACGTCAGTTGATTCAAAAACGTGCCCAGCGCTTTATCCAAGCCCAACCAGAAAAGGATGATACGGATCTGGAATTGGCTCTCTTAACCATCTTTGAACAAAGTCCTCAGGCCCAAGTGACTATTTTCGGTGCTTTGGGTGGTCGTATTGACCATATGCTGGCTAATGTCTTTCTGCCTAGCAATCCCAAGTTGGCACCCTATATGCGCCAGATAGCGATTGAGGATGGGCAAAACTTGATTGCCTATTGTCCAGAAGGGACCAGTCAGCTAGAGCCCCGTTCAGACTACGATTATCTAGCCTTTATGCCAGTTCGGGATAGCCAGCTGACTATTCTTGGTGCCAAGTACGAATTGACAGAGGAAAATTTTTTCTTTAAAAAAGTGTACGCTTCTAACGAATATATAGATAGGGAAGTTTCGGTGACTTGCCCAGATGGCTATGTCGTCGCGCTACATAGCAAGGACAGGAGGTAGGATGGAGACTGTATTACTACTATTATTAATTGCCAACCTAGCTGGACTCTTTCTGATTTGGCAAAGGCAGGATAAGCAAGACAAGTACCTAGCCAAGAGCTTGGAGGATCAAGCAGACAATCTTTCAGATCAACTGGATTATCGCTTTGAACAAGCCAGACAAGCCAGCCAGTTAGACCAAAAAGATTTGGAAGTGGCTGTCAGCGACCGTTTGCAGGAAGTGCGAATCGAACTGCATCAAGGTCTGACTCAGGTCCGTCAAGAAATGACAGATAATATCCTTCAAACCAGAGACAAGACCGACCAACGTCTCCAAGCCTTGCAAGAATCAAATGAGCAACGTTTGGAACAAATGCGTCAGACGGTCGAGGAAAAGTTGGAAAAGACATTACAGACACGCTTGCAAGCCTCCTTCGAGACAGTTTCCAAACAACTGGAGTCTGTCAATCGTGGTCTTGGAGAGATGCAGACAGTTGCCCGCGATGTCGGTGCACTCAACAAGGTTCTCTCTGGAACCAAGACGCGAGGAATTCTGGGAGAATTGCAACTGGGGCAAATCATTGAAGACATCATGACACCAACCCAGTACGAACGAGAATTTGCAACGGTTGAAAACTCCAGCGAGCGAGTAGAGTACGCCATCAAGTTACCTGGACAGGGCGACCAGGAATATGTCTATTTGCCGATTGACTCCAAGTTTCCACTGGCGGATTATTACCGCTTAGAAGAAGCTTATGAAGCAGGCGATAAGGACGAAATCGAACGTTGTCGTAAGTCACTCCTAACAAGCGTCAAGCGTTTTGCCAAGGATATCAAGAGCAAGTACTTGGCACCACCTCGGACGACCAATTTTGGAGTCTTGTTTGTTCCGACAGAAGGACTTTACTCAGAAATCGTCCGCAATCCGGTCTTCTTTGATGATTTGAGACGGGAGGAGCAGATTATTGTCGCAGGTCCAAGTACCCTATCAGCCCTGCTTAACTCTCTATCAGTTGGCTTCAAAACTCTCAATATCCAAAAGAGTGCTGACCATATCAGTAAGACCCTTGCCAGTGTCAAGACCGAGTTTGGCAAGTTCGGGGGAATTTTGGTTAAGGCACAAAAGCATCTCCAACATGCTTCGGGCAATATTGATGAATTATTGAACCGTCGTACCACAGCTATCGAGCGGACGCTCCGTCACATTGAGTTATCAGAAGGTGAGCCTGCGCTTGATCTACTCCATTTCCAAGAAGATGAGGAAGAATATGAAGATTAGTCACATGAAAAAAGATGAGCTGTTTGAAGGTTTTTACCTGATTAAGTCAGCTGACCTAAGACAGACGCGTGCTGGGAAAAATTACCTAGCCTTTACCTTCCAAGACGATAGTGGCGAGATTGAAGGGAAACTCTGGGATGCCCAACCTCATAACGTTGAGGCCTTTACCGCAGGGAAAGTGGTCCACATGCAGGGGCGCAGAGAAGTTTATAACAACACTCCTCAAGTCAATCAAATTACTCTTCGCTTGCCTCAGCTTGGGGAACCCAACGATCCAGCTGACTTCAAGGTTAAATCTCCAGTTGATGTCAAGGAAATCCGTGACTACATGTCACAAATGATTTTCAAGATTGAAAATCCTGTCTGGCAGCGTATCGTTCGCAGTCTCTACACCAAGTATGATAAGGAATTCTACTCCTATCCAGCTGCCAAGACCAACCACCATGCCTTTGAAACGGGTTTGGCCTATCATACAGCAACCATGGTGCGCTTGGCAGATGCCATTAGCGAGATCTATCCTCAGCTCAACAAGAGCCTGCTTTATGCGGGGATTATGTTGCATGACTTGGCCAAGGTTATTGAGTTGACGGGACCAGACCAGACGGAGTACACAGTGCGAGGCAATCTACTTGGACATATCGCTCTGGTTGATAGTGAAATTACCAAGACAGTCATGGAACTAGGCATCGATGATACTAGAGAAGAAGTGGTGCTACTGCGCCATGTTATCCTCAGTCACCATGGCTTGCTGGAGTATGGAAGTCCAGTCCGTCCACGCGTTATGGAGGCAGAGATTATTCATATGATTGACAATCTAGATGCCAGCATGATGATGATGTCAACGGCTCTAGCTTTGGTGGACAAAGGAGAGATGACCAATAAAATCTTCGCTATGGACAATCGTTCCTTCTATAAACCAGATTTAGATTAATAATTTAAGAAAAACGAGCATTTTTTACGCAATAATGTTCGTTTTTTTATGTGAATATGGTATAATGGATAAAATATCAAAATTAAATGGAATGGTAAATAAAAATGAAATTAAGAAGAAGTGATCGGATGGTTGTCATTTCCAACTATTTGATTAATAATCCATACAAACTAACAAGTCTCAACACCTTTGCAGAAAAGTACGAATCTGCCAAATCATCGATTTCAGAGGATATCGTGATTATCAAGCGTGCCTTTGAGGAAATCGAAATCGGTCATATTCAGACTGTGACTGGAGCAGGTGGTGGCGTTATCTTTACACCATCAATCTCGAGTCATGAAGCCAAAGAAATGATCGCAGACTTGCGTGACAAACTTTCAGAAAGTGACCGTATCTTGCCGGGCGGCTATATCTACCTGTCTGATCTGCTTAGTACGCCTGCCATTTTGAAAAATATTGGGCGCATCATTGCCAAGAGCTTTATGGACCAAAAAATCGATGCCGTTATGACAGTAGCAACAAAAGGTGTGCCACTCGCAAATGCAGTTGCCAATGTCCTCAATGTTCCATTTGTCATTGTGCGTCGTGACTTGAAAATTACCGAAGGTTCAACGGTCAGCGTCAACTATGTTTCAGGTTCCAGTGGTGACCGCATTGAGAAAATGTTCCTTTCAAAACGCAGTCTCAAGGCAGGCAGTCGTGTCTTGATCGTGGATGACTTCTTGAAAGGCGGCGGAACTGTCAACGGGATGATTAGTCTCTTGCGTGAGTTTGATTCAGAGTTGGCTGGTGTCGCAGTCTTTGCAGACAATGCCCAAGAAGAACGTGAAAAGCAGTTTGATTACAAGTCACTCTTGAAGGTTACCAATATTGATGTTAAGAACCAATCCATCAATGTCGAGATTGGAAATATCTTTGACGAAGACAAATAAGAGATAGAACTAAAGGTTGGAACGATTGTCCCAGCCTTTCTTTGCAAATAGAATAGAAGGAAGCTTATGAAAATACCATTTATCAGCCGAGAAGATTTAGAAACGATTGTTTCCGAATTCCCAACACCCTTTCACTTGTATGATGAGAAGGGGATTCGTGAAAAAGCAAGAGCAGTCAACCAGGCCTTTTCCTGGAACGAGGGATTTAAGGAATATTTTGCAGTCAAGGCCACCCCAACCCCAGCTATCTTGAAAATTCTCAAAGAGGAAGGTTGCGGTGTGGACTGTTCTAGTTATGTGGAGCTCTTGATGAGCCATAAACTGGATTTTCCCGGTTCTGAAATCATGTTCTCATCGAACAACACGCCAGACAAGGAATATGCTTATGCGCGTGAATTGGGTGCGACCATTAACTTGGATGCCTTTGAAGACATTGAACATCTGGAGCGTGCAGCAGGCATTCCAGAAATCATTTCCTGTCGTTATAATCCAGGCGGAGTCTTTGAATTGGGAACAGACATCATGGACAATCCTGGGGAAGCCAAGTTTGGGATGACCAAGGACCAGCTTTTTGAAGCCTTTGTTGTTTTGAAAGAAAAAGGAGCTAAGACTTTTGGGATTCATTCCTTCCTAGCATCCAATACTGTCACCCATCTCTACTACCCAGAGTTGGCTCGTCAGCTTTTTGAATTGGCTGTTGAAATCAAGGAAAAACTGGGTATTTCACTAGACTTTATCAATCTTTCTGGTGGAATCGGAGTCAACTACCGTCCAGATCAGGAGCCAAATGACATTGCTGTAATTGGTGAGGGAGTTCGTAAGGTTTATGAGGAAGTCCTTACGCCAGCGGGTCTTGGTCAGGTTAAGATTTTCACAGAATTAGGCCGTTTTATGTTGGCGTCTCATGGAGTTCTCGTCACAAAAGTCACTCATAAAAAGAAAACCTACCGTAACTATCTAGGTGTGGATGCATCAGCAGTCAACCTTATGCGCCCAGCCATGTATGGAGCCTACCACCATATCACCAATCTGACGCATCCGGATGGCCCTGTTGAGGTGGTAGATGTAGTCGGTTCACTCTGTGAAAACAATGATAAATTTGCCATTAATCGCGAACTGCCTCATACAGAAATCGGTGATTTACTGGTGATTCATGATACAGGTGCACATGGATTCTCCATGGGTTACCAGTACAATGCCAAACTACGCTCGGCAGAAATCCTTTATACTGAAGAAGGGAAAGCCCGTCAAATCCGCCGTGCAGAGCGCCCTGAGGACTATTTCGCAACCTTGTATGGTTTTGATTTTGAATCGGATCATTAAAAGAAATTGAAAATGAAAGTGAAAAACAGATTGCTTTCTAAAAAATAGACAAAAAAACCTTGTTTTTCACCTTACTCGTGATATAATAAAACTATAAAACGGTTTCAAGGAAGGTGACGATATGTCTGAAGAAACAATTGACTATGGACAAGTGACAGGAATGGTGCATTCGACAGAGAGTTTTGGGGCAGTAGATGGTCCTGGAATTCGGTTTATTGTCTTTTTGCAGGGCTGTCAGATGCGTTGCCAGTACTGCCATAACCCAGACACATGGGCTATGGAGACCAATAAATCACGCGAACGGACAGTAGACGATGTCTTGACAGAAGCCCTTCGTTATCGTGGTTTCTGGGGAGACAAGGGAGGAATCACTGTCAGTGGAGGAGAGGCGCTCTTGCAGATTGATTTCTTGATTGCCTTTTTTACCAAGGCTAAGGAAAAAGGAATTCACTGTACCTTAGATACCTGTGCCCTTCCTTTCCGTAACACACCACGTTATCTCGAAAAGTTTAATAAACTCATGGCTGTGACAGATTTGGTTCTCTTGGACATCAAAGAAATCAACGAAGAGCAACACAAGATTGTCACCAGCCAAACCAATAAAAACATCTTGGCTTGTGCCCGGTACCTATCAGACATTGGAAAACCTGTTTGGATTCGCCACGTATTGGTTCCAGGATTGACAGATAGAGATGAGGATTTGATTGAACTTGGTAAATTCGTCAAAACCCTCAAAAACGTTGACAAGTTTGAAATCCTACCTTATCACACTATGGGAGAATTCAAGTGGCGTGAACTTGGGATTCCCTATTCGCTTGAAGGGGTGAAGCCACCAACGGCAGACCGTGTCAAGAATGCCAAGGAATTGATGGATACAGAAAGCTATCAAGACTATATGAAACGTGTTCATGGATAAAAAAGAAGCCCGATGGATATATCGGGCTTTTGTGATGCATAAAAAGCCTAGCCTTTCAGCTAAGCTTTTTCTTATTTTCTAGAATGTTGTTTACCAGCATTGCGTTTTTTATGTTTCTTATTAGTCATGATCGCAGTTGCTTGGTTTGGAGTGACATCTTTACGTCCGCCTCCAGTTGAAAATGAACTTGCTTTTGGTGGATTTTTGGCAAATTCTTCACGAACTTTTTTGCGAAGTTTTGGACGAACAACATAGTTAACGATGAACTGTTGGAGAATCATCATGAAACCACCGACAACCCAGTAAAGCGTCACACTGGCTGGTGCGAAGAAGGAGAAGACGACAATCATGAGTGGACTCACGTAAATCATTCTTTTTAGTTGATCTCTTTGCATCTCGTCTTCTACTCCATGAAGTGAAAGGAGTGATTGGAGATAGTAGAGGATACCAGCGAAAGCGACAAGGAGCAGACTTGGTGAACCAAGATCGATACCCAAGAAGGTAGAGCTAGCTACTCCATCAGTGTATTGGGCTGCAAAGTAGATAGCAGAGAAGAAAGGCATTTGAATGAGGATAGGGAAACATCCTACACCACCGAACATGCTGATGCCGTGTTCTTTCTGAGCTGCAAAGAGAGCTTGTTGTGCTTCTAGCTTTTCTTCTTGAGTTGTTGCCTCTTTGAGACGTGTTTGGTGTGGTTTAAGGACGTGTTTGAGGGCATTCATCTTTTCAGAGTGAAGTGTTGCCTTCCATGATTGGTAGATACCAAGTGGCAAGATAATCAAGCGCACGATTATGGTTACGATAATGATAGCCACACCAAAGCCTAGACCTTTATCAGTAGCGAAGTACTTGATAGCCTCAGCCATAGGTGCTCCGATGGTATTCCAAATCAATCCTGTGGGTTGTCCTGTTGCTTTGTCTACTTGGACACAGCCTGACAAGACGAGTAGCATAGCCACTCCCATAGCAGAGAGGGCAAAACGTTTAATAGATTTCAATGTTTTCATTCCTTCTTTAAAAATTATACCTTTCTATTCTACTGTTTTTTTGTAAAATATACAATAGTTCTGGAGACCTAATTTGCGACTTTGAAGTCCGAATAGGATGAAAAGTTGCTCATTTGTACATCTAGATAGGTAACTTTTGAGAAAGGTGTCGGACCTTTTCGGATTTCTTGGATAAATTTTGCCATAGTGGCAGAGGACTCTGCCTGAGCAAGAATTTCCACTGTGCCATCGTCATTATTCCAAACACGACCAGTGATGCCACCGATTTCAAGCGCTAGAGTATAAACGCCCCAACGAAAACCAACACCCTGCACCCTGCCTTGGGCAATCATTCTAACCTTTTGCATACCAAACCCCTTTGATTGTGTTATAATATTTCTATGACTATTATAACCTCAAAAGCCAATTCTGTGGTAAAAAATGCCAAGAAATTGCATCAAAAAAAATATCGAAAGTCTGCTTATTTGATTGAAGGCTGGCACTTATTCGAAGAAGCTGTTCAAGCTGGAGTGACGATTGAGAAGATTTTTGCCCTAGAGAGCTATAAGGAACAGTTAGCCGCTTTTTCGCAAACAGTCTGGGTTTCAGAGGAGATTTTGCGGGACTTAGCAGATACGCAAACCCCTCAAGGCATTGTCGCAGTTATTCAAAAAGAAGAAATGGGACTGCCTGATCTCCGTCAGGGTAAGTTTCTATTTTTAGAAGATGTTCAAGATCCTGGTAATGTTGGCACCATGATTCGGACGGCGGATGCTGCAGGTTTTACAGGGGTCATTATTTCAGACAAGTCAGCAGATATATACAGTCTCAAGACCCTGCGTTCCATGCAAGGAAGTCATTTTCACTTGCCCATCTATCGTATGCCTCTTGCCACCTTTGTAGAAGGGGCTAAAAAGAGTGACTTGCCCATTCTGGCAACGACCTTATCTAAAGAATCCAAGGATTATCGTGAGCTTTCTCCCCTAGAGAACTTTGTTTTAGTCATGGGAAATGAAGGACAGGGGATTAGTCCAATCATGGCTAAGAGTGCTGATCAGCTGGTTCATATTGGCATGAAAGGCCGAGCAGAGAGTCTCAATGTTGCCATTGCGGCAGGTATTTTGATGTTTTATTTCAGCTAATTTATAAAATCTTTGTTATAATCAAAACATATTTATAGAGAAAAGGAGAATCAGAATGAATCAAACAATTATTCAAGAACGTTCAGGTCTCAATCAATTTTACGCTAAGGTTTATGCCTTTGTGGGACTTGGGATTGGTCTATCAGCTCTCGTGTCAGCTTTGATGTTGACAGTCTTTCAGACTCAATTGGTCTACTTTTTAATGCATGGCCGTCTCTGGCTAATGATTGCAACTTTTGCAGAACTTGGTCTGGTCTTTGTTGCGAGTAGCATGGCTACTAAAAACAGTCCAGCAGCTCTCCCAGTATTTTTAATTTATTCTGTTTTAAATGGCTTCACACTTAGCTTTGTCGTAGCCTTCTATACACCTGGGACCGTCTTATCAGCCTTTGTATCCAGCGCCCTTCTCTTCTTTGTCATGGCAGCAATCGGAATTTTCACTAAGAAAGATTTGAGTGGAATGGGACGTGCTCTGATGGCTGCGCTTGTTGGCCTCATCATTGCCATGATTGTGAATATTTTCTTAGCTAGTGGTTTCTTTGACTACATGATTAGTATTGCCATGGTCTTGGTTTTCTCAGGTTTGATTGCTTGGGATAACCAAAAGATTCGCTATGTTTATGAGCAGTCAAGAGGGCAAGTAGCGACAGGTTGGGTCATCTCAATGGCGCTCAGCATCTACCTAGACTTTATCAACCTCTTCCTTAGCATTTTACGAATCTTTGGTCGAAACGATTAATGAATGACAGAGTCAGTGTTCAAAAGAGCACTGACTTTTTCTTATTTACTCTTTCCTTTTCTTGAAAATAGGTGTATAATGCTTTTAATTAATTTTTTAGGAGTAGTTATGAAGAAAAGCTTTATTCATCAGCAAGAAGAAATTTCTTTTGTTAAAAACACCTTTACCCAGTATTTGAAAGATAAACTAGAAGTCGTGGAAGTTCAGGGGCCTATCTTGAGCAAGGTCGGCGATGGGATGCAGGACAACCTGTCCGGTGTCGAACATCCAGTATCTGTCAAGGTTTTGCAGATTCCAGATGAAACCTATGAAGTCGTTCACTCACTTGCCAAATGGAAACGCCACACCTTGGCTCGTTTTGGTTTCGGTGAAGGTGAGGGTCTGTTTGTTCACATGAAGGCTCTTCGTCCAGACGAAGATTCGCTGGATGCAACCCACTCTGTTTATGTGGACCAGTGGGACTGGGAGAAGGTGATTCCAAATGGTCAACGCAATATTGCCTATCTCAAGGAAACTGTTGAGAAGATTTATAAGGCTATTCGTCTAACAGAGCTAGCAGTAGAAGCTCGTTATGATATCGAATCTGTCTTGCCAAAACAAATCACCTTTATCCATACGGAAGAGTTGGTGGAACGCTACCCAGATCTAACACCAAAAGAACGTGAAAATGCAATCTGTAAAGAATTTGGTGCAGTCTTCTTGATCGGTATTGGTGGCGAGTTGCCTGACGGGAAACCTCATGACGGTCGTGCCCCTGACTATGATGACTGGACAACAGAGTCTGAGAATGGCTACAAGGGACTGAATGGTGATATTCTAGTTTGGAACGAATCTCTTGGTTGTGCCTTTGAACTTTCTTCTATGGGGATTCGGGTAGATGAGGATACACTTCGTCGCCAAGTGGCTCTTACAGGAGACGAAGATCGTCTTGAGCTGGAATGGCATAAAGCTTTGCTTAATGGCCTTTTCCCATTGACTATCGGTGGGGGAATCGGACAGTCTCGGATGGCCATGTTCCTTCTTCGTAAGAAACACATTGGAGAGGTTCAGACCAGTGTCTGGCCTCAAGAAGTCCGCGATACGTACGAAAATATTTTGTAGAGAATCGAACCGAAAGGTTCGGTTTTCTTTCTCTTTTTGCCTATAATTTGGTATAATAAACGGTATGAAAATCGTATCAGGAATCTACGGAGGGCGTCCCCTCAAGACGCTAGAAGGCAAGACGACGAGGCCGACATCAGATAAGGTGCGTGGAGCTATCTTTAACATGATAGGTCCCTATTTTGAGGGTGGTCGTGTCTTGGATCTCTATGCAGGCAGTGGTGGTTTATCCATTGAGGCAGTATCGCGTGGTATGTCCTATGCTGTCTTAGTGGAACGGGATCGAAAGGCACAAGCTATCGTCGCTGAAAATATCCAAATGACCAAGGAAGTTTCCAAATTTCAGCTCTTAAAGATGGAGGCTGAACGGGTCTTGGAGCAAGTGACAGGTCCCTTTGATCTGGTCTTTTTAGACCCTCCATACGCAAAAGAACAAATTGTTGCAGATATCGAAAAAATGGCAGAAAGAAACCTTTTCTCCGAAGAGATCATGGTTGTCTGCGAAACCGATAAGTCTGTAGAACTTCCAGAGGAAATCGCCTGCTTAGGCATCTGGAAGGAAAAAATATATGGGATTAGTAAGGTGACAGTCTATGTCAGATAAAATTGGATTATTTACAGGATCATTTGATCCGATGACAAATGGACATCTGGATATCATTGAACGTGCCAGCAAACTCTTTGATAAGCTCTATGTCGGGGTGTTCTACAATCCCCACAAACAAGGTTTTCTGCCTGTTGAAAATCGCAAACGAGCAGTCGAAAAAGCTGTGGCGCATTTAGATAATGTAGAGGTGCTGGCTTCTCATGACAAACTAGTCGTCGATGTTGCAAGAAGACTGGGGGCTAAAACCCTTGTCCGTGGCTTGCGAAATGCCACCGATTTGCAATACGAGTCTAGTTTTGATTACTACAATCATCAACTGGCTCCAGAAATCGAAACCATTTATCTATATAGTCGCTCGGAGCATCTTTATATTAGCTCTTCGGCCGTGAGAGAACTTCTGAAGTTTGGTCAGGAGATTCAGCAATATGTCCCAAACAGTGTTGTGGAGGAATTAGAACATGAAGAAAAAAACTAGATGGCCCTTATATGTCATCCTAGCACTAGTATTGACTTTTTTAGCCTTTGTAGTACCTTTACCATACTACATAGAAGTTCCAGGTGGAGCGGAAGATATTCGTCGAGTTTTGAAAGTCAATGAAACAGAAGATACAGAAGCAGGAGCTTACCAGTTTGTAACAGTCGGTATTCGACACGCAACCCTGTCGCATCTTGTCTATGCTTGGTTAACACCTTTCACGGATATTAGAAGTGCCAAGGAGACTACGGGTGGTTCTACGGATGCGGAGTTTATGCGGATCAATCAGTTCTACATGCAAACATCCCAAAATATGGCCAAGTATCAGGGGTTGAAGACGGCTGGTAAGGATATCGAACTCAAGTATCTGGGAGTTTATGTCTTGACCGTGACGGACAATTCAACTTTTAAGGGTATTCTGAACATTGCAGATACAGTGACAGCTGTTAATGACAAAACGTTTGACAGTTCAAAAGACTTGGTCGACTATGTTAATTCTCAACAATTAGGAGATACGGTCAAGGTAACCTATGAAGAAGACGGAAAAGTCAAGTCTGCTGAAGGTAAAATTATCACTCTCGAAAACGGAAAAAACGGGATTGGGATTGGTCTAATTGACCGTACGGAAGTGACCAGTGATGTTCCGATTCGTTTTTCAACAGCTGGTATCGGCGGGCCAAGTGCTGGTCTCATGTTTAGTCTCGCTATCTACACCCAGATAGCCGATCCAGGTCTTCGTAATAGTCGCGTCGTTGCGGGAACGGGAACTATTGATCGTGATGGAAATGTTGGCGATATTGGTGGAATTGACAAAAAAGTGGTTGCAGCCTCTCGTCAGGGAGCCAACATCTTTTTTGCTCCTGACAATCCAGTCACCGAGGAAGCAAAAAAAGCAGATCCCAATGCGAAAAGTAACTATGAAACAGCCCTAGAAGCTGCTAAAACGATCAAAACAGAGATGAAAATCGTTCCCGTTAAGACTTTGCAGGATGCAATTGATTACCTTAAAAACAATCCCTAATTCGTAGAAAAATTGAAAACTAGCGCGCAAGCGGATAAGATGGTATAATAGTCAAATGGTTCAATTATTATTCACTCTAAGTAGTCATATACTCTTTATTTATTTGAGTTTTTACCTTTTGAAAGATCTTGTGAGATGGGAAAAGGTTTTAAAAGTGACCGCTACAAACACAAAAAAAGTTCGTTTGTTGGTAGGCTTCTTTAGTATTGTGATGGGCTACATCTTGAGTTCATTCTTTATCAGTTTATACCAACTGTGGCAAGAAGCGCTTAGAGGACTATTATAATTTGCGTGTTTAAGAAATTGCTTTCAAGATATTATTAAACTTATAGGGAGAGATAGAATTCATGGATATTGTAATCTTATTATTGATAACGCTATTAATTTATTTGTTACCTCAAAATAAGGAATATCTAAATGTTAAATCTACATCGGGACTTAGAGGGTTTCTAGCTATAGGAATAATATTTCATCATTTGTCACAATGGGTTACATCTGGTGATGAATTTTCTAATTTTTCCTATATGGGAACCTATATCGTTTCTATTTTCTTCTTTTTATCAGCCTATGGATTGTATTTTCAGAACGAAAATAAGAAGAACTATCTAGATAATTTTTTAGTTAAGAGACTTTCTAAAATTCTAGTTCCATTTTTTTCTATATCTTTGATTTATATGTTTTACAGATTTGTAAACGGTCAATTAATGGATTTAGATTTTTTTGCTAATTTATTTAAAAAAGGAAGTACAATTATTTATAATGGTTGGTTTGTCGATATTATAATTTTAATGTATATATTTTTTATATATCATTTAAGTTTTTCAAAAATAAGTTCATTTCTATTGTTATCAATACAATACTTATAATTGGTTATATTTGTTTAGCTATAAAATTAGGTTACGGTTTTTGGTGGTATAATAGTGTTTTTCCCTTTGTTGTTGGCTTAATATGGGCTGAGAATCAAGAGAAAATTGATAGAGTTTTAGATAGACATTATTTTATCATACTTGTTTTAGTAACTGTGTTACTCTTTGCTTCACATCAATACGATATTTTGTTTAGGTATGTGCATATAGAAGATAGTTATAGTTACGCGTTAGCTGCTAATTTAGATAATATTATTTTTACAATCTACTTTATTATTGTTTTTTTGAAAAAAATAAATTTTTCAAATATATATTTGATTTTAATAGGTAGTATATCGTTTGAATTATATATGATACATGGATTAGTTATTTCTATGCTAGGAAAAATACTTGTGTCATCTAGAATAAATGATGTGATATTTACATTTTTTGTGCTGGTCCTTAGTCTAATTTTAGCTTGGATTATTAATAAATTAGTTAATAGAATTACAAGAAAAGTAAGTCTATTACAAAATCGAGAGTAAAGGAAATAAGTATGGAAAAAATTGTGGTTCAAGGCGGGGATAATCGTCTGGTCGGGAGTGTAACGATCGAGGGAGCAAAGAATGCCGTCTTACCTTTGTTGGCAGCGACTATTCTAGCAAGCAAGGGTAATACAGTTTTGCAGAATGTTCCAATCTTGTCAGATGTTTTCACCATGAATCAAGTGGTTCGAGGTCTGAATGCCAAGGTGGACTTTGATGAGGAAGCTCATGTTGTCGAGGTCGATGCGACTGGTGATATCACGGAGGAAGCTCCGTATAAGTATGTCAGCAAGATGCGGGCATCCATTGTTGTCTTGGGACCAATCCTTGCTCGTGTAGGCCACGCTAAGGTATCCATGCCAGGTGGTTGCACTATTGGGAGTCGTCCGATCGACCTCCACCTCAAAGGTTTGGAAGCTATGGGGGCAAAGATTACCCAGACAGCTGGTTACATCGAAGCTAAGGCAGAACGCCTGCATGGAGCTCATATCTACATGGACTTTCCTAGTGTTGGCGCAACACAAAACCTCATGATGGCAGCGACTCTAGCTGATGGTGTGACGGTCATTGAAAATGCTGCGCGTGAGCCAGAAATTGTTGACCTCGCTATTCTCCTTAATGAAATGGGAGCTAAGGTCAAGGGAGCGGGTACCGAAACAATCACAGTGACTGGTGTTGAGGAACTCCATGGTACGACTCACAATGTCGTACAAGATCGTATCGAAGCCGGAACCTTTATGGTGGCTGCAGCTATGACTGGCGGAGATGTCCTCGTTCGTGATGCAGTCTGGGAACATAATCGCCCCTTAATCTCAAAACTACTTGAAATGGGTGTTGAAGTGACAGAGGAATCAGAAGGCATCCGTGTTCGTTCTCAACTTGAAAACCTTAAGGCTGTTCATGTAAAAACTTTACCACATCCAGGCTTCCCAACAGATATGCAGGCGCAATTTACAGCTCTGATGACAGTCGTAAAAGGGGAATCCACCATGGTGGAAACGGTGTTTGAGAATCGCTTCCAACACTTAGAGGAAATGCGCCGTATGGGCCTGCATTCAGAGATTATCCGTGACACAGCTCGTATTGTTGGGGGACAAGCCTTACAGGGAGCCGAAGTACTATCAACGGACCTTCGCGCTAGTGCTGCTTTGATTTTGACAGGTCTGGTGGCGCAAGGAGAAACCGTTGTCGGTAAGTTAGTCCACCTTGATAGAGGTTACTATCGCTTCCATGAGAAGTTAGCTCAGCTAGGAGCGAAGATTCAGCGGATTGAGGTTGACGATGAAGAGGAATAGAAATAAAAATAAGAGAATACGCTATGTACTCCGTCGCTTACTGTTGATTTTTATCGTACTATTGCTAGGCTTCCTTGCTTTAGGAATCGGCTTGATGGTTGGCTATGGTATCCTAGGAAAGGGACAGGATCCATGGGCAATCTTGTCTCCAGCGAAGTGGCAAGAATTGATTAGCAAATTTACAGGAAATTAGACTGGGGAAACCAGTCTTTTTCTAAAGAATAAGGAGAAAAATGAACAAAAAAACAAGACAGACCCTGGTAGGGTTACTCATATTCTTACTCTTGGCTGCTGGAAGCTATTATATTAAGCAGATGCAGTCGACATCAAACACGCCTAAAACCAAAGTTAGTCAGAAAAGACAAGCTTCAGAAGCTCCCAGTCAGGAGTTGGCTGAAAGTGTCTTAACTGAGTCGATCAAAAACCAAATTAAGGGTGGTCTAGAGTGGAATGGAGCAGGGGCCTTTGTTGTCAATGGCAATAAAACCAATCTAGATGCCAAGGTTTCTAGCAAACCCTATGCGGATAATAAAACAAAACCAGTCGGGAAAGAGACAGTCCCAACTGTTGCCAATGCCCTCTTATCCAAAGCTACTCGTCAGTATAAGAATCGTGAAGAGACTGGAAATGGATCCACCTCTTGGACACCACCAGGATGGCATCAGGTCAAGAATCTAAAGGGAGCCTATACACATGCAGTTGATAGAGGACACCTGTTGGGCTATGCCTTGATAGGTGGTTTGGATGGTTTTGAGGCCTCTACCAGCAATCCCAAGAACATTGCAGTCCAGACAGCTTGGGCAAACCAAGCACAGGCTGAGGATTCGACAGGGCAGAACTACTATGAGAGTTTAGTCAGAAAAGCCTTGGATCAAAATAAGAGGGTTCGTTATCGGGTGACACTCCACTATGCGACAAATGAGGATCTAGTTCCATCCGCTTCACAAATCGAAGCCAAGTCTTCGGATGGCGAGTTGGAATTCAATGTCCTAATCCCCAATGTTCAAAAGGGAATCCAGCTTGATTACCGAACAGGGCAAGTAACAGTGACAAACTAGAAACAATCTACAAAAGAACAAAAATCGCTCCGTTGTCTATCGTAGATAAGGGAGCGATTGTGCAAATTAGAAAATAATGTGATTCCTACGCTAATTTATGATATAATGGAACACAAGATACTATTTTTAGGAGAAGGACTATGGAAGACCCGAGCAGTCAGAATTTGTTGCTACAGTTTGTATTGTTATTTATCTTGACCTTGTTAAATGCTTTTTTCTCAGCTACTGAAATGGCAATGGTGTCACTAAACCGTGCCCGAGTAGAGCAAAAGGCAGAAGAGGGAGACAAACGTTACGTTCGTTTGTTAAAGGTACTTGAAAATCCTAACCACTTTTTATCAACGATTCAAGTTGGTATCACGTTAATTACCATCTTGTCAGGGGCTAGTTTAGCAGAAACTCTAGGACGCGAAATTGCTTCTTGGATGGGAAATAGTGAAACAGCTTATGCTATTGCAAGCTTTCTATCTTTAGCATTCTTGACCTACATTTCCATTGTTTTTGGGGAACTCTATCCCAAGAGAATCGCTCTAAATCTGAAAGATACCTTGGCCATCCGAACAGCACCAGTCATTATTGGTTTGGGGAAAATTGTCAGCCCCTTTGTTTGGCTTCTGTCGGCTTCAACTAATTTGTTGAGCCGTTTGACGCCAATGACCTTTGATGATGCTGATGAAAAGATGACACGTGATGAAATAGAGTACATGCTCACCAATAGTGAAGAAACACTGGATGCAGATGAGATTGAAATGCTACAGGGAATCTTTTCACTAGATGAACTAATGGCTCGTGAGCTAATGGTGCCTCGTACAGATGCCTTTATGGTAGATATTCAGGATGACAGTAAGGCGATTATCGAAAGTATTTTGAAGCAAAATTTCTCACGTATCCCTGTTTACGATGGGGATAAGGATAATGTGATTGGTTTGATTCATACCAAGCGTTTGCTAAACGCCGCCTATGCAGATGGCTTTGAAAATATTGTCTGGAAACGAATCCTCCAAACACCACTATTTGTGCCTGAGACCATCTTTGTGGACGACCTCCTTAAAGAGCTTCGAAATACCCAAAATCAAATGGCCATCTTACTAGACGAATACGGTGGTATGGCTGGTTTGGTAACTCTGGAAGATCTTCTAGAAGAGATTGTCGGTGAGATCGATGACGAGACGGATAGGGCAGAAATCGAAGTCCATCAAATAGGTGAGGACACCTATATTGCACAGGGAACCATGAATCTTAACGACTTCAACGACTACTTTGGTGTTGAACTAGAAAGCGATGATGTGGATACTATCGCAGGTTATTATTTGACGGGTGTTGGTACGATTCCAACAACTGAAAAAATCAGTTATGAACTGGTCAGTCAAAACAAACAAATCGTCTTGACCAATGATAAGGTGAAAAATGGGCGTGTTACCAAGGTAAAAGTTCAAATCACAGAACTAGAACCTGAAGAAGAAACAGAATAAAGCAGTGACTCAAGTCACTGCTTTATATTTCCCCAAATTTGCCCCAAAAGTTTTTCGAAGTTATCCGTATTTATCTGAAGAAAAAATAAAAAAAGCCCGATTGTACGGGCTTTTCATTCGGTTAATTCCTGTTAATTCAGGTACTGAAAGGCGGTAGACGGATTTGAACCGACGATCAAGCTTTTGCAGAGCCGTGCCTTACCACTTGGCTATACCGCCTCAACGTTTATTATTATACCTTGAAAATGTTTCTACGTCAATAGTTTCTTAAACGAAAATCCAATTTAGGAAACTTTCCCTTTTTATGACAGACTTTAAAACCGAGAGAGAAAGTCTGAAAATCAGTCTTTACGGGCCGTAAATTTGCCATTCTAATCACCCAGATAGCAAACAAAGAGTGTAGAAATTTGACAGATGAAAGTTTTTTGAGAGTATACGCCTAAATATTCTGAAAATTCGTTTACTTTTTAGATAATATATGATATAATTGATGACAAACCTAAATTTTTTTAAGAGGAGTTAACAATATGAAAAAAAGTAGAGTATTTGTTGCGGCAGGAATAGCCCTATTAGCAACTGGCGTTCTAGCTGCTTGTGGTTCTTCAAAATCATCTGACTCAACAGCGCCAAAAAATTATGGTTATGTTTATTCAGCTGACCCAGAAACATTGGATTACCTGATCTCAGGAAAACAAAGTACCAAAATTGCCACTTCAAATGGTATCGATGGCCTTTTTACAAATGATAAATATGGGAATTTGACTCCTGCAGTTGCAGAAGACTGGTCAGTCTCAAAAGACGGTTTGACTTATACCTACAAAATTCGTAAAGGTGTCAAATGGATGACATCAGATGGCGAAGAGTATGCTGAAGTAAAAGCGAAAGACTTCGTAAATGGTTTGAAACACGCAGCTGATAACAAGTCAGAAGCGCTTTACCTAGCAGAAAATTCTGTTAAAGGTTTGTCTGATTATTTGGCAGGTAATACAAAAGACTTTTCTTCAGTAGGTGTGAAAGCAGTTGATGATTATACTCTTGAGTATACCTTGAACCAACCAGAACCATACTGGAACTCTAAGATGGCCTACTCAATCTTCTGGCCATTGAACGAAGAATTTGAAAAATCAAAAGGATCTGACTTTGCTAAAGCAACTGACCCTACATCATTGCTTTACAATGGACCATTCTTGCTGAAAGGTTTGACTGCTAAGTCTTCTATCGAGTTCGCTAAAAATGAACAATATTGGGATAAAGACAATGTTCATATTGATAAAGTAACCCTTGCTTTCTATGATGGGTCAGATCAAGAATCAATAGAACGTAACTTTACAAGTGGAGCCTATAGCTATGCCCGTCTTTACCCAACAAGTTCAAACTACTCTAAAGTAGAAGAAACCTACAAGGACAATATCTTCTACACTCCATCAGGACCTGGTATTTTTGGTCTAGGTGTCAATATTGACCGTCAAGGCTACAAATACACCTCGAAGACAACTGATGAAGAGAAGACTTCAACTAAGAAAGCCCTTCTTAACAAGGATTTCCGTCAGGCCTTGAACTTTGCTTTTGACCGTACTTCTTATTCAGCACAAATTAATGGTAAAGAAGGAGCTCCCCTTGCCGTTCGTAACCTCTTTGTGAAACCTGACTTTGTTTCTGCAGGCGAAAAAACTTTTGGTGACTTGGTGACTGAAAAGATGGCTGCTTATGGTGATGAATGGAAGAACGTAAACTTTGCTGATGGTCAAGATGGTCTCTTCAATGCCGATAAAGCCAAAGCCGAATTTGCCAAAGCTAAAACTGCTTTAGAAGCAGAAGGTGTGAAATTCCCTATCCACTTGGATATTCCAGTAGATCAGACAGCTAAGAACTACATTACACGTATCCAATCTTTCAAACAATCAGTTGAAACAGTGCTTGGTGAAGACAATGTAGTCATTGATATCCAACAAGTTTCTAAAGATGAGTTTAATAATATCTCTTACTATGCTGCAAATGCTGCGGCAGAAGATTGGGATCTCTCAGGGGCAGTTGGATGGAACCCAGACTACGAGGATCCATCAACTTACCTTGATATCTTGAAAACAACTAATGCTAAACAAACAAAAACATACATGGGGTACGAAGGCGCAGATAATGCTGCAGCAGCTCAAGTTGGTTTGAAAGAATACGATAAGTTAGTTGATGAAGCTGCTAAAGAAACTAGCGACTTGAATGTTCGTTATGAAAAATATGCTGCTGCCCAAGCTTGGTTGACAGACAGCTCACTCTTCCTTCCTGCTATGTCAGGTAGTGGTGCAGCGCCATTCATTTCTCGTGTAGTACCATTCTCAGCATCATATAGTCAATCTGGAGATAAAGGCTCAGATGTATACTTCAAGTATATTCAGTTACAAGACAAGGTTGTAACCAAAGCTGACTATGAACAAGCTCGTGAGAAATGGCTCAAAGAGAAAAAAGAATCAAACGAAAAAGTTCAAAAAGAATTGGCTAATCACGTTAAATAAATAACTCTCAAGAGAACTTTCTCTCCATGAGGAGAAGGTTCTTTTGGGATTTTAAAAGGAAACGATATGAAGAAATATATTTTTATGCGTGTATTGCGTTCATTGTTGTCCATTTTCTTGGTGACAACCTTGACCTACACGATTATCTATACGATGGTTCCTCGGAAATTGATTTTCAAGCAGGATACCAACTATAACAAGATTGCAACTACAGCTGATAAGCGGGACAATTATGAAAATACCGTTTATGAGCGGATGGGCTATATCGAGTACTACGATACCAAGGAGTTGCAAGAAAAAGCGAGCACGATGGACTCATCTGTAACCGTTGATGCCAATGAGACTAACAAGGCAATCTACGAAAAATACATCAACCAACTAGGAAATGGTTGGACACTAGGTGTATTCTCAGAAAGTGGTCAATTCTATGCTACGCGTGAAATTCCGATTTTTGAACGTGTTTTCAAATTCTATGCCAACTTGATTGATGTCGATCATACAAACAAGATTCAGGACCCTGAAAATCCAAACTTGCAACGTTATCTTCGTTTTGAAAATGACCCTGCTATCGGTTGGTCATTGGTTGGTTCAGGTACAAAACATAAATACCTTTTGTATTTCAACAGTCAATTCCCATTTGTACACCAAAACTTTGTGAACATTAACTTGGGAGATTCTTACCCAACTTATGCAAACACACCAGTGCTTCAAGTTATCACACAAGGTCAGGGACAAACTAAGACATCAGAAGTTCAATTCCCTACGGGTAAAAAGACTTCATCTGTAGATATTTACTCTCGTACCTACAAGTCACCAAGTCAAGCAGATGCGCGCGAGGTAGCTAACTATGGTAAAGACGATCCATATACAGCCACAGAAAGCAATTACCAATATCCATCAATGATCGCAAGCTCAGCGGTTGCTGGTTTGATTGGTTTGATTATTTCTTATGCTATCGCAATTCCTCTTGGATCTGCTATGGCTCGCTACAAGAATACTTGGATTGATAGTTTCTCTACAGGGACTTTGACTTTCTTGCTTGCTCTTCCAACGATTGCCTTAGTGTATATTGTTCGTTTGATTGGTTCATCAATTGGCTTCCCGGATTCATTCCCTATCTTGGGTGCTGGAGATTGGCGGTCCTATGTTTTGCCAGCAGTTATTCTTGGCTTGCTTGGTGCCCCTGGTCTTGCTATTTGGATTCGTCGTTATATGATTGACTTGCAATCTCAGGACTTCGTTCGTTTTGCTCGTGCCAAAGGTTTGTCTGAAAAAGAAATCTCAAACAAACACATCTTTAAAAATGCCATGGTTCCTTTGGTTTCAGGAATTCCAGGTTCGATCCTTGGTGTTATTGGTGGAGCAACTCTGACAGAAACAGTTTTCGCCTTCCCAGGTATGGGTAAAATGTTAATTGACTCTGTAAAAGCATCAAATAATAACATGGTGGTTGGTCTTGTCTTCATTTTCACATGTTTGTCAATCTTCTCATACTTTATTGGTGATATTTGGATGACAATTATTGACCCACGTATTAAATTGACAGAGAAAGGAGGCAAATAATGTCAACAATCGATAAAGAAAAATTTCAGTTCGTAAAACGTGACGATTTTGCCTCTGAAACAATTGATGCTCCTGCCTATTCATACTGGGGTTCTGTATTTAGACAATTTCTAAAGAAAAAATCAACAGTCCTTATGTTGGGGATTTTGGTAGCCATTATCCTGATGAGCTTTATTTACCCAATGTTCTCAAAGTTTGACTTTAATGATGTAAGTAAGGTTAATGACTTTTCTGCTCGTTTTATAAAACCAAATGCTGAACATTGGTTTGGTACAGATAGCAATGGTAAATCCTTGTTTGATGGGGTTTGGTTTGGTGCGCGTAATTCAATTCTCATCTCTGTAATTGCCACTTTTATCAACCTTGTGATTGGGGTTATTGTTGGTGGAATTTGGGGAATTTCAAAATCTGTTGACCGCGTTATGATGGAAGTCTATAACGTTATCAATAATATTCCTTCGCTTTTGATTGTTATCGTTTTGACGTACTCAATCGGAGCAGGTTTCTGGAATTTGATTTTTGCCATGAGTGTGACGACTTGGATTGGGATTGCCTATATGATTCGTATCCAAATCATGCGTTACCGTGACTTGGAATACAACCTTGCTTCTCAAACACTGGGAACACCAACCTTTAAAATCATCGTTAAAAATATCATGCCACAATTGGTATCTGTTATCGTTACAACAATGACTCAAATGCTTCCAGCCTTTATTTCTTATGAAGCCTTCCTTTCCTTCTTTGGATTGGGATTACCTGTAACAGTGCCAAGTTTGGGACGTTTGATCTCAGATTACTCACAAAACGTTACGACCAACGCTTACTTGTTCTGGATTCCGTTGACAACCTTGATCTTGGTATCCCTATCTCTTTTCGTTGTTGGTCAAAACCTAGCGGACGCTAGTGATCCACGTACACATAGATAGGAGTAGACATGACAAAAGAAAATAATGTAATTTTGACTGCTCGTGATATTGTCGTGGAATTTGACGTTCGTGACAAAGTTCTGACGGCTATCCGAGGAGTTTCTCTGGACCTGATTGAAGGAGAAGTTCTTGCCTTGGTAGGTGAGTCTGGTTCTGGTAAATCTGTTTTAACAAAAACCTTTACAGGGATGTTAGAAGACAATGGACGTATTGCCCAAGGAAGCATCGACTATCGTGGACAAGACTTGACCGCCTTGAATTCTAACAAGGAATGGGAGAAGATTCGTGGTGCTAAAATTGCGACCATCTTCCAAGATCCAATGACAAGCTTGGACCCAATCAATACAATCGGTAGCCAAATCACAGAAGTTATCGTTAAACATCAAGGGAAAACAGCTAAGGAAGCCAAAGAAATGGCAATCGACTATATGAACAAGGTCGGAATTCCAGACGCTGAAAAACGTTTTGACGAGTATCCTTTCCAATATTCTGGAGGGATGCGCCAACGTATCGTTATTGCCATTGCCCTTGCGTGTCGTCCAGATATTTTGATCTGTGACGAGCCAACGACGGCCCTTGACGTAACCATTCAAGCGCAAATCATTGATTTGCTTAAAACCTTGCAAAATGAGTACCACTTTACCATTATTTTTATCACCCATGACCTTGGTGTGGTAGCAAGTATTGCTGATAAGGTAGCGGTTATGTATGCTGGGGAAATTGTAGAATACGGTACTGTTGAGGAAGTCTTCTACGATCCACGTCATCCATATACTTGGAGTCTCTTGTCTAGCTTGCCTCAGCTTGCTGATGATAAGGGGGAATTGTACTCTATTCCAGGAACACCACCGTCTCTTTATACTGAGTTGAAAGGTGATGCCTTTGCCCTTCGTTCAGATTATGCGATGCAAATTGATTTTGAAGAGAAGGCACCTAAGTTTTCAGTCACTGATACCCACTGGGCTAAGACTTGGTTGCTTCATGAGAATGCTCCTAAAGTTGAAAAACCTGGAGTCATTGCAGATTTGCATGACAAGATTCGTGATAAAATGGGCTTTGCTCATTTAGAAGACTAGGAGGAAGGAAATGTCTGAAAAATTAGTAGAAATTAAAGATTTAGAAATTTCCTTCGGTGAAGGAAGTAAGAAGTTTGTGGCGGTTAAAAACGCCAACTTCTTTATCAACAAGGGAGAAACTTTCTCTCTTGTAGGTGAGTCTGGTAGTGGGAAAACAACCATTGGTCGTGCCATTATAGGTCTGAATAATACCAGTAAAGGAGAGATTATCTTTGATGGGCAGAAAATTAATGGGAAAAAATCTCACAAGGAATCATCAGACTTGATTCGTCGTATCCAGATGATTTTCCAGGACCCTGCAGCTAGCTTGAATGAGCGTGCGACAGTTGACTATATCATCTCTGAAGGTCTTTACAACTATCACTTGTTCAAAGACGAAGAAGATCGAAAAGAAAAAGTTCAAAAGATGATTCATGAAGTTGGGCTTTTGAAAGAACACTTGACCCGTTACCCACACGAGTTCTCTGGTGGTCAACGTCAGCGTATCGGGATTGCCCGTGCCCTTGTGATGGAGCCTGATTTCGTTATTGCGGATGAGCCAATCTCTGCCTTGGACGTATCTGTTCGTGCACAGGTCTTAAACTTGCTCAAAAAATTCCAAAAAGAGTTGGGCTTGACCTATCTCTTTATCGCGCATGACTTGTCAGTTGTTCGCTTTATCTCAGATCGTATCGCAGTTATCTATAAGGGTGTTATCGTTGAAGTAGCGGAAACAGAGGAGTTGTTTAACAATCCTGTTCATCCGTACACTCAAGCACTTCTATCTGCTGTACCGATTCCAGATCCAATCTTGGAACGTAAGAAGGTCTTGAAAGTCTATGATCCTAGCCAACATGACTATGAGACAGACAAGCCGTCTATGGTGGAAATTCGTCCAGGTCACTATGTTTGGGCCAATCAAGCAGAACTTGCTCGTTACAAGGAAGCTCTTAAAAAATAAACAGATTAAGAGAGGACCGAAAGGTCTTCTCATTTTTAATAGAAAAAATCCCCTTTTACTAGCTTGTAAAAGGGGGATTGTATTGTAATTAACGTTTAGACCAGGTACGTTTCATAAAGAGTAGCAAAATTGGGTAAATCTCTAAGCGGCCTGCAATCATTGCAAATGAGAGGAGGATTTTAGAGATGGGACTAAAGATGGCAAAACTAGAGGTTGTACCTAGAATCGGTCCGATATTGTTAAAACAGCTGAAGACCGCACTGGTCACGACTAGAAAATCATTGCTATCAAGACTGACGATAAAGATTAGAGAGAGTATAATCATCACGTAGATGGCAAAATATTTAAGAATCTTGTGCTGAGTATCCTTGTCAATAACGGTTTTGTTGACATGTAGAGTCAAAACACGGTGAGGGGATAAGATGGACAAAATCTGATTTTTTGCGATTTTAGAGAGAATGAGTCCTCTAATCACCTTAAGACCACCTGCAGTTGAACCAGCTGATCCACCGATTCCCATGAGGAAGAGGAGGATAAATTGGGAGAAGAGGGGCCAGTTGGTAATATCTCCGTAACCAAAACCTGTTGTCGTGATGATATTGGAAACCTGAAAGAAGGCCATTTCAACACTTTTAGAGAAACCTTGGTAGAGGTGGAGCGTATTAAGAGTAATCAGGCCGGTAGAAACTAGGACAATGATCACATAAGCTCGCAGTTCTTCATCTCCAAAGAAAGCCTTAACCCGACGGAGCATGAGATAGTAGTAGAGATTGAAGTTAACTCCAAAAACCAGAACTCCGATACTGACTAGATAGGTGATGAGTGAGCTACCGTAGTGGGCAATTCCGTCGTTATAGACGGTGAAGCCCCCAGTTCCCGCTGTCCCCATAGCGATGACAAAGCTATCATAGAGAGGCATGCCTGCTAGATAGTAGATGACCACAAAAAGGGAGAAGAGAGCTAGATAAAGCAGATAGAGGATCTGGGCAGTGTTTTTTAGCTTAGATACGACCTTGCCAAAGACAGGCCCAGGGACCTCAGCCTTCATCACCTCTAAGTGACTATTCTTGGCATTGTCCATAATGGCAAGCGCAAAGACGAGTACCCCCATCCCTCCAATCAAGTGAGTAAAACTTCGCCAGAAGAGGAGGGAACGGCTGAGAACTGAGACATCTGTCAGAATGGTCGCTCCTGTAGTTGTAAAACCAGAACTGATTTCAAAGAAGGCATCGATGACGCTTGGGATTTGTCCTGAAAAGACAAAGGGAAGCGCTCCAAAGAAAGACCATAGAATCCAACAGAGGGCGACGATTAAGACTCCCTCCTTAGTATAAATTCGCTGATTTTTGGGTTTCCGTAAAATTCCCAAGCTACCAAGAAGTATTAAAATTCCAATTGTTGTAAAGAGTGCTGTAAATACTTGGCTGGATTCTTGATAATAGGTTGCTACGCTAACGGGCACTAGGAGGAGAACTGCCTCAATCAAGAGAAGTTTTGAGAGGAGGTAACGAATCATACTTTTATTCATCTTTTACCTCTCAATCAGATCATAAATTTTGGTGATATTTGGTAGTAAAGTCGTCACGAGCAACTGATCTCCTACCTCAAGTCTGTCCTCTCCAGTAGGGAAGATTGTTTTTCCTTTTCGGATAATGGCTGCGATAAGAACCCCTTTCTTCAGTTTCAGATGTGAAAGAGGTTTGGCAGTCATTTTATTAGCTTCCTTGATTTGGAATTGAAGAGTTTCAATTTGACCGTTTGCGAGATGGTGCATGGCTTGAAGGTCTGAGTATTGGGCGTTTACTCGACCACGGATAAAGTGCATAATGGTATCCACTGCAATGCTTTTGGGTGTGATGATACTTGAAAAATCAGGTGCATGGATAATCTCTAAAAGGCTAGTGCGATTCACCTTGGTGATATTCTTATGGACACCAACACGGTCTAAGAACATAGAGGTAATGATGTTTTCCTCATCAACCCCAGTCAAAGTTGCAACTGCATCATAGTTGGGAGCACTTTCCTCAAGCAAGATATCTTTGGCAGTTCCATCTCCCTGTACGATATAGAGATTTGGAAATTTTTCACTGAAGAGACGAGCTCTCTCAGGATTAATCTCGATAACTTTAGTATCAATACGGCTATCTTTTAAAATGCCAAGTAGGTAATAAGCAATTTTTCCAGCACCAACGATGAGTAAGCTTTTCACTGCACGTGATTTGAAATAGTTATGGAAGAGCATCATATCCACACGATTCCCAGTAACAAAAATCCTATCTCTGTCCTGAATGGTGATATCACCACTCGGAATCATAAGTTGATGGTCTCGTTCCATAGCGCAGACAATGATATTGCCAAATTTTTTACGAAAATCTGAGATTGGCATTTGACAGAGACCACTGGAATCTTTGACAACAAACTCCATCAGGTTGACCCGTCCACCTGAGAACCGCTCAACTGAGAGTGCATTCGGGAAATCAATGATATTTGAGATAGCACGGGCGGCTAGGAGTTCTGGGTTAACGATAAGTGAGAATCCAAGAATATTTTTCTCTTTGAAATAGGCATTGGAGTATTCAGGATTTCGCACTCGAACGATGGTTTCTTTAGCGCCCATCTTTTTAGCAAGTACTGCTGAAATCATATTCACTTCATCGTGTTCCGTTAGAGCGATAAAGATATCACACTCTTGAACGCCGGCTTGCTCTAAGATAGCAAAGTCTGCTCCATTTCCAAGGAGTCCCATGATATCAAAGCGACTGACAATATGATCGAGAACAGCCTCATCTTGTTCGATGAGGACAACGTCGTGTTTTTCTGCAACCAGTGAACGACAGAGGGCGAAACCGACTTTCCCTCCACCAACAAGGACAATTTTCATATAAAAACCCTACTTTTTCATGATGTAACTATCATACCCTTTTTTCGCAAAAAATGCACTTGCCAAGCCATTTTAGAGGATAAGAAAAGACTTTTTGTAAGTTTTCAAAGATAAAATTGCTCACCTTTCATAGAAATGTCTATTATATGAAGTGATTTCGCTCATTTAATATCCTTTCTCAGAAAAAGAATGACTAAGTATGGAAATATTATCAAAAAAAGTAAAAAAATCAAGTCGTTTCTATTGACAATGATTCTGAAAGTGTTATACTAAGAAAGTAGCTTCGCTGATTTACTTCAAACCTGTTGTGAGGTAAGTTAACGATGCCTTAACCACGCTGTTTGCTGAGCTTGACTCCGGGCAGTGTGGCTATTTTTTTGCAATGGTGAAAGGAAGCAAGTCATGACAAATCACATTGTATTATTTGAACCTCAGATTCCACAAAATACAGGTAACATTGCGCGTACTTGCGCTGCGACCAATTCTCCCCTTCACATCATCAAACCGATGGGATTTCCGATTGATGATCGCAAGATGAAGCGAGCTGGATTAGATTATTGGGATAAGTTAGATATTTATTTTTATGATAGCTTGGAAGATTTCATGTCTCAGATGAAGGGAAAGCTCTATCTGATTTCGAAATTTGCTGAGAAGGTGTACTCTGAGGCAGATTTATCGACTGACGAAGACCATTATTTTCTCTTTGGACGTGAAGACAAGGGCTTGCCTGAGGACTTTATGAGAGAACATCCTGAGAAAGCTCTCCGTATTCCCATGAATGATGAACACGTCCGCAGTCTCAATGTGTCTAATACCGTCTGCATGATTGTCTACGAAGCGCTCCGTCAGCAAAACTTTGCAGGTCTTGAGCTTGTTCACACCTATGAAGCAGATAAATTGAAATAATCAAAATGCTTGCACTTGCAAGCGTTTTTTGTTATGATTAAAGGGTCTTCAGGGCTGGGTGAGATTCCCGACCGGCGGTGACTTTAACTAGCTATTCTGGCTTACTCTTCGTTGTCTTGTCTCGATATACTCAAGTATTATCTTCGACTGCGACGCCTAGATTAATCCAAAATATCTTAGTTAAAGAAGTCCGCGAGCGCAAGCTGATGTGGTGCGATTCCACAACCGACAGTATAGTCTGGATGGGAGAAGACGAAAGAATGGCTTTATCTGTTCGGATGAGTTTATAGATAAATTGCAACCGCTTGCTCAAATGAGTGAGAGGGAACTTTTGGGATATAAAAAGTGAGAATAGATAGAGGGATCCTTTCTAACTTCTTCTGATTTTATAGAAAATTGGAGGAACCTGTTATGACAAACACACGTCGACTTTCGACCATTGCGATTTTATCAGCCATTTCATTTGTGCTGATGTACTTTGACTTTCCGCTCTTGCCAGCGGCGACCTTCCTCAAGATCGAGTTTAGTATCTTGCCAGTCCTTGTGGGCTTGGTGGTGATGGATTTGCCAGCTGCACTAGGAATCCTCTTGCTTCGCTCACTCTTGAAGTTGCTTCTGAATAGCCAGGGAGTGAATACCTACATTGGTTTGCCAATGAATATCGTAGCCTTGGGAGTTTTTGTTATCGCCTTTGGTTTGATTTGGAAAAAGGAACGTAGCACCCTTCGTTTCCTACTAGCATCTCTGGCGGGAACTATTGGGTTGACTTCTGCCATGTTGGTTCTCAACTATGTCTATGCGGTTCCTTTATACGCGCAGTTTGCTAACTTTGATATTGGAAAAATTTTGGGACTTTCCAACTACCTAATGACCATGGTTTTACCTTTTAACTTGATTGAAGGTTTAATCTTTGCCGTTTCATTCTGGTTGTTATACGTCCTCTTGAAACCAACCTTAAAACATTATGAGAGATAAACAAACATTTTTAATGAAGGGCAGTTTTGCCCTTTTACTTTTCGTCCTTCTTGGCTATATGGTTAAGTTCTATCCTGAAACGCTGGTCGGTTTTGATCAACCGATTCAGACTGCCCTTCGTGGGGACTTGCCAGATTACTTGACAGTTCTGTTCCGTGCCCTTACGCATTTGATTGATATCCCGGTGATTATCACCTGGGTTGCCATCGCAGCCTTTATCTTTTATCGTAAGCAGTGGAAGATAGAAAGCTACTTCATGGCGGGTAATCTAACCTTAGCCGGTCTTTTAATCGTGACCTTTAAAAACATCTACCAGCGCCCACGACCAGCTATCTTACATCTGGTAGAGGAGAAAGGATTTTCTTTTCCAAGTGGCCATTCTCTGGCTGTAACTTTGATGGTAGGGACCTTGATTGTCATTCTCAGTCAACGGATTAAAGATTCGGTTTGGAGAAAAATTGTGCAAATCGTCCTTGGCTTCTACCTAGTCAGTGTGCTGCTATCTCGGGTCTATCTGGGAGTCCACTACCCATCAGATGTTATTGCCAGTTTCTGTGTGGGCTTGGGAGTCTTATTTATCGAATTTCCTTTCTATGACATGCTTCGCTTCCAATGGCGATTTAAAGGCAAGCAGAAGTGAGATAGGTCTTGCAAGAATGGTAAAAATCTGATAAACTATGTAGTAATTGAATAGAAATCCGCAAGACTAGTAACTCAAGGGAAGTATATCAGGGAGGAGAGCCGTGACTGCAAGCTCTCTATATGAAAGCTGGGTGAATTCACTTGCACATGGATTTAGAAATGAAGGTCTGACTTGTCAGATGAAAACGGATGGTACCGCGTGTCAACGCTCCGAGTGGAGTTTTTGGCATGTGGTTTTCTTTTTATCTGTTAAGTGACTGATGGAGGAATTATGTCAACTATTGAAGAACAATTAAAAGCGCTTCGAGAAGAAACGCTGGCTAGCTTGAAGCAGATTACTGCTGAAAATGAAAAAGAGATGCAAGATTTGCGTGTCTCTGTCCTTGGTAAAAAAGGGTCGCTTACGGAAATCCTCAAAGGGATGAAAGATGTCTCTGCTGAGATGCGCCCTGTTATCGGGAAACACGTCAATGAAGCTCGCGATGTCTTGACAGCGGCCTTTGAGGAAACAGCGAAACTCTTGGAAGAAAAGAAAGTCGCAGCTCAACTGGCTAGCGAGAGCATCGATGTAACACTTCCAGGCCGCCCTGTTGCGACTGGTCACCGTCATGTTCTCACACAAACCAGTGAAGAAATCGAAGATATTTTCATTGGGATGGGTTACCAAGTCGTGGATGGTTTTGAAGTAGAGCAAGACTACTATAACTTTGAGCGTATGAACCTTCCAAAAGACCACCCAGCTCGCGATATGCAGGATACTTTCTACATTACAGAAGAAATCTTGCTTCGTACTCACACGTCTCCAGTTCAGGCGCGTGCTATGGATGCTCATGATTTTTCAAAAGGTCCTTTGAAAATGATCTCACCAGGACGTGTGTTCCGTCGTGATACGGACGATGCGACCCACAGTCACCAGTTCCACCAAATCGAAGGTTTGGTTGTTGGGAAAAACATCTCTATGGCAGACCTTCAAGGAACTCTTCAATTGATTGTCCAAAAGATGTTCGGTGAAGAGCGTCAAATTCGTTTGCGTCCATCCTATTTCCCATTCACAGAGCCATCTGTTGAGGTGGATGTTTCCTGCTTCAAGTGCGGTGGAGAAGGCTGTAACGTATGTAAGAAAACAGGTTGGATCGAGATTATGGGTGCTGGTATGGTTCACCCACGTGTCCTTGAAATGAGTGGTATCGATGCGACTGTTTACTCTGGATTTGCCTTTGGTCTTGGACAAGAACGTGTAGCCATGCTCCGTTACGGAATCAACGATATCCGTGGATTCTATCAAGGAGATGTCCGCTTCTCAGAACAGTTTAAATAAGATTGAAACCTGAAACACAGTCCTGGTCATTTTCTCTTGATGAGAATGACTAGGACTGACTCGAAGAAAAAGAAAGGAATTGAAAAGGTCTTACTTGGTGAGATCTTACAATCAGAATTATGCTTGTATCTTATAAATGGTTAAAAGAATTGGTGGACATTGATGTGCCATCACAAGAGTTGGCAGAAAAAATGTCAACTACAGGAATCGAGGTAGAAGGTGTCGAATCACCAGCTGCTGGTCTCTCAAAAATTGTCGTCGGTGAGGTCTTGTCTTGCGAAGATGTGCCAGAAACTCACCTCCATGTTTGCCAGGTTAACGTTGGTGAGGAAGAAGCCCGTCAAATCGTCTGCGGTGCTCCAAATGTGCGTGCTGGGATCAAGGTTATGGTGGCTCTTCCGGGAGCTCGTATCGCGGACAATTACAAGATCAAAAAAGGGAAAATCCGTGGCTTAGAGTCTCTCGGGATGATCTGTTCACTTGGTGAATTGGGAATTTCTGACTCAGTTGTACCAAAGGAATTCGCAGATGGCATCCAAATCTTACCAGAAAATGCCGTTCCTGGAGATGAAGTCTTCTCTTACCTAGACTTGGATGATGAGATCATCGAACTTTCTATCACACCAAACCGTGCAGACGCTCTATCTATGCGTGGAGTAGCTCACGAAGTAGCAGCTATCTATGATAAGGCAGTCAACTTCAAAGAATTTACCTTAACAGAAACGGACCAAGTTGCAGCAGACGCTCTTTCTGTAGGCATTGAAACAGACAAGGCGCCTTACTATGCAGCCCGTATCTTGGACAATGTGACCATCGCACCAAGTCCACAATGGTTGCAAAATCTCCTCATGAACGAAGGGATTCGTCCAATCAATAACGTAGTAGACGTAACCAACTACATCCTGCTCTATTTTGGTCAACCTATGCATGTCTTTGACTTGGATACCTTTGAAGGGAATGACATCCGTGTGCGTGAAGCGCGTGCTGGTGAAAAATTCGTGACCTTGGACGGTGAAGAACGCGACTTGGAAACAAATGACTTAATCATCACTGTCGCAGACAAGCCAGTAGCCCTTGCAGGTGTCATGGGCGGACAAGCAACAGAAATCTCTGAGAAATCTAGTTGCGTTGTCCTTGAAGCAGCTGTTTTCAATGGCAAATCAATTCGTAAGACTAGCGGTCGTCTGAACCTTCGTTCTGAGTCGTCTTCTCGTTTTGAAAAAGGCATTAATGTAGCAACAGTCAATGAAGCCCTTGATGCGGCAGCCAGCATGATTGCAGAGCTTGCAGGTGCAACAGTGCGTAAGGGTATCGTTTCAGCAGGTGGGCTTGATACCTCTGATGTGGAAGTTTCTTCTACACTTGCTGACGTCAACCGCGTCCTTGGTACGGAGCTTTCATATGCTGATGTGGAAGATGTTTTCCGTCGTCTTGGCTTTGGCCTTTCTGGCAATGCTGAAGCCTTTACAGTCAGCGTACCCCGTCGTCGTTGGGATATCACCATCGAAGCTGACCTCTTTGAAGAAATCGCCCGTATCTATGGTTATGATCGCTTGCCAACTAGTCTTCCAAAAGATGATGGTACAGCTGGCGAATTGACTGCGACACAAAAATTGCGCCGTCAAGTTCGTACCATCGCTGAAGGAGCAGGTTTGACAGAGATCATTACCTACGCTTTAACAACGCCTGAAAAAGCAGTTGAGTTCACAGCTCAACCAAGTAACCTTACAGAACTCATGTGGCCAATGACAGTGGACCGTTCTGTCCTCCGCCAAAATATGGTCTCAGGTATCCTTGATGCCGTTGCCTACAACGTGGCTCGTAAGAACAAAAACTTGGCTCTTTACGAGATTGGAAAAGTCTTTGAACAAACAGGCAATCCAAAAGAAGATCTACCAAACGAAATCAACAGTTTTGCCTTTGCCTTGACAGGCTTGGTTGCAGAAAAAGATTTCCAAACGGCAGCAGTTCCAGTTGATTTCTTCTATGCTAAGGGAATCCTTGAAGCCCTCTTTACTCGCTTGGGACTAGAAGTGACCTATACAGCAACCTCTGAAATTGCTAGTCTTCACCCAGGACGTACAGCTGTGATTTCACTCGGTGACCAAGTTCTTGGTTTCCTTGGCCAAGTGCATCCAGTTACTGCGAAAGCTTATGATATTCCAGAAACTTATGTAGCGGAGCTCAACCTTTCAGCTATCGAAGCAGCGCTTCAGCCAGCTGCTCCATTTGTAGAAATCACCAAATTCCCAGCAGTCAGCCGTGACGTGGCTCTACTCCTCAAGGCAGAAGTCACTCACCAAGAAGTTGTAGACGCTATCCAAGCTGCAGGTGTGAAACGATTGACAGATATCAAACTCTTTGACGTCTTCTCAGGCGAAAAATTGGGACTTGGTATGAAGTCAATGGCCTATAGCTTGACCTTCCAAAATCCAGAAGACAGCCTAACAGACGAAGAAGTGGCGCGCTACATGGAAAAAATCCAAGCATCACTCGAAGAAAAAGTCAATGCAGAAGTGCGTTAACTCATCAATCCATCCTTCGGGGTGGATTTTTGCTTTTCAAAATGACAATTCAGGATCAAAAATGGACAATTGAGGAGTAAAAGCACCTGTATGCACTTTAATGGGCTATAATTGTTCTATCACTTGGGTACTCAAAAACCTTAGAGAGTTTAGTTTTTAGGGAAGGATGAACAAGATAAAAATGTACATAAATCCTTGTAAAGGCTATCAAAAAGGAGTATAATAAGTGCAACATATCTCGGAGGTGGAAAATGCTAGAAGTAAGAAATCTAGAGAAAAGTTTCGGTTCCAAGCAAGTCTTGTTTGGTGTCGATTTTCAGGCAAGTCCAGGACGAATTTTGGGACTGGTCGGAAAAAATGGTGCTGGGAAAACAACGATTTTCCACAGTATGTTGAAATTTTTGGACTATCAAGGAGAAATCAGTCTGGATGGGCAGGAGATTCGTCAGGAGACCTACGCTCGGATTGGCTATCTGCCTGAGGAACGCAGCCTCATGCCCAAGTTGACAGTCCTTGAGCAAGTTCGTTACTTGGCTACTCTAAAGGGCATGGATGCTAAGGAGGTCAAGGAAAAACTCCCTCAATGGATGGAGAAACTGGAAGTGAAAGGAAAGCTGACTGATAAAATCAAGAGCCTCTCCAAAGGGAATCAGCAGAAAATTCAGCTCATTATCACTCTGATCCATGAGCCAGACTTGATTATCCTGGATGAGCCTTTTAGTGGTTTGGATCCAGTCAATACTGAGTTGCTCAAGCAGGTCATCTTGAAAGAGAAAGAGCGCGGTGCAATCATTATCTTTTCTGACCATGTTATGACCAACGTCGAGGAACTTTGCGATGATATTCTGATGATTCGTGATGGGCGTGTGGTCTTACATGGACCAGTCCAAGAGGTTCGCAATCAATACGGGAAAACACGTCTCTTTGTTTCAAGTGAACGAAGCAAGGAAGAACTGGAAAAACTTCCTCACGTCAAACAGGTGAGCTTGACCAAGCAAGGCAGTTGGAAATTAATACTAGATGACGAGAGCGCTGGAAGGGAACTCTTCCCAATCCTGACTCAAGGTCAATATATTGCGACCTTTGACCAACAAGCTCCAACAATCGATGAAATCTTTAAACTAGAATCAGGGGTGGAAGTATGAGAAATATGTGGGTTGTAATGAAGGAAACCTATCTTCGGCATGTCAAGTCGTGGAGTTTCTTCTTTATGGTGATTTCGCCGTTCCTATTTTTAGCCTTATCTGTAGGAATTGGCTATCTCCAAGGGTCTTCTATGGCTAAGAATAGCAAGATAGCAGTAGTAACAACGGTGCCATCTGTGGAAGAAGGGCTCAAGGGTACCAATGGTATCAACTTTGATTATAAGGATGAAGCCAGTGCTCAAGCTGCTATCAAGGATGAGAAAATCAAGGGATACCTAACCATTGACCAAGAGGACAGCGTTCTCAAGGCCGTCTATCACGGTGAAACTTCTCTTGAAAGTGGCATCAAACTAGCAGTAACCAATAAGCTAAATGAACTGCAATACCAACTCAATCGTTCGGCAGCCAATTTGTCTCAAGAACAGGAAAAACGCTTGAGTCAAACTGTTGACTATACAGAGAAGATTGATGAAGCTAAAGAAAATAAAAAAACAGTGCAGAACATGGCGGCATTGGGCTTAGGATTTTTCCTTTATATGATCTTGATTACTTATGCCAGCGTCACTGCTCAGGAAGTAGCTAGCGAGAAAGGAACCAAAATCATGGAGGTGGTCTTCTCTAGTATCAGAGCTAGTCATTATTTCTACGCTCGCATGATGGCTCTGCTCCTTGTGATTTTGACCCATATTGGGATTTATGTCGTGGGTGGTCTGGCTGCCATTCTGCTCTTTAAAGATCTACCAATATTGGCTCAATCTGGTATTTTAAATCATCTAGGAGATGCCTTCTCGCTCAATACCTTATTGTTTGTCTTGGTTAGTCTCTTTATGTATGTCGTTTTAGCAGCCTTTCTAGGTTCTATGGTTTCTCGCCCTGAGGATTCAGGAAAGGCCTTGTCGCCATTGATGATCTTGATTATAGCAGGATTTGTCGGTGTGACCTCTCTAGGTGCTGCTGGGGACAATTTAGTTCTGAAAATTGGTTCTTATATTCCTTTCATCTCGACCTTCTTTATGCCGTTTAGAGCTATAAATGGTTATGCAAGTGGTCTAGAAGCTTGGATTTCGCTTGCCATAACGGTTGCTTTTGCAGTCACTGCGACAGCCTTTATAGGACGTATGTATGCTAGCCTAGTCCTTCAAACAGATGATTTGGGAATCTGGAAAACTTTTAAACGTGCCTTAGCTTACAAATAGGAGAGCCTCGCAAAAGCGAGGTTTTTCTAGATGTTAAACACTGAAATCGGCAAAAATATTTTTCATATCTATTGACTTTTAGTAGTAAAATTTGGTATGATAGTAGACGGTATTGTTTACCCCATTTGTAAGGCCCCGGAACCTTTCAAATACCCCGCGGACCGGAACATCCGCCCTGTAAACAAAAACGATATTCATATAGGAGAAATCATGAACAAAACTACATTCATGGCTAAACCAGGCCAAGTAGAACGCAAATGGTACGTTGTTGACGCAACTGATGTACCTCTTGGACGCCTTTCAGCAGTTGTTGCTAGCGTACTTCGCGGAAAAAACAAACCAACATTCACACCACACACTGATACAGGTGACTTCGTAATCGTTATCAATGCTGAAAAAGTTAAATTGACTGGTAAAAAAGCAACTGATAAGATCTACTACACTCACTCAAACCACCCAGGTGGATTGAAATCAATCTCTGCTGGTGAACTTCGTTCTAAAAATGCAGTACGTTTGATTGAAAAATCAGTTAAAGGTATGCTTCCACACAATACTCTTGGCCGCGCTCAAGGTATGAAATTGAAAGTATTCGTTGGAGCTGAGCACACTCACGCTGCACAACAACCAGAAGTTCTTGATATTTCAGGACTTATCTAAGGAAAGGAACAATAAAGTATGTCACAAGCACAATATGCAGGTACTGGACGTCGTAAAAACGCTGTTGCACGCGTTCGCCTTGTTCCAGGAACTGGTAAAATCACTGTTAACAAAAAAGATGTTGAAGAGTACATCCCACACGCTGACCTTCGTCTTGTTATCAACCAACCATTCGCAGTTACTTCAACTGTAGGTTCATACGATGTTTTCGTTAACGTTGTAGGTGGTGGATACGCTGGTCAAGCAGGAGCTATCCGTCACGGTATCGCTCGTGCCCTTCTTCAAGTAGACCCAGACTTCCGCGATTCATTGAAACGCGCAGGACTTCTTACACGTGACTCACGTAAAGTTGAACGTAAGAAACCAGGTCTTAAGAAAGCTCGTAAAGCATCACAATTTAGTAAACGTTAATTCGAGAGAATTACTATACTTGCAAAGAACACCTTTCGGGGTGTTCTTTTTTATGCTTCCTGCCATGGAGTGTTTGCTTCTCTCATCTTCTCACGATATCTCTCATATGGTATAATGAGGTAATGACTGTTCCTCATTTCAGACGAGTTTATGGTGTTCAAGGTCCACCTACCTGAATTGTCATGGAGCAAATGTCCATTGCTCGGATTGGGCGTTCTCTCGTAGTTCATTTGATTCTAATCGTTTAGAAATCATCTGGTGTGGGAGATTATTGTGATTTCAATGCAATGTCTCATATGCTAGGCAGGAAAAAGAAATACAGGATAAGTTAGTAGGTGAGACGAGTATTTCTGTCAGCCTCCTATACACCTGTTAACAGCTATCCAAAATAAAAGGAGATTGTAGATTGGTTTTATTAGTATTAGGGATTTTGGTTTTGCTCATTCTAATTTTTAAAAGGAAACAGAAAATTGGTAAAAAATCTGAAGGAAACGCCAAGAAAAGAAATTGGATATTAATAGGTTGCCTATCCATAGTTATCCCCATCGCAATCCTAACTGTGATTAGTCCTATTCTTTCTCTAATGGATATGTGGGGGCTATTTGCTTATGTAAGTCGAACTGAGATTGAGCAAGCTGTGCATCGTTCTTATCAAAATTACGGTCTTACAGGGCAGTTTGAGTTAGAAAAATACGAGAAAAACTATACAAGTGTGGGAGGATTTATAATCCATGGTACCTATAGTGAAAATATAGCCGGAAAAACCTATGAGGTCAAAACTCGATTTAAATACTATACTCGTTTTTCGGAAATTAAAACATATAGAAAGACAGATGCAGAGGTTGATTACAAAAATGATAAAAAAATTTATTATGTTTTCCCAGAATTAGCCTATTTAGGGATTGAAGTTAGTCCAGGCACCAGCGAATTCTTAAAAACACTGGACAGTTCAATCAAAGATCCTAAACTTCCTGATTTGAAGTATCAAGGTATTGGTTTTGAATTTAATAACCAATCAGATAATATCTATCTTTATAATGAAATATTAGAGGAAAATCAAAGCAAGGGCCAAGCTCTGCAAGGAATGTATCCAATGGATGCTCAATATCTTTTCCAAAAAGAGATTTTTATACCGACGTTTGAATTTCAGTATTTCGTTCCAAAAGAAAAAAGAGATCTCTTGTATGATGACTATCTTAAAGAGCTTGAAGTGCTCATGAAGGAATTTTTTGCCAACCAGCCCCTACCAAGAGGTCTTTATGCTGTAAAGATTGCTAAGTATAAGGAGGATAAACTTGTCAGTGATAGTGGTGTATACTATGTGAGGATTGATAATCGTCAAGTTGTAAAGCTGTTGCAAAAATTAGAATAGGAGTCGCTAGGGCTAGGTCAGTCTCACAATATTTTTACTAAGAAGAGAAGGAGAGATTTGTCGGCTTAACCAAGATTTTAGCTGGTGTCAATATGAGAAAATTTGAGTGTGGATAATGATGGGAGAGGATTTGAAATGATCAGTTTAGAGTTGCTGTCTGAAGGAAATAGTCTAGATGTATATGCTTTTGAAACAGAAAATCGGGAGTATTTTGAGCGAAATTTATCTCCTAGACCAGCTAACTATTTTGATCCAGAAGGTTTTAAAGAAATTACAAGGGAATTGTTAACGGAACAAAGGAATCGTGATGTCTATATGCATCTTATTAGAGATTCGCAAGGTGTTATGGTCGGAAGAATCAATTTAAGTGTCTTAGATGGTGATCGGAAAACAGCAGAACTTGGGTATAGAATTGGGGAAAATGTTACCAATTTAGGCTATGCAAGCGAAGCAGTTAAGCTCGTTTTAGACAAGGCCTTTACGACTTATGGTTTCAATAGAATCATTGCAGGAACGACAACGGGTAATCTAGCCTCTCAGAGGGTGCTTTTAAAAAATGGCTTCACCTTTAGTAGAATGATAGAAAATGACTTACACATTCATAATGAGTGGGTTCATACAGCAGTATTTGAGATAAGGAGGCCATAATATCATCAATTTCGGTCTATTAACAAGGTTAATGGAGGCATCAATCTTTCCAGACATTCAAGAATTTACTCTTGGATGTCTTTTTTTGTTCAAAATAGATAAGTGTTGCTGTTTAAACTTGATTTTCCCAGTGGACAATCGTCCACTTTTTTTATATAATAAAATTAAACCGAATTGGTTGAATTTTGGAAATGTAAGCTCAATCATCAATTGATCTTTCTAAGGGAGATAATGTTCAATAAAGCATCACACTAGGAGGTGAATCATGTACCAACCAGAAAAACTCAAGGCTCGGAGAAAAGAGTTAAAATTGACACAGAAGGAAATTGCAGAGGAATTAGGGATTAGTTTTCAGGCTTACTCCGCTTGGGAACGCGGGATTAAGGAACCATCCAAGGAGAAGGTTGCTCAACTAGAGAAGATTTTAAAAGTGGCAAAAGGCTATTTTACTCAGATTGAGATCGTCCGTCTCTACAATAGCCTCTCCAAGCAAGGGAAGGACAAGGTTGTGCTCTATGCTCGCAACCTGGCTAAAGAAGAACAAACTCAGAAAGTGACGACCATGCCAGAGCGTCTCTACGAGTATCATGTCTATGAACGCATGTCAGCAGGGATCGGGGCATCGGTCTACGGTGACCAGAATTTTGATACGGTTTACTTTAATGAGGAACTAGCCCACGATTTTGCTTCCTGGGTGGCTGGGGACTCCATGGAACCTAAATATCAAAATGGTTCCGTGGCTTTGATTCGAGAGACCGGATTTGATTATGATGGGGCGGTTTATGCAGTGGTCTGCAACAACCAGACCTATATCAAACGGGTTTATCGGGAGGAAGATGGCTTGCGTCTGGTATCGATCAATCCAAAATACAAGGACATTTTCATCTCCTATGAGGATGATCCTCGGATTGTAGGGATTATCGTTGGGAATTTTGTGCCGATGGAGGGCTAGCTCATGGGCTACTTTGATTATTCCAGAGAGCCCAAAAGTGATATTGCCTTTGTCGATATGAAATCTTTTTATGCCAGCGTTGAGTGTGTGAAACGGGGCTTGCATCCGCTGAAGACCTCGCTTTGTGTCATGAGTCGCGCGGATAATTCGACTGGCCTTATCCTAGCCTCCTCTCCCATGTTTAAGAAGATTTTTGGTAAGTCCAATGTTGGTCGGGCCTATGATCTGCCCTTTGATATCAAAACGCGCAAATTTTCCTACTATAATGCCAGAAAGCAAGGCTTGCCTACTGACTCAGACTATGTTCGCTACATCGAAGATTGGGCTCAAGTCACCTTGATTGTCCCTCCTCGGATGGACGAGTACATCGCAGTCAATATGGAAATCCAACGAATCTTTCAAAACTACGGTAGTCCAGATGATATTTATCCCTACTCTATCGATGAGGGCTTTATCGATCTGACTAGTTCGCTCAACTATTTCATCCCAGACAAGAGTCTCTCTCGCAAAGACAAGCTAGATATGCTTTCTGCTCGTATTCAGAGGGATATTTGTAGGCAGACAGGGATCTACTCTACAGTGGGCATGTCCAATGCCAATCCCTTACTGGCTAAATTGGCTCTGGATAATGAGGCCAAGCACACCCCGACCATGAGGGCTAACTGGTCTTACCAGGATGTGGAAGAGAAGGTCTGGGCCATTCCCAAGATGACGGATTTTTGGGGGATTGGCAGGCGGATGGAGAAACGCTTGCATGCTCTGGGGATTTTTTCCATCAGAGAATTGGCCACCAGTAATCCAGACCAGCTACAGAAAACACTTGGTCAGGCTGGCCTGCGTTTGTGGTTTCATGCTAACGGGATTGATGAGAGCAATGTTCACAGGCCCTATAAAGCCAAGTCTCAGGGATTAGGAAATTCTCAAATCTTGCCGAGAGACTACGTGAAGCTACGGGATATCGAAATTATTCTCCGAGAAATGGCGGAGCAGGTGGCTATTAGACTGAGAAGGGCGGGTAAGAAAACAACCCTTGTCTCTATCTATGTTGGTTTCTCTAAGCAGGAGGTCAGGTCGTCTATTCATACACAAATGAAGGTCGAACCGACCAATAATACAGCTATCTTAACAGACCACGTTTTGAAGCTATTTCATAACAAATACACTTCTGGAGCGGTCAGAAGTGTCGGAGTCAACTATTCAGGATTTGTGGACGAGTCCTTTGGCTTGATCTCTCTCTTTGATGATGTTGACAAGTTAGAAAAAGAAGAAAGGCTCCAGACGGCTATTGATGCCATTCGGGAACAATTTGGTTTTACCTCCCTCTTAAAGGCCAATGCACTGGAAGAAGCCTCTAGGAGTCTTGCCAGAAGCAAGCTGATTGGGGGGCATTCTGCTGGAGGATTAGATGGATTACAATGATTGATCGTTCTTATTTACCTTTTCAATCTGCGCGAGACTATCAAGATCCAGGGATGCAGAAGTGGATGGGCTTTTTCCTCTCAGAGCATACTAGCTCGCTTGGTGAAGAAAAAAATCGTGTTGATTTTTCGACGAATTTGAATTTAGTTGAGAAGCTACGCTTGCTTTCTCAGCTTTATGTTGGTCAATTAAAGGGATGTTTTGTTGTCAAGGAAAGAAAGCAAAAAATGACGATCATCGGTAAGGTGAGCGAATTATCACCTCAAACTCTATCTATTAGGACAAATGAGGGATATAGGCTGGTAGAGATTGTAGATGTCCTCGAAATTCGATTGTGGGAGGAGGAAGTTTATGACTAGAAAAGAGCTGTATGAAAACAAACTACAGATGGATTATTTTTCAGATAGTTATATCCGCTTTGAAGAGGATTTCCAAAAATACTCTGTCATGAATGTTCCCTTGACTTTTTTGATCGATGATATCCTACGAACCATGGCAATGAATCAGAAGAACTACTTTGTCTTAAACAAGGAAAATGCCAAGGATGGGCGGGAGCATCGCTTTTATTTTAGGGTAGTGACAGAAAAAGAGTGCCCCAGAAATCGAACCTATGCATATGCTGGACTCAAAAATAGTAGTCAGTAGATCTAGATGTGAGAGAGGGAAGTCCGATCTAGGAAAGATGGCTTATGAGCATTAGAAAATCTCATGGTATTGGAATTCGAAACGTTATCCTTTATATGTGGAGTTCTTGCAGAAACTTATGATAGGTATTGATGATGAGATAAGAAAAGGGCCACTCTCTTTTTTAGATGAGCGTTTATTTGAAAACGTAGTTGGATTTGAGAACACCTATTCTCAATGATCATCTTACTTTATAGATTCATACCAAAACATCCATGTGTATTTGTGAATGTTTTTTAATTTTACAGATAGAAAAAGAGAAGACCAAATGGTCTTCTCAACGGGGGAACTGAAATAATGGAAAAGAATCAATCAAAGATATTTGTTAGTCTTCGAAATTCTTTTGGAAGATGAGGAGAGACAAGATTGAAGTAATGGCTGCCAAGAAGAGGAAGGCATTTGCTTCTTGTTCCCCAGTTTCTGGGAGTTGTCTTTCCTTATCCTCTTTGATTGTAGCTGTAACAGATAATTCATCTTTTAATGATGAATTATCTGTTACGGCTGGAGCAGGTTTTTCAGTCTCTCTTGGTAGAACATACTCAGGAAGAGTCACAACTGGTGGTGCCTCTGTTCCAACTGAGCTTTGTTTGCTACCTACCTCAATTACTCGATCTTGAGCTGGAGTTGCTTCTGTTTGGAGAACCTTGCGATTGTCACCGTCCACTTCAACATACTCGACTAAGAGACCGTCTTTCCCTTCTGATAGAACTTGCTCTTTTCCTTTGTCTAATAGGGCATTTTCGCGACGTATAGTTTTGAATGGTATCACCTTATTGACAACTTCTAAACTTGGAAGTTCAAAGATAAGGTCCGTCACTCCTTCTGCAGGAATTGAAGAAGTAATTGGTTTTTCCGGTTGCGCTGGAGTTTCCGGTTGCGCTGGAGTTTCCGGTTGTGCTGGAGTTTCCGGCTGCGCCGGTTTCTCAGGTTGAGTAGGTTTTTCAGGCTGAGCAGGCTTTTCAGGCTGAGCAGGCTTTTCAGGCTCGGCAGGTTTTTCCGGTTGAGTCGGATTTTCAGGCTGAGCAGGTTTTTCCGGTTCAGCAGGTTTTTCCGGTTGAGTCGGATTTTCAGGCTGAGCAGGTTTTTCCGGTTGAGCCGGTTTTTCAGGCTCAGCAGGTTTTTCAGGCTCAGCAGGTTTTTTAGGCTCAGCAGGTTTCTCAGGTTGAGCTGGCTTTTCCGGTTGAACTGGTTTTTCAGGCTGAGCTGCTTCGAGCTTGCTGATTTGTTCGAGAGCAGTTTCTAGCGCTTGATTGACTGCTTCCTGAGTTTTAGCTTCTTGGATTGCAGCAATGGCTTGGTCAGCAATTGCTAACAATTGCTTCTTAGCTTCCTTGTTGGATCCAAGTTCAGCGACTTTTTTCTCGATAGCTTTCGTCAAGCTGTCCATAGCCTTATCGTACTCAATTTCCGGTTGTTTTGGTTCAGCTGGTTGCTCAGGCTGGTCAGGTTTCTCAGGTTCTTCTGGCTGTTCAGGTTGCTCTGGACTAGGCTCCTCTTGGCCTCTTTGATAGTTCTCATCCTTGGATAGGATATCTTGTAGGACACTGACTATCAACATGACTTCTTGAACATCCACTGCATCAGCACTGAGTTGATTTCTCAATTTTTCTAGATTTGCTTGGAAAGCTTGGCGTGCAGTAGCCGTATTTTTCAAGCCTGCTGGGTCAAAGTTGGACAGATCATCTTTCCATTTTGAGATAGACTGGATGATATCTGCCTTGCTGTAGAGTTCGCTACCTTCGCCACGAGTGATAAATTGGTCTACCTGAATACCGATATTTTGAGATAAATCGTTTCGATCAGGATCTAGTTGAAGGGTGACTGCGTGCAAGTTTTCGTCCAGACCTTTTAGGCTAACCAGAGTTTGATTGCCTTGGCGTTGGGCAGCGTGACCGCTAAAGTATTTCTTGCCATCAATAGTCGAAGCATTTCCCATGCCATCTTGGTAAGGAACTTCTTTACCGTCTAGGATGACTTTGTAGATACCGTGACCTGGGTCTACAAATCCCTTGATGTCAAGTCCAGTACCGTAGAAGTAAGCTGTTACAGTTGTCTTTTTCTTTTGCTCGTTAGTTAAGCGACCAAAGGAAGCCCAAGACTCCGTCTTTTGGTACTTATCTGCGGAATTGGTTTCATGGTGCCAGCCAGGACTGTAATCCAACTGACTAGCTTGGTCATCATAGCTTGTTTGATCCTTGATCAGCAATTCAGCCTTCATCACCTGAATCGTTGCATCGGTAGCAAAACCGAGCAAGGCACCATCAGAAACAGAAGTGAGCTTGGCTTTGAAGTCAAAGACAGAGTCGGCTTGTTCTGTAAAGTCAATCGTTGGGATGGTAACAGTCTTTTCTGTTTCTCCATCTTCAAAAGTCACATCTTGAGTTGTATCTTGGTAAACTTTACCGTGAACTCCAGTTCCAGGTTCTGTGATGAAGCGAACAGTAGCAGTTCCCTTGCTTCCACCAACACGTTTAATTTTAACAGTGACTGGCTTTCCTTTTTCGACTTCGTAGTTAGTAGACTCGAGTTCAAACATCCCTTTGCTATCATTGTTTAGGGTGTAAATCCCTTCTGTAGCAATTGGTTCACCTGTTTTATTAACAAGGGTAATAGTATGTTGGCCAGGTGCTAAATCGCCTGTTTCAAAGACTTTTTGACTACGTTTACGGCTGCTGTTCTTGGTCTGGACGTCTGCAACCTTTTGACCATCAACGTAGACGGACATTTCTCCATGACCTGGATCGACCGTGGAGACGACATAAGCTTTGGTTCCTGTGAAGGTATAGCTTACTTTGGCGTCTTTTTGATTGGTCCACATAGAAGTGCCACGAACACCTTCAGATTCATGGTACCAAGTTGTACCGGCTGTATCCGCTGTTGTATTTGAGTGGTATTCAAGTCCAAGAGGATAACCATCTGTCTTTTCAATGCTACTTGGTGTCTTGTAGACTGAGAAGTTGGTCAAGATTGGAGTTGCTTGAGCACCGGTGATGGTCACACGGATTTTTTGTGCTTCTACAGGCTTGCCTTGAACCAAGCGACGGTAACCAACGGTCGAACCTTCGCCGTATGTCACCCAACGTCCGTTGATTTCAACTTCAATCTTGAAACCAGAGATACGTTGACCTTTGGCGATATCTTCCTTGAGTTCAACGACGTCAAAGCGTCTCTTTTGCCCCAAATCGACTGTAAAGCTACCGGTTGTGGTATCATTTGAGAGCGCCCAGCTGGTGTCATCTTTACCGTCTGTGAGGTGGCTTTCCTTGTAGAGGTGGTTTTGACGAGTCGAACTTGCTGTTACGGTGGCACCTTTGGCAAAGTCAGTCGCATACATTTGATCTAGGGTTGCTTTGAATTCCTTCAAGCGAGCCACATCTGCATCAGCGAATTTTCCTTCTTTATTTGGTGGAATATTGAGAAGGAGTGGGGTTCCACGACCAACAGACTTGAAGTAGATGTCCATCAACTCTTTGAGTGATTTCGGCTGTTGATTGTCATGATAGAACCAGCCTGAACGGATCGAAACGTCAGCTTCTCCTACAGAATACATATCACCATCTGGGTCACCATGGTTGAGGTATTCGTTTTTCACATCGTCTGTGATGTTGGCTCTTTTAACTTTATGCCATACAGGGTCACCTGCGATTCCCCGTTCATTTCCGATCCAGCGAACGCTTGTCGGCTGAGCAGAGAAGATAGCGATATCTCCTTCAGCTTCTTTGATGTATTTGAACCATTCATCAAAGGTATAGGTTACTTTTTGGGCACCGCTACCACGCGCACCATCCATCCAAACTTCGATGAATTTGCCTTTATTTCCGTATTTCGGATTTCCAAGGATTTCTTTCAGTTGGTTAAGGTAGTATTGGTTGTATTCTTTTTCAGTTGCAACATGGTATTTTGGATGGTTGGCATCCCATGGTGACAAGTAAACACCCATATTCATATCGTACTTGCTAGCAGACTTGGAAACTTCTTCGAGAAGGTCACCTTTTCCATCTTTCCATGGACTAGCAGCTACGGTATGATTCGTATACTTAGAAGGGTAAGCAACGAAACCGTCGTGGTGTTTAACAACCATAATGGTTCGTTTGAAGCCAGTTTCTTTCAGAGTGCGAATCCATTGGTCAGTATCCAAGTTGGTTGGATTGAAGTATCGAGGGTCTTCTTTCCCATTTCCCCATTCAGAATTGGTATAAGTGTTCATTCCGTAGTGGATGAAGGCTGCTAATTCTTCCTTGTGGTAATCGAGTTGGGCCTTGCTTGGAAGAGGTCCATGATTGCCAATCTCAGTTTCTTTATCTTCTGGATGAGAAACTGGTGGAGTCGGTGTCATTGGATTAGCTGTATTAGCGACTGGCTCGTATTCAAAGACGACTTCATTTACCCCTTTTTGCCGGATAGTTGCTTCCAAGCTAGTTTTTACTGTACGGTAGCCAGCAATGTCTTTTGCATGGAAGGTGTTGACAAAGGAAACGTCATACTCTTGGCCTTCATTGTTATCAACTATCGCTTCCGCTAGTTCAGTGCTTGTTCCTTTTTGACGGTAGTAAACTTTGAAGGAGCCTTTGTTGACTTTATAGACTACCTTGATGACACGTGTTCCAGGAGCTGTCTTGCTAACGACATTGTGGTTCCACTCGTCTTTTAGTTGCTTCTGAATCTCAACTCCATCAATGGAAACAATCTGGTATTTTTCTAGATTTTGCTTGTAGAATTCGGTTGGAGTGATTGCTTTCTTGAAATCATAGTCAAAGCCAGTTCCCACTTCTGTTTTGTCTAAGAAAGTATCGTTTTCTTTGACTGTATTGCCTGCTTCGTCCAAGTGCTGGATAACGACACGTCCGTAATCAATTCCCTTGACTAGAGTAGCGACACCGCTCTCATCAAAGGAGTACTGATTTTCTCCGATGACAGCTGTTTTATTTCTGAGCATTTCACCTTCGGGTGTAAAGTAGTAGCGTTTGCCATTATCCCCTTGATACCATCCCTTGACACCATATTTGTCAATGATATCTTTGACCCATTTGAGTTGTTCAGGAGAGAGGACAAGTCCACCACCAAAGCGGTCTTTCTCAGGGACACCGTTGTCAACAGTTCCGTGTTGGTGTACGCCGATGACTTTTCCATCACCATTGATAATTCCACCACCAGACAAACCAGATACAGAAGTTGTTTGATAAGTGATGCCAGTAGCTCCTTTGTCATCATAAGGATCAACGGATTTTACCTTGCCGTCAGCTTTATAGAGTTGTCCAGCTACGATAGGCTGTTTGAGTTCTTTTGAGCTTGAGTCAGTTGGATAACCAATCGTGCTGACAGAGTCCCCTGCTTTGTAAGTCTTATGCTCAGCGAGTGGTACAAAAGTTGCTGCTTTATTTGGGCTTGCAATTTGTATAGGGACAGGTGCTACAACTGCTGCCAAGTCATTTTGATATCCCTTGCTAAACTCTTCTTTGTTCCAGAAGTGGATATCTTTTTCTTGAAAGAGTGTGGTATTTCCTGAATTTGGCTGAGAATTTTTAACGGGAGCGTTGGATCCTAGATTGTAATAGAAGCGCGCAGAATCTCCGCCACGAACATGACCTTCTTTATCCAAAAAGTTATGAGCAACTGTCAAGAAGACGTTAGGGGCTACGAAAATACCAGACCCAGAAACGATGTATTGTTGAGAACCGCCATTGTAAATACTATAGACCATAGTTGCAGCAGTAGCAGGTTGTCCCTCGTAGTTGATGTGCTTGAGGTCTTGTCCACCGTTAATGATGGCACGATTTCCGTTCTCAGCTTCTTTTGGAGCTTCTTCCTTGTCCTTTAGAATGCTCTTAGTTTCTACTTTTGGACTAGCTTTCTGGTCAACGATAGTCTTTGTGTCAAGTTCCTTGACAGGTGTGTCTGGATAGGCACGGTCCTGAATGTCTTCAGGGAGCAAGTCAGCACTGTTGGTATCGGCAACAGGTGTTTCTTGTTTTTCAGCTTCTACACGGCCTTCTTCTTTGACTGGTTCAACCTTGGTCTCTTCTATATCTGCGACTTGTTTCATTTGCTGATCTAAATTGGATGTCGTGGCAGGAGACGTTTCGTCTGCACGCACGGTTCCAGAAGCAAAAAATGCCAGTCCCACGATAACAGATGCCACACCTACAGTCAACTTCCGAATGCTAAATGTTTGCCCTTTTTCAAAAAGGTATCGATTCATAATATACTCCTAGTTTTTAGAAAGGCAGTCAGCTACTGCCCAAGCCCAAGTCTGACTTGGTTACAACTTGATTTAATGAAAAAACTCTCTGATAATTTGTAAGCCACCTTACCTCCTATTTATAAAGCGCTTTCATTTTAAGATAAAAAAATTTAAAAGGTCATTTCTCCCTTAAAATGACTGAAAACTTTTGATATAACAAATATACTAAATTAATGAAAGAATTGCAATAGCAAAAAACAAAAAAATAAATATAATTGAAAGAATTGAAAGTTCTATAATGAAGTTATCCATCCAACTTTCCTAAAAATGTAATGGTTTAACTAGCTTATAGTTAGCTCCTGATTTCATTTGATAATAGGCTTGAAGATGTTGTCAAATGAAATCTAGTTATAGGCATAAGAAAACATCTCTGTATTATACTTGTTGTTCACCACAAACACAAGAAAGGCACAGAGATGCAAAACCATTATACTACAAAAGCTAAACACTTGACAATCCATAGCCATTTTTTCCATAACAGCAGATAATGGAGCCGAATTCAACCGCTTGTCTGATGTGTTTTCTAAGGAGCATATCTACTATGCACACCCCTATGCCTCTTGGGAAAGGGAAACTAATGAGGATCACAACAGGCTTATTTGTAGATGGTTACCTAAAGGAACCAAGAAAACGACTCCTAAAGAAGTCGCCTTCATTGAAAATTGGATTAATAACTATCCTAAAAAATGCTTGGACTACAAGTCTCTCATAGAATTTCTTCTTACTGGCTAACTTGAATTTGAAATTTAGCATAAGAAGAAAACAGAAACTTCTCCAGAAAAACGACTTTTTATCTTGACAAGGGATAGAAAACTTGGTATCATATAAAAGTTGAGAAAAGCAGAAGTGAGAGCTTCTCGCCTTGTGACATCAAGTTGCCTGGCCCTACGGATGAAAAGTTTCTAAGAAACGCTATCATAACGTGCGGGCTTGTATCATTACGAGCCCGCTCTTGTTTTTCTCTAATAATAAAAAAGAGGTGAAAACCATAGCAAAGCAAGACTTATTCATCAATGATGAAATTCGTGTACGTGAAGTTCGCTTGATCGGTCTTGAGGGAGAACAGCTAGGCATCAAGCCACTCAGCGAAGCGCAAGCATTGGCTGATAGTGCAAATGTTGACTTAGTATTGATTCAACCCCAAGCAAAACCGCCTGTTGCTAAAATTATGGACTACGGTAAGTTCAAATTTGAGTATCAGAAAAAGCAAAAAGAACAACGTAAAAAACAAAGTGTTGTTACGGTGAAAGAAGTTCGTCTGAGTCCAACTATTGACAAGGGTGACTTTGACACAAAACTTCGCAATGCACGCAAGTTCCTTGAGAAAGGAAATAAAGTTAAGGTATCTATTCGCTTTAAAGGGCGTATGATCACCCATAAAGAGATTGGTGCAAAAGTTTTAGCCGAGTTTGCTGAAGCAACACAAGATATTGCGATCATCGAACAACGAGCTAAGATGGATGGACGCCAAATGTTCATGCAGTTGGCGCCAGCAACTGACAAAAAATAATTGTCAGAAAGTTAAATAAAGGAGAAAAAATCATGCCAAAACAAAAAACACACCGCGCATCAGCTAAACGTTTCAAACGTACAGGTTCTGGTGGACTTAAACGTTTCCGTGCTTACACTTCTCACCGTTTCCACGGAAAAACTAAGAAACAACGTCGTCATCTTCGTAAAGCATCTATGGTTCATTCAGGAGATTTCAAACGTATCAAAGCAATGCTTACTCGCTTGAAATAATAGCCTAACAGTAAGTAAACAATTCTAGGAAATATTTGGAGGAAATAAAACATGGCACGTGTTAAAGGTGGCGTTGTATCACGCAAACGTCGTAAACGTATTCTTAAATTAGCAAAAGGTTACTATGGAGCTAAACACATCTTGTTCCGTACTGCAAAAGAACAAGTAATGAACTCTTACTACTATGCATACCGTGACCGTCGTCAGAAAAAACGTGACTTCCGTAAATTGTGGATCACTCGTATCAATGCGGCAGCTCGTTTGAACGGACTTTCATACTCACAATTGATGCATGGTTTGAAATTAGCTGAAATCGAAGTTAACCGTAAAATGCTTGCTGACTTGGCTGTTAACGATGCAGCAGCTTTCACAGCTCTTGCAGATGCAGCTAAAGCAAAACTTGGTAAATAATAATTGATAAGACTGGAACAGGATTGTCCCAGTCTTTTTAAAAATAAAGGAGAAAGCTATGGCTTCAAAAATGCTACATACTTGCTTGCGAGTAGAAAACCTTGAAAAATCAATCGCATTTTATCAAGATGCTTTTGGTTTTAAAGAATTGCGTCGTAAGGATTTTCCAGATTATGCCTTCACGATTGTCTATCTAGGGCTTGATGGTGATGACTACGAGTTGGAATTGACCTATAACTATGATCACGGCCCTTACGTGGTAGGAGATGGCTTTGCGCATATCGCCCTTAGTACACCTGATCTTGAGGCACTTCATCAAGAACATAGCGCTAAAGGCTATGAGGTTACAGAGCCAAAAGGCCTACCAGGAACTCCACCAAACTATTACTTTGTCAAGGATCCTGATGGCTACAAGGTCGAAGTGATTCGTGAAAAATAATCCAGTAAGGTCAAGTAGAATGTTCGTTTTCTACTTGACTTTTTTTCTTTGAAAGAGTATACTAATACAAATTTAACCTTTAAGGGGAGTCCAGAGAGACTCACAAGGTGTCAGATAAAAGGGATAGGGGGTTCTCTGTGGGGACTTTTTAAGTGTGCGCATGAGTTCTAGCCTAACCCAACTGAGGCCTTGCAATTGCAAGGTCTTTTCTTTATCTGGTCCCCTTAAATTTAAGGAGGAAAAGTCATGAATCCCACATGTAAGAAGCGTTTGGGTGCCATTCGCTTGGAAACCATGAAGGTGGTCGCTCAGGAGGAAATTGCGCCAGCAATCTTTGAATTAGTCCTTGAAGGGGAGATGGTTGAAGCCATGCGAGCAGGCCAATTTCTCCATCTGCGCGTGCCTGATGATGCCCATCTCTTGCGTCGTCCTATTTCAATTTCGTCTATTGACAAGGCTAAGAAGCAGTGTCACCTTATTTATAGGATTGAGGGGGCTGGAACCGCTATTTTTTCAACATTAAGACAGGGTGATACTCTTGATGTGATGGGACCTCAGGGGAATGGTTTTGACTTGTCTAATCTGGACGACCAGAGCAAAGTTCTCCTCGTTGGTGGTGGGATTGGTGTTCCGCCCTTGCTTGAGGTGGCTAAGGAATTGCATGCGCGTGGGGTGAAACTAGTAACAGTTCTCGGTTTTGCTAATACGGATGCTGTCATCCTTGAAAAGGAATTGGGTCAATATGGTCAGGTCTTTGTAACGACAGATGATGGTTCTTATGGTATCAAGGGAAATGTGTCAGTCGTTATCAATGATATAGATAATCAGTTTGATGCCGTTTACTCATGTGGGGCTCCAGGAATGATGAAGTACATCAATCAAAGGTTTTATGACCACCCAAGAGCCTATCTATCTCTAGAATCTCGTATGGCTTGTGGGATGGGAGCTTGCTATGCCTGTGTCCTAAAAGTCCCAGATAGTGAAACCGTCAGCCAACGAGTCTGTGAAGATGGCCCTGTTTTTCGCACAGGGACAGTTGTATTATAAGGAGAAAGTCATGACTAGAAAACGTTTACAAGTTTCTCTACCGGGTTTGGATTTGAAAAATCCAATTATTCCAGCATCAGGCTGTTTTGGTTTTGGACAGGAGTATACCAAGTACTATGATTTAGACCTTTTAGGCTCTATTATGATCAAGGCAACGACTCTAGAACCACGTTTTGGCAATCCTACTCCGAGAGTAGCTGAGACACCTGCTGGTATGCTCAATGCAATCGGTTTACAAAATCCTGGTTTAGAAGCTGTTTTGGCTGAAAAACTGCCTTGGTTGGAAAGAGAATATCCCAATCTTCCTATCATCGCTAATGTAGCTGGCTTTTCAAAACAAGAGTACGCTGCCGTTTCTCGAGGAATTTCCAAGGCAGCAAATGTAAAAGCTATCGAGCTTAATATCTCCTGCCCGAATGTAGATCACGGCAATCATGGACTTCTGATTGGGCAAGATCCTGACTTGGCTTATGAAGTGGTAAAAGCGGCTGTGGAAGCCTCTGATGTGCCAGTCTATGTCAAGCTTACTCCTAGTGTAACAGATATTGTCACCGTCGCCAAAGCCGCAGAAGATGCAGGGGCAAGTGGCTTAACCATGATCAATACTCTAGTCGGTATGCGCTTTAACCTCAAAACTCGCAAACCAATCTTGGCCAATGGAACGGGTGGAATGTCTGGCCCAGCAGTTTTTCCAGTAGCCCTCAAACTCATCCGTCAAGTTACCCAAACAACAGACCTGCCCATCATTGGAATGGGAGGAGTGGATTCGGCAGAGGCTGCGCTAGAAATGTATCTGGCTGGAGCGTCTGCCATCGGAGTTGGAACAGCCAATTTTACCAATCCTTATGCCTGTCCTGATATCATCGAAAATTTACCAAAAGTTATGGACAAATATGGCATTAGCAGTTTGGAAGATCTCCGTAAGGAAGTCAAAGCCAGTCTGAGATAAGCTAGGTCTTCCTTATTGTCAAGAAGAAATAGAATCTTCATCAATTTGTAATATTTCCGTCGGTTAGCTATGTTACAATAGGGTTTATACAATAGTAATAGTGTAGATCGTTTTCTACAGAGGAGAATAAAATGAAGAAGATACTACTTGCAAGTACTGTCGTTCTTTCTATGGCAGGATTTGCAAAGACAACTGTATACGCTGAAGAATCTCAGGTTACGAAAAAAACTCAGACCACAGATGTAGTCGAGAAAAAAGAAGAAGCTATTCCCAAGAAAGAAGTTCCTAAAGTCGAGGCGAAGAAAGAGCCAGCTGTAAAAGAGGAAAATCCTTCCAAAAAGGAAAAAAAAGAGGAAGTTATCAAGGAAGGTTGGCAGAGAGAACAAGGGAAATGGCGTTTTTATGAAAATAACCAGTCTGTCGTAAACTGGAAAAAAATTAGTAATACTTGGTATTACTTTGATAAAAACGGTATTATGCTCAGTAATACTATAGTTGATGGTTACCTTATCAAAGGTAATGGTGCTATGGTAGAAAATGATTGGGTAAAAATATCTGACAAGTGGTACTATGCTACATCTTCAGGCAAGATTTCTCGCGACAAATGGGAAAAGATTGAAGGCGTCTGGTATTACTTTGATAAAGAAGGTGTCATGCTTAGTCGCACCGTCTATAATGACTATCTCTTCCAAGGCAGTGGCGCCATGGTAGAAAATGATTGGGTAAAAATATCTGACAAGTGGTACTATGCAACAGCTTCAGGTAAGATTTCCCGCAATAAATGGGAAAAGATTGAAGGTAGCTGGTATTACTTTGATCAAGATGGTGTCATGCTTAGTCGCACCATCTATAATGACTATCTCTTCCAAGGTAGTGGTGCTATGGCAGAAAACGATTGGGTGAAAATATCCGACAAGTGGTACTATGCTACAGCTTCAGGAAAGATTTCTCGCGACAAATGGGAGAAAATCAAAGGGACATGGTACTACTTCAATAGCGATGGTGTGATGGCAAGTAGCCAGTGGAAAAGTGACTACTATCTGAAAGATAGTGGCGCTATGGCGGAAAAAGAGTGGATTTTTGATAAATCCTACAATAGCTGGTTCTACTTGAAATCAGGTGGGGCCTACGCTTCCCGTGAATGGATTGGTTCATACTACCTTAAATCTGGTGGCTATATGGCCAAAAATGAATGGATTTTTGACAAAGATTACGATGCTTGGTACTACTTAAAAGATGATGGTCGATATGTAACAGGTACTTTTACGATCAAAGGTAAAGAGTATTCCTTCCAGAATAATGGGAAGTGGATCTCAGAGGCAAAATATTACAAAGTGAAACCGATTACTGCTTATGTTTATAGCGCTTCTGGTGAAAGATTGAGTTATGTATCCAAAGGAACTATCGTCTCACTTGGAGATGTCCAATCTAAAAAAGATAGTCAAATACCAGTCAATGTTTCTGGTTTATCTGGCTTCATGAATAAAAGTGATTTAGAAGCTATTGATAAAGATAGTGAATTTGTCCCTCATTATACAAGTGATGGCAAGTATTTTTACCATGAGTTATCACCTTATGTAAGTATCCGTGTTGCGCCACATAGCTCAGCTATGACTATTGGTAAGAAATATTATTCAACTGATGGAATTCATTTTGATGGCTTTACCATTGAAAATCCTTTCCTCTTTAGAAATTTGACTAAACCAAGTAATTACAGCGCAGCCGAATTGGATAAAGTTTATTCTTTGATGAATATTAGGGATAGTCGTCTCGCTGGTAAGGGTGCTATTTTTAAGGAAGCTGAGGAACGATATGGTGTGAATGCTCTTTACTTAATGGCTCATAGTGCACTTGAGAGTGCTTGGGGACGGAGCCAGATTGCCAAGGATAAGAATAACTTCTTTGGAATTGCAGCTTATGATTCGAGCCCATATACCTCAGCCAAAAAATTTGATGATGTGGACAAGGGGATTCTCGGTGCGGCTAAGTGGATTCGTGAAAATTACATTGACTATGGCAGAGACCACCTTGGAAACAAAGCAACTGGAATGAATGTACGCTATGCTTCTGATCCATACTGGGGAGAGAAAATTGCCAGTATCATGATGACTATTAATAGCAGACTTGGTGGGAAAGACTAACTAAATGGTGCTATGTGGTAATATATTTCCCCAAAACAATTAGGCATTATACTAAAAGTAAGGATTGAGTTCTGTATTGTACAGGGCTCAGTTTTTTATATCCTTTAATAACTTAATGCGTACGCATTTTCCAGTCTATTCGAAGATGATGGTATGATCCTGAAAGATCAAAACGGGCTTATGTGGAACGATACTGTGGAATTAATAAGCTTTATAAGCTAAATTTCAAGTTCAAGTTAGCCAGCAAGCAGAAATTCTCTGGGCGACTTGTAGTCCAAGCATTTTTTAGGATAGTTATTAATCCAATTTTCAATGAAGGCGACTTCTTTAGGAGTCGTTTTCTTGGTTCCTTTAGGTAACCATCTACGAATGAGCCTGTTGTGATTCTCATTGGTTCCCCTTTCCCAAGAGGCATAGGGGTGTGCATAGTAGATATGCTCCTTAGGAAACACATCAGACAAGCGGTTGAATTCGGCTCCATTATCTG
>CAJNCV010000008.1 GCA_905221385.1 bacterium
AGTTTTGGAACCATTCGAAACAGCACAGCTCTAAAACTAAACGACGACTAATTACTGTTCAAAAGGTGGTTTTGGAACCATTCGAAACAGCACAGCTCTAAAACATCATGGATGGAGACAGAGTTCAAGGAGTAGTTTTGGAACCATTCGAAACAGCACAGCTCTAAAACGCATCTAACTGCGCTGTATATTTTTGTAGTGTTTTGGAACCATTCGAAACAGCACAGCTCTAAAACTGTAATTCAGAAATAACCCTAAAATCATTTGTTTTGGAACCATTCGAAACAGCACAGCTCTAAAACAAGCTATTTCTAATAATGGAGTTATATCCGGTTTTGGAACCATTCGAAACAGCACAGCTCTAAAACTCATACTTCTGCGTATCCACCTCTACCTTGGTTTTGGAACCATTCGAAACAGCACAGCTCTAAAACAGTATGCGACGAAAGCTGGAGAGGTTGGGAGTTTTGGAACCATTCGAAACAGCACAGCTCTAAAACTAAACGACGACTAATTACTGTTCAAAAGGTGGTTTTGGAACCATTCGAAACAGCACAGCTCTAAAACATCATGGATGGAGACAGAGTTCAAGGAGTAGTTTTGGAACCATTCGAAACAGCACAGCTCTAAAACGCATCTAACTGCGCTGTATATTTTTGTAGTGTTTTGGAACCATTCGAAACAGCACAGCTCTAAAACTCATACTTCTGCGTATCCACCTCTACCTTGGTTTTGGAACCATTCGAAACAGCACAGCTCTAAAACTGTAATAGGATTTCAAGGTCAATCCCTCTAGTTTTGGAACCATTCGAAACAGCACAGCTCTAAAACTTGCGCCAGCGATTTCTAGAAAAGGTTATCGTTTTGGAACCATTCGAAACAGCACAGCTCTAAAACAGTATGCGACGAAAGCTGGAGAGGTTGGGAGTTTTGGAACCATTCGAAACAGCACAGCTCTAAAACCAAAAAGTTCAGTATCTAGTGCTAGACTACGTTTTGGAACCATTCGAAACAGCACAGCTCTAAAACACGTAGATCTTCGATCTAACAGTCCACGTGGTTTTGGAACCATTCGAAACAGCACAGCTCTAAAACCCAACGTTTGCCAATGCTCCAAGTCCCGTTGTTTTGGAACCATTCGAAACAGCACAGCTCTAAAACATACTGGACGAAAAAGTGGACGACTTTTGCGTTTTGGAACCATTCGAAACAGCACAGCTCTAAAACAACAGCTCTATTGACTGAATCAGGAATGGAGTTTTGGAACCATTCGAAACAGCACAGCTCTAAAACATTTGGCAAAGTAATGACACCGTCAATAATGTTTTGGAACCATTCGAAACAGCACAGCTCTAAAACATTATCCCTGCGCGAAATGACGTCACTTTAGTTTTGGAACCATTCGAAACAGCACAGCTCTAAAACATTCTTTTTCTCTTTGCTCAATGTTCAGCTGTTTTGGAACCATTCGAAACAGCACAGCTCTAAAACTGACCCTTGAACACCAATCGCAAGAGCTTTGTTTTGGAACCATTCGAAACAGCACAGCTCTAAAACATTATCCCTGCGCGAAATGACGTCACTTTAGTTTTGGAACCATTCGAAACAGCACAGCTCTAAAACATATAAGCTATTTAGCATAATCTTAGCTTTGTTTTGGAACCATTCGAAACAGCACAGCTCTAAAACTCGGGTAGTAATATATGGGGGCATACGGCTGTTTTGGAACCATTCGAAACAGCACAGCTCTAAAACTGTCCCAGCGACCGAAGAAGACACTAAGAAGTTTTGGAACCATTCGAAACAGCACAGCTCTAAAACAGAACCATTGACGAGAATCACAAGTATAAAGTTTTGGAACCATTCGAAACAGCACAGCTCTAAAACCTCGTAGAAAAATTTTTCTCACGAAATTTCGTAATCGCGCCATTCGTCCCAGCCAGACTTCAGTTCGTCTGATTCCATTGTTACTCTTATTATACCATATTTTCAGGGTTCAAGAAATAGTCTTGATCCAGCACATACTGTGGGAAATCATATACTGTTCGAGGTTCGACAAATAAGACCCTTAGTTGATTGAGGTGGATATACTCTATCAGATTTACTAACTCATCCTTTGATAGATAGGCGGTCGCATTGATGAAAACAAGGAGCTTCTTTTTCGAAAGATATTTAAAAACCTGGACAATTTCTAGCATCTTTTCAAAAGGTGTATCACTCAGAGTTTCAACTTTGACTCCTAACGCATCAATCAACTCTAGGATAGTAATTTCATCGTATTCCAGGTCTAGTTCATTTTCTAAGCACTCAAATGCTAACAATTCTGTAATCGTAGCTACCAGTTTTTCAATCATGGACTTCACTTCTGGCTTGTCATTGAGTTGATTTTCTAAATCAGCATGTATGAGCTTGAGCATGGCAGGTGAGTTGAGATTGTATCCTAAGACATCCGTTATCAGTAGTAACTCGGACTCTTTCAGAGCTTTTAAATTTCTATCAAATAACTTCAACTCTACATCATCAGTGTACTGGTAGAATTGCTTGACGATAGTTGAAAAGGTAAATTGGTCTTCCAGTACCAAAAAAGTCGCATTTTCAATAGCTAATGGTTCGTCTAATAGCGGAAAATTAATCTTCATCTCCAGGCTCCTCTCCTAGAAAAACTAAACGGGCATCGGAGTTTGCTACGCTGGTATTTCGCTCGCCATTTAAGTAAATCATGCGAGAAAATTGCTTTTCCGTGACGGTTAAGAGAGTAATGTTTCCTTTTTTAGGATTATGAGTCTTGAGCCGCTCAATCATGGCATTATTAGCAGAGTTGTTGAGTAAGAGCTTGCTGTAGATGGAGAATTGGTGCATGATAAATCCCTCATCTATGAGGAACTTGCGAAATTTCCGATAGGCCTTGCGTTCCTCTGCGGTATCAACGGGCATATCAAACATTAAAATCATACGCATATATCGATAACTCATATCCTAAACTCAGGAACTCCTTTCTCCGGTTGATTGAGAGCTTGAATAACTTTCTTGGTATAGTCGCTGACGATATTGGTCAGATACATATCCTTACCATTGTAGTGAAAGGTATCCGAGAAAATAGCAAAAAGTTCTCGCTTGATTTTGACAAAAGAACTGTTTCGATTTTCATAGACGATTCTGTCAATAATGGGGCGAAAAGGCTCCATGATATCACTAGCTAGGTTGAATTGATTAAACTGATTAGCATGTTTCAAGCCAAACTGGGTCATACAGCCAGACAAAACAATCTCACGCGCAAACATACTTAAAATTAAAGTGTAACCGTAGTCTAAGGCAGCATTGACATCACTATCTTGCTCACGACTAAAATCATTTCCAAACAAGGTGTTGAAATAAATCCGAGCTGCGTGTCCCTCACGGTTGCTAGGATCAAACAAATCCAACCCATGATAGAGATCAATGACGGACTGAGATTTTTCTAGAAAACCACAACTCCCTAGATAAAAAGCCTGATTGAGAATTTTTTGTGCAATGATGGTAGTCCAAACTTGTGCCTTAGCCTCCTCGCACCATGTGATTTGCCGAGAGAGTTGCAAACTGGAATCGTGTCGACCGTAGTAGGGCATTAAGTATGCAGTTGGCAGGCGTTTATCATCACAAAAGATGACCAGAATATTTTCATCCACCAAGCGTTTTATCAGCATAGTGGAGAGAACAATATCCGTCGTCTCCAAAAGAAGGATGTCCACCTCGGACAGGTGAATCAACTCTGTCCGAGAGGCATCTTTAAAAATCAAGTGATTATTCTTGTAGGAGAGCTTAGAGTGCGTATTGACAACAACGGTTCTCCATCCCATTAGTCTTCTCCTAGTTTGCTTAAGTCAATCCGAGTCTCGTAGAGACCAGTGATGGATTGGTGGACAATAGTAGCATCAAGCATTTTTTTATCCGGCTTTGGACGCATTCTTGGTACTGTGTATTTATCATTAAAGAAATTAATGATATCTTTTGGAGCACCACTCTTTACAAAACTAAACATTTTTATAAAATTATCATAATAATAACGAATTGTTTCTTCGTTATTATCAATTTGTTTGATTGGTCTTTCATTATATCCATTAATGAGAGTTTGCAATGATTTAGTTTCACCTAACATCTTTTGTGAATAATTTGATAAAAGGTCCACAATATTATCAAACTCTTTCTTATGAGTCTGTATAAAATTTTGGCTTTCCTTTATTGCACTTTCAGATTTTAAATCCATCAAATTCGATTTAGTCAAAAGTCGTCTCATATGGAAAAACAGTTCATTCTGAGTTTTTGTTAATTTAAATTGGGTAGCTTTATGAAGATTTGACTTGCTTTCAAATAGTATCCTTGTGCCATCTGTTCTCTGCATTAGTGAATATTTTGGAATTCTATAGAAGGCTAGAACACTGTTTAGATCATTCTTTTTAAGAAAACCACCTTCCGAAACATCATTTAAGAATTGAAGTGGATTACTATTAAATTTTTCATAATCAATTATAAAAATATCATGGAATTCTCTTACAGTTTCTATTTTACCTCTCTTTTCATTAAACCGTTCTGCGATTATGAGAATAGACAAGGCAGAATTCATTGGCCCATAACCTCCATATATGGAGGTATCTAAATAAGTAGCTTTTGTTTTTAGTGGATAGCGATTTTTAGCAGCAATCTGTTTATTAAATTTTCCAACAGGATTTTGATTATAAAAGGCTCCTTTTTTAATCATTGTTCGTTTGACAAAGTTGATTTGAGAATTGTAGATGACATCTTTTATGACGGGCAAGTCCCTACCACAATCCCAAATGTCTTTACTAACTTTGGAATCTGGATTATTAAAGAATCTCATGATGTTAGAATAGAGATGTTTTCTTATCGTTGCTTTGTTTTCCTCATGCCGATTAAAGTGAGCATGGAGACCGTATATCAATTCGGGAGCTAATTTGGGATAGGCTTTAAGAAGAGTTTGTCCTACAACAACAGCAAGATAAGCATCGTGAGCATGGTGATAATCATTCAATTCACGTATTTTGGCAATATGGAAAGTTTTTCTAAAATTGGTAACTAGTTGAGATTTTAAAGTAATGATTTTGGTGTCTGAAAAACGATTATCTAGTATGCGCGCAACATGCTTTATAATTTGTCGTGTTTCAACTAATTGACGTTCAATAAAGCCGGCTTTCATGCTCTCGGTCAGAACACCATCAGGAGTTCGTTCGCTAGTAGTTAATCTTTGATATTTCGTTTGAGAAATTAGTTTGGCATTATATAATTTCTCCCAGAAAGGTTTCATATTAGCAACTGTCTCTTTGTCCGGTATATTATCCAACTTTCTTTGATTATTTTTCCTATGTGTTAATACTTTATTATCAATCGAATCAATTGGTAAAAAACTATAGGGGATAATATGGTCGACTTCGTATTGATCGAGCTGATCTCTGTATAAGGGAGCAGGACTTCCTTTTTTATCCAAGGAGTACATATCCTTCCCATTTTGAAGATAATATAAATATAATTTTTCAGATTGTAATTCTTCATCTGAATGAGGAACTTTGCCATTTTCTAATATACTATTTTCAATATTTTTTAGTGCAGATTCTAATTTAGTTTTACGAGTTTTTGATTTTTTTTGCCCCTCTTCAGTGGTCATATTTTCACGAGCCATTTCAATGAAGATATTTTGAGGTGGATATCCTATAATCTGAACCAATTCATCAACAATTTTAATACTATTTAAAATTCCTCGTTTGATAGCTGGGTTACCAGCCAATTTTTTAATTTCGTCAAAAACATCATCTTCAACAGTTGATTTAGATTGAATGGCTTTGATCTTAGGATCAAAAGATAAGGTGCTATCAGATATGAGGTTAGTTAAATTACGATTTTCATCATCAATTCGAAGGAACTGCAATAAATTAAAACCCGTATCCTCATCACGAATACCTAATAATAACTTAGCTGAATAACGTCCCCAGCCAGTATAGCGTAATTTTGAGAGTTGATTAATTCTCTCTTCATTTAAAAATTCAAGATGTCCAAAATATTTTGTAAGGTAGTTTTTAATAGATTTTTTATCATCAAAAACAGTAATAACTTTGACAATCTCTTCTAACTCTTTTTGATAGATTTCAGAATCGAGTAGCTCCTCTGAAAAAATTGTTTTTAAATCATTATATGTTTTTAAAGTCGAATTAAGGGATTTGCCTTTTTCAATTCCTGAAACAATCTCAACCGCTTGTAAATTTGTGTAATTCTCCAAGTAATCAAGGAGCATTGCAGAACTAACACGTTTACTATTCGTTTTAAATAAGTTATTGATTATTTCTTGTCGGAGCTCAGAATCGAAAAAGTGAGTTTTCCCATATTTGTCTTTATACTTGACCCGAGTTAATTCATTTTGGAGCATGACTTCTTCATAGATCAAACTACGTTTTGGTAAAACTTTTTCATTTAAGAGAATAATATCATTTCCTATTAGATTGGTGATGAATGCATCTCTAGTTTCATCCATATCAATCAGCTTATGATAGTTCCAAGGACGTATTTTCCCATTTCTAGTATCTTCATCATTATCATCTAAAATATCTTGGCTAGTCGTTCGTTTAATCCAAGCAAATCTACTATTATTCCCTTTTGCCAGAGGACCAACATAATAAGGGATTTTAAATGTCAAGATAGATAGTAATTTATCTTTGTTTTCTAGTAGAAAAGGATAATCTCTTCCTTGTCTTTCTATAATCTTTTCTAGTTCATAAGCGTGAATTTGATTAGGAACAGCTCCATTATCAGTTGTACGGAGTTTTCTTAAAAAGGTTCCGTCTGATATTTTGTTAAGAAAATACTCTGCCCCTTCAATACCAGTGATTTTCTCACTAATATAGTCATAAAAATTTTGTTGTATTGTTTTTTGTTTCTGTGGATTAGTTAATACCATTTTGTTAGATATATATCCAACATATCCCTTTGTTTCTTTATCTACATCAAATCCATTTGGTGTTTTTCTGCCAAAAATATCTAAGTAATCTTGTTCAGATAGATTTTGTTTAACAAAAGATTTGAAACGTTGCAAATCTTTACGGTGTTCCTCGTATCGCTCGACCATAGTAGCAGAAAAGCGAGCATGAGTTGTCCCAGTGTATGTTAGCATACCAGATAGAAGTATAGTATCACGTAAAACTTTTAGTTTAGCAAATACATCGGAAAAGTCTTCTTCTAATGTACCAAGAAAATTTTCTAGATTTTCATCATAGTTTTCTTTGGAGAAATTAAGATCCGGTTCTTCTTCTAATTCAAAACAATCTTTAAATTTCGCTTTTAAACCAAATAATAGCTGTAATAGTTGTTTGAAAATACTTTTATCTTTTTTAAGAAGCTCTTGTTGAAAATAGGATAGTATTTTTTTAACTTTTTCTTGTCTGTTATCACTGGATTTAAATATAGCTACTATGGTTTTAGATTCTTCAGAGACTTCCAAATCGAAAACTTCTTGACAAGATTCAATGAAATCAATCCAAGAGTTTTGCATATTGATATTATTAGGATTAATCTTATCTAACGTTAAAAAATGCCCCCTATACTTTAAAATATGTGATAAGGCCATGTAAACTTCACGAATATCGGCTACGGGAGAGTTTTTATCTGCATCAGCTAAGTGTTTTCGTAAATGATAAATCGTAGGGTATTTCTTGTGATAGGCAGTCTCTAGTTCTTTATCACCAAAAAATGGCTGTTTTATCTGTATATCCTCACTTTTATCACCAAGCACTCTAAAACTTTCATCTAATCTACGATAAAAATTTTTATCGACTTTTTCAATCTCTTTTTGAAAAATATCTCTTAAATAAGCAATTCTATGATTTCTTCTATCAATTCTTCGGCGATTAACACGAAATACCCGAGTTTCTTGAGCTGATTGGGCAGGTACAAAGGTGGTAGAGCCGATTAAATTCTTCTTTATTTTTTCTTTTTCTGTATTACCTAAAATTTTAAATTTAAAAGCAGGTACTCGATAATCTTCAGTTACAACGGCGTATCCAACAGAAGATACACCTATATCCAAGCCGATTGAATAATTCTTATTAAATTTTGCCATAAAACTACTCCTTATCTTGATTTTCGATTTTATTTTTTGTATAATAACTATGTTGGAACTATTCGAAACAACACAGCCAAAAGATTTTTCTTTTGAGTTAAAATATGGTTATCCATAATCAGTAATGCGCACCGATTCGGTGCTTTTTATTTTATTATACTAATTTATTGTACTCCTATTTTTATAAAAAAACAAATATTTGTGTAGCGCTTTCAAGTATGACTGGGAAAGGAAATGATTGTTGTCTGTTTTGATTAAATGATTATGCAGAAAAAGTCACTTTTTAAGTGTCCCAGTTAGTATAGAGTAAGCAAACGAGCCTCAAAAATTTCATGTTGAGGCTCGTAATGATTTATTGTGAAGGATCTGTTTTCATTCATCGTCTATTACTTTTTATGGGCCAAAAGTTGATTGATGTGTTCTACTTTTTTAGCTTCTCTTTTATAGAGAATAGCCCAGATGATGAGGTAGACGATCGCAAACTCTGGAATGAGCTGGAGATAGAAAATCCAGTGGAAGGGGAACCAACCAGCCAGAGTTGCTAGTGGAACAAAGCCAGCTAGCATGAGGAAGAAATGGGAAAGTGTGGCACGGAGCAAGCTCCAGTCACGGCTGAATAAGCGACTGCCAAAGCTAAAGAGAATACCGATAGCTGCCCAGATAAGTGTGCAGTAGAGCAAGACCAGGGCACCGTGAACCTGATGTTGAAACATCACTTGGCCGATTAGAGAATCGGAACTCAGTGGGGCGTAGGTATTTGGGGCATAAATGAGTGAAAAGATGATAGAAAGGGTGAGGCCGATAAGGACACCAGCGGCTGCATCGTGAAAGATTTGTTTTTTCATAGTTCTAATTTCTCCTTGATGGTTTTTAGGTAACGGCGTGAAGAGTAGGTGAAGCTTTCGTTTTTTAGATAGATTTCTACCAGACCGTTGGGTGTTAGTTTGAGATGAAAGATCGAGTCGATATTGATGATTTCTGATTGGGAAATTTGGATAAAAGTGGTCGGCAGAATTTCAAGAACTTGATAGAGACGCAAATCAATGGTGTAGGTCTGAGATGCTGTTTCTGCTAGAACCTTCCGATTCTCTATATAGAAGCGCTGAATCTTGCCAATTTCAACTAGATAGACCTGATCATCAATCTTTCCTTTGATTGTTTCTTTTTGGTCAAGATTTTCTGCGAACTCGATGACTTTCTGGACTTTTTCGGTCGGCTGAGGAGTTTGGACAATCAGCTTTTCCTCCTCGTAAGTCTCCTTAATCTGTAGTTCTACTTTCATAAATTTCCCTCCTTTTCAGTTATACAAGGTTGTGATCACTTCCTGTACACCTTTATTAAACACTATTTTACGACCCATGGCAAGAGCTTTTGCCTATGTGGAGAGATTTGGAGTCTATGTGGTATTTCCTTTTTCTGGTAGCATCTGAAATATGGTATAATAGCACTAATCAATTTCTAGGAAAATAGATACAGAAAGGGGCTGAAAGATGTCTCATATTATTGAATTGCCAGAGGTGCTGGCAAACCAAATAGCGGCAGGGGAGGTCATTGAACGTCCTGCCAGTGTGGTCAAAGAGTTGGTAGAAAATGCCATTGACGCGGGTTCTAGCCAGATTATCATTGAGATTGAGGAAGCTGGTCTCAAGAAGATCCAAATCACCGATAATGGCCATGGAATTGTCCACGATGAGGTGGAGTTGGCCTTGCGTCGTCATGCGACCAGTAAGATAAAAAACCAGGCGGACCTCTTTCGGATTCGGACGCTTGGTTTTCGTGGTGAAGCCCTGCCTTCTATCGCTTCTGTCAGTGTCTTGACTTTGTTGACGGCGGTGGATGGTGCGAGTCATGGGACCAAGCTCGTCGCGCGTGGGGGAGAGGTTGAGGAAGTCATCCCAGCGACTAGTCCTGTGGGAACCAAGGTTTGTGTGGAGGACCTCTTTTTCAACACACCTGCACGTCTCAAGTATATGAAGAGCCAGCAAGCGGAGTTGTCTCATATCATTGATATTGTTAACCGTCTGGGATTGGCTCATCCTGAGATTTCTTTTAGTTTGATCAGTGATGGCAAGGAAATGACGCGGACAGCAGGGACTGGTCAACTGCGGCAAGCTATCGCAGGAATTTATGGCTTGGCGAGTGCTAAGAAGATGATTGAAATTGAGAATTCTGATCTAGATTTTGAAATTACAGGTTTTGTGTCTCTGCCTGAGTTAACCCGAGCAAATCGTAACTATATCAGCCTCTTCATCAATGGACGTTATATCAAGAACTTTCTACTAAATCGCGCTATTCTTGACGGTTACGGAAGCAAGCTCATGGTAGGTCGTTTTCCACTGGCTGTCATTCACATCCATATCGATCCTTATCTGGCTGATGTCAATGTCCATCCAACCAAGCAAGAGGTGCGAATTTCCAAGGAAAGAGAGCTAATGGCGCTGCTTTCAGAGGCTATTTCAAATAGTCTCAAGGAACAAGCCCTGATCCCAGATGCCTTGGAAAATCTTGCCAAATCTACCGTGCGCAATCGTCAAAAGGTAGAGCAGACCATTCTCCCACTCAAAGAAAATACGCTTTACTATGAAAAAACAGAACTCTCAAGACCCAGTCAAGCTGAGGTGGCTGATCATCAGGTTGAATTAACTGAGGAAGGTAGGGACCTAACCCTGTTTGCCAAGGAAACCTTGGACCAGCTAACCAAGCCCGGAAAACTGCATTTTGCAGAGAGAAAGCCTGCTAACTATGATCAACTAGACCATCCAGAGTTAGATCTAGCTAGTCTTGATAAGGCTTATGATAAGCTGGAGCGAGAAGAATCATCCAGCTTCCCAGAGTTGGAGTTTTTCGGGCAGATGCACGGGACCTATCTTTTTGCCCAAGGGCGAGATGGCCTCTACATCATAGACCAGCACGCGGCTCAGGAACGGGTCAAGTATGAGGAATACCGTGAAAGCATCGGCAATGTTGACCAGAGCCAGCAGCAACTCCTAGTACCTTACATCTTTGAATTTCCAGCGGATGATGCCCTGCGTCTCAAGGAAAGAATGCCTCTCTTAGAGGAAGTGGGCGTCTTTCTAGCAGAGTACGGAGAAAATCAATTCATCCTACGGGAACATCCTATTTGGATGACGGAAGAAGAAATCGAATCTGGCATCTATGAAATGTGCGACATGCTCCTCTTGACCAAGGAAGTTTCTATCAAGAAATACCGAGCAGAGCTGGCTATCATGATGTCTTGCAAGCGGTCTATCAAGGCCAACCATCGTATCGATGACCACTCAGCCAGACAGCTCCTTTATCAGCTCTCTCAATGTGACAATCCCTACAACTGTCCCCACGGACGTCCCGTTTTGGTGCATTTTACCAAGTCGGATATGGAAAAGATGTTCCGACGTATTCAGGAAAATCATACTAGTCTCCGTGAGTTAGGGAAATACTAAGACTGGGAGTTATTTTGTAGAACCATCTTGTATAAATAAAATAAGATTCCTGTTTCTAGTAAAGGTGAGACAGGAATCTTTTAATATACTTAAAAAATCATGTAGTTCGAAGGCTACTGGTATTAATGAAGTGAATCAGGTGCTAAACAGTGTAACGGTTTAGCAGGAAGAGCCGCGGTTAAAGTAGGTTGATCTAGGTACTTTGAAGAAGAGCTGGGAAAGAGAAGCGCTTGCAAAGGTGGTTGTAAAGTAGTATACTAGAATCACAGTCATGAAAACGTTTGCGTCGTAAATGAATCAAAGTAAATTAGGAGGTATTCTAATGGAATTAACAGCCATTTACCACAGACCAGAGTCGGAGTATGCTTATCTTTATAAGGATAAGACAATGCACATTCGTATCCGGACCAAGAAAGATGATATTGAAAGCATCAACTTACATTATGGTGATCCTTTTATCTTTATAGAGGATCGTTATGAAGCAATCAAGGAAATGGTCAAAATCACCTCCGATGCTTTGTTTGATTACTGGCAAGTGGAGATTACAGTCAGCTATGCACGACTCCAGTATCTCTTTGAACTCAAGGATAAGCAAGGTCAGACGATCTTATATGGCGATAAGGGATGTGTTGAAAACACACTCGAAAATCTTCATTACGAAGGAAACGGCTTTAAGATTCCTTATATTCATGAAATTGATGCTTGTCATGTACCTGACTGGGTTTCAAAGACGGTATGGTATCAGATTTTCCCAGAACGTTTTGCCAATGGCAATCCTGAGATTTCTCCCAAAGGGGCGCTAGCTTGGGATTCGTCTATCAAACCAAAGACGAGCGATTTCTTTGGTGGTGATTTACAAGGCATTATTGACCATCTGGATTACTTGCAAGACTTAGGGATTACAGGTCTTTATCTCTGTCCAATTTTTGAATCTCCGAGCAATCACAAGTACAATACGACGGATTATTTCGAAATTGACCGTCATTTTGGAGACAAGGAAAACTTCCGTCAACTGGTTGATCAGGCCCATCAGAGAGGCATGAAAATCATGCTGGACGCTGTTTTCAACCATATCGGAGACCAATCTCCACAGTGGCAAGATGTTCTCAAACATGGTGAAGATTCTGTTTACAAAGACTGGTTCCATGTTCAAGAGTTTCCAGTGACCAAGGATAAGCTTGCAAATCCAAGAAAGCTCCCTTACCATACTTTTGCCTTTGCCAGCTATATGCCCAAGCTCAATACGGCCAATCCTCAAGTGAGGGACTATTTGTTGAGCGTTGCGACCTACTGGATTGAAGAGTTTGATATCGATGCTTGGCGCTTGGATGTGGCCAATGAAGTCGACCACCAATTTTGGAGAGATTTCCGTAAAGCTGTCTTGGCTAAAAAGCCTGATCTTTATATTCTTGGTGAGGTCTGGCACACTTCCCAGCCTTGGCTAAATGGCGATGAATTCCACGCGGTCATGAACTATCCTCTCTCTGATAGTATCAAGGATTATTTCTTGCGTGGGGTTAAGAAGACCAGTCAATTTATCGATGAGATCAATGGCCAGTCTATGTATTATAGACAGCAGATTTCGGAAGTGATGTTCAACCTCTTGGATTCGCACGATACAGAGCGCATTTTGGCTACTGCCAAGGGAGATGTTCAACCCGTTAAATCTGCCCTTGCCTGCCTCTTTCTACAAAGAGGGACACCGTGTTTCTACTATGGAACGGAGTTGGAGTTAGGTGGAGGACCAGACCCAGATTGCCGTCGTGTTATGCCTTGGGACCGTGTTTCGGACAGCAATGAAATGCTTCATTTCATGAAGAAATTGATTCAGATTCGGAAGGATGCTTCAGGCATTATCCAGCATGGAATCTATAGTCTGAAAGAAATCAAGCTGGATGTGGTGTCTTTAACATGGGATTATGATGGACAAAAAGTCCAAGCTATTTTTAACCAATCAACTGAAAACTATCTTGTAGAAGACAGTGATGCTGTAGCTCTAGCAAGTCATTGCCAAGAAACAGACGAGGGGCTTTCTATTTTACCGAACGGTCTTGCAGTCTTTTATCAAGCTCCTGAAATTTCGTCTAGTATCTGATTTAGAAATAGAGAGAAGTTTTTTCTGCTAGATCAATTACAATATAAGCTGATGATTTTCATGACAATCTAAAAACTGTAGGAAACCTGAAAAGATTTAGTTTTGACTTGCTCAGAATTAAGTCTTTTTCATTTTACCTTACTTTGTTTGTCGAGGTGGTAGCCGGATAGTCTGTGACGTTTTTGTCTAGATTATCAAGCAAATAAAAAATTATCCTGCCCTCAAAAGCAAATGAAGCTTTTAGGGAGCAGGACAATGTGATTTCTCCTGATTTTTAGGTGATTTGGATAATTTTTATTTTACTCTTTTTTAGTTTTTACTAAGAAAGTAGCTGTTAAGACCAAACTGAGACCAGCTAAGAAGAGTAGTGGATTTCTTTCTTCCCCAGTTGCAGGGAGTTTTTCTTGATGAACACTATCAGTTGTGTGTACCAGTGCCTCTGTCTCTGTTGTAGTTGGTTTTTCATGTGGGTTTACATCCTCAACAGTTGGTGAGCTTGTAGTGTTGTAGACAACTGCATAAGTACTAACGTTATTGGTCATAAATTCAAGCATGCCATCTCGGATAGTAAAGTCCTGTGGTTCTAACTCTCTAGTTGGAGTGAGGTAGTAGACTTCTTGCACTTTTCCTGAAACTGGTAAGCGAACTAAGACTTGGTTCTGTAGTTGGACATTGTGACTTTCCTTATTTTTGAGCTGGAAATCATATGCATCGTATGTCTTACCAAAGAGTTCTTGAGCGAGCACTCGTCGACTTTCTAAGTGGGAAACCTCTTTCAAGTCAGCAACTCCACCGATGATTTCGATCCCTGTCTTTTTATCTTTCAAGGTGCGCAACTGATACTCAGGTCGGGTGAGGGTTGGAGCAGCCTGATCTCCACTAGTTCCGATAGGGCCAGTGTACTCAGGTTTTTCAACAGTAGGAGCTTCCTCTTGACCTGCTGTTCCGATTGGTTCGGTGTATTCAGGAATTTCAACAGTAGGCGGCACTTCTTGCCCTGCCGTTCCGATAGGTTTGGTATATTCAGGAATTTCAACAGTAGGTGGCACTTCTTGCCCTGCCGTTCCGATAGGTTCAGTATACTCAGGTTTTTCAACAGTAGGAGCTGGTTCGTCCCCCTTGCTTGTGGTTGGCTGACTCTCGTCAACCCTTTTCTCATCCTTTTTAGTAAAGACGGCTACGACAGGGCTACTTGTGGTATTTCCTTGAATGCTATAAGCTTCAATGGCATTTCCAGCTTTGCGATTGGTTTCTTCAGGGATTGGTATTTGAACTTGATTGTCTTGGATTGATAGGATAGTCTGATCTCCACTTGTAACTAGATGTGTTTCATCCACCTTACGCAAGACTAGAGGATCTTTGACACCTGGGAAGGTCACTGCGATGGCTTCCCAATCTCCAGCTGGTAGGCTTAAGGAAATGGTTTTGTCATTTTCCTTAAGAGGCGCAATGCTCGGGCTATCTATACCAACAGCAGGGGCTTTGATGATATCAAAGGAGTCTAGAGAGATTTTCTTGCGACCTTCTTGCGAATCTGGGTCAACTTGTAATGTCAGGGTGTGCGGACCGTCAGTAAGGTTTGTAAATTCGCCAATGAAGGCTCTCTTTTCGGTTGCACCTGAAGTGTAGAAGTCTAGACTTGGCATTTCTTTGCCATCTAGTGTAACACGTGCTCGTCCAAGGGCAAGGCTCTTCAAGCCATAAATACGAATGCCCGTCCCTGTAAAGGAAATAGTTGCCTGAGCTTCTGAAGCTGCACTAGAGTCGCTGTTGTTGATGTCAGCGTATTTTTCCGTACCTCCGTAGAGTTCTGGGTCAGACCAATCCTTAAACTGGGAACCATACTGGATACGAGTGTCGCGATCATCCATTTTCTCAATCGTGTTGCCTGCTCCTGATAGGATCTTGAAGTAATCTAATGAAATTTTCGAGCGTTCACTTCCACGTCCTTTGTGCTCACGTTTAACGCTAAGAGTCAATGTATGAGGTCCGTCTGACAATCCTGTGAAGCGACCGATGAGGCTACCTTTTTCTGTTGCTCCAGCAGTATGAAAATCAAGCTCTCCAACTTCTTTGCCGTCAATTTTAGCAGTAGCAAGGCCTAGTTCGGACGATTTTAGTCCATAGATTTCGATACCAACACCATTGAAAGGAATAGTAGCAGTCACGTCTTCGTCTGTGTAGTCACCTTTTGAAAGGTCAGCAAACTTCTCCGTTCCTCCAAATAATTCTGAATCTGCCCAGTTTCCAAAGGCAGCTCCGTACTGGATACGACCGTCTCGGTCATCCATCAATTCACTAGGAGTTTCTACAGTGACCTGTTCAGATACTTGTGTGGAAACTTCGCCCAGCATAGCCTTTACAGTATAGGTATAGGCGAGTTGAGGATCTAGTGATCGGTCGACAAAGTTAGTTTGATTGGTTATAAATTCTCTAGTTGCAGAGGTTTGGCCAGATTCGTCTTTCACTTGTCTTTGGATGACATAGTGGGTAGCGCCTTCTACTTGGTTGAAGGTGAGTTCGGCAGTGACACCGTTTTGTCGAACTGCTGTCAGACTGGTTACGCGACCAGGGAAGTGTTCAAAGGTAATGACGTCCCCTTTTTGAGTTGCCAGTTGGATGCGATTGTTTTTGAGAATCGTTGCTTTGACTGGTTTGCCATTGACCTTGATTTGGCTGGCTTCGATATTTGGATAGTCTACAATTAGGTCTCCACCGACATTTGAAAGGAAGGACAAGCTTTGCAGGTTTTTATCTTTCCACTTCATGCTAACTTCAAAGTTTCCTCGAGCAACCAAGCCAGAAACCTGACCGTCTTTCCATGCATCTGGAAGGGCTGGCAATGGTGCAATGTAGCCAGTGTGTGATTGGAGAAGCATTTCTGCCATTCCACTGGTTGCTCCAAAGTTGCCATCAATTTGGAAAGGCGCGTGGGTATCCCAAAGGTTTTCTAGGGTTGAATACTTGAGCTGTTCAGCGAGCAAGCGATGGGCACGGTTACCGTCCAGCAAACGAGCCCAGAGGTTGATTTTATTGGCCTTAGACCAACCAGTACCACCATCTCCACGGTGGTTGAGGGTAGCACGCGCAGCTTCTAGGTATTCAGCTTGATCTTTGCTAAAGAGCGTACCAGGGAAGAGCCCAACTAGATGGGAAACGTGACGGTGGTGATTTTCAATGCCTTCATTTGTGAATTGCGGGCTGTCTTCTTCGTACCATTCCTTGATACGGCCTTCATTGTTGATGTGAAGGGGTTTTAGTTTGTCAAATTTAGCCTTGACCTCTGTGACTAAGTCTTGGTCGACATTCAGATGGTTGGCGACTTCCATGTAGTCGTGGAATAGCTGCCAGACTAGCGATTGGTCAAAGGTATTTCCGATGGTGATGGTTCCGTGTTCTGGTGAGTAGGATGGAGAAGACACCCAACGGTCGCTGGCCTTGTCATAGTGCAAGAAGGAGTTCCAGAACTTAGCAGTTTCCTTGAGCATAGGATAAATCTTTTCTTTGAGATAGGTCTCATCCTTGGTAAATTTATAATAGTCATAGACGTTCTGCATCATCCAGGCATTAGCAGCTGGCGACCAACCCCAATAGTAATTCCAACCAGGAGTAGTCCAGCCAAATGGTGTTGCTTGAGTGTGGACCAGCCAACCATTTTCTTGTCCGTCTTTGGATTCGATACCTGCGTATTCCTTGGCAGCGATACGGCCATAGTAACGCATGTCGTCAATATAATTGATCATTGGCTTGGCTGTTTCAGCAAGGTTGCTCATGTAGGCAGGCCAATAGTTCATTTGCAAATTGACATTGAGGTGGTAGTCAGCGTTCCAAGGTGGATTGTCTACAGCATTCCAGACTCCCTGTAGGTTGGCAGGAAGGGCATCTGTCCGATCACGAGACGAACTAATCAGTAGATAACGGCCATATTGGAAGAAGAGTTCTTCTAGTTTTTGCCCTTTGCCAGGGTTATATCCTTGAAGGGCCTCTTTTGTCGTTTGAGCAGTCTTGCTTCCACCTAGGTTTAGTTTAACGCGATTAAAGAGACTTTGATAATCCTTGATATGGGCCTTTTTAAGTGTTTCGTAGTCTTTGGCCTTAGCTGCTTCGACAATCCCTTTAACCGTTTTTTCGAGGTCAATGTCTTTTCGATAATTAGTTTTTGGATTTTGAGCAAAGTTAGTTTTGGCGCTGAGATAGAGGGTCGCATAGCTTGCACCTGTAACGGTTAGAGTCTCATTCTGAACAGTGACTTTTCCGTCCGTTTTAATTCCTAGATAGGATGCAAATTTGAGGCCGTTATCTTTGACAGTTCCTTTTAGAAGGATTCCATTTTCATCTGTAGTGACATGACCGTTCTTATAGTTGGAATATTCCCAAGAGTAGTTGCCATTAGCAAGTAAGTCCTCTGTCAAGCTATTCCAAAGGGTAAAGTCAAGCGTCTTGTCTCCTTTTTTGGTTAAGTGGGTCACGGTGACATCATCAGGATAGCTGGAGAAGGTTTCGCGTTTGAAGGTAGTCCCATCTTGGGTGTAAGAAGTGGTCGTAGTGGCTTCTGTGATATCCAAACCACGATGATAATCAGTTACAGTATCTAGTCCTTTCTTCTGGTTATTAAAGACCATGAAGATATCACCAAAGGCTAGGTAACGTCCGTACTGGGCGTTGTTTGGTCCAACTAGATTTTGTTCAGCTAATTGTTTCGCTTTTTGACGGTCACCAGCTTCAAGGGCTTTACGAATCTCTGCCAAGACCTTGTAGCGGTCCTTGTAGTTTCCTCCGTTATAGTCGGTGCTATCGGGTTGTGGTCCTCCAGACCAGAGGGTCTTTTCGTTGTACTGGATTCTTTCTTCGCCAATCAGACCAAAGACCTTGGCTCCCATCTCCCCATTTCCGACAGGCAGGGCTTGTTTTTCCCAACCATCATAGGAAGGAGCTGTTGGCTGATCGTAGTTGAGTTGATAGTTTTCTTGCTTTGTCACAGGTAGCTCGGTATTTTTATTCTCCTTATTTTCTTTAGCTTCTACAATGGCTTCTTCACTAGCTTGACGATTTGTTGTCTGAGTCTCCTCGGTTGCTTTGCTTTCGGAAACGGGATTCTCAGCTAGAGGTGGCTCTGTAGTTTCAGTAGCTTCAACTGCTCTGGGTTCGCTATCAGGCTTAGTGCTAGTTTCGACTGAGGTCTGTCCAGTTTGTTTGACCTCGATACTATCAGCGGAGACAGTGTGGCTGGCTAGAAAAACAGCTCCCAACAAAACAGAAGCAGTCCCAACCGTCAGTTTGCGGATGCTATAGCGACAGGATTTCTCCCAAAATCTTTTGTCCATAGGAATCTCCCTCTTCTTTTTTGTAAGCGTATACATTTTTGTTTTTAAAAAAAACTTACAAAAAATAAGTTATTTATTATTGTTTATGCTTTTAATATAACAAAATAGTCAAAATAGTGCAACCTTTTTGAGAGAGATTTGTATAAATTGCTTCAATTTTTCTTTCCGCATGAGCGAGTGAAGGGAGACTATTCAGCGAGGAAAGCCATAAGTGCAATAACGTAATCAATGTAAAAGTTCGTAATTAGTAGAACTTGATAGTATTCTTGACCTTTCAAAGGCTTTTTGATATGATGGATCCAAAGTAAGTGTGAGGTATTAAGATGACCAGTGAATACCAGAAAATGATAGCAGGAGAGCCCTATCATCCGTTTGACCCCGAATTACGAGCCTTGGCGCAGGCTTCTCGCCAAAAACAGGCTGCCTTTAATAAGGAAGAAGATCCCTTGAAGGGATCCGAAATCATCAAGACTTGGTTTGGCTCAACTGGGCAAAATCTTTATATCAATCCACGCTTGGTGGTCGATTATGGAGTCAATATCCATCTAGGGGAAAATTTTTATTCTAATTGGAATTTGACCATGCTGGATGTTTGTCCGATTCGCATCGGGGACAACGCTATGCTTGGCCCCAACTGTCAATTTTTAACCCCACTCCATCCACTGGATCCGCATGAACGCAATTCAGGGGTCGAATACGGCAAGCCCATCACCATCGGAGATAATTTCTGGGCTGGAGGTGGCGTCATTGTCCTTCCCGGAGTGACACTAGGAAATAATGTCGTTGCAGGAGCAGGGGCCGTGATTACCAAGTCCTTTGGCGACAATGTTGTCCTAGCTGGCAATCCTGCGCGTGTTATCAAGGAAATCCCAGTAAAAGAAAACTAAAAAGAACAGCCGAGGCTGTTCTTTTTACGAGCTTAATTCTTATAAATTTTTCTTCTTTTTGGCTTTTTTAGTCAAGGAAACATCGCACTGGGGAATCTTGGTTTAAAAAATCTATTAAAGGTATTTTAGCGTTCAAAAATTGTTTCTAGCAGTCCTTTCTAAAAAATTACTAGGCGAAATCTAATCCAAACTAAATTTAAGGAAACTTTCAGAAAAGTTTTAGTTTTGTTTCAGGAATCTTCTGTAGACTGTCTAGCTATATCATACGAAGGAGAGGAAAAAGGTATGAAATCAAAAAAATGGACCCTAGTCGCAACGAGTCTAACGGCAATGGTGCTGCTGGCAGCATGTGCCCAGTCAACAACTACTTCCAATACCAATGCAACAACAAATAGTGCCACAACAACTGCAACAAAGACAAACCAATCATCCTATTTTACAGAGAAGGACAATGATACCTCTTATGATGAAAGCACAGCTTCTAAGATTGAGCTATCTGGCTCATCTGCAAACGTCTCTGGAGATGGGGTGACAGTCTCTGAATCAACCGTGACCATCACAAAATCTGGAACCTATGTGATTTCAGGTCAGTCTGACGGAGTGCAGATCAAGGTCGAGGCAGATAAGTCTGCAGATGTTCACCTAGTCCTAAAAGGTGCGACCATGACCAATATCAATGCAGCGATATCTGCGATATCAGCTGGCCATGTCTACCTGACTCTAGCAGAGGGAACCACCAACAGTCTCTCTGACTCAAGCTCTAACAGCGATGAAAAAGCAGACGCAGCTCTCTTTTCTAAGGTGGATTTGACCATCAACGGGAAAGGAACTCTCAATGTAGATGGCAAGAAGAACAATGGTATCAAGGCTAATGACACTCTCCACATCACGGGTGGAATCTATAACATCACAGCAGTTGGTGATGCCTTTAATGTCAATGATGAACTCAACATCACTGGTACGACCATGACTATCGATGCCAAAGAAGACGGAGTCAAGGTGGACAATGACGAGGATACTTCAGTCGGAACCATGTACCTATCCAACAACGACATCACCGTTACAGCAGGAGATGATGGCATCCACGCATCAGGTGACTTGGTTATTGATAGTGGTACCTACACCGTCAAGAATTCGACAGAAGGACTTGAAGGTAAGTCAATCACTATCAACGGTGGGGACATTAGCATCTATTCGACAGATGATGGAGTCAACGCAGCTAATAAAAACGCCCAACAGAGTGAAATCTTCTTCACCATGAACGGTGGGAACCTGACAGTAGAAGTCGGTCAAGGAGACACAGATCCAATCGACTCAAACGGGAACGTGATGGTCACAGGCGGAACCATTAAAATGACTGGTCAAACAGGTTTTGACTTTGATGGAACTGCGACCTACACAGGTGGAGATATCTATCTCAACGGCGAAAAACAAACGGAAATCGTCAACTCTATGCCTGGAGGCGGAGGACCAAATGGAGGCCCTCAAGGCGGCGGTCCAGCCCCTGGCGGACAAGGATAAACAAAAACTCTCCTTTCTCGAAAGAGAAGGGAGACTTTTTGTGTTTGAGAGATGGATTGTAGCTAAAACAACTCCCAATTAGGTCTTGAAAATTTCTTAGTCTGTTTCATATAAAAATGAGTAAAATGAATTTCCATCGCCAAGGTCATCAAGGTTGCAATGGTGATGACAGTGGTAGGATTGGCTGAGAAAAGTAGAGGAAGAATAGGCCTTTAAAAAATGGACAGGAAAGACCATTTCGGAGTATAGAGAGGAAGTTCAAAAACATTTTTAGAAATAAGACATGTGCATTATAAACATCAGATACGAATCTGGTGTTTTATTTTTTAAAAGAATTTAACCTTTTCTCTTGACAAGTGAGTGATTACTCACTATAATAGCTTCTGTGACTTAAAAAGTGAGTACCCACTCACCAAGGAGGAAGTAAATGAAAACATTACTACATTTACAAGATTTAGTAAAATCTTTTGACCATCAAATAGTTCTGAATCATGTCAGCTTTGAATTGCAGCCAGGAGAAATTATAGGCTTAATTGGTCCGTCTGGTGCTGGTAAATCAACTATGATTAAGACTACGTTAGGAATGGAAAAGGCTGATGGAGGCGTAGCTTTAGTGTTAAATCACACTATGCCCAATCGCCATATTTTAGGAGATATTGGCTATATGGCCCAATCAGATGCTTTATACGAGTCCTTGTCAGGGCAAGAAAATCTGGAATTTTTTGGTCAGCTAAAGGGGCTTTCTAAAAAAGACCTAAAGGCGGAAATTGCTCATATAGCTCAAGTAGTAGATCTGACAGACTACTTAAACAAGGCGGTATCTGGTTATTCTGGAGGAATGAAACGGCGTTTGTCTCTTGCTATCGCGCTGTTAGGAAATCCTCAACTCTTGATTTTGGACGAACCGACAGTTGGAATGGACCCTTCTCTTCGAAAGAAAATCTGGAAAGAATTATTCGCGCTTAGAGACAATGGTGTTGGGATATTAGTTACTACCCATGTTATGGATGAAGCAGAGTTGACGGATAAGGTCGGCTTATTATTAGGCGGAAAAATCATTGCTTTTGATACACCGCAACACTTAAAAGAAAGTTATCAAGTTTCAAGTATTGAAGAAGTATTTTTAAAAGCAGAAGGTGAGTAAAATGAGAACAATAGCGATTGCAAAAAAAGTCATCAAAGAATTACTTCGTGACAAACGAACTCTAGCCCTGATGTTTATAGCACCTGTTTTTATCATGTGGTTGATGAACCTCATGTTTTCAGCTAGTACAACCGTGAATGTCAAGTTGGCAACACAAGATCTACCAACTGGTTTGGTAACGAAAATGGATGAGCTCGATCATGTAGACGTCGAGACCTATCAAGGCTTAGATCAAGCCAAAGAAGCGCTAGCAAATGAAAAAGTCGATGCTGTGATTTCTTATAAAGACGGTGAGTACCAGGTTGACTACGCAAACACAGACGCCTCCAAAACATCTATGATACGACAAGTGTTACGAACGAGTATCGCCAGTGAAGGCACCGATCAGTTAGTATCTCGTGTTAAACAAGCTCTTCCACAATTGGACTCGGACGCAAAAACACCAGAAATCAAGGAGTCTTACCAGTATGGAGATGAAAATACAAGCTTCTTTACCAGTATGATTCCGGTTTTGATAGGTTTTGTGGTTTTCTTCTTTGTCTTTTTGATTTCAGGTATGGCGCTTTTGAAAGAGCGCACCAGTGGAACACTAGAACGTTTGTTAGCAACACCAGTGAAACGATCTGAAATCGTCTATGGCTATATGTTGTCTTACGGTATTATTGCGATTTTTCAAACGGCAGTTGTCGTTATAGCAGCAATTTGGCTACTAGATGTAGAAGTTGTAGGAAGTATTTTAAATGTTATAATAGTTAATGTGGTACTGGCTCTTGTAGCACTAGCTTTTGGAATTCTCTTGTCTACTCTAGCAAAATCAGAATTCCAAATGATGCAATTTATTCCTCTCGTGATTATGCCCCAACTTTTTTTCTCAGGAATTATTCCATTGTCATCCATGGGAGAATGGGCTCTAATTGTGGGGAAATTTTTGCCATTAACCTATTCTGGTGATGCAATAAGCCAGATTATTCTTTACGGGCACAATCTTGGTGATATTTTGTCAAATCTTGGTGTTTTAATGATTTTCTTGATCATTTTAACAATTCTCAATATTGTTGGATTGCGTCGTTATCGTAAAGTTTAGAAATCAACATAAATAATGCTAAAAAGGTGTGAAGATTAGATGGATAAGACTGTTTTTGAATCGTTTGAAGATTACTTAGAAGAAGCGAATTACCCTCAAGGAAAGAAAAAAATCATGCAGGCAGCAGTGGATCTCATATCAACCAGGAGTTACCATGGGACATCAACTCTTCACATAGCTGAGCGTGCTGGACTAAGCCAGGCAACTTTGTTTAAGTATTTTAAGACGAAGGATGATCTACTGACGGCTATTTTACATCCTGTAGTCCCAGGCATTTTCGGTAGTTTTTTTGAGGAACTCTTAGCTTTTGAAACGACAGAAGAGAGGGTTCGTTATCTCGTTCATGATCGTATGAGCTATCTCAAAAAAAATCGTGCTTTGATGAAAATCATTCTGCAGGAGAGTTTTTCAAATAAAAAACTAAAAAATGAACAGATTTTTATCTGGAATGCTATTCAAGATAAACTTCGAGTACTTCATAAGGAATTGCTAGCAGATCCATGTGTAAATCCAGAGTTAACGATTCCTCAAATGGTTCGTATTTGTGTTGGTCCGTTGTTGGCTTACTTCGCTCAGCTTTATATCGTTAGTGACAACGGAGAAATAAAGGAAGAAGACCTAGACTTATTAGAAAAACAGATTTTAGGTGGTTTGTGGAAATAAGGGAGTTCTAGAAGAACTAAGGTTTATTTACTTGACTTTTAAACAAGCTAAAAAAGACATGTTCTGCTTATTTCAGATTCATGTCTTTTTTGTTATTGGATTTGATATGTGTTTATAAGTCCTCAATCATTTTGTCAAAACAGAAACCGACTTCTCCAGCGGTGCAACGATTTCTCAAGTGTATGGAAGAGGAGATTTCTGGATTGATAAAGACAACTCCTTGACACTTCGTCAGCTTTTGATACAATAGTACAAAATTACAGGAGGTGGGTTATGATTCAGAAACATGCGATTCCCATTTTAGAGTTTGATGACAATCCCCAAGCGGTCCTTATGCCAACACATGAGGGATTGGACTTAAAGTTGCCAAAGAAGTGTATCTATGCATTTTTGGAGGAAGAGATTGACCGCTATGCTCAAGAAGTAGGTGCGGCCTGTATTGGTGAGTTCGTTTCGGCCACCAAGACTTATCCAGTCTATGTCCTCAACTACAAGGGAGAGGAGGTTTGTCTGGCCCAGGCGCCCGTGGGCTCTGCCCCAGCGGCCCAGTTTATGGATTGGTTGATTGGTTATGGTGTGGAGAAAATCATTTCCACTGGAACCTGTGGCGTCCTAGCCGATATAGAGGAAAATGCCTTTCTCGTCCCTATTCGCGCTTTGCGAGATGAGGGGACCAGCTACCACTATGTAGCGCCTTCTCGTTATATGGAGATACAGACTGAGGCTATCTCTGCTATTGAGCAAGTCTTGGAGCAAAGAGGCATTCCTTACGAGGAGGTCATGACATGGACGACAGATGGTTTTTATCGAGAGACGGCTGAAAAGGTTGCCTATCGTAAGGAAGAAGGCTGCGCTGTTGTGGAGATGGAGTGCTCGGCTCTTGCGGCAGTTGCCCAGCTACGTGGGGTTGTCTGGGGAGAATTGCTCTTTACCGCAGATTCCTTGGCAGATCTGGACAACTACGACAGTCGTGACTGGGGCTCTGAAGCTTTTGATAAGGCACTCGAACTCTGTCTTGCCATTGTGCACCACATGTGAGTGCTCTTACTGTTTTTATGGTAGAATGTAGTTATGTTATTCAAATCTTTTTTGGAAAAAATCAAGACGATACTGGGACGCTTGTCGCCAGCCCGTCGCATCTTTTTAAGTTTTGCCCTAGTGATCTTCTTAGGTTCGCTTCTTTTAAGTCTCCCCTTTGTGCAAGCAGGAACGTCACAAGCGACCTACTTTGACCATCTCTTTACGACTGTGTCTATGGTCTGTGTGACAGGGCTCTTTACCCAGCCAGTAGCCTCTACTTACAATATCTGGGGCCAGTTGATCTGTATGATTTTGATCCAGATCGGTGGATTGGGTCTCATGACCTTTATCGGAATCTTTTATATCCAAGGCAAGCAAAAGCTCAGTCTTCGTGGTCGTGAGACCATTCAAGAAAGTTTTAGTTATGGAGAAACCCAGTCTCTAAAGGACTTTATCCGCTCGATCTTTCTGACGACTTTTCTGGTGGAAGGGATTGGTGCCTTTCTCTTGAGTTTTCGCTTTATCCCCGAATTTGGTTGGGGGCGAGGGATTCTAACCTCTATCTTTTTGGCTGTTTCAGCTTTCTGTAATGCTGGATTTGATAATTTTGGAAGTACGAGTTTGGTAGCCTTTCAAACGGATCCCTTGATCAATCTAGTGATTGCAGGTTTGATTATCACGGGTGGGCTAGGATTTATGGTCTGGTTTGATCTAGCGACCCAGTTTGGAAAAAAGAAAAAACGCCGTCTGCGTTTCCATACTAAGCTGGTTCTCTTTTTAACGGCGGGAATTTTGCTCTTTGGGACAGTATCGACTCTCTTAATTGAGTGGAATAATCCTGGGACGATTGGAAATCTTAGTTTCCCAGAGAAACTGCTGGTTAGTTTCTTCCAGACTGTCAGCATGAGGACAGCAGGCTTTGCTTCAATTGACTACACCCAGGCTCGACCGGTCACCCTGCTGATCTACATCTTGCAGATGTTTCTGGGTGGGGCACCTGGAGGGACGGCAGGGGGACTCAAGATTACGACCTTCTTTGTCTTGTTGGCCTTCGCTCGTAGCGAACTATTGGGCTTACCTCATGCCAATGTGGCTCGGAGAACTATTGAACCTCGAACCGTGCAAAAATCTTTTAGTGTCTTTATTATCTTCTTGCTAACATTCTTGCTGGGCTTGATTCTGCTGGGGATAACAGCAGAAGGAAATCCGCGCTTTATCTACCTCATGTTTGAGACCATTTCAGCCCTTGCGACAGTTGGAGTGACGGCAAATTTAACACCAGAGCTAGGCAAGATAGCCCTCAGCATCGTTATGTTGCTGATGTTTATCGGCCGTATTGGTCCCTTGACACTACTGGTCAGTGTAGCGGAATACCAGCCAGACAAGAAAGATACGATTCACTATATGAAAGCAGATATCACCATTGGATAAGAAAGGAAGAACGATGTCAGATCGGACAATTGGAATTTTAGGTTTGGGAATTTTTGGGAGCAGTGTTTTGGCTGCCCTAGCCAAGCATGACATGAATATTATTGCTATTGATGACCACGAGGAACGCATTAATCAATTTGAACCTGTGCTGGCGCGTGGGGTAGTTGGAGATATCACGGATGAAGAACTCCTTCTATCAGCGGGGATTGACACCTGTGATACCGTAGTTGTCGCAACGGGTGAAAATCTGGAGTCCAGTGTTCTCGCGGTTATGCACTGCAAGAGTCTAGGAGTGCCGACTGTTATTGCCAAGGTCAAAAGTCATACAGCTAAAAAGGTTCTAGAAAAAATTGGCGCAGACGCAGTCATCTCACCAGAGTTTGAAATGGGGCGCTCATTGGCGCAGACCATCCTCTTTCATAACAGCGTAGACGTCTTTCAGCTGGACAAGAATGTATCGATTGTTGAGATGAAAATCCCCCAATCATGGGTAGGTAAAAGCCTCAGTCAGCTAGATTTACGTGGGCGATACAACCTCAACGTACTTGGCTTTCGTTCCTACGAAAATGCTCCTCTGGATGTTCAATTCGGACCCAATGACCTTTTACGGTCAGGCGCCTATATCATGGCGGTGATTAATAACCAACATTTGGATACTCTAACAGAGCTTAGTGAGTAGGAGAGGAAGAGCTGCTTTCTTCCCCAATGATTAATGAATCAATATAAGTATTTTATAAGAGGGATTTAAGAAAAATTTTAACTTTTTCTTAATCCTTTTTAATTTTAGGAGATTATACTAGAGTCATCAAAAAAAGAAAACCCTAAGGAGAATCCTATGAAATTCAATCCAAATCAGAGATATACTCGTTGGTCAATTCGCCGTCTTAGTGTCGGTGTTGCTTCAGTTGTTGTGGCTAGTGGCTTCTTTGTCTTAGTTGGTCAACCAAGTTCTGCACGTGCTGATGTCGTCAATCCGACTCCTGCCCAAGTCGTGCCAAACGCTGCTTCGGTGAGTGAAAAGAGCGACTTACCAGCAGAGGTTCTCAAAAAAGCAGTCAATGTAGCTCTTCCTTCAGAACAGTCTGTTCCAACACCTAAAGCAAGTGAGGATACGACAAGCTCTTCAGAAAAAGCGGACGCAACTGCTAAAGAGCCAGTAGTAGCACCAAAAGAAGAAATGCAAGCAAAGCCAGATTCTAAGAAACAAACAGAAGATGCAGTTAAACCTGTGAAAAATCCTGCGTCTACAGTTTCTGGACAAGACCGTGAAGCCAGTGAAGCGAAATCAGCGACCACTCCAGCCGAAGTACAAAAAGGTGTGGCCGACAACACCAAAGATACAGTAGATGTCCCAGCTTCTTATTTGGATAGAGCTAATTTCCCAGGTCCATTTACAGCTGGTGTCAACCAAGTTATTCCATACGAAGCCTTTGGTGGAGATGGTATGCTGACTCGTCTTATCTTGAAAGCCTCTGATAAGGCTCCATGGTCAGACAATGGTTCAGCTAAAAATCCCGCTCTTCCACCAGTGGAAAAATTGGGCAAAGGCCTTTACTTCTACGAAGTGGACTTGGCAGGCACCCAAGGCAAATCAGATAAAGAGTTGCTTGACCTTTTGAAACAAAATGGTACGCAAAGCTATAAAGCTACCATCAAAGTGTACGGTGCGAAAGATGGCAAGCCTGACTTAACCAATCTCGTAGCAACTAAAAATTTGGATGTCAACTTGAACGGTTTGACCACCCCAGCTGAAGTGCAAAAAGGTGTGGTTGACAACACCAAAGACACAGTAGACGTCCCAGCTTCTTATTTGGATAGAGCCAACTTCCCAGGACCATTCACAGCTGGTGTCAACCAAGTTATTCCATACGAATTCTTTGCTGGAGACGGCATGTTAACTCGTCTTATCTTGAAAGCATCCGATAAGGCTCCATGGTCAGACAACGGTTCAGCTAAAAATCCCGCTCTCCCGCCAGTAGAGAAATTGGGCAAAGGCCTTTACTTCTACGAAGTGGATTTAGCAGGCACCCAAGGAAAATCAGATAAAGAGTTGCTTGACCTTTTGAAACAAAATGGTACACAAAGCTATAAAGCTACTATCAAGGTGTACGGTGCAAAAGATGGCAAGCCTGACTTAACTAATCTGGTAGCAACTAAAGATTTAAATGTCAACTTGAATGGTTTGACCACTCCAGCTGAAGTGCAAAAAGGTGTTGCTGACAATACCAAAGACACAGTAGATGTCCCAGCTAGCTATCTTGACAAAGCCAATTTCCCAGGACCATTTACAGCTGGTGTCAATCAAGTCATTCCATATGAATTCTTCGCTGGTGACGGCATGCTGACTCGCCTGATCTTGAAGGCGTCCGACAAGGCTCCATGGTCAGACAATGGAATGGCTAAAAATCCCGCTCTCCCACCAGTAGAAAAATTGGGCAAAGGTCTTTACTTCTATGAAGTGGACTTGGCCGGCACCCAAGGAAAATCAGATAAAGAGTTGCTTGACCTCTTGAAACAAAATGGTACACAAAGCTATAAAGCTACCATCAAAGTGTATGGTGCGAAAGATGGCAAGGCAGACTTGAGCAACCTTGTAGCAACTAAAAATTTGGATGTTAACTTGAATGGTTTAACCACTCCAGCTGAAGTTCAAAAAGGTGTGGCTGACAATACCAAAGACACAGTAGATGTCCCAGCTAGCTACCTTGACAAAGCCAATTTTCCAGGTCCATTTACAGCTGGTGTCAACCAAGTTATTCCATATGAATTCTTCGCTGGTGACGGCATGTTGACTCGCCTAATCTTGAAAGCATCTGATAAGGCTCCATGGTCAGACAACGGCTCAGCTAAAAATCCAGCTCTCCCACCAATAGAGAAATTGGGCAAAGGCCTTTACTTCTACGAAGTAGACTTGGCAGGCACTCAAGGAAAATCTGACAAAGAGCTTCTTGACCTCTTGAAACAAAATGGTACACAAAGCTATAAAGCTACTATCAAAGTGTACGGTGCGAAAGATGGCAAGCCTGACTTAACTAACCTCGTAGCGACTAAAGATTTGACTGTTAATTTGAATGGCTTGACCACACCAAATCAGGTTAAAGACTCTGTTGTTAACAATGTCAAAGACATGATTGATGTTCCAGCTAGCTACCTTGAAAAAGCAAATGTTCCGGGTCCATTCTTGGCCGGTGTCAACCAAGTTATTCCATACGAAGCTTTTGGTGGAGATGGTATGTTGACTCGCCTCTTGTTAAAAGCCTCAGACAAAGCTCCATGGTCAGACAATGGAACAGCTAAAAATCCTGCCCTATTGCCACTTGAAGGCTTGGCTAAAGGTCAATATTTCTACGAAGTGGATTTGAATGGCAATACGGTTGGCAAAGATGGTCAGGCCTTGCTGGATCAACTTCGAGCTAACGGAACCCATACATATCTAGCTACTGTTAAAGTCTATGGATCTAAAGATGGCAAACCTGATTTGACCAATCTGATTGCTACTCGTCAAGTAACGATTCAGCTTCGTGGAAAAGAAATGGCGACAATACCATCTCAACAAGGTCAGATGAATACGAAGCCTTCTGAAACAGGCTCTACAGGTACGACTGAGGGTATGATGGGTACAAATCACCATATGTCAGATATGAAGGTCGATCAACCAGCTTCTAGCCCAATGGCTAATATGATGAAAAAAGATGATAAAGCGATGCTACCAAATACTGGGGAAGCTAAAACAGCTACAGCTGGCCTTGGTATCTTTGGTCTAGCCTTGGCAGGTCTTGTTGGACTTTTGGGTTTGACAACTAAACGAGAAGATTAAGATTCAAATCACTTAAACATTAGGGAAAATAGTGTTATACTAAAGCAAGTATAACACTGTTTTTATCGAAGGAGTGTCAGATGAAAAAGACAATTTTGCTGGTTGATGATGAGATAGATATTCTAGATATTCAACACCGCTATCTTATACAGGCAGGTTACGATGTTTTGGTCGCCCATGATGGTAAGGAGGGCTTAGAGCTTTTCAGAAAAAAATCTATCGACCTCATTATCACAGATATCATGATGCCCAATATGGATGGCTATGATTTTATCAGTGAAGTTCAGTATATCGCTCCGGATCAACCCTTCCTCTTTACAACTGCTAAGACAAGCGAACAGGATAAGATTTATGGATTAAGTTTGGGGGCAGATGATTTTATAGTCAAACCCTTTAGCCCACGCGAATTGGTTTTAAGAGTGAATAATATCTTGCGTCGCCTTAGCCGTGGAGGAGAGACAGAACAGATCGAGTTTGGTGACTTGGTAATCAACCATGTGACTCATGAGGTTCGCATTGGGGAGCAACCTTTGGAATTGACAGTAAAATCCTTTGAACTTTTATGGATATTAGCCAGCAATCCTGAGAGAGTCTTTTCAAAGACGGAACTTTACGAGAAGGTATGGCAAGAGGACTATGTAGATGATACCAATACACTCAATGTTCATATCCATGCTTTGAGGCAAGAGTTGACCAAGTATACAAATTCAAATGCTCCTGCTATCAAAACTGTCTGGGGTTTGGGCTATAAGATGGAAAGACCAAGAGGTAGAAAATGAAATTAAAAAACTATATTTTAGTGGGGTATCTAGTGTCGACTCTACTAACGATTTTGGTCGTTTTCTGGGCAGTCCAACGAATGTTGATCGAGAAAAGTGAAGTTTACTTTCTAGTTGGAATGACCTTGATTGCTAGTTTCATTGGCGCTGCAGTGAGCATCTTTCTCTTGTCGCCTGTGTTCTCTTCTCTGAAACATTTGAAAAAACAAGCTCAGGATATAGCAAGCAAGGATTTCAGTACAGAAATCGAAACCAAAGGCCCATTAGAATTTCAAGAGCTGGGCCAGGCTTTTAATGACATGTCCCACAATTTGCAGGCTACCTTTCAATCACTTGATGAGAGCGAGCAAGAAAAGAGAATGATGATTGCGCAGCTCTCTCACGATATTAAAACTCCCATTACCTCCATTCAGGTTACTGTGGAGGGAATTCTAGATGGAGTGATCAAAGAAGAGGAGCGACTCCACTACTTAACCACGATTGGTCGGCAAACTGAGCGTCTAAACAAGCTAGTGGAGGAGTTGGATGTTTTGACTCTCAATACACAACCTCAAGATACTGCTGATGAAGAAGTCGAAGAGGTCTTTTTAGATCAGTTGCTGATTGAGTCAATGAGTGAATTTCAACTCCAGATTGAACAAGAGGAGCGAGATGTTTACATTCAAGTGTCACCTGAGTCGGCGAAAATCAAGAGCCATTCTGACAAACTTTCTCGTATTCTGGTCAATTTGTTAAACAATGCCTTTAAATATTCAGAACCAGGAACCAGAATCGAGGTTCTTGCCCAATTAACAGAACAAGAGCTGACAATCAGTGTGAAAGACGAGGGTCAGGGGATCCTTCCTGAGGATTTGGAAAAGATATTTAAACGACTTTATCGTGTGGAAACTTCGCGCAATATGAAGACGGGTGGGCATGGCTTAGGTCTTGCGATTGCACGAGAACTAGCCCATCAGCTTGGTGGCGAAATCACAGCAGAAAGTCAATATGGCTTAGGAAGCAAGTTTACATTCAGCCTCAATTTGAAATAAAGGCGTAAAATCCCTTTACAAATCTAGCTTTTCATGGTATAATAGCCTTTGTGTGAAATAGCAGCAGGAAAGCATGAAGCTCGTCAACAGGTGTCTTATGACAAGTAACCTTGGCTGTTTAGGCGAAGGGCATCTGCACGAATCAGGGCTTTCTAAGTGACTATTTCCACCGAAATATTATTTATATCAGGAGGACATACACATGTCACGTTATACAGGACCATCTTGGAAACAAGCTCGTCGCCTTGGCCTTTCACTTACAGGTACAGGTAAAGAATTGGCACGTCGTAACTACGTACCAGGACAACACGGACCAAACAACCGTTCTAAATTGTCAGAATACGGTTTGCAATTGGCTGAAAAACAAAAACTTCGTTTCACTTACGGTGTAGGTGAAAAACAATTCCGTAACTTGTTCGTACAAGCTACAAAAATCAAAGGCGGAATCCTAGGTTTCAACTTCATGCTTCTTTTGGAACGTCGTTTGGATAACGTTGTTTACCGTCTTGGCCTTGCGACTACTCGTCGTCAAGCTCGTCAATTCGTAAACCACGGCCACATCCTTGTTGACGGAAAACGCGTTGATATCCCATCATATCGCGTAACTCCAGGTCAAGTGATCTCAGTTCGTGAAAAATCATTGAAAGTTCCAGCAATCCTTGAAGCAGTAGAAGCTACTCTTGGACGTCCAGCATTCGTATCATTCGACGCTGAAAAATTGGAAGGTTCATTGACTCGCTTGCCAGAACGCGACGAAATCAACCCAGAAATCAACGAAGCACTTGTCGTTGAATTCTACAACAAAATGCTTTAATTTTAAGAAATATCTTACAGAAAGCCTACAACAGTGGGCTTTTTGCTTTGTCTTAAAAGGGTGAGTTGGAGATTCGGTTGGTATGTGGAGGATTATTTTTACTCATGGAGAATGTTTCAAGTTTTAGTGTAAAGAAATCAACCCTTTTAGGCGACTTTTCCCCTCATTTTCTGCTTTTATGCTAAAATAGATTTATAAATTGAAAATAAGGGATGTTTATGAAATCAGGTAATGTATTTTTAAAAGGTTGCCTTTATTTCTGGGGAGTATTGATTTTCTTTAGTATCTTAGCTGAATATTCTTTCCCCTTGGCTATCTGTAGTTTAATTGGTTTCGGTGCTTATGCACTTTACCGACGCAGGAGTGGTAATCGCTCTGTAGAGGATCAGATTGAACTCTTAAAAGCTCGAATTCGTCAGACTGATAAAGATATTCAGCAGTTAGAGGAGACCCTGCCTGAGAAAGGATCAGCAGCCTACAAAAGTCGGTCCAAGCAGGTACTGCTTGAACTGAGTGAAATTCATCAGAAAGCCGAACAGCTTAAATCTTATATTGGTGATTCCGTTTATAGTCGTATTGATAAGAAAGTTCGCTCAGTAAGAGCAACTATCAGTGTTCAGCTAGAGCGTTTGGAAAGAGACAGTCAGAGAGATATTGAAAATATGGAGCCCGAGGAAGTGGCACCAGAATTGGCTCAGACGCTTGCTAATATCGCGTGTGACCATCAGGAAATAATAAATAAAATAGAGGCATCTAACTTTGGAGACAAGGAAGAATTGGCGACCATTCATAATTTAAAGATGGAAAAATTCCAGACCGTTTTAGAGGGTTATTTAAAGATTAAGGCAAATCCTAAGAACTATAATCGATCTGAGGAACGCTTGGAACAAGCTAGAGTAGCTATTGAACAATTTGATCTTGAGCTAGACCAAGTTTTGAGAGAGCTCAATGAAACAGATATGCGCGATTTTGATATTAGCTTGCGTATCTTGGGCAAAGATCGCAAAGAATAGGGTAGACACAAAGGAGTAACCATGACAGAATTTAATTTTGATATTGATCAGATTGCCAGTAATACAGTGACCAAAGTGGACAAAACCACTGAAATCATTGGGACCAACACAGGCTCAGCCCAGACTATCACCTTTCTTGAAAAGCTAAGTCCTGAACAGCAAGAGGGAATCAAGGCGCGCGTGCCCCAGTTGGTAGATCAGTTTGTCACAGACCAAAATGCTCTCTTGGACTTTGGTCAATCAGCTGTGGAAGATGTCAATAGTACGGTGAACCGTATCTTGACCGAGCAGAAGAAACTGCAAATTCCGCAGGTGGATGATCTCCTAAAAAATACTAACCGCGAACTCCAAGGTTTTGTAACCAAATACAAGAATGCTGAAATTGCAGAATTAGAAGAAAAGCCTAACTTTTTGCAACGATTGTTTAACAAGAGCAAGAATACGCTACAGGAATTTTACTTTGACTCAAAAACAGTGGAGCAAAAGCTAGATGGTATGGCTGCTGCAGTGGTCAAGCAAGAAGATGTGCTTGCTCGAAATATTGTTTCTGCGGAGATGTTGATTGAGGACAATACCAAATCCATTGAAAATCTAGTCGGTGTGATTTCATTCATCGAGGCCAGTCAGGCAGAAGCTGGGAATCACGCTGCAGAATTGAAGGCTCAAGTTGATCAATTAGATGCAACAACGGTAGAATACCAGACGAAGTCTCAGGAATTAGCTCGTATGGCAGAAGTGGTCAATACACTGGAACAACAACATACAGAGTATGTCAGTCGCCTTTACGTAGCTTGGACGACAACTCCGCAAATGCGTAATCTCGTCAAAGTTTCATCAGACATGCGCCAAAAATTGGGCATGCTTCGCCGCAATACCATTCCAACAATGAAACTCTCGATTGCCCAACTTGGTATTTTGCAACAATCAATCAAATCAGGTGCCGTGGCGGATGCCATTGTCAATGCCAACAATGCAGCCCTTCAGATGCTAGCTGAAACTAGTAAGGAAGTGATTCCGCAGATAGAGAAAATTGCCCAAAGTCCAACAGTAGCTGTCGAATCGGTGACCAAGCTAGCTGAAAGTCTCGTCGCTCAAAATCAAGGCATCGTTGCTGCCATTGAGTTGGGACGCCAGAAACGTGCTCAACTAGAAACAACCATCGTTGAGTCAGCTGCAGTCATTAACGATTCTGTTAAACTTCGCGATGAAAAAATTATTCGAGCCCTTCTGGACCAAGGAAAGGCCGCTCAGAAAGAAGTACAAGAATAACAGAGATGTGGCTAAGACCAGTAGATGGGAGTCAAGATAAGAGGATAATGTTTAGGTAAATAAAGGGGCTTCTTGTGCCCTCTAGTGGCAGCTCGGCTCCTCAGAGTACTGGTGGGTGTATGTTGCGAATCTATTAATCTGTTTTTCCGTTTCATTCTGGTCATTTACTAAGGATGACCCTATATAAAAATACTCCTCAACCTAGTTTACTAGTGTTAGGAGTATTTTTATATGATTAGAGCTGGCTAATGATATCATCAATGGTATGGGCAATGCAGTCAGGCTGATAGCTGAGTAAATCAGCCTCCTCTCCAAATCCCCAAGTAACAGCAAACTTTTTAATGCTAGTTTCTTGGGCTCCAATCATATCAAACTTGGTATCTCCGATGATAAGGACTTGGTCTGCAGGGAGTTGATGCGTCTGTAAGGCGTAACGGATGACATCCGCCTTGTGTGGCGTTTCCGGACTAGAGCCGTAAATGCCATCAAAGAAATGATGGATTCCCAGATTTTTAGTCATATCATGAGCAGTAGGAGTATTCTTTGTTGTAGTGATGTAGAGAGGGTAGTTTTGTGAAAGTTCTTGGAGTAATTCCGTTATTCGGGGGAAGAGTTGGGCTTCGTGGATCCCTTTTTTCTTGTAGTAAGAACGATAGATTTGAACGGCTTCCGAGATTTGTTCCTTGGGAAGACATGTTGCAAAACTACTTTCAAGTGGTGGTCCCATGAAACTACGAATGGTTTTAGCATCAGGGCTCGGAACTCCTAGCACTTCAAAGGTGTAGGTGAAGGCATTGTGAATCCCGAGGGAACTGTCAACCAGAGTTCCGTCTAGATCAAAAAAGATTGCTGAGATAGAGGGCATAGTTTCTCCTAATAGATATAGATATAGATAAGCTTATTCTCCGAAGATTTCTTTTTGTAGGCGACGACCAGTAGGTGTGGCAGCGAGTCCACCTTCAGCCGTTTCTCGAAAGGCAGTTGGGAGACTGGATCCGACTTGGTACATGGCATCGATGACTTCGTCAACAGGGATCTTAGACTCGATACCTGCCAAGGCCATATCTGCTGCGATAAAGGCAAAGCTGGCTCCCATGGCATTGCGCTTGACGCAGGGAACTTCAACCAAACCAGCGACGGGGTCGCAGATGAGGCCTAGCATATTTTTAATGACAAAGGCAATGGCTTGGCTAGCCTGATAGGGGCTTCCACCTGCAGCCAAGGTCAAGGCTGCGGCACTCATGGCAGAGGCAGAGCCAACCTCGGCCTGGCAGCCACCTTCAGCACCTGAGATAGAAGCGTTGTTTGCGATGACTAGTCCAAAGGCACCAGCAGCAAAGAGGAAATCCAGCTGTTCTTCGTGGCTAAGATCAAGTTTTTGGATAGCAGCAGTGAGAACGGCTGGCAGACAGCCAGCACTTCCTGCGGTTGGAGTGGCGCAGACCAAGCCCATCTTCGCATTGTGTTCATTGACTGCGATGGCATTTCGGGCTGCTGATAGGATGGTAAAGTCCGACAAGGCCTTACCACTTTTGAGATGGCGGTCTAGTTTGGCCGCATCTCCTCCCGTTAAACCACTACGGGATTTATTTTCACTGAGACCGAGCTCGACAGAGGCTTTCATGACTTCTAGATTGCGTTCCATGAGGAGGAGAACTTCTGGCCGTTCCCGACCGGTTAGTTGATATTCTGTCGCAATCATAAGTTCTGCGACATTTCCTTGGAAGTCTAGATCTGCCTGCTCAACCAATTCTTTGATAGAATAAAACATGTTTCCTCCTACTTAAAGAAATTGACATTGTGGAGATGAGGGATTTTTCGGATTTCTTCAATCGCCTCTTCGCAACTTCGACTATCGACTTCGATGATCATGATGGCTTTTTCTCCAGCTTTTTCCCTAGTCACATTCATCTGAGCGATGTTGATATCGAAACGAGAGAGGGTTTCAGTAACATGGGCAATCATACCTGGAACATCCTGATGCACTATGATAATGGTTGGTGTGTTCATGTTGAGAGAGACAGCAAAGCCGTTAAGTTCCGTAACTTGGATATTTCCCCCACCGATGGAAATTCCTGTCACACTGATGGATTTGTGTTCATTCTTCACAGTAATTTTAGTGGTATTAGGGTGAGGAGCGTTGCTGTCTTTCTGAATGGTCCAGACAATCTTGATACCGCGTTTATGGGCAATCTCTAGGCTATTTGGAATGTCAGGATCGTCCGTATCCATACCTAAAATACCCGCAACGAGAGCAAGGTCTGTCCCGTGACCACGGTAGGTCTTGGCAAATGAGTTAAATAGTTGGAATTCGACTTCTGTTGGCGTATCGTCAAAGATGGAGGAGACGATTTTCCCAATACGAACAGCTCCAGCTGTGTGGCTACTTGATGGGCCAATCATGACTGGTCCGATAATATCAAAGACAGATTGAAAACGAAGTGAGTGCATCTGTTTCCCCTTACAAAGATTCTTATATCTATTATATCAAAGAATGAAGTTCTGTGCTTATTTCCCTTATAAAACTGAAAAAATGGATAGAAATGGTATAAAATTTGGCCTTTTATGACAAAAATATCGATGTTTCAGTAAATATAAAATATTTTTGTAATATTTCTACACAAAATCGTTAAGAAACGGTAATATTCAAACGGTATGATAGAAGCATAGTAAAAAGGAGAATTTTCAGAAATGACATTAACAACTAAAAAAATCAAATCAACTCTTGCAGGAGTAGCAACATTACTTGCTTTCTTTGCGCCTGCACTTGCTTCTGCGCAAGAAACTGTAACTTATACAGTTAAACCAGGTGATACTCTTTCAGAAATCGCTGAGAAGTACAATACTACTGTTGAAAAATTGGCAGAAAAAAACAATATCAAAGATATTCACCTTATCTATGTGGATCAAGTTTTGGTTATCGAAGGAACAGCTTCATCGACAGCAACTGCAACTTCTGCAACAACCTATGAAGCACCAGTTGCTACAGAAGAAACAAGCGAAGCTACAACTTATGAAGAAGTTGCTGAAACAACAACTTACGAAGCACCAGCTGCTACAGCCAGCACTTCTTATGAAGAAGAAAGTTACACAGCTTCTACTGTAAGTGGTTCTGAAGCAGAAGCCAAAGAATGGATCGCTCAAAAAGAATCAGGTGGTAGCTACACAGCTACAAACGGACGTTACATCGGACGTTACCAATTGACAGATTCATACTTGAACGGCGACTACTCAGCTGAAAACCAAGAACGTGTAGCAGATGCTTACGTTGCAGGACGTTACGGTTCATGGACAGCTGCCAAGAACTTCTGGCTTAACAACGGTTGGTATTAAGAACTAGCTAACAGACAAATATGTAAAAGTCGAGGAAATCCCTCGACTTTTTGTATGCTTTTCTACATGTGTTCTCATCCCTCCCTTGTCTTCTTCTTTAAAGCATGCTATAATGAATCTTGCTCAAGCGACCTTCAATCGTTGAAGCACACACGACCTTCAATCGTGAATAAACGAATAGATGGGAGACTTACCATGGGTGATAACTCTAAAACACGTGTTGTCGTGGGGATGAGTGGTGGTGTTGATTCGTCGGTGACGGCTCTTTTGCTTAAGGAGCAGGGCTATGATGTAATCGGTATCTTCATGAAGAACTGGGATGACACAGATGAAAACGGCGTTTGTACGGCGACCGAAGATTACAAAGATGTGGCTGCGGTGGCAGACCAGATCGGCATTCCTTACTACTCTGTCAATTTTGAAAAAGAGTACTGGGACCGCGTCTTTGAGTATTTCCTAGCGGAATACCGTGCAGGGCGCACGCCAAATCCAGATGTTATGTGCAACAAGGAAATCAAGTTCAAGGCCTTTCTGGACTATGCCATGACCTTGGGTGCAGACTATGTAGCGACGGGGCATTATGCTCGAGTGGCGCGTGATGAGGATGGCATTGTTCACATGCTTCGTGGTGTGGACAATGGCAAGGACCAGACATATTTCCTCAGCCAACTCTCGCAAGAACAACTCCAAAAAACTATGTTCCCGTTGGGACATTTGGAAAAGCCTGAAGTTCGCAGACTAGCAGAAGAAGCAGGACTTGCGACTGCTAAGAAGAAAGACTCGACAGGGATTTGCTTTATCGGAGAAAAGAACTTTAAAAACTTTCTCAGCAACTACCTGCCAGCTCAGCCTGGTCGTATGATGACTGTGGATGGTCGCGATATGGGTGAACATGCAGGTCTGATGTATTATACAATCGGTCAGCGTGGCGGTCTCGGTATCGGTGGGCAACACGGTGGTGACAATGCCCCTTGGTTTGTTGTTGGAAAAGACCTGAGCCAAAATATCCTCTATGTCGGCCAAGGTTTCTATCATGACTCGCTCATGTCAACAAGCCTAGAGGCCAGTCAAGTCCACTTTACTCGTGACATGCCAGAGGAGTTTACGCTAGAATGCACGGCTAAATTCCGCTATCGTCAGCCTGACTCAAAGGTGACAGTACATGTCGAAGGAGACAAGGCAGAGGTCATCTTTGCAGAACCACAACGCGCCATTACACCAGGACAGGCAGTTGTCTTTTACGACGGCGAAGAGTGCCTTGGTGGTGGTTTGATTGACAATGCCTACCGCGATGGACAAGTTTGTCAGTACATTTAGATTGACAAATTTTCTCAATTTGCTACAATAATAAAAGCAATAGAAATGATGGTCAAAGCTCATGGATGTTGCAGGTTTTTTGTCCTGCACTTCTTACGAGTTTTGACTGTTTTTGTGTCGTTCAAGGGAAAGGACAAAAATGACTCAACAAGACTTTCGGACAAAAGTGGAAAATACTGTTTTTGGTGTTCGGGCGACAGCCTTGATTCTCCAAAATGGCAAACTCCTAGTCACCAAAGATAAGGGCAAGTATTACACCATCGGCGGTGCGATTCAAGTTAATGAAAGCACGGAAGACGCGGTAGTTCGTGAAGTGAGGGAAGAATTAGGGGTCCGAGCTCAAGCTGGACAGCTAGCTTTTGTGGTTGAAAATCGTTTTGAACAAGACGGTGTTTCCTATCACAACATCGAGTTTCATTACCTGGTGAATTTGCTTGAAGAAGCTCCATTGACCATGCAGGAAGACGAAAAAATGCAGCCTTGTGAGTGGATTGACTTGGATAGGTTTGAGGGGATCAATCTAGTTCCAGCCTTTTTAAAAACAGCCCTACCAGATTGGGACGGCCAACTAAGACACATTCATCTTGAGGAATAGGAGAGAAAATGATGGTTAAGCTTATTGCCCATGTACTTGTTCATAGTGGTGGTGATTATTTGCTCATTCAGCGTTCGGAAATTAAAAGAGGAGAACCCAACGTTTATCCAACTTACTGGGATATTCCTGGTGGCGGGGTTGAAAAGGGTGAACTTCCGCGAGATGGTGCTCTTAGAGAATGCATTGAAGAAGCGGGAGTTAGGCTAGATAGCAGTTCGCTCAAACTTCTTCACGAAGATAGTCAACTGGATACCTCTAAGGATACGGTTTTTACTCGCTTAGTTTATAAAGCAGAGTGGGTTGGGGAGAAGCCAATTATCAGATTAGATCCTGAAGAACATACACACTTTAAATGGGTTACTATGGATCAAGCTCTAGAGGAGGAGAAGTTAGTTCCTTATTTGCGAGAAATTTTTGAAAGGTTAAGAAATGACTTATAATTTTACGGAAGAATACGATATTATTGTAATCGGTGCGGGACATGCTGGGGTTGAGGCTTCCTTGGCTGCCAGCCGTATGGGCTGTAAGGTCTTGCTTGCGACCATCAACATCGAAATGTTGGCTTTCATGCCTTGTAACCCTTCGATCGGTGGTTCTGCCAAGGGGATTGTCGTGCGTGAAGTGGATGCCCTCGGTGGGGAAATGGCCAAGAATATTGACAAGACTTACATACAGATGAAGATGCTCAACACAGGGAAGGGGCCAGCTGTCCGTGCCCTTCGTGCGCAGGCTGACAAGGAACTTTACTCTAAGGAGATGCGCAAGACAGTTGAAAATCAAGAGAATCTGACCCTTCGTCAAACCATGATTGATGAGATTTTGGTGGAAGATGGCAAGGTTGTCGGTGTGCGTACAGCTACCCATCAAGAGTATGCTGCCAAGGCTGTTATCGTGACGACAGGGACTGCACTCCGTGGGGAAATCATCATCGGAGATCTCAAGTATTCGTCAGGTCCAAACCACAGCCTAGCTTCGATTAATCTAGCTGATAATCTCAAGGAACTTGGGCTCGAAATCGGTCGTTTCAAGACAGGAACCCCTCCACGTGTTAAGGCTTCTTCTATCAATTACGATGTGACAGAGATTCAGCCAGGAGATGAAGCGCCTAATCACTTCTCCTACACTTCACGTGATGAGGATTATGTTAAGGATCAAGTGCCATGCTGGTTGACCTACACCAACGGTAGTAGTCATGAGATTATCCAAAACAACCTCCACCGTGCGCCTATGTTTACAGGTGTAGTTAAGGGTGTGGGACCTCGTTACTGTCCATCAATTGAGGATAAGATTGTGCGCTTTGCGGACAAGGAACGTCACCAACTATTTCTAGAACCAGAAGGGCGTGACACTGAGGAAGTATACGTTCAAGGTTTATCAACCAGTCTGCCTGAGGATGTCCAGCGTGAGCTGGTTCATTCCATCAAAGGTTTAGAAAATGCTGAGATGATGCGAACTGGTTATGCCATCGAGTACGACATGGTCTTGCCTCATCAGTTGCGTGCGACTCTGGAGACCAAGAAAATCTCAGGACTTTTCACTGCTGGTCAGACAAATGGAACATCAGGTTACGAAGAAGCTGCTGGCCAAGGGATTATCGCGGGTATCAATGCGGCTCTGAAAATCCAAGGCAAGCCTGAGTTGATTTTGAAGCGCAGCGACGGTTATATTGGGGTGATGATTGATGACTTGGTGACCAAGGGAACCATTGAACCCTACCGTCTCTTGACCAGTCGTGCTGAATACCGCCTTATTCTCCGTCATGACAACGCTGATATGCGTTTGACCGAGATGGGTCGAGAGATTGGGCTTGTGGATGATGAACGCTGGGCTCGCTTTGAAATCAAGAAAAACCAATTTGACAATGAGATGAAGCGTCTCGACAGTATCAAACTCAAGCCGGTCAAGGAAACAAATGCCAAGGTTGAGGAGATGGGCTTTAAGCCGTTGACAGATGCAGTGACAGCCAAGGAATTCCTTCGTCGTCCAGAAGTTTCTTACCAAGATGTGGTGGCCTTCATCGGACCAGCTGCTGAGGACTTGGATGACAAGATTATAGAATTGATTGAAACAGAAATCAAGTATGAAGGCTATATTTCCAAAGCCATGGATCAGGTTGCCAAGATGAAACGCATGGAAGAAAAACGCATTCCAGCTAATATTGACTGGGATGATATTGACTCGATTGCGACAGAAGCTCGTCAGAAGTTCAAACTTATCAATCCAGAAACTATCGGCCAAGCCAGCCGTATTTCGGGAGTTAACCCAGCAGATATTTCTATTTTGATGGTGTATTTGGAAGGTAAAAATCGTAGTATTTCTAAAAATCAAGAAAAGAAAGCATAGAAAAAACAGCTCCGAAGACGGGGCTGTTTTATAATTTATTCCTCATCTGGTGTGAGGATCATCGGGATGATAATCGGTTCACGTTCTGTATTTTCATAGAGGAAGGGGCGAATGGCGTTGACAATGGCGCCATTGACAGATTGCACGCTAGCATCTTTGTTCTTCAGTGCGATACGAATAGCATTGAAGAGGATGCGCTGACTTTGGCGAATCAAGTCTCCAGACTCTCTCATGTAGACAAAGCCTCGGCTGAGGATATCTGGACCAGACAAGATCATTTTAGACTTGAAGTCAACAGTTGCGACTGCTAGAACGACACCGTCTTCAGATAAATCACGACGATCTTTGAGGACAGCAGCGCCGATTTCACCGATACGATTTCCATCGACATAGATGTCTTGGGCATTGAAGTGACCTGCGATACGGGCTGAGTTAGCAGTAAGAGCAAGCACATCACCATTGCTCATGATAAAGATATTGTCCTTCTCGACACCCGTATCCACCGCTAGTCCAGCGTGGACTTTCTGCATACGATATTCACCGTGGACAGGCATGAAGTATTTCGGCTTAATCAAGCGAAGCATGAGTTTTTGCTCTTGCTGACCACCGTGTCCAGATGTATGGATATTGTTCACTTTACCGTGGATAACTTCGACACCAGCTTCAGAAATAGTGTTAATCAATTTGTTGACGCTAGTGGTATTTCCAGGGATTGGGCTAGAAGAGAAGATAACAGTATCGCCGGGTTGGAGTTGCACCTGACGGTGGGTTCCATTGGCGATACGAGAGAGGGCTGCCATCGGCTCACCCTGACTACCTGTACAGAGTATTAGAATCTCGCCTGCAGGGTAGTCTTTGATTTCATTTGGCTCGATAAAGGTTCCCTTAGGAGCTTTGATGTAGCCAAGCTCGATCCCGTTGACAATGGCCTTTTCCATAGAACGACCAAAGACCGCAATCTTGCGTCCAGTCTTAACAGCAGCATCTGTTGCTTGCTGGAGACGGAAGATATTGGAGGCAAAGGATGCAAAGATGATACGTCCTTCAATGCCTTGGATAATCTTCATGATGGACTGGCCAACGACCTTTTCAGAGTTGGTAAAGGTTGGGACTTCTGCATTTGTCGAGTCAGATAGGAGACAGAGAACGCCTTCTTCACCAAGGGCTGCCATCCGGTGCAAGTCTGCAGGTTCCCCAACTGGAGTAAAGTCGAACTTGAAGTCACCCGTACAGACGATTTTTCCTTGAGGGGTATGAATGACAATCCCCAAAGGCTCTGGAATAGAGTGGGTTGTTCTAAAGAAAGTTGCCTTGAGATTTTTAAAGGTCAACTCAGTATTGTGGTTGATTTCATATAGTTTGGCGTTGCGCAAGAGGCCGTGTTCTTCGAGTTTTCCACGGATCAAAGCCAGGGCAAGCGGTCCAGCGTAGATAGGGACATTTGCTTGCTTGAGCAGGAAGGGAATCCCACCGATGTGGTCCTCGTGTCCGTGTGTGATCAAGACAGCCTTGACGCGGTCGATATTGTCCACGATGTAAGAGTAATCAGGAATGACATAGTCGATACCCAGCAAGTCATCTTCTGGGAATTTAATCCCAGCATCGACGATGATAATCTCGTCTTGGTATTCAATTCCGTATGTGTTTTTCCCAATTTCTCCCAGACCACCGATGGCAAAAACGCCGACTTCTTCAGGTTTAAGAGTGTAGGCCATATTAGAACTCCGTAATCTCGAAAGCGCCAGTTTCTTTTTCGTAATCTAGCAATTTGTCAGACAAGAGTTCGATATACTCGATGTTGTACTCTGGGCGGTTTTCTTCAACAAGTTGGCGAGCAGCGATACGGCCCTCAAGTTCTGAGCTGGCATCGATGTCTAGGTAAAGTGAGCGTGTTGTTTCACGACGTGGGCTACGTTCTTTTGTTTCTTGATAAAAAACTTTGTAAATCATATAGTTCCTTTCTATTTACAGGTCAGCTTATTCCAAACTTTTAGCAGAGATTTGCTTGATTTCATTCTATTTTATGTCTAGATTGACCTTGATTCGTTACAATTATTTCAATTATACCACAAAATGAAAAATTAGTAAAAGACGGAAATGGAGAAAGTCGGGAGGGAAAAAAGTAGCAAAAAGATAGGTAGGATTTGGTTGGAGAGTACTTAGGTGTTATAATTAAAGGGGGAATCTAAAGATATAGTAGATTTAAGGAAGAATAAAGTTCTAGCTTCATTAATCGTTGGTGTAGATGGTTGGGACAGAATGATATCTTTGAGAAAAGAAAAAGCTCTTGAGAAATCTCGAGAGCCAATAAAAAGGCTGAGACAAAACTCGGGGATTTTCCTGGAGCAGTGCAGATGGCAGCACCTCTACCTGAAGCGAATGCATCGCAACCTTTGAATGACTTGTCACCAAATCAAACTCGATCTCAGCCTTTACTTAATTCTATCATCTATGAGGCTAAGAAGTCAATTTATAAGTATAATGATGTAGAAATAGCATGGAGTGGAGTGCTTACTAAAAGGTAAAGAAAAGCCCTTGACCGAAGTCAAGAGCCTACTAACAACATTGGGGGCGAACTATTTAATCGCAATTCCAGTTCTTTAGAAACCGAAGTTTCAGGGATAGCACCGCAACCCGAAGAGTCAAAGACTCAACCTGATTTTCCTACCAATGTTTGGCTCTATCTTAACATTGACATACCAACATTGTCAACAGTTTATATAAAAATAGGAATACCAAAAGGAGGATTAAGAATGTTTAGTTTGTTTGAATTTGCAGTAGGGGTTCGCCTCTTGATGTTTGTAGTCTTTGTAGCTTGTGTCTATGGGGGGAATGCCCTGTTTGTGCATCTGGAACACCGCAAAACAAAATTCCTTTGGAAGCTCGCTTTTGTGACGCTTTATTCAATTTTTCTCCTCCTTGTCACCTATGTTGTCTGGCTCGTTTTCTACTTTGGTTTAAATGCTTAAAGTCAATTATTCATCTAAATATACAGAAAATCCACCTCGTCTTGATAGATGGGATGGATCTTTCTATTTTTAGGTGCTATCTTTATTGTTATGACGATGATTTCTAACGTCGAAAATCGAGTTGAAACATAAATGCATGATCCAAATTTTTTACGAAGAACCTTTCAATTCCTTGTTCACTTTTCTATTCAAAAAAGCTACAACTTTTTTGAATTTGTTGTGTAGAATTGCTTGTCTAAGTGGCAGGCCCTTTTGTTCCAAAAGAAAGAAAATTCCCATGTGCTAGCTTTTGTAGTATAATAGTAAACAGACAAAAAGATAGGAACGTGTTATGAAAGTATTAGCTTTTGATACGTCCAGCAAGGCTCTTTCTCTCGCTATTTTAGAGGACAAGCAGGTTCTTGCCGAGACGACGATTAATATTAAGAAGAATCACAGTATTACCCTCATGCCTGCCATCGATTTTTTGATGGCAAGTTTGGATTGGACACCCAAGGATTTGGATCGAATCGTGGTGGCGGAAGGCCCAGGTAGCTACACAGGCTTACGAATTGCGGTAGCAACTGCCAAGACCTTGGCTCATACCCTAAACATTGAGTTAGTTGGCATGTCTAGCCTCTTGGCTCTGGTGCCACGCCAACAAGAAGGCTTAGTTGTTCCCTTGATGGATGCGCGTCGCAACAATGTTTATGCAGGATTTTATGAAAATGCCAAACCTGTCATGCCAGAAGCACACTTGTCCTTTGCGGAAGTGCTAGAAAAAGTCAAGGATGCTGAACAGGTGACCTTTGTCGGAGAAGTTGGCCCCTTTGTGGAGCAGATTCAAGAACACTTGCCACAAGCCAACTACCAAGAAAGCTTACCTAATGCAGCTAATCTAGCTTTGTGGGCATGGGACAAGGAAGCAGACTCCTTACACGACTTCGTGCCAAATTACCTCAAACGTGTTGAAGCTGAGGAAAATTGGCTCAAGAACCACTCCGAGTCTGGTGAGCCTTACATTAAACGCCTATGATAGAAATCAAAAGAATCCAAAGACAGCCTGACCTGGCTCAATCTATCTATGCTGTCATGGCAGTTGTATACTCAGTCAGTCCTTGGACGCTGGAACAAATCCAAGCAGACCTGTCCCAAGACCAGACTTGGTATGCAGTAGCTTATGATGGGGCAGAAGTGATTGGCTTTCTAGCCGTTCAGGAGAATCTCTTTGAGGCAGAAGTCCTGCAAATCGCTGTCAAAAAATCCTATCAGGGTCAGGGAATTGCGTCAGCCTTATTTGCTCAATTGCCGACAGACAAGGAGATTTTCCTCGAAGTCAGAAAGTCAAATCAACGAGCGCAAGTATTTTACAAGAAAGAAAAGATGGCGGTTATCGCTGAGCGAAAGGCCTACTACCATGACCCAGTAGAGGACGCCATCATCATGAAGAGAGAAATAGATGAAGGATAGATATATTTTAGCATTTGAGACATCCTGTGATGAGACCAGTGTCGCCGTACTGAAAAACGATGATGAGCTCTTGTCCAATGTCATTGCAAGTCAAATTGAGAGTCACAAACGTTTTGGGGGTGTAGTGCCAGAAGTAGCTAGCCGTCACCATGTCGAGGTCATTACAGCCTGTATCGAGGAGGCTCTAGCAGAAGCAGGAATTACAGAAGAAGATGTGACAGCCGTTGCCGTTACCTACGGACCTGGATTGGTTGGAGCTCTGCTAGTTGGTTTGTCAGCTGCCAAGGCCTTTGCTTGGGCACATGGCCTACCACTTATCCCCGTCAACCACATGGCTGGCCACCTCATGGCGGCTCAGAGCGTTGAGCCTTTGGAGTTTCCCTTGCTAGCTCTCTTGGTCAGCGGTGGGCACACGGAGTTGGTCTATGTTTCTGAGGCTGGGGATTATAAGATTGTTGGGGAAACGCGGGATGATGCAGTTGGTGAGGCTTATGATAAGGTCGGCCGTGTCATGGGCTTGACCTATCCTGCAGGTCGCGAAATTGATGAGCTAGCTCATCAGGGGCAGGATATTTATGATTTCCCTCGTGCCATGATTAAGGAGGACAATCTAGAGTTTTCATTCTCAGGTTTGAAGTCTGCCTTTATCAATCTTCACCACAATGCCGAGCAAAAGGGAGAAAGCTTGTCCAAGGAAGACCTGTCAGCATCTTTCCAAGCAGCAGTCATGGATATTCTTATGGCCAAAACCAAGAAGGCCTTAAAAAAATACCCTGTTAAAACCCTAGTCGTAGCCGGTGGCGTGGCAGCTAATAAAGGTCTCAGAGAACGTCTAGCAGCGGAAATCACAGATGTTAAAGTTATCATTCCACCTCTGCGTCTTTGCGGAGACAATGCAGGTATGATTGCCTATGCCAGCGTTAGCGAGTGGAATAAAGAAAACTTTGCAGGCTTGGATCTCAATGCCAAACCGAGTCTCACCTTTGATACTATGGAATAAAGAGTCAGCTTGAGGGTGGCTTTTTCATTTACTAAAGTGTCAGAATATTTTGACAAAATGATAAAAATAATGATATAATATATAAAGAATAGGAGGTGGCTAGATGATTGAGAGAATGGAGTTGGGAGAATTTTACAAGGAATTGCGGCTGGCGAGAAAACTCAAACAGTCAGATGTGGCTTGTGAGGGCCTGACAGCATCCCAGCTATCTAAGTTTGAACTAGGGCAGTCTATGCTGTCTGCGGATAAACTGATACTAGCTATCCAAGGGATAAATGTGACCTTCGATGAGTTTGGACACAAGCTTAATAACTATCAGGAATCCCCACATATGCGAATCGGTCGAAAGGTTGTGGATCGTTTTGCCCATCAAGATATGGCTGGCTTAGAGCAACTATTAGAGGAAGTCGAGCAGGAACAGATGGCACAGACTTATCGTCGTTTGAACGCTATTGTGATTAAAAACGCTATCCATTCTCTGGATAAAAACTATCTGCTAGAAGAGGAGGATAGCGAGTTTTTGACTAGCTATCTCTATGCTATCGAGTCTTGGACCTGGTTTGAACTCTATCTTTTTTGCAATACCATGCCCTTCTTGAGCAATCAGGACCTAATCTTTTTATCAACCTCTTTACTTGAAAAATCCAAGGAATTTAAAGAATTGGCACACAATAGACTGTATATGAAAAGTGGCTTTCTGAATATCATATCAGAGCTCATGGAGCGCAAACTTTTTTCTTATATCCCAATCTTTGAAGCCGAGTTGGAGAGTATGCTCCGATCATACGATGTTTTTGAGAAATTATTGTGGCAGTTTTTAAAGAAGATGAGCATTTTCCTTCAAACTAAGGGGAGCAATCAAAAAGAGATTGAACACTTTATCCAATCTCTGCAAATATTAGAAAATCCACAATTAACAGCCCTTTTTGAACTACGCTTACAGCAATACAAAGAACTTATCGATTAGCTAAAGATGGGAAATGATAATAATATCAGCAACGATTGTCAATAATGCTATGATTTGTTTCTTCATTTCATGTCCTCCTACATAATGGTGACTATATTATAGCAGTAAAACAATCAAATCTATAAAAATCGCAAATGTGAAATTTCCATGAGAAAAAATATCAAATATGCGATTTTTTAAAACAAGCCAATTTCCGTGCTATACTATTCTTGTAAGACATTTGAAGCAAATCCTAGGTCGCAGAAGTGGTTTACAAGTAAAATAATTGAAGGAGTGTAAATGATGTTGAATTTACAATTTGCAGAAACAATGGAACTAACAGAAATGGAGTTAGAGGCGGTTTACGGAGGAGATCTTGTGTATGCTGCTGTTATCCCAGGCGGTGGAGGCTGGGGAGGTTTCGGGACACCTTGGTCAATTATTGATCATTGGAAGAGAAATTTTGACCATGATTCTTCCACTGTTAATCGTCGCCGTTATTGATATTCAAAGTCCTTGCTTTTTCTTGGGTAGGGGCTGTCTTTATTTCATAGTATAGGAGAAAATAGAATGAAAAAGATAATCTCACGCTACTACTTGTTTATAGCCATTCTACTTGTCATTGCTGACCAGTTCTTCATTCGTCTGGTTTTACACAGTGACCTTGCTGCTGGTCTATCTGACTTTGCCTATTATTTGTCGGATATGATGTTGAATTTTCTTGTGGTTCTGCTTGCTATTATTGTTATGATTCGGTCAGGTAAATGGCAGAAAATCAACAGTAGGAAATTTAAGGGATCCTATCTTTTTTATTCCTTCCTAGCTCTTCTTGCTTTTGTTATTTGGAATTTCGTCACATTTTTAATTTTCCCACCTACCAAAAATGAAATTTCTTATCAACTGGATGTTCCTACTTTTACAGGAGCTACGGTATTTTTGATGTATTTTTTCTATCCTGTGATTGCAGGTCCCATTTTTGAAGAGATAATCTATCGTGGGTTGGTGATGACCGCTCTGGAAAAAGGAAAGAAATGGGGACTGGATGTGCTTGGTTCGGCTGCTTTATTCGGGATCTTGCATATTAGTAACCACGGTTGGGTATTGACAGACTTTTTCTTCTATATGGGTGGTGGTCTCATATTTGCAGTCTTATTTAGAGTGACAAAGTCCATTTATTGGCCTATTGGACTGCACATAGTCTACAATGGCATTGGTCAAATTCTCCCCTTGTTATTTTAGAGTTTTTCAATAATCCTAATTAGCAAAAGAGAACACTAGCTGTGATATAGAAATTCCCGAGTCAGTTCCAATAGAGTCAGTTTGTAGTGCTGGACCAAGACCTTACGGTGCTTTTGATTGGACGAAAGGACTCTGGGCAGGTTTGGCTGAAAGAAGGCGCAAATAAAACTTAAAAGGATCAACTATGAAAAGGGAAGAAATGAAATTTTACCTAGGGACCATTTTGGTACTTATGTCTTATTACTTGATTTTTAATTTAGTAGTGAGATTAGAGTTTATGGATCAATTATCAGATTTTGGATTTTATGGGATTCAAATTTTATTGATAATAATTGAAGGAATTGCTGCTACTGTGGTTCTTGTTAAGAGTCAACATTGGAAAGAGTACGGTCGATTCCAGTTCCGTTGGTCGTATCTGGGTATCTTCTTTCTTTTCTTTCTATTGATGTTTTTGTGGGTAAATATAACGACTCATATCTTTCCCAGCACGCAAAATGGGAGTGCAATTGTGAAAGAAGCAGCTAATTTGACAGGAATTAGTTACTTTGTAACGCGTATTCTCTACGGCAGTCTCATTGCTCCGATAGTTGAAGAATTGGTCTTTCGTGGGCTTCTGATGACAGCACTATCTAAATTGAAAAAGTACTATATAGATGTTATCGCTTCCTCCACTCTCTTTAGTCTTATTCATGTTTTGCAATATGGATGGGTGTTAACAGACTTCATCATTTATGCTGGAGCAGGTCTGCTACTCTGTATATTTTTTCGTTATACACGTTCAGTTTATTGGTCAATAGCACTCCACATCTTGTGGAATAGCTTTTTAATCATCGTGAACTTATTGGTGTTTGGCTACTAGATTTAGCAGAAATATTTACATCATATAGATAAGGCTGGCGCTCCAGTCTTTTTCTTATCTCGAATATCTAATAATAGTCCTTGCTCAATTCCTTGTTAGCTTAAATGAAAAAGTAATTTTAGAATCTAACCACGGAATCTGACCCTATCAAAGTTTGTCAATCATAGACTTTTTTTGTATAGTAGAAATATGAAATTTACAAAAATAATCAGTAGTTTGCTTGCTCTTGGAGCTTTACTCATGCTTTTATCAGCTTGCCAGAGTTTTAAAAAAACACAACTGGTCTTGTTTGAATCCCTTTCGTTCGGTATGTCTCCTAAATCTTTTGAAGAAGTATTGGGAAAGGCTAGCGAGGTAGAGGAAGAAAAGGAAACGGCCTATCGCGATATCTGGCGTGCAGAAGACCCGTATTTCTATAAAACAGGTCGCCTTTTCTATCACTATGAGCAGATTACTTTGAAAGGCTATACTGGTCGAGCAACCTTTACATTTTCAAAATCGCATCGTTTGGAAGAAGCGACAGTCCATATTCCTGTAACTTCAAAGGTGGAGCAGAAAGTAGTACTTAACAATCTATCCCAGACTATAAAAAAAGAACTGGAAGAACTCCCAGATTACCAGTCCATGACAACTGATACAGTAGGCCTCTATGATGACGGTTATCGCTACAAGGTCAAGTTAAAAGGACAACAGTGGGAACTCTGGGTTGATGTCTATCCAACAGAAAATAAATATGCTACAGACACAGAAACCGATAAGTATACTATCCGAGTGGATCAATTTCTCATGTATCCATGATGCTTCCTCTTCAGCACTTTTTCTGGCAATAGGTTTCGAATCCGAAACTTTTTTCTCTCCTTTGAATATGTTATAATAGTACGTGCTGTGGCTGTGATGAACAGCCTCAAACGAAGAGAATAAGAGGAGAGAGATGAAAGAAAAAGGATTTTGGGAAGGTGCACAGGCGGCCATGCCGACTGCCCTTGGCTATGTCAGCATTGGTCTGGCTTGCGGGATTATCGGTGCACCTTATGTGACACCTGTTGAGATGGGCTTGATGAGCCTCTTTGTTTATGCGGGGAGCGCCCAGTTTGCCATGTTGGCACTGATTGCGGTACAAGCGCCTGTGGCAGCTATTGCTATGACGGTCTTCTTGATCAACTTGCGCCTCTTTTTATTGAGCTTACACGCATCGACTTATTTCCGTCATACTAGTCTCTGGCAAAATATTGGCATGTCCAGTCTCCTGACAGATGAGACCTACGGGGTTTTGATGGGAGAATTAGCCCATACAGACAAGGTTCATCCCATGTGGATGCACGGGAACAATCTCAATAGTTATGTAGCCTGGTTTATTGGGACAGTGGCGGGGACAGCTTTAGGTGGCCTTCTTCCAAATCCTGAAGTCTTTGGCTTAGACTTTGCCCTTGTCGGGATGTTTATCGGGATTTTTACTTCGCAATTTCAGATTATGCAAAGACGGGTTCCTGTACGGAATCTGCTACTAATCCTAGCCGTTGTTGCGGTGTCCTTCTTTTTGCTCTTGACAGTAGTGTCTCAGTCGCTAGCTGTTTTGTTTGCGACCTTGCTAGGTTGTACTATGGGGGTGGTCTTAGATGGTCAGTAAATATCTTTTGTTAGCCGTTATATTTTCAGGCCTAGTGACTTGGATTCCCCGTATGATTCCCTTCATCTTGGTTAAGTACAAGGGGTTGCCAGCTATCGTCGAGCGATTTTTGAAGTTTTTGCCTGTCTCCATTATCTTTGCCTTGATCCTTTCAAGTGTAGTGACAGGTAAGGTCGGGAGCCTTCCCCAGATCAAATGGCTGGACTTTTTAGCAGTCTTTCCAACGGCTTGGGTAGCCTTTCGCTACCGCAATCTAGTTGGCACAGTTCTTTTTGGAGTAGTCTTGATTGCCGTCTTGCGTCTGGTCTTTTAATCAGCCATAAAAAAAACCTATCACCGAGATAAGTATCATATAATGGCGAAAAAAAATATTTTCTGTTAAGATAGTACAGTATTCTATTTTGGAGGAAATGACATGAAAAAAATCGTCAAATATTCATCTCTTGCTGCCCTAGGGCTTGTTGCCGCAGGTATACTAGCAGCGTGCTCAGGTGGAGATAAGAAAGAAGAAGCAGCAACATCTGGTAAAAAAGAAATCGTCGTAGCAACTAACGGTTCGCCAAAGCCATTTATCTATGAAGAAAATGGTGAATTGACTGGTTACGAGATTGAAGTGGTTCGTGCTATCTTTAAAGATTCTGACAAATACGATGTCAAGTTTGAAAAGACAGAGTGGTCAGGTGTCTTTGCGGGTCTTGACGCTGATCGCTACCAAATGGCTGTGAACAATCTTAGTTATACTAAAGAACGTGCGGAAAAATACCTCTATGCAGCACCAATTGCCCAAAACCCTAACGTTCTCGTAGTTAAGAAAGATGACAACAGCATCAAATCGCTTGATGATATCGGTGGAAAATCTACTGAAATCGTGCAAGGAACAACAACAGCTAAACAGTTGGAAGAATACAACAAACAACACACAGATAACCCAACTGTTCTTAACTACACCAAGGCTGATTTCCAACAAATCATGTCTCGTTTGAGCGATGGTCAGTTTGACTACAAGATTTTTGATAAGATCGGTGTTGAAACAGTTATCAAGAACCAAGGTTTGGACAACTTGAAAGTCATTGAACTTCCAAGCGATCAACAACCTTACGTTTACCCACTTCTTGCTAAAGGTCAAGATGAGTTGAAATCATTTGTAGACAAACGTATACAAGAACTCTACAAAGACGGAACTCTTGAAAAATTGTCTAAACAGTTCTTCGGAGACACTTATCTCCCAGCAGAGGCTGATATTAAATAGTCGTATGAAATCATCCAGTCTGAGAAAGGCGGATGATTTCTCAATTTTTAGACATATAGTTTCAAACTATAGGTCTTCCTATCTATTAACAATTTGCGAAATCAAATAAAGTATGAGATACTATTACGGTATTATTTTTAAAGGAGATGGAATCATGAAAATTAAAAAATGGCTCGGTGTAGCAGCGCTTGCTACAGTCGCAGGTTTGGCTCTTGCAGCTTGCGGAAATTCAGAAAAGAAAGCAGACAATGAAACAGTTGTCAAAATTGCAACAGTTAACCGTAGTGGTTCTGAAGAAGCACGTTGGGATAAAGTCCAAGAATTGGTTGAAAAAGATGGCATTAAATTGGAATTCACAGAGTTCACAGACTACTCACAACCAAACAAGGCAACTGCTGATGGCGAAGTAGACTTGAATGCTTTCCAACACTACAACTTCTTGAACAACTGGAACAAAGAAAACGGGAAAGATCTTGTAGCGATTGCAGATACGTACATCTCACCAATCCGCCTTTACTCAGGTAAAAATGGAGAAGAAAACAAGTACACCAAAGTGGAAGAAATCCCAGATAACGGTGAAATTGCCGTACCAAACGATGCAACAAACGAAAGCCGTGCGCTTTACTTGCTTCAATCAGCTGGCTTGATCAAATTGGATGTTTCTGGAACTGCACTTGCAACAGTTGCTAACATCAAAGAAAATCCAAAGAACTTGAAAATCACTGAATTGGACGCTAGCCAAACAGCTCGTTCATTGTCATCAGTTGACGCTGCCGTTGTAAACAATACCTTCGTTACAGAAGCAAAATTGGACTACAAGAAAGCACTCTTCAAAGAGCAAGCTGATGAAAACTCAAAACAATGGTACAACATCATCGTTGCGAAAAAAGATTGGGAATCATCACCTAAAGCTGATGCCATCAAGAAAATTATCGCGGCTTACCACACTGATGAAGTGAAAAAAGTTATCGAAGAAACATCAGACGGTTTGGATCAACCAGTTTGGTAATAAGAAACAGGGAGGTGGGAGAGAAAATTCCACCTCTTGCTTTTGTATAGAGAGTTGATTTTAAAGAGGCACTTGTGGTCGTTCTAAGGACACAAGTACGTAGTAGAAAGAGAGAGAAAATGGTTTTTCCTAGCGAACAAGAGCAGATTGAAAAATTTGAGAAGGATCATGTGGCCCAACATTATTTTGAAGTCTTGCGCACCTTGATTTCCAAGAAATCAGTCTTTGCCCAGCAGGTTGGACTCAAGGAAGTCGCAAACTATCTGGGTGAGATTTTCAAGCGTGTAGGGGCTGAAGTGGAGATTGATGAGACTTATACGGCTCCCTTTGTCATGGCGCATTTCAAGAGTTCGCGTCCGGATGCCAAGACCTTGATCTTCTATAATCACTATGACACCGTGCCAGCGGATGGCGACCAGGTGTGGACAGAGAATCCTTTTACCCTTTCTGTGCGAAATGGCTTTATGTATGGGCGTGGGGTTGACGACGACAAAGGCCACATCACAGCTCGTTTGAGTGCTTTGAGAAAGTATATGCAGCACCATGATGACCTGCCTGTCAATATCAGCTTTATCATGGAGGGAGCAGAGGAGTCTGCTTCCATGGATCTAGATAAGTATTTAGAGAAACACGCAGACAAACTTCGTGGAGCGGACTTGCTAGTCTGGGAACAAGGAACCAAGAACGCCTTGGAACAGCTGGAAATCTCTGGCGGAAACAAGGGAATTGTAACCTTTGATGCTAAGGTGAAGAGTGCGGATGTGGATATCCACTCGAGTTATGGTGGTGTCGTGGAGTCAGCTCCATGGTATCTTATCCAGGCCTTAAGTAGCCTACGTGCTGCAGATGGACGTATCTTAGTAGAAGGCCTGTACGAGGATGTTCAAGAGCCAAATGAACGAGAACTAGCCTTGGTAGATACCTATGCTCAACGCAATCCAGAGGAAATCAGTCGCATTTATGGCTTGGAATTGCCTCTCTTACAAGAGGATCGTGCAGCCTTTCTAAAACGGTTCTTTTTCGAGCCAGCCCTTAATATCGAAGGGATTCAGTCAGGTTATCAAGGGCAAGGGGTTAAAACGATTTTGCCAGCAGAAGCCAGTGCTAAGCTTGAGGTTCGTTTGGTTCCTGGCCTAGAACCGCATGATGTTCTGGAAAAAATTAGGAAACAGCTAGACAAAAATGGCTTTGATAAGGTAGAATTATACTATACCTTGGGAGAGATGAGCTATCGAAGCGATATGAGCGCGCTAGCCATTCTCAACGTAATCGAGTTGGCCAAGAAATTCTATCCACAGGGCGTGTCTGTCTTGCCGACAACAGCGGGGACAGGGCCTATGCATACGGTCTTTGATGCCCTAGAGGTGCCCATGGTGGCCTTCGGTCTAGGAAATGCCAATAGCCGAGACCACGGTGGAGATGAAAATGTGCGAATCGCCGATTACTACACCCATATTGAATTAGTAGAGGAGCTGATTAGAAGCTATGAGTAGAGATATTATCAAGTTAGATCAGATCGATGTGACTTTTCACCAAAAGAAGAGAACCATCACAGCGGTCAAGGATGTGACCATTCACATTCAAGAAGGGGATATCTACGGAATCGTTGGATATTCTGGAGCAGGAAAATCAACCCTTGTACGGGTGATTAACCTCTTGCAAAAGCCATCTGCAGGGAAAATTACCATTGATAACGATGTGATTTTTGATGGTAAGGTTACCTTGACGGCAGAGCAGTTGCGTCGTAAGCGTCAAGACATCGGAATGATTTTCCAGCATTTTAACCTCATGAGTCAAAAGACCGCTGAGGAAAATGTAGCCTTTGCCCTTAAACACTCTGGACTCAGCAAAGAAGAAAAGAAAGCTAAAGTAGCTAAGTTGTTAGACTTGGTTGGTTTGGCGGATCGTGCTGAAAACTACCCTTCACAACTATCTGGAGGGCAAAAACAGCGTGTAGCTATTGCGCGTGCCTTGGCCAATGATCCAAAAATCTTGATTTCAGATGAGTCAACGTCTGCTCTCGACCCTAAGACAACTAAGCAGATTTTGGCCTTATTGCAAGATTTGAACCAAAAATTAGGCTTGACTGTTGTCTTGATTACGCATGAAATGCAGATTGTCAAAGACATTGCCAACCGTGTGGCAGTTATGCAGGATGGCCGTTTGATTGAAGAGGGCAGTGTTCTTGAAATCTTCTCAGACCCTAAACAACCTTTGACACAGGACTTTATCTCAACAGCCACAGGTATTGATGAAGCCATGGTCAAGATTGAGAAGCAAGAAATCGTAGAGCATTTATCTGAGAACAGTATTTTAGTGCAGCTCAAGTATGCAGGGGCTTCGACAGATGAGCCACTTTTGAATGAATTGTACAAACATTACCAAGTAACGGCTAATATTCTCTATGGGAATATCGAAATTCTTGATGGTACTCCTGTTGGAGAATTGGTTGTGGTCTTGTCGGGTGAAAAAGCAGCGCTAGCAGGTGCTCAAGAAGCCATCCGTCAAGCGGGTGTACAGTTAAAAGTATTGAAGGGAGGATAGTAAGATGACAGAGTTTATTCAAACTTACTTACCGAATGTCTACAAGATGGGCTGGGCTGGTCAGGCAGGCTGGGGAACAGCTATCTACCTAACTCTTTATATGACGGTTCTTTCCTTCATCATTGGAGGGTTCTTGGGGCTAGTGGCAGGTCTCTTCCTCGTCTTGACAGCGCCAGGTGGTGTCTTGGAAAATAAGGTTGTCTTCTGGATTTTAGACAAGATTACCTCTATTTTCCGTGCGGTACCATTTATCATCCTTTTGGCGATCTTGTCTCCGCTTTCTCACTTGATTGTTAAGACCAGTATCGGGCCAAATGCAGCGCTTGTTCCACTTTCTTTTGCAGTCTTTGCCTTCTTTGCCCGTCAGGTGCAGGTTGTCTTGGCTGAGCTAGATGGCGGTGTCATTGAGGCGGCTCAAGCTAGTGGAGCGACTTTCTGGGATATCGTGGGGGTTTATCTATCGGAAGGTCTTCCAGATTTGATCCGTGTGACGACTGTGACCTTGATTTCCCTTGTTGGGGAAACAGCTATGGCTGGTGCGGTCGGAGCTGGTGGTATCGGTAATGTAGCCATCGCTTATGGATTTAACCGTTTCAATCACGATGTGACAGTTTTAGCAACCATTATTATCATCTTGATTATCTTTACAATCCAGTTCTTGGGAGATTTCTTGACCAAGAGATTAAGTCATAAATAAAAAGAGCCGAAGGGCTCTTTTTTGTTCTAGGAAGCTGCCAACAGGGGCATTTAAAGTTTTTAAATTATGGTATAATAGATAAAGTTAACTCTCTCTGGTGATAGGATAGGAAAAAAACTAGAAAGATAAACCTTGAAGCGAGATGAGAAAATGAAAAAGGAGTTTGGCTAGTATGAATTATTTCGAGGGGAATGAGTTTTTCCTTCTCTTGTTTGTAGTTTTACTGATTGGCTTTGTGGTAAACTTTTTTGAAAAACGTAAGGACTACTATATTTTGGCGCTCTCCCTCTTATTCGCAGGAGCTATTTATGGCAAGAGTCGAGCGATGATGGTCTATTTGCTCGCCTTTATCGTTTACCAGTATTTTTTGGTTTTTCTAGCACAGAGGATAGAAGCAAAGCGGCTGAAACCACTGGTTTTCCTTTCCATTCTTCCTTTGGTGATCAATAAAGTATTTGCCCTGACTTCTCTGCATTTGTTGGCCTTTATTGGAATTTCTTACATGTCCTTTAAGACCATTCAGATCATGCTAGAGATATCGGATGGCTTAATCAAAGAAAAAATCACTGTAAAAGATTATCTACAGTTTTTGCTCTTTTTCCCAACAGTTAGTGCTGGTCCGATTGATCGGAGTAGGAGATTTTTAAAAGAGATAAACGAGGCCATGCCCCGAAAAGAGTATCTAGAGTTAGCAGGGGACGGTGTGTATCGTATCGTTCTAGGCCTTCTTTACAAGGTTGTTTTATCAACCTATGTGTACCAGATGTTACTCGCTATAAATAATACTGGCACAGTCGTCTATTCAATCAAGTATATGTACCTCTATACCTTGTATCTGTTCTTTGACTTTGCAGGCTATAGTCTAATGGCCGTTGGAAGTAGTAACATTCTAGGTATTCAGACACCGATGAACTTTAACAAACCTTTCTTGAGTGTCGATATCAAGGATTTTTGGACCAGATGGCATATCACCTTGTCGACCTGGTTGAGAGATTTTGTATTTTCAAGAGTATTGATGCAGGTTATCAGGAAAAAATGGTTTAAAAATAGACTACACAATGCAACCTATGCCTATATGGTCAATATGTTGGTCATGGGTTTTTGGCATGGTCTTAGTGTAAGCTATATTGTTTATGGTTTTTACCATGGTGTCTTGATGGCTGGATTTGAAGTGTATCAAAAGAAAAGCAATTTTTATAAGAAAAATAAAAACAAAAACTGGTATAAGCTATTAAGTTGGTTTGTGACCATGCATTTGGTTATGGTTGGTTTCTTTATCTTTTCAGGTGAACCCTATAAAATCTTGCTTACGATTTTAAAGAGATAAGAGATTGAAAAGAAGTCTGCCAGATCGAAGGGATAGGATAAAACGAGATGATTAAATTAAAAGCATTTTTACTATCGCTTGTGCTCGTAATTGCGACGCTTGCCCTTTTAAATGTGACCTATGTCAAGAAGATTGATGATTATTATAAAGTCAAGGATAACAGTATTCGTTATAGCACCTCGTATGAAAAGTATAAAAGTAGAGATATTCTAACAAGCAATATCACCCCCAATACACTGGTTCTAATGGGGTCATCTGAGTTGGTTGCGACGATAAATGAAGACTATCATCCAAATAAAATTTTTAACTACAACGATTTCAATATCATGCAGATTGGGACTAGTTATTCTCAAAATATCATTCAAGCCTCTACTTTAGCCTCTATTGAAGGATCTATGAGTAAGCGAAAAGTGGCTATAGTAGAGTCGGTTCAGTGGTTTGAAAAAGATGGGATTCATCAAGATGCTTTTTTGAATAAGGCTTCTCAGGAACATATTTTCCACATGCTAGATAATGACAAGATTAGTAAGGAAACGAAAGAAAAAATAATCAATCGGATTATTGAGATTACCAAGGGGAACAAGCAACAAAATGACATCTACAAAAAATATAAAAGTTATTTCATAGATGGAAAAGGAACTATTGTTGATAAAAAACTATTAGAGTTCGATAAGGCGATGTATTCCTTTAAGCTCAAACAGACTTTTTATCAAAAACATGCCAAATCAGATTATCCTTCGCTAGGAGACAAAACTCCAGACTATGATTGGGAGAAAATGACGAATCGGTTTGTGGAAGAGGTCAAAAAGAAAACAGACAATAATGACTATGCTGTTGATAATAACTACTACAATACTTACTTAAAAGACCGCTATACATCACTGAAAGATTCCAATAAAGATTTGAGTTACCTAGAGTCACCGGAATATTCAGATATGGAACTTTTCTTGACAGTTGCTAAAGAATTGGGCATTGAAGTTGAGGTTATTATTTTCCCAGTAAACGGGAAATGGAATGACTACACAGGAGTCTCAAGAGAGATGCGAGAAAAAACATATAAAAAAATAGAAGATGTCGCAAAAAGCCATGGTGCAACCGTATTAAACTATGGAAACAGAGAGTATGATGATTACTTTTTATTTGACGTGATGCACGTTGGGGTGAAAGGATGGATGGAAGTTGAAAAAGAACTTTACAAATTTGCAAACCAAGCTAACTAACACACATCGTTTAATCTTGTGGACACTATTTTTCTATACGGTTATCTTGAGCATCGTGATTTACTGTTTTGTGACCGATTTTTCGAATATTCAAGAATTTATCTATAGTGAATTCTAAGATTGTATACAAAAAGGCCCTGGAACTAGGCATTGCTAGTCTTCAGGGCTTTTAGCTTATAGTTTATCGGCAATTTTTTGACTTAGAAATTGCCCAATAACAGCCCCAATTAAGGCACAAAGGAGGATGCTTGCGACAAAGAGAAGGATTTTGTCTAGCTCTGGAGCGACCATGATACGGTCAATGTATTCCTGGGATTTTCCACGCGCGAGTAAGGTAGCCACGTAAGCCTTGGGACGGATCCACATGAGAAAGATAGGACCACTTGTGCTGAAAGCAAAGACAAGGAAGGAGAGGGCGTTTTTGATTCGATCTTTATAGTTGCCGAGACGAGCGATGGCATCTGCTGCAAGACCACAGATGATACCTGGAAGAAAGGCACCAGCACCGTGTTTACTAGCTAGAAAAAAGAGAGCCATAAAGAGTCCGAGAGTGGTAATCGCTCCAAAACGAGGAACCTTTGCTAAAAGAAGCATGTAGACGCTACCCCCGACAAGGGCAGAAAAGGCAGGCGCATAGAACATATTGCCCGTTGAGTCTACCAAGTGTCCAAGTACTACTCCAATTCCTAGACAGAGGAAGTAGAGAACGACGGCTAAGAGGGTAGTTAAGATATTTTTCTTCATGAGAATCTCCTTATATAAAACTGTCAAAATCAATTGTATCACGCTTTTAGAGGATTGTAAATGGGTGCTCTATGTTTTTGAAAACGTTTGAAATATGATATAATAGTCACATAGTTGTTTTAAGGAGGATATCATGGGAAAGTTTCTAGAATTTGTCTTTAATCGTTTCTTTTTAGGAATGATTGCGACGGCTTTTTTCTGGTTATTAACACTAGCAGGAGGTGTGGTCTTTGGTTTGGCACCAGCTAGTGCAACTCTTATGAGTTTATATGCGGAGCACGGTTATACTTATCGAGCATATCATTTGAAAGAAGCTTGGGAATTATATAAGAGTAACTTTGTCAAGAGCAACCTAGCTTTCTACAGTTTTGTACTTGTGGATCTTGTACTGGTTTATGGTCTGTATCTTCTAGTTCAATTGCCCCACCAGACGATTTTCCACCTCTTGGCGACCTTTCTCAATGTCCTTGTAGTTGCTCTTGTCTTTCTAGCCTACACTGTTTCCTTGAAACTTCAGGTGTACTTTGATTTATCCTACAAAAATACCTTGAAACTGTCCCTTATCGGGATTTTCATGAGCTTACCTGCGATTGCCAAGGTTTTACTCGGGTCAGCTCTCCTTGTAGGAGTTGGTTATTATATGCCTGCCTTGCTCTTTTTTGTAGGAATTGGAATGTGGCATTTCTTTATCAGTGATATGTTGGAACCTATTTATGAAAGAATCCATGAAAAATTGGCGACAAAATAGAATGAAGCAGTTTTGGCTTCACTCTCTTTTACGGATTTATAGTTTGGTTATGATTGTGATCATTGCCAGTTTTGCGATTATGCTCTCGTATGCTGACTGGGATTCACGTGAGAAAGAAGCCCAACGGGTTGCAGAACGTGTGACCACTCGGACAGTGAGTGAAGTGGAATACTATCACAGAGAGTCAACCCAACTTGCTCAGTCTTTGGTTGAAAATCAGGCCCGCATTGAAGGGATTTACAAGTATTTCAGTCTTAGCACCCCAGACTATTTCTATTGGCAATTAGAGCGCAAGGCTTCTCCCTATATCTCGGTATCCTTGTATGAAAACATTGACGATTTGTATGTAAGAAATGACTTTGTGACGGGTGTGGCAATTGTCCTTCAGGACTACAAGGAAGTCTATGTTTCGACTAGAGAAAAACGCAGTGGAGAGAAAATTCCAGCAGAAAATTTCAAACCAGCTCCCAATAGTTTTGCCATTCCTGTATCCGATCCTGTGTCTGACAAGGATTTAGGAGTCATCTATATCTCCCTTTCCCCAGACGTTCTCCATGATGCTATTGACAATACAAGGGGCCATATCCCGATGGCTGTAACAGTAACTTCGCCTTTTGATACGGAGATGTTTCAGATTGGGGAGACAGTATCTGCCGAGCGGGAGAACTGGCTTGTAGGAGTTACCTCCCATGACTATCAAGTTCGTGTAGCCGTTCCTAAGGATTTTGTTCTTAAGGGAACGTTGACCAGTTCGGCTTTCATTATTGGACTAAGTATTCTCTTTATCATCATTTTGTATATCACTCTGAGACAGACCTTTTCCAATTACCAAAAGCAGGTGGTGGATCTGGTCGAGTCTATTCAGGTTATTGCCCAAGGAGAAGAGGGACTTCGCATTGATACTTCTGAGAAAGACCAGGAATTGCTCCTCATCTCAGAAACAACCAATGATATGTTGAATCGTCTGGAAAAAAATATCCATGACATCTATCAGCTAGAGCTCAGTCAAAAAGATGCCAATATGCGAGCCCTGCAGGCTCAGATCAACCCCCATTTTATGTATAATACATTGGAATTTCTCCGGATGTATGCAGTGATGGAAAGCCAAGATGAGCTAGCAGATATTATCTATGAATTTAGTAGTTTGTTACGCAACAATATCTCCGACGAGCGGGAAACAACGTTGAAGCAGGAGTTGGAATTTTGCCGAAAATATAGCTATCTCTGTATGGTTCGCTATCCAAGGTCTGTTGCTTATGGCTTTAAGATCGCGCCAGAATTAGAAAATATGAAGATTCCCAAGTTTACGCTCCAACCATTGGTAGAAAATTACTTTGCCCACGGTATTGACCACCGTCGGACAGATAATGTAATCAGTATCAAGGTTTTGAAGGGTGAAGGATTTGTTGAGATCCTGGTAGTCGATAATGGTCGTGGAATGTCTGCCGAAAAATTAGCTGCCTTGCAAGAAAAACTAACTCAGAGAAGTTTTGAGCACGAGGCAAGCTATAGCGGAGAGCGACAATCAATTGGAATAATCAATGTACACGAACGCTTTGTCCTCTATTTTGGGGATCGCTACCAAATCAGTGTAGAGTCAGCTGAGCAAGAAGGTGTTCGTTACCATATCACTATCCAGGATGAATAGAAAGGGTAGAAATGTATAAAGTTTTATTAGTAGACGATGAGTATATGGTGACAGAGGGGCTCAAGCGATTAATCCCCTTTGAAAAATGGGATATGCAAGTCGTCGCAACAGCTAATCACGCAGATGATGCTTTGGACTACGTCAAGGAAAATCCAGTAGATGTGGTCATTTCCGATGTCAACATGCCAGATAAGACAGGACTTGAGATGATTAGGGAAATGAAAGAGCTACTTCCAGATACCTATTATATCTTGCTGTCTGGTTATCAGGAGTTTGACTATGTCAAGAAAGCAATGAATCTAAGTGTTGTGGATTATCTGGTGAAGCCAGTGGATAAGGTGGAGTTGAGTCATTTATTAGAAAAAATTGCGAGCCAACTTCAGGAAAAGGTGGAACAAAGCCAGACTCTCAGCCAAGAATTGGATGAAGAAGGCTTTGTCAATTTCTTAGCAGGTAAAGACAACTGGTGGATAGGCCTTTCCAAGGAAAAACAAGGTTCTTTCACTATTCCTTACTATGTTTTAGGTCAAGACTGGCAGATTTTTATCTCTGATCAACCACTAGATGGAATCGTAGTAACGCCTTTTGGAGCGCCCTACCAACAAGCCTTTGAAAAATGGAAAATCAACGCAGAAAAAGCCCTCTTTTACGGTTCTGTCAATCTAGAAAAATCCGAGAGTTTGTTTGCTTATTACGAACCGATTTATCGGGTGATTATCCAAGGGAATATCAATCAAATCATCGAGGAATTAACCCTGCTAGAGAAGGTCGTCTTGGAAAATACTCCGCGCGTGGCCATCACGAAGCAGCTCTTTACCCAGTTTGTCATGGATGTCTTTCATTTGTTTGAACACCTAAAAGCAGATGATATGACCGAGATTGTCAAAGCCATCCATGGCATTAACTCCTTTGAAGAATTGGTTGCCTATATCAAAGAAACCTTGACCAAGTTCTTTGGCCAGTACCGCATGAATGAAAATGTGGTGAGCGTTCTGGAGGTGATTGGCCGCGATTATCAAAAAGAGTTATCACTTAAGGACATCAGCAAGGATCTTTTTATCAATCCAGTCTATCTCGGTCAGCTGATCAAGAGGGAAACCAACTCAACCTTTGCGGAATTGCTCAATAAACAGCGAATTAAGGCAGCGCAGCAACTCTTACTTTCGACCAGTGATAGTATCGAAGATATTTGCTATGCAGTTGGCTATAGTAATGTTGGATATTTCTACAAGGTTTTCCGTAAATTGTGCGGAAAATCACCGAAAGCTTATCGGAAACAAGTTGAAACCAGCTTGTAAAAGTTGTATTCCTGTACAAAAAATGCTATAATGTTCAAAATATCTTATGGAGGAAAACATGAAAAAGAATCCTATTTATCTTTGGGTCTTGTTAGTCCTATCAGCCCTCATTTCATCTATGTCATTATTTGGAATCTTGAGTCCATTGCCAAGTAAAGATGTGCTTCGTGCGAGCCTGGCGAATAGCGGGACGCTTACTGCCCAGCAATTAGAAGACACGGTCAACTATACTTACCAAGTAACAGCGTCATCGCACTCTATTTTTAATACGTTGTTGATTGTTTTATCTGCAATTTTAGTTGTAGTAGCCTTTGTATTTCTAGTACGTAAAAATGTGCAATTCGCAAACTATGCTTATATTGGCTATGTTCTACTAGCGATTGTTGGTTTGGTTTATAGCTATATGAACGTTCAAGATGCGGTTCAATTAATCAAAGATTCTACCCTCGGCCTAGGAATGGGAGCATTAGCACAAGGAACGAATATTTTGTTCATCATTATCAATGTTCTCTTTTTAGCCTTAGTCTTTTACAAGATGTGGCGCCAGCAAAAAGATTTGGCTGAGGAAGTCGAAGCAGAAGAAGTTGCCTAAGTGTTGACAAAAAAGAACTATCAAGTTACAATCTTGTTAGTTCTTTTTATATCGTAAACATAAAAGATAGAGGTCAACATGAAAAAAATATCCCTAGTTTATATCAGTTTGAGTGGGAATACAGAGAGTTTTGTAACCAGGCTCAAGGACTATCTCCTGTCTCAGTACGAAGAGATTGAGGTCCAAAAAATCCATATCAAGGATTTGGTCAAGGAAGGCCAAGAATTCTTTGAAATGGAGCATCCCTATGTCGCTTTCTTACCGACCTATCTGGAAGGTGGAAATGGCGTTGATAACGGCGATGTTGAGATTCTTACGACTCCAGTGGGCGACTTTATCGCTTATGGAGACAATGCTAGTAAGTGTTTTGGGGTAGTGGGATCTGGTAATCGTAATTTTAACAATCAATACTGTCTGACAGCCAAGCAGTATAGCCAGCGCTTTGGCTTCCCGGTCCTAGCAGACTTTGAAATGCGTGGCATGCTGGGAGATATTAAAAAGGTCGCAGCGATTATCGCAGACTTGTATGAGTTAGAAACAGAAAAATAAAGTAGTACTGAGGGGCAGTTGAGATTTTCAACTGCTTTTTGTGTATGCAAAAAGCACCCCCGTAAGGGTGCCATTTTATATACTATCCTGCTTTTCCGATGGCAAGTGCATAGATAAAGAAAATAGCAAAGCCAAAGAGGAAAATCAATCCTGCGATAGCGAGGAGTTTTAGCCAAGAAGGAAGATTTTTATTCTCACGTGTCACCAAAACATAGTTCAAAAGAGCGAAGAATGGTGTTGTCAGGAAAGAACCGATCATGGCAAAGCGGAGCATGGTTGACACTTGACCAGCAAAGAACTTGATGATGACGATACCGATAATAGCTGTGAGGGTCATCCAGATGTTCAAAGATTTGCTATCATCCTCTTTTTGACTTAGCAAGAGTCGCAGCGATTCCTGATTGACACGAGAGTAGCCATCGATAACAGTGATGACTGTTCCAAAGATACAGAGAAAGGCGATAAAGGTAATCAAATAACGGGACCATTCTCCAAGGACAGAGGCATACATACCTACAAATTGAGAAATGTACTTGGCTGAAGCGGCCTCAACTGCCTGTCCTGTAGGATACTGAATAAGTGCTCCAAGTGCCACAAAGAATACAGCTAGGATAGCAGTTCCAATGTAACCAACGTTAAAGTCGAAAAGAGCGTCTTCTGTATTAAAGTTGACGGTCTTTTTCTTTTCAGCAGACCAGAGTGAATTGATGGCTGAAATTTCAATAGGGGCAGGCATCCATCCTAAGAGGGAAACGATGAAAGGGAGTGCCGCCATTTGCCAAGGTGTCTTCTCGACAAAATCAGAGCTGTATTCTGGATGCTTAATTGCTGCAATGATAACTGCAAGAACTGTTGCAATGGTCAAAGCAGACATAATCCATTTTGCCATACCATCCAATAGTTTGTAGCCACCAAAGAGTAGCATGGCCCAAATGACTGCAACAAGGATAAGGGACCATTGAGTGATGCTAAGTCCAATCATTGGGAAAGCGCTAACGATGATGGCTGAGCAAAGGATAGCGACTCCAGCTGTATTGACCATAGCAGAGAAGACATTGAGGACAAAGAAAATCCAGAGATAGAGTTTCCCTTTTTCGGCATAGCCTTCGACTAAGGTTTTGCCAGTGTCGGCAGTATATTCGGCTCCAAAACGGAAAAATGGATATTTAAAAACATTGGCCAAGATAACCAAGAGGAGTAGTGACCAACCATAAGAACCACCAGCTTGAGTGGAGGATACGATGTGAGAACCTCCAACGGCGGCAGAAGCCATCAGGATTCCTGGCCCCATTGCCTTTAGTTTGCTTGCCCAGGTTGACTGGTTTGATAACGTAACTTGTGACATAATAAACACTCCTATTTTTGAATTTTCAGAATAATCTGAATAGATAGCTACTATTCTACAAAAAACTTAAAAGAAATGCAAGGCTATTTTGAAAAAATATAGAAAATTACAGAAAACTTTATATGCATTAATGAAATTTCTCTAAGGAGAATATAGTTAAGTCTAAAAAATCCGAGAAGAAAGCTTCTCGGATTTTGATTATTTCAATTGATCTGTGACGTCTTTTGAGAGCAACATTCCCAGATGGTAAGTTTTATTGATATGTGCAATGACATCATTGATATTTTCAGTCGTGTGAATTTTCTCTTTGATGTCAGACCTAAATGTCTCGTCCTTCAAGAGTTGCTCTTGGTAGAGTCTTTGAAGTCTTTCCTTCTCGTACTTATTGAGCAGAAAAAGGAAAACCAAGCTAAGTACAACGAGGATATAAGCATATTGACTCATAAGGAATCTCCCAGTGTGATAAAGAAATAGTAAAAGTGAATAAATTGTTTCATTGAACAGCTACAATGCCGAACAAAATATAAATGTTATTTTGCTCAATCGTTCGGATTGCTTTCAAGTAATTTAAAAGATTACGACATGAGCCTAACCAAATCGATATTATTTGGTCTGGTGAATTAGTAAAGCGTTTAGGCAAGTGTCTCTGGTTACGACGTAAAGGAACATAAATCGACAATATTTATGTTTCTTTGCTAGTGAAGCGCCTAGCCAAATCACCATAGTTACGACGTCATGGCCTCTAAATCGATTATATTTAGGGATCATGACTAGTGAAGCAGTTAGCTAGCCCGCATATAAGCGGCTAGCGTCTAACAATTAGAAACTTTAGTTCCAATTGTTAGTACTGAATCACATCTTCTCCGGCGCTTCTACTCCGAGCAAACGAAGAGCTTCTTTGAGAACGACTGCGGTTGCGTAGCTAAGGGCCAGACGACTGTCGCGCTCAGGACTTTCATCTAGGATACGTGTATGTGCATAATATTTGTTAAAGGCTTGAGCCAAACTAATCGCAAATTTCGCAATGATAGAAGGTTCAAAGTTATCTGCTGCACGATTGATAATACGTGGGAAGTCTTGGAGTAGTTTAATGATTTCCCAGCTTTCAGCATCGTTCAAGCTGTAGTTGTCAGCTGCATCTGGTTTGAAATCGGCTTTGCGCAAGATAGATTGGATACGAGCGTAGGCGTATTGAACGTAAGGTCCAGTTTCTCCTTCAAAGGATACCATAGCCTCAAGGTCGAAGTCGTATCCATTTGTACGGTCGGTCTTAAGATCATAGAACTTGATAGCCCCAACTCCAACAGCGTGGGCAACCTGGTCTTTATTTTCTAACTCAGGATTTTTCGCTTCGATTTGGGCCTTGGCACGACTAACAGCCTCTGCAATAGTAGGCTCTAGCAAGATGACATTTCCTTTACGAGTAGAGAGTTTTTTTCCTTCTTTTGTTACCAATCCAAACGGAACATGGACAATGTCTTGGCTCCAATCATAGCCCATCTCTTGTAGTACTGCCTTGAGTTGTTTGAAGTGAGCAGATTGCTCTTGACCAACAACATAGATGGATTTTGCAAATTGGTATTCGTTTTTACGGTAAAGGGCTGCAGCCAAGTCACGTGTGATATAGAGAGTTGCACCATCAGATTTTTTGATAAGGGCTGGATGTTCAATTCCATATTTCTCAAGATTGACAACTTGGGCTCCCTCTGACTCAACAAGAAGTCCTTTTTCAGCGAGGATGTCTACAACAGCATCCATCTTATCATTGTAAAAGGCTTCCCCGTTGTAGCTGTCAAATTCAACTTGCAATTCATTGTAAAGACGGTTGAATTCCACTAAACTTTCATCACGGAACCATTGCCAGAGAGCGAGGGCTTCCTCATCTCCATTTTCCAGTTTGCGGAACCATTCGCGTGCTTCTTCATCCAAGCTAGGATCTTTTTCAGCTTCAGCATTGATGCGAACGTAGAGTTTAAGAAGTTCATCGATTGGATGCGCTTTAACGGCTTCCTCATTTCCCCATTTCTTGTAGGCAACGATCAACATTCCAAACTGTTTGCCCCAGTCTCCCAAATGGTTGACCTTGACCGTTTGATAACCTATCTTTTGGAAAATATGTGATAAGCTATCCCCGATAACCGTTGAACGCAAGTGCCCAATAGAGAATGGTTTAGCGATATTAGGACTAGACATATCGATAACGATATTTTCTTGCTTGCCAATGCTTTGGTCGGCATAGTGCTCTTTTTCAGTGATAACATCCTGCAATACTTGAGCCGAAATAGCGATTTTATCAAGGAAAAAGTTGACGTAAGGTCCAGTCGCAACAACCTTTTCAAAGGCTTGACTATTGATTTTTTCAGCAATATCTGCTGCGATCATTTGCGGAGCTTTACGCTCGACCTTTGCAAGAGAAAAAGCAGGGAAGGCGATGTCTCCCATTTCTGAGTTTTTAGGGGTTTCCAGTAAATTTAAAATAGCCTCTTGGTCCAGGCTATCAATGACGCTAGCCAACTCGCTAGCAATCAGTTCTTTTGTATTCATAAGGGCTCCTTTTTGGACTTTTCTACTATTTTATCACAATTTACTACATTTTTTGAGAAAGAAGAGAATTTTTTTGAATTATTCAGTTTTTTTGGTATAATAAAATCTAAAATCAGTTATAAATATTCATGTAAGAGGTTGGTATGAGAAAAAAAGAACGACATCAGTTGATTAAAAAGATGATTACAGAGGAAAAACTAGGAACCCAAAAGGAAATTCAAGACCGTTTAGAACTTTGTAATGTGTTTGTGACACAGACGACTTTGTCTCGTGATCTGCGTGAGATTGGCTTGACAAAGGTCAAGAAAAATGACATAGTGTACTATGTTCTAGCTAATGAGACAGACAAGATTGATTTGGTAGAGTTTTTATCACATCATCTAGAAGGAGTTGCAAGAGCAGAATTCACCTTGGTGCTTCATACTAAACTTGGAGAAGCGGCGGTTCTAGCAAATATTGTTGATGAAAATAAGGACGAGTCGATTTTAGGGACGGTTGCTGGTGCTAATACCTTATTGGTTATTTGTCGAGACCAGCAAGTTGCTAAGATCCTGGAAGAGCGTTTGCTAGATTTGATGAGAGATAGATAGGGTTTTGGGACTTGTTCTCAAGCCTTATTTTTGGCAAGGAGAGACGTAAAATGGCAACAGAAAAGCTATCACCTGGCATGCAACAGTATGTGGATATTAAAAAACAATATCCAGATGCTTTTTTGCTGTTTCGAATGGGTGATTTTTATGAATTGTTTTATGAAGATGCGGTCAATGCTGCGCAGATTCTGGAAATTTCCTTAACGAGTCGCAACAAGAATGCGGATAATCCAATTCCTATGGCTGGAGTTCCTTATCATTCTGCCCAACAGTATATCGATGTTCTGATTGAACAGGGTTATAAGGTTGCCATTGCCGAGCAGATGGAAGATCCCAAACAAGCAGTTGGAGTGGTTAAGCGCGAGGTGGTTCAGGTTATCACACCTGGAACGGTCGTCGATAGCAGTAAGCCCGATAGTCAGAATAACTTTCTGGTTGCTCTAGATCGTGACGGCAATCAATTTGGCCTAGCTTATATGGACCTGGTGACGGGTGATTTTTATGTGACGGGTCTATTGGACTTTACCCTCGTTTGTGGGGAAATCCGTAACCTCAAGGCTCGTGAAGTGGTGCTGGGTTATGACTTGTCTGAGGAAGAAGAACAAATCCTCAGTCGTCAGATGAATCTGGTACTTTCCTATGAGAAGGAAGGCTTTGAGGATATTCATTTACTGGATTCACGTTTGGCAGCTGTGGAGCAAGCGGCAGCTAGTAAGCTGCTCCAGTATATTCACCGTACCCAGATGCGAGAATTGAACCATCTCAAACCAGTTATCCGCTATGAAATCAAAGATTTCTTACAGATGGACTATGCGACCAAGGCTAGTCTGGATTTGGTTGAGAATGCCCGTTCAGGCAAAAAGCAAGGCAGTCTTTTCTGGCTTTTGGATGAAACCAAAACGGCTATGGGCATGCGGCTCTTGCGTTCTTGGATTCATCGTCCTTTGATTGACAAGGAGCGAATCGTCCAACGTCAAGAGGTGGTGCAGGTCTTTCTTGACCACTTCTTTGAGCGCAGTGATTTAACAGACAGTCTCAAGGGTGTTTATGATATCGAACGCTTGGCTAGTCGGGTTTCTTTTGGCAAGACCAATCCTAAGGATCTCTTGCAGTTGGCGACCACCTTATCTAGTGTACCACGGATTCGTGCGATTTTAGAAGGCATGGAGCAGCCTGCTTTGGTCTATCTCATCGAACAGTTAGATGCCATTCCTGAGTTGGAGAGCTTGATTAGCGCAGCGATTACTCCTGAAGCTCCTCACGTGATTACGGAAGGTGGCATTATCCGTACGGGATTTGATGAGACCTTAGACAAGTACCGTCGTGTACTCAGAGAAGGGACTAGCTGGATTGCTGAGATTGAGGCTAAGGAGCGGGAAAGCTCTGGCATCAGTACGCTCAAGATTGACTACAATAAGAAGGATGGTTACTATTTCCATGTGACCAATTCGCAACTAGGGAATGTGCCAGCCCACTTTTTCCGCAAGGCAACGCTGAAAAACTCAGAACGCTTTGGTACTGAAGAATTAGCCCGTATCGAGGGGGATATGCTGGAGGCGCGTGAGAAGTCAGCCAACCTAGAATATGAAATCTTTATGCGTATCCGTGAGGAAGTCAGCAAGTACATCCAGCGTTTGCAGGCTTTAGCCCAAGGAATTGCGACCGTTGATGTCTTGCAAAGTCTCGCAGTTGTAGCTGAAACCCAGCATTTGATTCGACCGGAGTTCGGAGACGATTCACAAATTGATATCCAGAAAGGGCGCCATGCTGTCGTCGAAAAGGTCATGGGAGTTCAGACCTATATTCCTAATACGATTCAGATGACAGAAGACACCAGTATTCAATTGATTACAGGGCCCAACATGAGCGGGAAGTCTACCTACATGCGCCAACTGGCTATGACGGCGGTTATGGCTCAGCTAGGTTCTTATGTGCCGGCTGAGAGCGCTCATTTGCCGATTTTTGATGCTATCTTTACCCGTATCGGAGCAGCAGATGACTTGGTTTCAGGTCAATCAACTTTTATGGTGGAGATGATGGAGGCCAATAATGCCATTTCGCATGCGACTAAGAATTCTTTGATTCTCTTTGATGAATTGGGACGGGGAACTGCAACTTATGACGGGATGGCTCTTGCCCAGTCCATCATCGAATACATTCATGAACATATCGGAGCCAAAACCCTCTTTGCGACCCACTATCATGAATTGACCAGTCTGGAGTCCAGTTTGGAACACTTGGTCAATGTCCACGTGGCAACCTTGGAGCAGGATGGACAGGTCACCTTCCTTCACAAGATTGAACCAGGGCCTGCTGACAAATCTTACGGTATCCACGTTGCCAAGATTGCTGGTTTACCAGCAAAACTGTTAGCAAGGGCAGATAAGATTTTGGCTCAGTTAGAGAGTCAGGGTACAGAAAGCCCTGCTCCGATGAGACAAACAAGTGCTGTCACAGAACAGATGTCACTCTTTGACGCGCCTGAAGAACATCCTATTCTAGCAGAATTAGCTAAACTGGATGTCTACAACATGACACCTATGCAGGCTATGAATATCTTAGTCGAGTTCAAGCAGAAATTATAAATCGTTCCAAAACGGATTTATTTTTCAAAAATTGAACTTATATATTCGTAAAGGATTTAGTCTTGAAATTGGCAGGACTAAGTCTTTTTTACTTTGTTTCTACTTTTCAAGCCTTTTAGGAGGAAGCTTTTATAAGTTGATATGACAGAATGACTGAGTAAAAGGTAAAGAAAAGCCCCCAAACTTAGCTTTTTCCAAGTCTTGGGGGAGAAGTATTGTATGTTTTCTTGTTTATGACAATTTGATAATTGTCTTATTTTTCCTCAGCTAACTCTTTTCCGAGTTGGATGAGGTAGTCTTTCAAGTCGTCTTTGACTTGTGGGTGTTTGAGAGCGTAGTCGATGGATGTTTTCATAAAGCCAAACTTGTCTCCGACATCGTAACGAGCCCCTTTGAACTCACGAGCAAATACACGTTGTGTTTTATTGAGGGTATCGATTGCATCTGTCAACTGGATTTCATTTCCAGCACCTGGAGCTTGGTTTTCCAGAATTTGGAAAATCTCAGGTGTGAGGAGGTAGCGTCCGATGATAGCAAGGTCGCTAGGAGCATCCTCTGGTGCAGGTTTTTCAACGAAGGTTTCAACGCTGTAAAGACCGTCTTTTCCTTCCCCTTGCGGGGCAATAACCCCGTAAGCAGAGACTTCGTCGTGAGGGACTGGCATAACAGCGATAGTAGACGCGTGGGTACGCTCGTAGTCATCCATGAGTTGTTTGGTAAGCGGAACAGCCTTTTCGTCCGTGATATCCATCAAATCATCACCAAGCATAACGACAAAAGGTTCATTTCCGACGAAAGCTTTAGCTTGCAAGACAGCATCTCCGAGACCGCGTGGATGAGTTTGGCGGATAAAATGCAGACGCATGCCAGTTGTTTCATCAACCAGCTTCAAAAGATCTGTTTTCCCTTTTTCTTTGAGGTTGTATTCCAATTCGAAGTTTGAATCAAAATGGTCCTCGATAGAACGTTTTGACTTACCCGTAACAACCAAGATATCTTCGATTCCAGACTTGAGGGCTTCTTCAACGATAAATTGGATAGTTGGCTTGTCTACGATTGGCAACATTTCCTTGGCCAAGGCCTTAGTGGCTGGGAGGAAGCGAGTTCCCAATCCAGCGGCTGGGATGACTGCTTTTCTGACTTTTTGTTTCATGATGTTCCTTTCTATAAGGGTCTATGACCATTCGTTTTCTGCTTTAAATTCATTGCTCATGATGTCAGTGATTGCTTCTTTGATATTGACACCTTCGTAGATAACTCGGTAAATAGCCTGTGTGATTGGCATGTAGACACCCAATTCCTGAGCCAGTTCGTAAGCCGCTCGAGTTGTTGAGATTCCTTCGATAACCATGCCCATGTTTGCTTCGATGTCTGCGAGGGATTCTCCACGACCGAGAGCATCACCTGCCCTCCAGTTACGAGAGTGGACAGATGTTCCCGTTACAATCAAATCTCCAACTCCAGAAAGACCGCTATAAGTCAGAGGGTTAGCTCCAAGAGCGACCCCTAGACGGGTGATTTCAGCCAGGCCACGGGCAATGATAGCCGCCTTGGCATTGTCGCCAAATCCTAGTCCATGTAGTGCCCCAGCTCCAACTGCGATGATGTTTTTGAGAGCACCAGCGGTTTCAACCCCGATAACATCCGTATTAGTATAGAGACGGAAGTAGTGATTGCTAAAGAGATTTTGAACGTACTGGGCAGTTTCGAGGTTTTTAGAGGCTGCAGTGATCAAGGTAATATCCCGCACAATCGTTTCCTCAGCGTGGCTAGGTCCTGAAACAACGACGACTTCACTACGAAGGTCAGCTGGAATTTCCTCTTCAAGAATAGTTGATAGACGTTTGTGGCTATCTGGTTCCAATCCTTTGGAGGCATGCATGATGACAACCTTTTGATCGAGTACCTTTGCTACTTGTTGGGCAACCAGTCTCGTTACTTTTGTTGGGACTACAAATAAAACAGCATCCACATCCTTTAGTGTTTCTTCCAAATCATGATAGGCTTTGATTTTTTCGTCGAGTAGGATATCTTTGAAGTAGCGTTTGTTTGTATGTTGGTTATTGATTTCATCAATTTGGTCAGAAATATTTCCCCAAATTCGAACTTCGTGTCCATTGTCGTTTAGGACCTGCGAAAGGGCAGTTCCCCAAGAACCAGGACCCAAGACAGCGATGGTTTGTTTCTTCATCTTTTCCTCCTTGTAAGAGTTCTTCCTTCCATTTTACCATAAAAAGCCTTTTCATGCATCACCTGTAGATGAAAGCGCACTAATTTATAATAAGGAGACTTCTTTGACAAGATGCCTCTTTTTTGCTAGAATAGCATCAATATGAACGAATGAGAAGGAGCTGACGCAGGATGTCGCTCCCTTTATCTATTTTATTAGGAGGAAATATGCTCATTAAAAAAATAAAAACCTATAAATGGCAGGCCTTGGCCTCCTTAATGATGACAGGTTTGATGGTTGCGAGCTCGCTCTTGCAACCGCGCTATTTGCAAGAGGTGTTAGAGGCTTTGTTGGCTGGTCAAAATGAGGCTATTTATAGTATTGGCGCTTGGCTGATAGGAGTAGCCCTAGTCGGTCTGGTTGCAGGTGGGGTCAATGTAACGCTTGCAGCCTACATTGCTCAAGGAGTGTCTTCGGACCTTCGTGAAGACGCTTTTCGCAAGATCCAGACTTTTTCTTATGCCAATATCGAGCAGTTTAATGCGGGTAACCTTGTCGTCCGTATGACCAATGATATCAACCAAATTCAGAACGTGGTGATGATGGCTTTTCAAATCCTCTTCCGTCTCCCTCTTCTCTTTATCGGTTCCTTTATCTTGGCGGTTCACACTCTTCCGTCACTTTGGTGGGTGATTGTCCTCATGGTGCTCCTAATCTTTGCACTAACAGCCATCATGATGGGAATGATGGGACCACGATTTGCTAAGTTTCAAACTCTTCTTGAACGGATCAATGCTATCGCCAAGGAAAATCTACGTGGTGTGCGCGTGGTCAAATCCTTTGTACAAGAAAAAGCACAATTTGACAAATTTACCGAGGTTTCAGATGAACTTCTCGGCCAAAATCTTTATATCGGTTATGCCTTCTCAGTTATAGAACCCGTTATGATGCTAGTCGGCTATGGAGCGGTCTTCCTCTCTATTTGGTTGGTGGCAGGCATGGCTCAGTCAGATCCGTCTGTAGTGGGCTCGATTGCTTCCTTTATCAACTATCTCAGCCAGATTATCTTTACCATCATCATGGTTGGATTTTTAGGAAATTCTGTCAGCCGTGCCATGATTTCCTTGCGTCGTATCCGCGAGATTCTAGATACCGAGCCAGCGATGACCTTTAAAGATCTCCCAGACGAAGAGTTAGAAGGAAGTCTCTCTTTTGAAAATGTGACCTTCACCTATCCTAATGATGATGAGCCTATGCTGAAGAATGTAACCTTTGAAATTGCGCCTGGTCAGATGGTCGGTGTGGTTGGGGCGACTGGAGCAGGGAAGTCCACTCTAGCTCAGTTAATTCCACGACTTTTTGATCCACAGGAGGGATCTATCAAGATTGGTGGCAAGGATATTCGAGACGTCAGCGAAGGAACCTTGCGTAAAACAGTTTCCATCGTCTTGCAACGTGCTATTCTCTTTAGCGGAACCATTGCAGATAATCTTCGTCAAGGGAAAGGCAATGCCAGCGTGTCAGAAATGGAACGTGCAGCACGGATTGCCCAAGCCAGTGAATTTATCGGACGCATGGAAAACAAATTTGAGAGTCAGGTTGAAGAACGTGGCACCAACTTTTCTGGTGGACAAAAGCAACGGATGTCCATTGCTCGTGGGATTGTCAGCAATCCCCGTATCCTGATTTTTGACGATTCGACTTCAGCCTTGGATGCTAAGTCAGAGAGACTCGTGCAGGAAGCTTTGAATAAAGATCTGAAAGGGACAACAACCATTATCATCGCTCAAAAGATCAGTTCAGTCGTCCATGCAGACAAGATTTTGGTCTTGGATCAAGGGCGTTTGATTGGAGAAGGACGGCATGCAGACTTGGTAGCTAACAATGCCGTCTACCGCGAAATCTACGAAACACAAAAGGGAAAGGAGGAATAAAATGAAAACCGTTCGATTTTTCTGGAATTATTTTAAAGTTTACAAGTTCTCCTTTGTCATTGTGATTCTGATGGTTGCGATTGCGACAATTGCCCAAGCCCTCTTTCCTGTTTTTTCAGGTCAAGCAGTGACGGAGCTCGCTAACCTAGTTCTGGCTTATCAAAATGGGACTTCCGAACTGGCCTGGCAGAGTTTGTCAGCTCTGATGCTGAATCTAGCACTAGTTGTGCTGGTTTTGGTAGTGTCCAGTTTGATTTACATGGCCTTGATGACTCGTGTGATTGCCGAGTCAACAAATGAAATGCGTAAGGGTCTCTTTGGCAAACTTTCACGTTTGACGGTTTCTTTCTTTGACCGCCACCAAGATGGTGACATCCTCTCTCGCTTCACGAGTGACTTAGACAATATCCTTCAAGCCTTCAATGAAAGCTTAGTTCAGGTTATGAGCAATATTGCTCTTTACATCGGTTTGATTTTTGTCATGTTTTCAAGAAATGTGACGCTAGCCCTGATAACAGTAGCCAGCACCCCAGTGGCCTTTCTCATGTTGGTCTTCATCGTGAAAATGGCCCGCAAGTACACTAATCTCCAGCAAAAAGAGGTTGGGAAACTCAACGCCTACATGGACGAGAGTATTTCTGGACAGAAAGCTGTTATCGTACAAGGAATTCAAGACGACATCGTAGCAGGCTTTGTGGAGCGAAATGAGCGCGTGCGCAAGGCAACCTTTAAAGGGAGAATGTTCTCAGGCATCCTCTTTCCTGTTATGAATGGGATGAGTTTGGTCAACACAGCCATCGTCATTTTTGCAGGTTCTGCGGTCTTGCTGAACGATCCAAGGATTGAAACAACGACGGCCCTAGGTTTGATTGTCATGTTTACCCAATTTTCTCAGCAGTACTACCAGCCAATTATCCAGGTGGCTGCGAGTTGGGGGAGCCTCCAGTTAGCCTTTACTGGGGCGGATCGTATCCAAGAAATGTTCGATGCAGAAGAAGAGATTCGTCCGCAAAATGCACCTGCCTTTACGGAATTGCGAGAAGGTGTTGAAATCAGTCATATTGATTTCTCTTATGTGCCAGACAAGCCGATTTTAAAAGATGTTAGCATTTCAGCTCCTAAGGGGCAGATGATAGCAGTTGTAGGCCCGACTGGTTCAGGGAAGACGACCATTATGAACCTCATCAATCGCTTCTACGATGTGGATGCAGGTAGCATTTCCTTTGATGGGAAAGACATCCGTGACTACGACTTGGACAGTCTGCGGAGCAAGGTCGGGATTGTCTTGCAGGATTCGGTCTTGTTTAGTGGAACGATCCGAGACAATATCCGCTTTGGTGTGCCAGATGCCAGTCAGGAAATGGTCGAAGCAGCTGCCAAGGCAACTCATATTCATGACTATATCGAAAGCTTGCCTGATAAGTATGATACCCTTATTGATGATGAGCAAAACATCTTCTCAACTGGTCAGAAACAATTGATTTCCATAGCTCGGACCTTGATGACAGATCCTCAAGTCCTAATCTTAGATGAAGCGACTTCCAATGTCGACACCGTAACAGAAAGCAAAATCCAGCATGCTATGGAGGCAGTAGTAGCAGGACGAACCAGTTTTGTCATTGCCCATCGTCTCAAGACCATCCTCAATGCTGATCAGATTATTGTCCTCAAAGATGGAGAGGTCATTGAACGTGGAAATCATCACGAGTTGCTCAAGCTCGGCGGCTTCTACTCGGAACTGTATCACAATCAATTTGTCTTCGAATAAAAAAGAAAGTTGTCCTCGTGGGCAGCTTTTTCTTGTCCATAAAAAATACTTATCACGGTCTTTAAAAAAACATATTAGACAGGAAAGGGTTGGAGTGATAAGATAAGACTGTCGCAAGAAAATCGAAAGGAGACACATCATGGCTAGAACGGTTGTAGGAGTTGCTGCAAACCTATGTCCTGTAGATGCAGAAGGGAAAAACATTCACTCATCTGTATCCTGTAAATTTGCAGAGAGCATTCGTCAAGTCGGTGGTCTTCCTTTAGTAATTCCTGTAGGGGATGAGTCCATTGTTCGCGATTATGTAGAAATGATTGACAAACTCATCTTGACAGGTGGGCAAAACGTCCATCCCCAATTTTATGGAGAGAAAAAAACCATCGAGAGCGATGATTACAACCTTGCTCGTGATGAATTTGAATTGGCACTCTTGAGAGAAGCACTCCATCAGAATAAGCCCATTTTAGCAATCTGTCGTGGTGTCCAGCTGGTCAATGTTGCTTTTGGCGGCACCCTCCACCAAGAAATTGAAGGTCACTGGCAAGGCTTGCCTTTTGGGACATCTCATTCTATTGAGACAGTGGAAGGAAGCGTGGTGGCTAAGCTATTTGGGAAAGAAAGTCAGGTCAACTCCGTCCATCGTCAGAGCATTAAAGATTTGGCACCTAATTTCCGTGTAACTGCTATTGATCCAAGAGACCAAACCATCGAAGCGATTGAGTCTATCGACGAGCACCGTATCATCGGTTTGCAGTGGCATCCAGAGTTTCTGGTCAATGAAGAAGACGGCAATTTAGAACTATTTGAGTATTTATTAAATGAATTGTAACGGTTAGAGTCTCTAGCCGTTTTTATTCGTTCTTTCAGATTTTTTATATTTTAACAAATTTACGCAAACGTTTGAATTCTGATAAAAATTAGGCAAATTCAATAAAAAAACTTGAAAAAATCGAAGGTAAGCGTTATGATAGAAAAGAAGAAATATTGGAGGATTATCATGTCACATATTAAATTTGACTATTCAAAAGTTTTGGACAAATTTGTTGCCCCACATGAAGTGGAATACATGCAAGCACAAGTAACAGCTGCAGACGAATTGATTCGTAAAGGAACTGGTGCTGGTAGCGACTTTTTGGGTTGGTTGGACCTTCCTGAAAACTACGACCGCGAAGAATTCGACCGCATCTTGAAAGCTGCTGAGCAAATCAAGTCAGATAGCGATGTCTTGGTTGTAATCGGTATCGGTGGATCTTACCTTGGTGCTAAAGCAGCTATCGACTTCTTGAACCACCACTTTGCTAACTTGCAAACAAAAGAAGAACGCAAAGCTCCACAAATCCTTTACGCTGGAAACTCAATTTCATCTACTTACCTTGCCGACTTGGTAGAGTACGTAGCTGACAAAGACTTCTCAGTAAACGTGATTTCTAAATCAGGGACAACAACAGAACCAGCGATCGCTTTCCGTGTCTTCAAAGAACTCTTGGTTAAGAAATACGGTCAAGAAGAAGCTAACAAACGTATCTATGCAACCACTGACCGTCAAAAAGGTGCTGTTAAGGTTGAAGCAGATGCCAACGGTTGGGAAACATTTGTGGTTCCAGATGACATCGGTGGACGCTTCTCAGTATTGACAGCAGTTGGATTGCTTCCAATCGCAGCATCAGGTGCAGACATCAAAGCTCTCATGGAAGGTGCTAACGCAGCTCGTAAAGACTACACTTCAGATAAACTTTCAGAAAACGAAGCTTACCAATATGCAGCCGTTCGTAACATCCTTTACCGCAAAGGCTACGCTACTGAAATCTTGGTAAACTACGAGCCATCACTTCAATACTTCTCAGAATGGTGGAAACAATTGGCTGGTGAATCAGAAGGGAAAGACCAAAAAGGGCTCTACCCAACTTCAGCAAACTTCTCAACTGACTTGCACTCATTGGGTCAATTCATCCAAGAAGGAACTCGTATCATGTTTGAAACAGTTGTCCGTGTTGACAAACCGCGCAAGAATGTGATCATTCCTACTTTGGAAGAAGACCTTGACGGACTTGGTTACCTTCAAGGAAAAGACGTTGACTTTGTAAATAAAAAAGCGACTGACGGTGTTCTTCTTGCCCACACTGACGGTGATGTACCAAACATGTACGTGACTCTTCCTGAGCAAGATGCCTTCACTCTTGGCTACACTATCTACTTCTTCGAATTGGCCATCGCCCTTTCAGGTTACTTGAATGCCATCAACCCATTTGACCAACCAGGTGTTGAAGCCTACAAACGCAACATGTTTGCCCTTCTTGGAAAACCAGGATTTGAAGAATTGAGCAAAGAGCTTAACGCACGTTTATAATAGAAGAAAAGAGTGGCTTGCCCACTCTTTTTACTCTCTTTATTCGTAGACATTGGACTCAGGCGAGACTTGTGATATAATATAGAAAGCAAAAAGGCAGACGCCTAGAGACTTTATAGGAGGAACTATGTCAAAAGATATCCGCGTACGCTACGCACCAAGTCCAACAGGACTCCTACACATCGGAAATGCCCGTACAGCATTGTTTAACTACCTTTACGCACGCCATCATGGTGGAACTTTTATCATCCGTATCGAAGATACTGACCGTAAACGCCATGTTGAGGATGGAGAACGCTCACAGCTTGAAAATCTTCGTTGGTTGGGAATGGATTGGGATGAAAGCCCAGAAACTCATGAAAACTATCGCCAATCAGAGCGTTTGGAACTCTATCAAAAATACATCGACCAATTGCTAGCCGAAGGAAAAGCCTACAAATCTTACGTTACAGAAGAAGAGTTGGCAGCTGAGCGCGAACGCCAAGAAGCAGCTGGCGAAACACCACGTTACATCAATGAATATCTTGGCATGAGCGAAGAAGAAAAAGCAGCTTACATCGCAGAACGTGAAGCAGCTGGTATCATCCCAACTGTTCGTTTGGCTGTCAATGAGTCTGGTATCTACAAATGGCACGATATGGTCAAAGGTGATATCGAGTTTGAAGGTGGCAATATCGGCGGTGACTGGGTGATTCAAAAGAAAGATGGTTACCCAACTTACAACTTTGCCGTTGTTATTGATGATCACGATATGCAGATTTCTCATGTTATCCGTGGAGATGACCACATTGCCAACACACCAAAACAACTCATGGTCTATGAGGCTCTTGGTTGGGAAGCTCCAGAGTTCGGTCACATGACTTTGATCATCAACTCTGAAACGGGTAAAAAATTGTCTAAACGCGATACCAATACCCTTCAATTTATCGAAGATTACCGTAAGAAAGGCTATTTGCCAGAAGCAGTCTTTAACTTTATCGCCCTTCTTGGTTGGAACCCAGGTGGTGAAGATGAAATTTTCTCACGTGAGGAATTGATTAAACTCTTTGACGAAAACCGCCTCAGCAAGTCTCCAGCAGCCTTCGACCAGAAGAAACTAGACTGGATGAGCAACGACTACATCAAGAGAGCTGATCTAGCTACTATCTTTGAAATGGCCAAACCATACTTAGAAGAAGCAGGACGTTTAACTGATAAGTCTGAAAAAATGGTAGAACTCTACAAGCCACAAATGAAGTCGGTAGACGAAATCGTTCCACTGACAGACCTTTTCTTCTCAGATTTCCCAGAGTTGACAGACGCTGAGCGCGAGGTCATGGCAGGAGAAACCGTTCCGGTTGTTCTAGAAGCCTTCAAAGCGAAACTAGAAGCAATGACAGATGAGGAATTTGTGACAGAAAACATCTTCCCGCAAATCAAAGCAGTCCAAAAAGAAACAGGCATTAAAGGAAAAAACCTCTTCATGCCGATTCGTATTGCTGTATCAGGTGAAATGCATGGACCAGAACTTCCAGATACGATTTACCTATTAGGTCGTGAAAAATCTATCCAGCATATCGATAACATGCTCAAAGAGATTTCTAAGTAAAAAGGACTTCCAATGGATACATGGGGAAAAGATGTATGAAGAAGCACGAATCCTATTCAATCCCCGTGAAGTTTCTGACTTTGTTTATGCTAACCATGTTGTTGCTGCGATAGAAGCAGAAGATGGTCAAATCTTCACAGGATTCTGTATGGAGGGCACTTGTGGCGTTTTTCATCTTTGTGCAGAACGAGTGGCTCTCTTCAATATGTATCAATTTTCAGGACAAACTAAAGTTAAGAAAATCCTCGCCTTTCGAGATAAACCTCCCTACGGCGAAGAATCAGGTATGCCCTGTGGCGCATGCAGAGAATTTCTCTTAGAATTGAATGCTGAAAATAAAGAAGCAGAGTTCATGATGGACTACAAAACAAGAAAAACAATCAAAGTTGCCGAGTTGGTCCCATACTGGTGGGGAGAGGAACGTGCGACTAATTGGCAAGATAAATAGAAGGAGTCAGTTTTACTGGCTCTTTTCCCTTATTTTTTCAGAATTTCGATAAAGAGGAAAAAAGTTCTTGACAAAGGAGGAAAAGTAGGTATAATAGAAAGAGTTGAAAAGCTCAAGGTCCGTTGGTCAAGGGG
>CAJNCV010000009.1 GCA_905221385.1 bacterium
AGCGTCTTTAGGCGCTGGCTGGTAATTTGGGCTTATAGCCCTGGTGCAAACCACCCGTTAGACGGGTGGTTATGATTGAAAAGAGGTTGCTTGGTGCATACAATTTACTTCTATAAGGACAAAAATGGAAATGAGCCAGTCTTAGATTATATGAGAGAATTGGCTAGAAAGAAGAGTAAGGACAGTCGCATCAAACTCAATAAACTAAATGACTATATCGAGTTGCTTAGTCAGCATGGGACTAGAGCTGGTGAACCCTATATCAAACATTTGGAAGATGAAATTTGGAAACTAAGACCTCTGAGGGATAGGATTTTATTTGTAGCATGGCTTGATGGAAGTTTTGTTCTCTTACATCATTTTGTCAAAAAGACTCAGAAAACTCCTAGAAGAGAGATTGAAAAAGCCAAGCGTGAACTGAAGGACATAAAAGAAAGAGGGTTAAGTGATGAAGAATAGTGCCATTGGAAGTAATTGGAAGGATGTCCGAACAGAACTCTTTAGCAAGGGAGAAATTCTTGAAAGTGATATGCGAGTGGCTATTATGAGTGAGTTGATTGAGGCTAGACATGAGCAAGGTATCAGTCAGAAAAAGCTAGAGGAACTCAGTGGAGTAAGCCAGCCTGTTATAGCTAGGATGGAGATAGGAAAGACCAGTCCTCAGTTGGATACGGTCTTGAAAGTCTTAGCCAGTTTAGGAAAGACACTAGCAGTCGTCCCACTTGAACAGGAAAAAAGTTGATAGAGATGAGATTACTTGGATTTCTAAAATCATCCACAGGGGAATTTTACCTCCCGTCCTCACTTTTTCAGGGAAATATCAGAATTACAAAAGAAAACCAACCTATAGTCTTTTCTAATAACAAGCCATAGTTACTGATGAGAATCGTCAATAGCTCGTTTGAGCATTCCAACTAAAATACAGCTACAAAACAAGCTATACAACGGATTTGAGACACTGGTCTCAAGTCTTTTTCTTTTGATCAAAAGTGTGATATAGTTTCAAACTATATCAAAGCCTAATTATTTACAATTATACAGACAGTTTCTTTTCTGTTAAGATAGTTTCAACAACAAATTTTGGAGGACACATCATGTCAACTACGATCATCGGTTTCCCTCGTTTGGGCGAATTCCGCGAATTAAAATTTACAACTGAAAAATACTTTAGAAAAGAAATCTCAGAAGAAGAACTCTTGGCTGCGGCTAAAGAATTGCGTGCTAAACACTGGAACATTGTCAAAGAAAAAGGCATCACTGAAATTCCATCAAATGACTTTTCTCACTATGACAACTTCCTTGATGCAGCTTTCCTCTTCAACGTGGTACCTGCTTCCGTTCAAAACTTGGACTTGTCTGACCTTGAGCGCTATTTTGCTTTGGGACGTGGTTACCAAGGAGAAAAAGGAGACGTGCGTGCCCTTCCGATGAAGAAATGGTTCAACACCAACTACCACTACATCGTTCCTAAATTTGAAAAAGACACTCAAGTTAAATTGGCTGGTCGCAAGATCTTTGATGAGTTCCAAGAAGCGAAAGAACTTGGATTGAACACTCGTCCTGTTCTTGTAGGTCCATTCACTTTCCTTCAATTGTCAGACTTTGAAGAAGGCGTGAAAGCAGAAGACTTCGTAGATAGCTTAGTAGTTGCTTACCAAGAAGTTTTTGCTAAATTGGCGGAGCTTGGTGCGACTCGCATCCAACTCGACGAAGCGGCTCTTGTCAAAGACTTGACAGCAGAAGAAAAAGCTCTCTTCTTGAACCTCTACAACAAACTCTTGGCTGATAAAAAAGGTCTTGAAGTCTTGCTTCAAACTTACTTCGGTGATGTTCGTGACGTTTACGCTGACCTTGTGAACTTGCCAGTAGATGCGATTGGTTTGGACTTCGTTGAAGGTAAGAAAACTCTTGACCTCGTTAAAGGTGGTTTCCCAGCTGACAAAACTCTCTATGCAGGTATCGTCAATGGTAAAAATATCTGGCGTAACAACTACGAAAAGAGCTTGGCTGTTCTTGAGCAAATCCCAGCTGAAAATATCGTATTGACAAGCTCATGCTCACTTCTTCATGTGCCATTTACAACTGCTAACGAGGAATTTGAACCAGCAATCTTGAACCACTTTGCCTTTGCAGTTGAAAAATTGGAAGAACTTCGTGACTTGGATGCTATCCGCAATGGTCAAGGTGCAGAAGCTCTTGCAGCAAACAAAGAACTCTTTGCGACTGAACGTGTGGGTGAAAATGCAGAACTTCGTGCGCGTATCGCTGGATTGACAGACGCTGACTACACTCGTTTGCCAGCCTTTGCAGAACGTGAAGCCATCCAAGAAGAAGCTTTCAAACTTCCAGCTCTTCCAACAACAACCATCGGTTCATTCCCTCAAACTAAGGAAGTCCGTGCCAAACGTTTGGCTTACCGTAAGGGCGAATTGTCACAAGAAGAATACGATGCCTTCCTTGCTGAAACCATCGATGAATGGATCAAATGGCAAGAAGAAGTTGGATTTGACGTGCTTGTACACGGTGAGTTCGAGCGTAACGACATGGTTGAGTACTTCGGTCAAAACTTGTCAGGTTACCTCTTCTCTAAGAATGGTTGGGTGCAATCATACGGTATGCGTGGGGTGAAACCACCAATCATCTGGGGTGATGTCACTCGTCTCAACCCAATCACTGTCAAATGGTCTAGCTACGCACAAAGCCGTACTGACAAACCTGTTAAAGGTATGTTGACCGGACCAGTTACCATCCTCAACTGGTCATTCCCACGTGAAGACATCTCTATCAAGGACTCAACTCTTCAAATCGCTCTTGCGATCAAGGATGAAGTTCTTGACCTTGAAGCTGCTGGTGTGAAAATCATTCAAATCGACGAGGCTGCTCTTCGTGAGAAATTGCCACTCCGTCGTAGCGACTGGTACGAAGACTACCTTGACTGGGCAATCCCTGCCTTCCGCTTGGTACACTCAACAGTAGCGCCATATACGCAAATCCACACACATATGTGTTACTCAGAATTTACAGATATCATCCCAGCTATCGACAACATGGATGCGGACGTTATTTCCTTTGAAGCAAGCCGTTCAAACCTTGAAATCTTGGACGAACTCAAAGCGAAAAACTTCCAAACAGAAGTGGGACCTGGGGTTTACGATATCCACTCACCTCGTGTGCCAAATGAAGGCGAAATCGACCACACAATCGATGCTATTCTTGCCAAAGTACCAAGCAAGAAAGTTTGGATCAACCCTGACTGTGGTTTGAAAACACGCGGTATTCCAGAAACAAAAGAAAGCTTGATCCGCCTTGTCGAAGCAGCAAAAGCTGCGCGTGAGAAATTGTAAGATAATATTTCTCGCTTGACACTGTTTGATCAAGGAACTGCTTGGCCCAAGCTGGCTCAGCAATCATGAAATCAAAAAGAAAAGGATAATGACTATGTCACGCCAAACACCGTCACTTTCATTTGAAGTGTTCCCTCCAAACCCAGCAGTGGGTAATGATAAAATTATTTCAGCCTTGCAGGATATGCGGGAGCTGACACCTCACTTTATCAGTGTGACTGCCAGCAATAATAAATTTAATATCAAGGAAACAACGGTTCGTTTGGCTGACTTTATCCAGAATGACTTGGCGATTCCAACCATTGCCCACTTGCCAGCTATCTATCTGACCAAGGACAAAGTTGCTGAAACCATTGCAGACTTGGATAAGGTTGGTGTACAGAAAATCTTGGCCCTGCGTGGGGATATTATCCCTGATGTGGAACCACAAAAGGATTTCCGCTACGCAACGGATTTGATCGAGTTCATCAAGGAACAAGCTCCTCACTTTGATATTATTGGCGCTTGCTACCCAGAGGGGCATCCTGACTCGCCAAACCAAATCTCAGATATTCAAAATCTCAAGAAGAAAGTGGATGCAGGCTGTTCCAGCCTTGTAACGCAACTTTTCTTTGACAATGAGCGTTTCTACGATTTCCAAGACAAGTGTACCTTGGCAGGGATTGATGTTCCTATTCATGCGGGAATCATGCCCATTCTTAACCGTAACCAAGCGCTTCGTCTCTTGAAGACTTGTGAGAATATCCACCTTCCACGCAAATTCAAAGCCATCTTAGACAAGTATGAGCATGACCCTGAGTCGCTCAGAGCAGCAGGGCTTGCCTATGCAGTGGACCAAATCGTGGACTTGGTAACCCAGGATGTCGCAGGTGTGCATCTCTACACCATGAACAATGCTGAAACAGCAAAATACATCCACCAAGCAACCCATGCCTTGTTTAACCATCAGTCTTTAGGATAATAAAAAGCAAACCATTCTTCTCAGGTGAGGGGAATGGTTCCTTTTTAATAGAAAAGCCCGCACTTTTTAAGAAAAATATGATAAAATAGACTCTGTACGTACTTGATACAAAGATGAGGGTATAAACAGATTCCTAGCTATTCAAATCTGCTATAAAAGGTATAAATGCTAAAGAATAATATTTTTAAACTTTTCAAAGTATTTAGATAGTTGAACACGGGCTAAATCCCTAGTGAAAAAGATAGATTTCCTGGTGTGCATCGCACACTGCGTCAATTTATGCTATCATGAGTAATTGAACCCGGCCGAAAAGCTGTGTAAAAAAGATAAACTGTCTTGTCTTCATCGAAGACTTCGCCAGTTTCCTATTTTTACTTTGCTTTTTGCGACCTTAGTATCTTGATCTTTGTAGGCAAGGCGTATAATTTCATCAATCCAAAGGGGATTAAAATGACAAAACAAGTGTTTCAAACGACTTTTGCGGGTCGTGAGTTGATCGTAGAGACTGGCCAGGTTGCTAAGCAAGCAAATGGCGCAGTTGTTGTGCGTTACGGTGAGTCAACTGTCTTGACTGCGGCAGTTATGTCTAAGAAAATGGCAACTGGGGATTTCTTCCCTCTTCAAGTCAACTATGAAGAAAAAATGTATGCGGCTGGGAAGTTTCCTGGCGGCTTTATGAAACGTGAAGGACGCCCTTCAACAGATGCGACTTTGACAGCGCGTTTGATTGACCGTCCAATCCGTCCTATGTTTGCGGAAGGTTTCCGTAATGAAGTACAAGTGATCAACACCGTGCTTTCTTACGATGAAAATGCCTCTGCACCAATGGCAGCTATGTTTGGTTCATCCTTGGCACTTTCTATCTCAGACATTCCATTTGACGGACCAATTGCTGGGGTACAAGTAGGTTATGTTGATGGCCAAATTATCATCAACCCAAGTCAAGAACAAGCAGAACGTTCGCTTCTTGAATTGACTGTAGCTGGTACCAAACACGCTATCAACATGGTTGAGTCTGGTGCCAAAGAATTGTCAGAAGAAATCATGTTGGAAGCCCTTCTGAAAGGGCACGAAGCAGTCAAAGAATTGATTGCCTTCCAAGAAGAAATCGTTGTTGCGGTCGGTAAGGAAAAAGCAGAAGTGGAATTGCTTCATGTGGATGCTGACTTGCAAGCTGAAATCATCGCAGCCTATAACAGCGACCTTCAAAAAGCGGTTCAAGTAGAAGAAAAATTGGCTCGTGAAGCTGCAACTCAAGCAGTTAAAGACCAAGTGACTGCTGTTTACGAAGAAAAATATGCAGACCACGAAGAATTTGACCGTATCATGCGTGATGTGGCTGAAATCTTGGAACAAATGGAACACGCTGAAGTGCGCCGTTTGATTACAGAAGATAAGGTACGTCCTGATGGTCGTAAGGTCGATGAAATCCGTCCTTTAGATGCGCAGGTCGACTATCTTCCTCGTGTACATGGTTCTGGCCTTTTCACTCGTGGACAAACGCAAGCTCTTTCAGTCTTGACCTTGGCTCCAATGGGTGAAACTCAAATCATTGATGGTTTGGATCCAGAGTACAAGAAACGCTTTATGCACCACTATAACTTCCCTCAATACTCTGTAGGGGAAACTGGTCGTTACGGTGCGCCTGGTCGTCGTGAAATTGGTCATGGGGCTCTCGGTGAACGTGCTCTTGCTCAAGTCTTGCCAAGTTTGGAAGAATTCCCATATGCGATCCGCTTGGTAGCAGAGGTCTTGGAATCAAACGGTTCATCTTCTCAAGCCTCTATCTGTGCGGGAACGCTTGCCCTTATGGCTGGTGGTGTGCCAATCAAGGCGCCAGTAGCTGGTATTGCCATGGGTCTCATCTCAGATGGAAATAACTACACAGTATTGACAGATATCCAAGGTTTGGAAGACCACTTTGGAGATATGGACTTTAAGGTTGCTGGTACTCGTGACGGGATTACAGCTCTTCAAATGGATATCAAGATCCAAGGGATTACTGCAGAAATCTTGACTGAGGCCCTTGCTCAAGCCAAGAAAGCGCGTTTTGAAATCCTTGATGTGATTGAAGCAACTATTCCAGAAGTTCGTCCAGAATTGGCTCCAACTGCTCCGAAAATTGATACCATCAAGATTGATGTGGACAAAATTAAGATTGTCATCGGTAAAGGTGGAGAAACAATCGACAAGATTATCGCTGAAACAGGCGTTAAAATCGATATTGACGAAGAAGGTAATGTGTCCATCTACTCTAGCGACCAAGATGCCATTAACCGAACCAAAGAAATCATCGCTGGCTTGGTCCGTGAAGCTAAAGTGGATGAAGTTTACCATGCTAAGGTTGTTCGTATCGAGAAATTTGGTGCCTTTGTCAACCTCTTTGATAAGACAGATGCACTTGTGCACATTTCTGAAATGGCTTGGACTCGTACCAACCGTGTCGAGGATTTGGTAGCTATCGGTGATGAAGTTGATGTTAAAGTTATCAAGATTGATGAAAAAGGCCGTATCGATGCCTCTATGAAGGCACTTCTTCCTCGTCCGCCAAAACCTGAGCATGATGAAAAAGGCGAAAAGTCTGAGCGACCTCACCGTCCACGTCATCACAAGGACCACAAACCTAAGAAAGAAGTTACAGAAACACCAAAAGATTCAGAATAAGAAAAGGAGAAATGTATGGGATGGTGGCGCGAAACCATTGATATTGTAAAAGAAAATGATCCAGCGGCACGCAACAGTTTGGAAGTTTTGCTGACTTATCCAGGTGTCAAGGCCTTAGCGGCTCACCGTCTCTCGCATTTTCTCTGGAAGCACGGCTTTAAACTCTTGGCTCGTATGCACAGTCAGTTTTGGCGTTTTTGGACCCAAATCGAGATTCATCCGGGTGCCCAGATTGACTCAGGTGTTTTTATTGACCATGGCTCAGGTCTGGTGATTGGAGAGACGGCGATTGTTGAAAAAGGCGTTCTTCTCTATCACGGAGTGACTCTTGGTGGAACAGGGAAGGATGTTGGCAAACGCCATCCGACTGTGCGTAAAGGAGCTCTCATATCAGCCCATGCCCAAGTCATCGGACCGGTAGAAATCGGTGAAAATGCCAAAGTCGGTGCTGCTGCAGTAGTCGTGGCAGACGTACCTAGTGATGTGACAGTTGTCGGTATTCCAGCTAAGATTGTTCGCGTTCATGGACAGAAGGATGAACCAACGATCCACGAAGTCGAAGAAAAACGAGAGTACTACGTCAATAAACTAGAGCAGGCTAGAGAAGCCAGTCACAGATCGTCTGGTTTGTAGAGAACAGTTATATATAAGTAAGGGAAGTGGTCGGAATGGATATTTTTTTTATTATTTTAGTTTTCTTTTCATTTATCTGTTTTTACTTTTACTCTAAACAAAAAGAAATGAAAATGGACATGGAGGCAGATTATAGCGATATTATAGGTCAAAAAGAAGAAATTGATGGGAAATTGTGCTTATTGTTTGAGTACACAAAGTATCAACCACGAAAGTACGATTATATTCTTGATAATTTTTTTCCTGGTCAAAGTGTTTTTGCAATTGATCCGAGAACAAATGAAGCAGATCCAAAACTGGAGTATGTTATATTAGATAGAATAGACCTAGAATATAAGAAAGATAGCAAAGAATTATTCGCCCCTTTTTATATCGTTTTTACGATTAAACCTAGAGAGGAATATAATAACTATTCAACCAGTATAGTCCATAATGCTCCCGTTCAAAATAACTATGCTGGTAATAACTATCAAGATAACAGATATAGCAATTACTATAATGAAATTATTTCAGTGTTGAATGAATACAAAACAGAATTGATTCGACATGGTATTAATGATAGCGAAATTGATAGTATCATTACTTCTCCGCAAGATAAACAAAAATTGGAATATTTCGTAGAAAAGTATGAACCAATTTTAAGAACTATTGAAGTTGCAAGTGCGGCTGCTACTCTTTTTGATTTATTGCTGAAATTTTTATAGATAGTAGGATATAGGAGTATTTTATGATTAAAATCTATGACACCATGTCTCGTGATTTGCGAGAATTTGTCCCAATCGAGGACGGTAAGGTTAAGATGTATGTCTGTGGGCCAACCGTCTACAACTATATCCACGTGGGGAATGCTCGTTCAACGGTAGCCTTTGATACCATTCGTCGCTACTTTGAATACCGTGGCTACGAAGTTGCCTATATTTCAAATTTCACGGATGTGGATGATAAGATTATTAACCGTGCCAGGGAAGAAGGCATCACGCCTCAGGAGGTTGCGGATAAGTACATCGCTGCCTTTCGTGAGGATGTGACAGCCTTAGGTGTGAAACCTGCGACTCGCCATCCGCGTGTAGTAGAGTTTATGGCTGACATCATTCGTTTTGTGGAAGACTTGATTGAAAAAGATTATGCTTACGAGAGTCAAGGAGATGTTTACTTCCGCGTGGAAAAATCTCACAACTATGCTAAGTTGGCCAATAAAACCTTGGAAGATTTGGAGCTGGGTGCTTCAGGTCGAACAGATGAAGAAACGGCTCGTAAGGAAAATCCTGTAGACTTTGCTCTTTGGAAAGCTGCAAAACTAGGCGAGATTTCTTGGGACAGTCCTTGGGGATCTGGTCGTCCGGGTTGGCATATCGAGTGTTCAGTCATGTCAACAGAGATTTTGGGCGATACCATTGATATTCACGGTGGGGGAGCTGATCTGGAGTTTCCGCACCATACCAATGAAATTGCCCAGTCAGAAGCAAAAACAGGTAAGACTTTTGCCAACTACTGGATGCATAATGGCTTTGTTAACATTGATAATGTCAAGATGTCTAAGTCCTTGGGCAACTTTATCACCGTCCATGATGCCCTCAAAACCATTGATGGTCAAGTGCTTCGATTCTTCTTTGCGACTCAGCATTACCGTAAACCAATCAACTTTACTGAAAAGGCAGTGCGGGATGCAGAGACCAATCTCAAATATCTGAAGAACACTTACGAGCAACCATTTTCTGGGACTGTAGATACTCAAGAGTTGCAGGCTTTTAAAGATAAGTTTGTTGCCACTATGGATGAGGATTTCAACTCTGCCAACGGTATCACAGTTGTCTTTGAGATGGCCAAATGGATCAATTCTGGCAACTATGATGCAAGTGTTAAGGAAGCTCTTGCGGCTATGTTGGAAGTCTTTGGAATTGTCTTTATCGAGGAAGTTTTGGATGCAGATATCGAGGCCTTGATCCAAAAACGCCAAGAAGCGCGTGCTAATCGTGACTTTGCAACAGCAGACCAAATCCGTGACCAATTGGCGGCTCAAGGAATTAAGCTCCTTGACACCAAGGATGGAGTGAGGTGGACTCGTGATTGATGTCAATCTCATTAATGGGATTGCGCTAGCTTTTGAGGGAGATGCAGTTTACTCCATGTATATCCGTCGCCATCTCATCCTTAAAGGCATGACCAAGCCCAATAAACTCCACCAAGAGGCGACTAAGTATGTATCTGCCAAGGCTCAGGCGCGCTTGCTTTCCCTCATGTTGGACGAGCAAGTCCTGACGGAAAAAGAAGAAGAAATCTACAAACGTGGTCGCAATACCAATAGTCACACAAAGGCTAAAAATGCAGATGTCGTGACTTATCGTATGTCCACGGGATTTGAGGCGGTCATGGGCTATCTCCATCTGACTGAAAATCTGGAGCGTCTAGAGACCATAATTTCTTGGTGCATCCAAAAAGTGGAGGGCTAGGATATGATTGCAAAGGAATTACAAGACTGGTTTCCTGAAGCTCAGATTTCAGATCAGCCAGTAGAGAAACCAGGCTATCTCACTCTCCCTTTAGCTTCTCAACAGTGGATTTTACTGGAGGAAACTGGGCTCAGCGAGCGTGAAAAGCAGTTGGTTGCCCTTTTGACCCAGCAGGAGCAGGCTCGTTCACTCAATCCTTGGTATCCCTATCTGATTGAGGGTAAGGGGCAGGCACCGCAAACATTTAAAAAAATTCAGCTGGTTTATTGCCATCTTTCCTATTTCCAACAGGAAAATCTAGCTTCTTGGCTAGACATGATGCGGACTCTTTTTCCCAACTGCCAAACAGTGCTACAGGTCGGTGCTCAGGATTATGTATTTGTTCTTCAACAAGATAAGTACAGCTCTGTCCGCTCGATCTTATCCGATACGATTGAGGCAGTAGAGTATGACTTTGGTCTTCGTCTATCTATCATGTTGGGGCAGGTTTGGTCTCAGGCAGGCCCTCAAACCCTATCAGACTTGATCAAAGCAGAGCGGGACTTGTTTAAGGCTTGGTGGCGTCAGGGTCACCAAGGTGTTCACACCTTTTCACAACTCTATCTTTGGAGTATGGGAGAAAGACTAGTGGACCTGAGAGTCATTAAAGAATGCCTGCATCAGATGATTATGGATCAGGATCAGATTCAGGAAATTATCCTTTCTCTTTGGGAAAACAGTGCTGTCTTAACTAAAACTGCCCAGCAACTCTACCTGCATCGCAATTCTCTTCAATACAAGATTGATAAATGGGAAGAATTAACAGGGCTTCAGTTGAAGGAGTTGACGGATCTCACCTTGTGCTATCAGTTGATTTTACCAGATATTCTCTAAAGTTTTGTGCAAGTTGCACAGAACTTTTTTATTTTTTTGGTCACCTTGCCATAGAAATGTAAAGCGTTTTCATTTATAATAAGACTATCAAAAGGCAAAAGGAGTTCACCTCGATGGTAGAATTAAATCTTAAAAACATTTACAAAAGATATCCAAACAGCGAACACTATTCAGTTGAAGACTTCAACTTGGACATCAAAGATAAAGAATTTATCGTTTTTGTAGGTCCTTCAGGATGTGGTAAATCAACAACTCTTCGTATGATTGCTGGTCTTGAAGATATCACAGAAGGTACTGCATCTATCGATGGCGTGGTTGTCAATGACGTAGCTCCAAAAGACCGTGACATCGCCATGGTATTCCAAAACTACGCTCTTTACCCACACATGACTGTGTATGACAACATGGCTTTCGGTTTGAAATTGCGTAAGTACAGCAAAGAAGACATCGACAAGCGTGTGCAAGAAGCTGCAGCAATCCTTGGTTTGAAAGAATTCTTGGATCGTAAACCAGCTGACCTTTCAGGTGGTCAACGTCAACGTGTTGCCATGGGTCGTGCCATTGTCCGTGATGCAAAAGTATTCTTGATGGACGAACCTTTGTCAAACTTGGATGCCAAACTTCGTGTATCTATGCGTGCTGAAATTGCGAAGATTCACCGTCGTATCGGAGCTACAACTATCTACGTAACCCACGACCAAACAGAAGCGATGACTCTTGCAGACCGTATCGTTATCATGTCAGCAACTAAGAACCCTGCTGGTACAGGTACTATCGGACGTGTTGAACAAATCGGAACTCCTCAAGAAGTTTACAAAAACCCAGTTAACAAATTTGTAGCAGGATTTATCGGAAGCCCAGCTATGAACTTCATCAATGTGAAATTAGAAGGCAATGAAATTGTTTCTGACGGTTTCCGCTTGAAAGTGCCAGAAGGTGCTTTGAAAGTTCTTCGTGAAAAAGGCTATGAAGGTAAAGAATTGATCTTCGGTATTCGTCCAGAGGACGTGAATGCAGAACCTGCTTTCCTTGAAACATTCCCAGAATCAGTTGTCAAAGCTACTATCTCAGTATCAGAATTGCTTGGTTCAGAATCTCACCTTTACTGCCAAGTTGGTAAAGATGAATTTGTTGCCAAAGTGGATGCTCGTGACTACTTGCAAACAGGTGCAACAGTTGAACTTGGATTTGACTTGAACAAAGCACACTTCTTCGATGTAGAAACTGAAAGAACAGTCTACTAAGCAAATGAAATGTCAAAACACTGCTAGATTTCTCTGGCAGTGTTTTTTAATGATTGGTATTGGCATGAAAACAGGCTTTTCTAGTTTTAATATTCTTAAAAAAGTGATAAAATGGTAGGAAGAATTGGAGAGTATAGATGCCGAAAGAAGTGAATTTGACGGGCGATCAGGTAGTCGCTTTAACGAAAGAATATTTAACAAAGGAAGACGTTGCTTTTGTACAAAAAGCATTGATTTATGCAGTTGATTGTCATAGTGGGCAGTTTCGGAAATCAGGTGAGCCCTATATTATCCATCCCATTCAGGTAGCAGGAATTTTGGCTAAGCTCAAGCTGGATGCCGTAACCGTTGCCTGTGGTTTTTTGCATGACGTTGTTGAAGACACAGATGCGACACTGGATGATCTGGAGAGAGAGTTCGGTCATGATGTTCGGATTATCGTTGATGGTGTGACCAAGCTTGGTAAGGTTGAGTACAAATCACTCGAGGAACAATTGGCTGAAAATCACCGCAAGATGCTTATGGCCATGTCTGAGGATATCCGTGTTATTTTGGTTAAATTATCGGACCGTTTACACAATATGCGGACTCTCAAACACCTTCGAAAGGACAAGCAAGAACGTATCTCCAGAGAAACCATGGAAATTTACGCACCACTTGCTCATCGTCTAGGGATTTCCAGTGTCAAGTGGGAGTTGGAAGATCTATCTTTCCGTTATCTCAATCCAACTGAGTTTTACAAGATCACCCACATGATGAAGGAAAAACGCAGAGAGCGTGAGGCTCTGGTCGATGAAGTTGTGACAAAGTTAGAGGAGTACACTTCCGAACGCAATCTAAAAGGGAAAATCTATGGCCGTCCCAAGCATATCTACTCTATCTATCGCAAAATGCAGGATAAGAAGAAACGCTTTGAGGAAATTTATGACCTAATTGCCATCCGCTGTATCTTAGATACCCAGAGTGATGTTTACGCTATGCTGGGTTATGTGCATGAGCTTTGGAAACCTATGCCAGGCCGCTTCAAAGACTATATCGCTAATCGTAAGGCCAACGGTTACCAGTCTATCCATACGACCGTCTATGGACCAAAAGGACCGATTGAATTCCAGATTCGGACCAAGGAAATGCACGAAGTGGCTGAGTACGGGGTTGCGGCTCACTGGGCTTATAAGAAAGGCATTAAAGGGCAGGTCAACAGCAAGGAATCTGCTATTGGGATGAACTGGATCAAGGAGATGATGGAGCTCCAAGACCAGGCTGATGATGCCAAGGAATTTGTGGACTCTGTTAAAGAAAACTATCTGGCGGAGGAGATTTATGTCTTTACTCCTGATGGTGCAGTTCGTTCCCTTCCGAAAGATTCAGGACCGATTGATTTTGCCTATGAAATTCATACCAAAGTCGGTGAAAAAGCAACTGGTGCCAAGGTCAATGGCCGTATGGTTCCGCTGACAACCAAGCTCAAGACAGGGGATCAGGTTGAAATTATCACCAATCCCAACTCCTTTGGTCCGAGTCGTGACTGGCTCAACATGGTCAAGACCAGCAAGGCGCGCAACAAGATTCGTCAGTTCTTTAAAAATCAAGACAAGGAATTATCCGTTAACAAGGGCCGTGAAATGTTGATGGCTCAGTTCCAAGAAAACGGCTATATAGCCAATAAGTTTATGGACAAGCGTCATATGGACGAGGTTCTTCAAAAGACCAGCTACAAGACAGAAGAGGCTCTCTATGCAGCTATTGGTTTTGGAGAAATTGGTGCTATTACGATCTTTAACCGTTTGACCGAAAAGGAACGTCGTGAGGAAGAACGCGCCAAGGCCAAGGCGGAAGCAGAAGAGCTTGTCAAAGGTGGCGAAGTTAAGGTCGAAAACAAAGAAACCCTCAAGGTCAAGCATGAGGGTGGTGTGGTCATTGAAGGTGCTTCAGGTCTCTTAGTGCGGATTGCTAAGTGTTGCAATCCAGTTCCGGGTGACGACATTGTCGGCTACATTACCAAGGGACGAGGTGTAGCTATTCACCGTGTGGATTGTATGAATCTACGTGCCCAAGAAAACTACGAGCAACGTCTCCTTGATGTGGAATGGGAAGATCAATTCTCAAGCAAGGAATACACTGCCCACATCGATATCTATGGTCTCAACCGTACAGGGCTTTTGAACGATGTTTTACAAGTTCTCTCCAACACAACTAAGAATATCTCGACCGTTAATGCTCAACCAACCAAGGATATGAAATTTGCCAATATCCATGTCTCCTTTGGTATTTCCAACCTCTCTACACTGACTACAGTCGTGGATAAGATTAAGAGTGTGCCTGAGGTCTACTCTGTCAAACGGACCAACGGCTAATTCTCCCCTCAGTTACTAGAAAGGCTATTATGAAAATCATTATCCAACGGGTTAAAAAAGCCCAAGTGAGTATCGAAGGTCAGGTTCATGGAAAAATCAATCAGGGGCTCTTATTACTGGTCGGTGTTGGCCCAGAGGACCAAGAGGAAGATTTGGACTATGCTGTCCGAAAGCTTGTCAATATGCGGATTTTTTCAGATGCAGAAGGCAAGATGAACCTGTCTGTCAAGGATATTGAGGGGGAAATCCTTTCTATTTCTCAGTTTACCCTCTTTGCAGATACTAAGAAGGGCAATCGTCCAGCCTTTATAGGTGCAGCCAAGCCTGATAGGGCATCAGATTTCTATGATGCTCTCAATCAAAAGCTAGCGCAAGAAGTGCCCGTTCAGACAGGTATTTTTGGAGCGGATATGCAGGTTGAGCTGGTCAATGACGGACCTGTTACCATTATCCTAGATACTAAAAATAGATAAGAAAGACCAAGCCAGCCGGCTTGGTTTTTCTCATCAATCATAAAATACTCCAAAAAGAAATCGGTTCTTGATAGGCCTTGGGGGAATCTTGTTTCAGGCTTTGGCTTATGCGATAGGAAGGAATCAGATGACCTAGGATTAGGAGAATTCCCTTGAGGAAAAGTGGGACACCACTTAAACAGATCAAGGAGAGAATCATCAGGCTATCCCATAGGAGGATTTGTAAGGCAAAACGCCAAAATCTCGGTCTAATCTGGGAATAGAGTTGACTAAAGTGGTCACAAAGTTGGTTAGAAAGATAAGTCAGTAGCACAGGATGAAAGAAAATGAGCCAACTGCTATAAATCAAAATCCAATCCCAAGTAAGCCCCTCTTTAAATGTCAAAAATGCCAGCATGATTCCATCGATGACAAGGACTTGAATGGTTTTGATATAGATGATTTTTTTCATGCTAAAACCTCCTTTTTCTTAGAGGCACTCCCATAAAGAGATGTGTTTGTCGTAAAAGTCAGGATAGTTTTCTCTTAGGTAGTTAGTCGTCGTATAATAAAAAGTAGAATGGAAAGCAGTGACAATTGGCATAAGAGATGAAAAACGATGAGAACTAACGAAGGCTAAAAGGACAAAAAATAGAAAATCAATGGAGAGAACCCCTAAATAGTAGAAGTGAATCTTTTTATTGATTTGAGGATAAATCTCAGCGAATTGATGTTTGAGTCGGTTGAACAAGCGAAATAGCAGGAGTCCTTGAGTAAGGAGGAAAATAAAACCAGAGAGCAAGAGGCAGTCCAAAGATATCTCGGGTCTAGTTGTAAAAAATACAAATAGTAGCAAATCCATGACTGCAATTGCTACAAAATGGATTCTAAAGAGATTTTTCATAGGATGACCTCCCTCTTTTATCTAGCTTTATTCTACACCAAACCAATGAGAGTTACAACTAATACTCAATGAAAATCAAAAAGCAAACTAGGAAGCTAGCCACAGGTTGCTCAAAGCACTGCTTTGAGGTTGTAGATAGTCAGTTACATATATCTACGGCAAGGCGAAGCTGACGTGGTTTGAAGAGATTTTCGAAGAGTATAAAATGATAATAAATAGTAGAAGGAAGATTCTATTAAGTCGTCTTGCTTTCTTTATTTGAGTTTCCTTCTGTTATCTATCTTCTTTGTCATTCCAGACAAATAAAGCTCCGATTGCATTGAGGATATAAAAGATGTATTTACCGATATTAGCGAAGTTGCCTTGAATGCCAGCCTTTGTCAGCTGCACAAAATTGTAAATCAACCAAAATCCCCACTGAGTTGTCAGTTTCAATGCGTTTAAAGCATTGGCAATGAGGGACAGTGCAAAGGCAATAGTTGTCACGTAGGCAAGGAGATTCATCTTTCCTCCATAGCCGATATAGTTGGTCACAAAGGCAAAGAGGAAGGCGATGATTGAAATGATGATGGCTGCCAATGTTACCTGTTTTTGGCTCATTTGGTTGGGTCTACCTTCTTGCGAAGCTTCCCATTTCTTAATAGCAAAGGTATAGATGAGAAAGGTAACAGGATAGGTGATAATGGCCGCCTTATTTCCAAGGATATAATCAATGGTACCAGACAAAATCGTATTGACAATGCCAAAGTAATTTCCCCATTTGCTTAATTTTCCCGTGAAACGAGTGGACAACATGGAAATCCCAACGTTGGTTACGGAAATCAATCCAAAGGGAACAAGTGCAGTCCATGGTCCCCAGTCTACAAATTTGTCGAGACGTGAGTTGAGGTAACCAGATGCAATCGCAATCCCAACGACCAAAGCAACCCCGAAAAGGTCAAACCATTTGGATGTCGCAAAAATTTTTAGTGATTTTTTCATATGTTAAACTATCTTTCTTTTTTAACAAATATTCTACAACTAAATGAAAGTAAAATCAAATGATAGAAATAAAACCCTGAAAATAAAATTTTCAGGGGTGGTTGGGGTACTTGAGAAATTAATTGATTTTTTCGACATAGAGTTGTTTGGCGATATCAATGCTAACTTGGAGGTCTTCACCTTTGTTGACCAGAGTAAAGCTATTGGAAAAGCTATCAAACTGCTTGACTTGGAGTTGGTCACCGATATGAATTGCGTGTTTTTCTAGATATTTAAGTAGTTCAAAGCTATCATGAACACGAGTCAGGAGATAGGTTCCAGCTTCCTGGACGGCTGCTAGTGGTAGGTTGTTGATTTCGACCAAGAGCTCTCCCTTGGCTGGGATGGTTCCTCCGTGGGGACAGGTTTTAGGGAAACCCAGCAGTTTATCCAGTCTTTCTACAAAGAGGTCGGATACAGTGTGCTCTAGAACTTCAGCTTCCTCGTGGATTTGATCGCTAGTATAGTCCAGATGGTGAACTAGAAAGACTTCAATCAACCGGTGTTTGCGATAGAGTTCTGAGACCAGTTTGAGACCAATATCTGTTAATAGATAGCCGTTCTCCTTATCCTTGAGGATGAGATTTTCACTTTTCATGCGTTTGATCATCTCTGTTACGGCAGGTGGAGAGACTTGCATACGGGCAGCAATTTCTTTATTGGTGATTTTCTGCATCTCCGTACCGATTTCATAAATACATTTTAGATAGTCTTCTTTATTTGGCGTCATTCGTTTCCTCTTGTCTTTTCTCTCCATCTAGTATATCAAAAAAAGCTAGATTTCTCTAGCCTTCTGCCCTAATGGCTTTGATTTTAGTCCAGTTCTTTCACTGCAGCAATAGCAGCTTCAAAGTCTGGTTCCGTGTTGATGTTATCAACGTATTCTACGTAACGGATGACATTATCAGTGTCGAGAACAAAGACGGCACGTGCAAGGAGATGCCATTCGTTGATCAAGAGGGCATAATCGCGCCCGAAAGAATGGTCAAAGTAGTCTGAAAGCATGATGGCATTGTCAAGGCCTTCAGCCCCACACCAGCGTCCTTGGGCAAATGGTAGGTCCATAGAAACGGTAAGAACGACGGTATTATCAAAGTTGGCAAGTTCTTGGTTGAAGCGACGTGTTTGCGTTGAGCAGATACCAGTATCGATAGAAGGGACAACACTCAAGACCTTTTTCTTCCCATCAAAGTCGGCAAGACTTTTTTTAGAGAGATCGGTTGTAGTGAGGGAAAAGTCGAGCGCCTTGTCTCCGACTTGTAGTTGTTTACCTGTAAAGGTTACAGGATTTCCTAGAAAAGTGGTCATGAAACTACTCCATTCTTTTTTTCTTTCATTTTACCGAGAATTGTCAGATTTTTCCAATGATTTGACCGGAAAGTGTAAAAAAACGCCAATTCCGTGAGAACGACGTTTTTCAGAGGCTCATACTCAATGAAAATCAAAGAGCAAACTAGAAAGCTAGCTGCAGGCTGCACTGGAGTACGGCAAGGCTAAGCTGACACAGTTTGAATTTGATTTTCGAAGAGTATTATTTTGACAAACCTTCAGCAATCTTGTCAAGGTTGTATTTCATCATGTTGTAGTAGCTGTCGCCTTCTTTCCCTTCTTCAGCGATTGAGTCAGTAAAGATTTGTGCGTAGATTGGGATATTTGTGTCTTGTGAAACAGTCTTCATTGGACGGTCATCGACACTTGATTCAACAAAGAGTGATGGAACTTTTGTTTGGCGAAGTTTTTCAACCAAGGTCTTGATTTGTTCCGGTGTTCCTTCTTCTTCTGTGTTGATTTCCCAGATGTAGGCACTTGGAACTCCGTAAGCCTTAGAGAAGTATTTGAAGCATCCTTCGCTGGTTACGATGAGTTTCTTCTCAGCAGGGATATTGTTAAATTTCTCTTTGGCTTCCTTGTCCAGTTTGTCTAGTTTTTCAGTATAGTCTTTGAGATTTTTTTCGTAGAATTCCTTGTTGCTAGGGTCTTTTGCAATGAGCTGTTTAGCGATATTTTTAGCATAAATCATCCCATTTTCAAGGTTGAGCCAAGCGTGTGGATCTTCTTTGCCTTTCTCGTTTTGGCCCTCAAGGTAGATAACATCAACGCCTTCGCTAACTGCAAAGTAGTCTTTGTTTTCAGTTTTCTTGGCATTTTCTACTAATTTGGTAAACCAAGCATTGCCACCTGTTTCAAGGTTGATACCGTTATAGAAAATCAAATCAGCTTGAGAAGTTTTCTTAACGTCTTCAGGAAGTGGTTCGTATTCGTGTGGGTCTTGACCAACAGGAACGATACTGTGAAGATCAATCTTGTCACCAGCGATATTTTTGGTAATATCAGCGATGATTGAGTTTGTAGCAACAACTTTTAGTTTTTGACCAGAAGTAGCATCTTTTTTTCCGCTAGCACATGCTACAAGTGCAATGACGGAAAGAAAGAGTACAAGCAATGTACCTAATTTTTTCATTAGATTCCTCCAGAAGGGTTTCCCCTTATTTATTGATTTTTTTATTTTTTAGTTTCAAGTATCGTTGCTTAGGAGAGATAAAGAAACTGATTAAAAAGAAGCTGGCGGATGTGAGCACGATACTGGATCCTGCTGCGAGATTGAAGCTGTAGCCGATAAAGAGTCCCAAGACAGAAGCGGTTGCTCCTAGGGTTGATGAAAGAAAAATCATGCTCTTTAGGCTATTAGCATAAAGATAAGCCGTCGCAGCTGGGGTGATCAACATGGCCACGATAAGAATGGTTCCAACACTTTGCATGGCGGTGACGGACACAAGGGTCAAGAGCACCATGAGCAGATAGTGGTAGAAATTGACGGGCATTCCCATGGCTTTAGCCAAAAGCTCGTCAAAGGATGTAATCAATAGTTGTTTAAAGAAAATCCCGATAATCAAGAGAATCAATGCCCCCACACCAATGGTGATCCACATGTCCGCATCTTGGACAGCGAGGATATTCCCAAAAAGGATATGAAAGAGGTCTGTCGAACTCTTGGCAACACTAATCAAGATGACACCTAAGGCTAAGAAAGATGAAAAGGTAATACCAATGGCAGTGTCACTCTTGATGATAGAGTTTCCCTTGATGTAGGTAATGATGATGGAAGCCATCAAACCAAAGATAATGGCTCCAATAAAGAAATCAATTCCCAGGATAAAGGAAAGGGCTACGCCAGGCAAAACTGCGTGAGAAATGGCATCTCCCATGAGAGACATACCACGTAGGATGATAAAACATCCCACAGCACCAGCAACAACTCCGATGACAATAGCTGTGATCAAGGCGTTTTGTAGGAAATGGAAATTTTGCAATCCATCGATAAATTCTGCTATCATAGGCCACCTCCATTGAAAAAGAGTTTGCTACCGTAGGTCTTTTTGAGATTAGCCTCGGTAAAGGTTTCTTCGGTCGGACCAAGGTCTATTAATTCTCGATTGAGAAGCAAAACTTGGTCGAAATAATGGGGGACTTTGCTGAGGTCATGATGGACGATGAGAACTGTTTTACCAGCTTTTTTAAGATCTCTCAGTGTATTCATGATAATCTCTTCACTAACCGAGTCAATCCCGACAAATGGCTCATCTAGAAAGATGTAGTCTGCCTCCTGCACTAAGCAACGGGCAATCAACACACGTTGGAATTGTCCTCCTGAGAGCTGGCTGATTTGGCGATCAGCATAGTCTGAAAGTCCAACGATTTCAAGTGCATCTGCCACTTTTTTCCAGTGGCTGGCTTTTAAGGTGTGAAAGAGTGGGATGGATGGATAGAGTCCCAGAGAGACGCATTCCTTGACCTTGATAGGGAAATTGTAGTCGATATGGATTTTTTGCTCGACATAGGCAACTCGATTTAAAGATTTCTTGACTTCTTTATCGTCGAGAAAGGCCTGACCTTCATGTGGGATAATTCCCAACATACCTTTTAATAAAGTTGATTTTCCAGCACCATTTGGACCAATAATTCCGGTAATAGTTGGTCCGTGGAGCACTAGTGAAATATCCTTTAGTGCCAGCGTTTCTTTGTAGGAGACACTGAGGTTTTCGATACGTATCATACAGTTGTATTCCTCCTATCTTTTAATATACCTTAAAAAAAAAATTAAGTCAAGTTAATTTTTGAAAAATTTAAAATAATAACTGAAAAATGAGAGACCGTTTTTAATTGCATTCCCAAGTGTTTTCTGCTAAGCTAAGAATAAGTGAAAAAATGAAAGCGAGAACAAGATGACACGTTATCAAGATGATTTTTATGATGCAATCAATGGCGAATGGGAAAAAACAGCTGTCATTCCGGCTGACAAATCTCGAACAGGTGGGTTTATTGACCTTGATGAGAAAATTGAAGAGTTGATGCTGGCGACTACGGACAAGTGGTTGGCAGGTGAGGATGTTCCAGAGGATGCTATCCTCGCCAACTTTGTTAAGTACCATCGTATGGTACGTGATTTTGACAAGAGAGAAGCTGATGGGATCAAGCCTGTCCTTCCTCTACTTAAGGAATACCAAGACTTGGAGAGCTTCGCAGATTTTACCAGCAAACTGGCAGAGTTTGAACTAGCAGGGAAGCCAAACTTCCTTCCATTTGGTGTATCACCAGACTTTATGGATGCCAGAATCAATGTTCTTTGGGCCAGTGCACCGGGAACTATCTTGCCAGATACAACTTACTACGCTGAAGACCATCCTCAGCGTGAGGAGCTCTTGACTCTTTGGAAGGAAAGTACTACGAATCTTCTCAAAGCCTATGATTTTTCAGATGAGGAAATCGCAGACTTACTAGAGAAACGATTAGAATTGGACCGTCGAGTTGCAGCTGTGGTGCTTTCTAACGAAGAAAGTTCAGAATATGCTAAACTCTACCATCCATACGCTTATGAAGATTTCAAGAAATTTGCCCCTGACCTACCTTTGGATGATTTCTTCCAAGCAGTGATTGGACAAACTCCAGACAAGGTTATCGTAGACGAGGAACGTTTCTGGCAAGCAGCAGAGCAATTCTATAGTGAAGAAGTGTGGCCTCTACTTAAAGCAACCTTGATTTTGGGTGTGGTCAATCTCTCAACTAGCTACCTCACAGACGAGATTCGTGTCTTGTCAGGTGCTTATGGTCGTTCCCTTTCAGGTGTTCCAGAAGCTCAGGACAAGGTCAAGGCAGCTTATCACTTGGCCCAAGGTCCTTTCAAGCAGGCTCTTGGTCTCTGGTATGCGCATGAAAAATTCTCCCCAGAAGCTAAGGCAGACGTAGAGAAAAAAGTAACGACAATGATTGACGTTTATAAGGAACGCTTGGCTAAGAACGACTGGCTCACACCTAAAACGCGAGACAAGGCCATTGTCAAACTTAATGTCATCAAGCCTTATATCGGTTATCCAGAGGAATTGCCAGAACGCTACAAGAACAAAGTAGTGGACGAAACTGCCAGTCTCTTTGAGAATGCCCTAGCCTTTGCGCGTGTGGAAATCAAGCACAGCTGGAGCAAGTGGAACCAACCGGTTGACTACAAGGAGTGGGGGATGCCTGCTCACATGGTCAATGCCTACTACAATCCTCAGAAGAACTTGATTGTCTTCCCAGCTGCCATTTTACAGGCTCCATTCTATGATTTGCATCAGTCGTCTTCTGCCAACTACGGTGGGATTGGTGCTGTTATTGCTCACGAGATTTCTCACGCCTTTGACACAAATGGTGCGTCCTTTGATGAAAATGGTAGTCTCAAGGATTGGTGGACAGAGAGTGACTATGCTGCCTTTAAAGAAAAAACGCAGAAAGTTATCGACCAGTTTGATGGGCAAGAATCTTACGGTGCAACGATCAACGGAAAACTAACTGTATCAGAAAACGTTGCTGACTTGGGCGGGATTGCTGCAGCCCTTGAAGCGGCCAAGAGAGAACCAGACTTCTCAGCTGAAGAATTTTTCCACAACTTTGCTCGTATCTGGCGCATGAAAGGCCGTCCAGAATTGATGAAACTTATGGCCAGTGTCGATGTGCACGCGCCTGCTAAACTCCGTGTCAATGTGCAAGTGCCAAACTTCGATGACTTCTTTACAACCTATGATGTCAAAGAAGGTGATGGCATGTGGCGTGCACCAGAGGATCGTGTGATTATTTGGTAAGAGTGTTCTATTAAGAGATTCCGTTAAACAAGGATTCAGAAAGTACATGCTAAAGTGTACTTTCTGATTTTTTGAGTAAATTGCTAATTTTAGAATACTTAGAATGAAAATAATGAGGGAACATGAAGAAATATTGGATGATGATGATCGTAGCTCTTTGCCTTCCAATTTTGGCATCTTGTGGAGGGAACCAAAGTAGAGACAATATAGAAACGTCAACTACAGTATCCACTTCATTTAAAGAAGATCAAAAGGATATGTCCAAAAAATCAGATGGCGAAAGTAGCACTAACTCTTTCACAGAGTCAACATCTGCTACTATCGAAAACAAAAATAGGCAAGGACAAGAGCTCTATAAAGAAGTTCTTGAACGTTACAAGCGTTATGAATCCCTCTTAACGCAAGGAAAGGGAGAAGAGTTGCAAAAAGAGCTGAAGGAGAACAAAGTTTCCCCAGAGGAGTTCAGCTATATTTTCACATTAAGCACCTATGAAAAGCCAGTGATTCCAGAATATGTTTTTTCGGATTTGAACAAAGATGGACAGGATGAATTGCTAATTGGGAATGGGCAATATCTTACAGCAGTCTATTATTTGGAAAATCAAAAACCGACATTGCTTCACACAGGCTACGCAGCATCTGCAGGTGGTTTTCGATCTAGTTTAAGTCTCTATGAAAATGGTCAAGTCAGCTATGCAAATTGGCATTCGACTTCTACAGAAATGGATTTAACTCTTTATTCTTTGAATAAAAATGGCGTAAAGATAGTGAAAGAAATGACTCTTAAAATTAGTGGAAATGAAAAAGTTGCCCAAGTTTTAGAGGTTTCTTCTGAAGAGCTTGACCTGACTAAATTTGAATGGAAAGCCTTTGAATCAGTCAATTAGTTTTGAATTAACTTTTATAGTTCGTATTTTCTTCTACTTGATAAGGATTGATACATAAAAATCGAACCAAGGATGTTATCCTTGGTTTTTTGCTTGCTAGAAAAAGGGATTAAAGGTCTTTTCGTGAGCGATAGTCGTAGCTGGACCATGCCCAGGATAGACATCGTAGTTAGGAAGAGTAAAGAGTTGCGTCTGAATGCTATGGAGAAGTTGTTCCGTGCTACCAGTAGGAAGATCGGTCCGTCCGATGGTTTCGCGGAAAAGAGCATCTCCCGTCAAGACTAGATGAGCATCAGGAAAGACGATAGAAACACCGCCAATAGAGTGCCCTGGGGTTGGTAGAACTGTAAAACGAAATTCCTCAAGCTGGTATTCCTCGTGAAAGAGAAAGGTGTGTTCTGCTGGTTTTGCGACCACATTTGCCAGATCATCATGACGAGGGAGACCAGAGAGATTATCTACAGGTGTATAAAGCCAAGATGCTTCACTCTCTGCTACATAAACTGGAGGATTTCCAAAAGTTTCACGAACCAAGTCCAGACTCATAATATGGTCGTAGTGGGTGTGGGTCAGGAGAATAGCACAGACTGGTTTGTTGATTTTTTCAATAGTCTTGCGGATAGCTTCCCAATGGCTACCTGGGTCAACCACAAGCAGGTGTTGGTCTCCTTCTAGGTAGTAGGTGTTTTCATAAGCAACGGGATTCACGGTTTTATGGATTTTCATAGGATTTCCTCTTTTAAAGAATGTGCTGATATCAGTATAACACAGAAGAGAAGTCTTAGGGTGTTAGAAGATCCGTCTTTTTTGATTAATGGGCTGCTATCTTTAGTTTCATTTTAAACTATCATAATTAAAAGTTTCAAAATGAAACCAGTCCACTTAAGTAAAAACATCATCAATACTGAACTTTTTGGTTTTTAAATTCTTAGTGCTACTAGTTAATCATTACTGAGTAGAAAAGAGTAGCAAAAAAATGAGCTGTCTACAAATATTAGAATTGTCTATTTAATTTTTTTGAACATTATCTCTAAGGCTTTTTCCTGTTGACAATACCTTTTAGCGAAAATTGGGAAGCGTGTTTAGAATCCGATCTACAAAAAAAGAGGACATTTACGGTCCTCTTTTTGACTACTATAGATAAATAGGTCAATTAACGTTTAGCCTTATTTTTCATCTTTGTGAAGCATGTTTTTAACACCTTCAATAGCGCCTTCGACAGCGTCTTTAGCATCTTCAGCAACTTCTTTTACTTTAGATACAACTTTTTCAGCTGCACCTTCTTTTTCCATTTTTTCATCGCCGATCATTTTGCCGACACCCTCTTTAATGGAACCTTTTGCTTGATTTAGTTTTTCTTCTGTTGACATGATTCTGCCTCCCTTAAATTTATTGATTTTGACAAGATGAATTAGTGTACGCGAGCATTTTCCTTTGTTTCGCCTTTAACGGCTTCAACACCTTCGCCTACTTTTTCTTGAACAGCAGCAACACCTGAACCGATACCAGATTTCACTTTTTCAAATTGTTCTGAAGCAAATTCTCCTGTTGAAGAAGCCACGTCAGTTACTCGGTCTTGAAGGCTAACTGAATCTGCTTCATGCTGTTCCTTCGTTTTGATATCAACAACATTCACATTGACTTCAACAACTTCTAGATCAGTCATTTTTGTAACTTGTGATACGACAACATCTTTGATTTCTTTGTACAAAGCAGGAACATTCTTTTGGTATTCAACAACAACGTTCAAGTCAACTGCAACTTGTTCTTTCCCAACTTCAACATTGACACCATGAGTGACATTATCTGTATTGATAATTTTTTCTGTTAGGTTAGAGAAGAAACCTCCATCAACACCCAATAGTCCAGATACTTTTTCAAGTGAAAGACCAATGATTTTTTGGATTACTTTGTCTTCATAAGTGAGTTCCCCTTTAACATCTTGAGAAACAACAGCGACATCTTTTTTTTCTACATTTTTATCTACGTTTGACATACGAGACTCCTTTATTTATTTAAATATTTTTCCTTAACATAGTATCCAGCAAATGCTCCTAGGGCTCCACAAATTAGTACAAATAGTGTTTTGAAAAAGCCAAAGGATAAGATAAAGCAAGCGAGAATGACACCTACTAGACCTGCAATAATTGGATACTGATATTTTTTAAACCATTCCATATTTTACTTCCTTACTTCACACGACTAACAGTCTTTTTGGTCGTTTTTTGAGGTTCAACTTCTTTTACTTTAACTTCAAGTTTTACCTCACGTTCAATACCAAAGAACCGCTTTAATCCATGAGTTATTTCATTCTGAATGAATTGGCATCTACTCGAGATGTTTTCTGAAGGAAGAATTGTGCCTTCAACATAAACGAAACATTTATTTTTGCGGCTATTTACTTGGACTTTAGGATCTTTCATAAATCTATGATCAATCACTAAGCAGCGAACAAAGCTTTCGATAGCCGAATTTCTAAGTTTTAACGTATCTTTTTTTTCTGCTAGCTGAATTTCTAAATATTGTTTAGGATAGAAGAGTATCACTAATATTAGAATTAAAACTAAAGCAGATAGGACAAGTATTCCCCAAAAGATATATCTAGAAATTACGAATTCAAGATAAAGCTGTCTCCAGCTAAATAATTGAATTCCTAAATCACTGACTTCATGATAATCTATGAGAATAGGAAGGAAAATAGTCAAGATTAAAATACAGAAAATAAGTAACAATATTTTCTTTGATTTTGACATATTAAATCCTTTCAATAAAAAGTTTTAAACTATAATCTTACCCGTCTAAAATATTTTAAATTATAGCTCAGCACTTATGTCTACTAGGTGAATTTTATTTTTTTCCTAGTAGGAATGAAACGACAGCAACAACAATCACTGCACCTGCAATTGAAGGAATAATAGACATTCCAGCTAAGGAAGGACCCCAACTTCCAAAAAGTGATTGCCCTACAGACGAACCGATAAGACCTGCAAAGATGTTAGCAATTATTCCCATTGAACCACCTTTTTTAGTGATTGCACCTGCGATGAGACCGATAAGACCTCCTACAATAATAGACCACAACATAGTGTATCCTCCTTTTCTATTTCTAAATCAAAGAATCAATTTCTTTGATTGAACTAATTATATACTATCTCAACTTGGAAACATAATAGTTCGTCTTAAAAACCGTACTGTAAACATGTACTCTAGATACAGATAAATAAGAAAAGCTTGATTCTACTGAGTTTCTAGGTTATGAAGCGAGTCTTTTCATAGCAAGCAAAAGTCGTTGTAAGAGGATAAATACACTCTATGTGGTATAATTGCATGAAGATTGAAAGACAATCATTTAGTTTATTATAAAGAAAGAAAAGTTATACATGAGAGATTTATTATCGAAAAAAAGTCACAGACAATTAGAATTATTAGAATTACTATTTGAAAACAAACGCTGGTTTCATATTTCAGAACTAGCAGAATTATTGCACTGCACAGAACGTTCTGTAAAAGATGACTTGTCCCATGTCAGATCTTCTTTTCCTGACTTGATATTTCATTCCTCAACAAATGGTATCCGTATCATTAATACCGATGATAGTGATATTGAGATGGTCTATCATCATTTTTTTAAGCATTCAACTCACTTTTCAATTTTAGAATTTATCTTCTTTAATGAAGGATGTGATGCAGAGAATATTTGCAAAGAGTTTTATATCAGTTCTTCCTCTCTTTACCGTATCATCCGTCATATTAATAAAATCATTAAGAAACAATATCGTTTTGAAATTAGCCTCAATCCAGTTCGAATCACTGGAAATGAGATTGATATCCGTTACTTTTTTGCCCAGTATTTTTCAGAGAAATATTATTTCCTCGAATGGCCATTTGAAGATTTTTCAGTAGAACCCTTGTGTAAGATGTTAGCACTGGTCTATAAAGAAACTGCATTCCCTGTCAATTTCGCAACTCAAAGAATGTTAAAATTGCTTCTGGTCACAAATTTATATCGCATAAAGCTTGGTCATTTCATGGAAGTTGAGAGAGATTCTTTTAGTAATCAATTGTTGGAATCGTTCATGCAGGCAGAAGAAATCGAGGACATTGTAGCGAGCTTTGATTCTGAATATCAGATCTCTCTGAATAAAGAAGTGCTAGGTCAACTGTTTGTATCCTATTTTCAAAAAATGTTTTTCATAGATGAAGAAGTATTTCTCAACCATGCAAAAACAGACAGCTATGTGAAAAAATCGTATCAGTTATTGGGAGATTTAGTGGATCAGGTATCAAGAGAGTATAATCTCCAAGTAGACAATAAAGAGAATCTGATTTGGCATCTGCATAATACTGCACATCTGCATCGTCAGGAATTATCGACAGAGTTTATCCTATTTGATCAAAAAGGCAATACAATCAAGAACTTTCAAAATATTTTCCCTCGATTCGTTTCAGAGGTGAAGGAAGGGATTGAACACTATCTAGAGACTTTGGATATGGATCGTAGTTTAATGAAAGTCAATCATTTATCCTATACTTTTATCACCCATAGCAAACACTTAGTGCTAAATCTTTTACAAAACCAACCTAAATTAAAGGTTTTGGTTATGAGTAATTTTGATCAGTATCATGCAAAATCAGTAGCAGAGACACTTTCTTACTATTGCAGCAACAATTTTGAACTGGAAGTTTGGAGTGAATTAGAGTTATCACTTGAGTCTCTAAAGGAATCACCTTACGACATCATTATTTCTAATTTTATTATTCCTCCTATTGAAAATAAGAGACTGATCTATTCCAATAATGTCAATACAGTCGCTCTCATCTCTTTGCTTAACGCAATGATGTTTATTCGATTAGACGAATAACTAAGAATAACAAAAAAACGCTACGTAGTGTTTTTTGTTTTATAAGAAAAGAATTTCCTCTATACTCGACTCAGAATATCCTAAAAATCTTGTCATGTTTTTGTTTGGAGCAAGCAAAAAAGCCTTGATCTCAAGGCTTTTCCTGTTGTATCTAGATGCCCCCTGCATGGATTTGGAAAGGACCTTCATATTGAGAGTAATTAAAAATATTGAAATATAAGTGATTTTAGGGAAATACTTTTAGGTATTTTCAATGTCATGATTTAAAAATGGGGCAAAAGTGGGGCAATAAATGAATGTAAAATATGGGCAAGCTTCTTTATTAGATTGCTTCAAAAAAGCAAAAGAGCCATCAACTAGAAATAGCTGCTGGCTCTATTTTTGTATTTGTTGTTCCGTATTTGTTCCGTGAAATTCACGTCTATTTTTCTCGAATCATGCCCACTCGTTTTTCGTCAAGATAGGAAAAATGATGCTTACGATAGAGCTTATCTGCAGGAACTTTAGCTAGTAAAGTGATAAAACTACTCTCATGTGTGTTTTCATCAAACCACTAATCAATCATTTCCATAATTCTATTTGCGATACCCCGTCTTTGGAACTTTTTATCTACCATAATATCGGATACGACAAAAGTGACACCGCCATCGCCAACAATTCTTCCTAGACCAATGAGTTCATCATCTTCATAAACAGAAACTAAGAAAAGAGTTCCTTCAAGTGCCTTTTTAACTTCAGAATAGGGTTTAGTGCTATTCATTCCAGCGTTTACTCTCAATTGATTATAAGCTTCAACGCTAGGGATTTTATGAGTAAATTCTATAAAACGATTCCTCCAATAACTTTTTGTTTTTTATTTGTTACAATCACAACTCTTCGTAATCAGGATGGTCTTTGATATAGACTGCTGCGTAAATGGCATCTACTAAAACGGCTGGGAAAGCGAAGGCCATTAAAGCGCCAGAGAAAAAGCCGAAAATCATTTGTATGTAGTCTGTAATCACGGCAATGACCAATAAAATAAAGCCCAGGACTTTAGCAATATTGAAAAGAAGTTCTTTCTTCTTACTATTCACCTCATACATTTCCCATCGATTGATCTTCCAAATTTTCCCTTGATTTTGAGGGAGGTAATACCATGCGTAAATGACGGTCATCACCACAAATAAAATCACTATTGGAATGACATAAAATAACGTCAACTTGGACTCGTAGGGCTTTAACGCGCTGAAAGTTGTTTTATCATCGGTAACCATCAGTAGGAAGATAAAGGTAAAGGTGAGTATGATGGTCCAAACGACTAAGGCCACTAGAATATAAGTTAGAGACTTAAAGCGATTTATTAAAGGTGTAAAAAGTCCAAAGAGAAGGCTAACGATATTAATGATCGTCGCACTCAAGAATAGGACCTTAATAATCCCTATAGGGTCATTATACCCAGCAACAAAATATAGAAATGCAGTAAATGGAAGCATAAGCCAAGGGAAGAATTTAATGTACCCTAGGCTCACCTCATTCGTGATTAATGGACCATGGTACCGGTCGACAGCTTGATTGCTTCTTTGTTTTTTTGATTTCTTTTGTTTTCCAGAACCATGCATGGGTTGATGAGATTCTTTCTTTTTCAGTAAAAACTTTAACATTCTGTTTCCTTTCAAAAACTTGGATAAATGTATTTCTACTATACCACAATCCTAGTGATGCGGTATCTAACAAACTCTCTTTATATTAATAATGTCATATTCAGGTCATATAACGAGCGTATAATGAAAACTACCATTTGAAAAAGGAGCAAAAAGATGAAAATTGCATGGAATGAAATTAAATACCAACCTAAAAAATTTATATTAATTGAGGTCCTGATTGTCATTATGATGTTCATGGTCATTTTCCTATCGGGCCTAACAAACGGATTAGGGCGCATTATTATGGCGCAAGTTGATACGTTTGGGGACGTTCATTATATTCTTTCAAAGGATTCAGAAGGAGTGATTCCTTACTCAACCCTTACAAGCGAGGAATTAACGGAGATTGAAGAACTCCATTTAGAAAACGAAACGGGACTTGTGATTCAACGTTCTACGTTTATGAAAGAGGACGAGGAAGGTTCGCAAGATGTGACATTCTTTGCGATGGATACGTACAAGAACTTAACGATTAAGACAGAAGATGGGTATGTCGCAGCTGACTTATCTGAAAACGAAGTGATTTTAGATGAATCGTATAAAGCAAAAGGCATTCATGTTGGCGACACGATTAAAGACAAGTCTTCGGAAGTAATGCTTAAAGTAGTGGCCTTTGCCAAAGACGCAAAATACGGACATAGCTCAGTGGCCTTCATCAGCTCGAAAACACTCGAAGAAATGCGTCAAAAGAAAAATCCAAACTACACTTGGCAACCACAAGCCATCATCACAAGCCAAGCGGTAACAGCCGACGACTTATCCGAACAGTTGATGGTCTCAAACAAACAACAAATCATTAATAAAATCCCAGGATACACTGCGACGAATATGATTTTAAAAACAATGACTTGGGTATTATTAATCGCATCAGCCGCAATTCTAGGAGTATTCTTCTACATCTTAGCTTTGCAAAAATTAAAACAATTTGGTGTGTTAAAAGCCATCGGAATGTCTATGGGACAAATTACAAGAATCCAATTATCGCAAGTCGGAATTCTTTCCGTTATCGGGATTGGAATCGGACTAGGGCTTGCCTTAGCGTTGACGCCATTCTTACCAGTAAGCATGCCATTTTATATGCGAGCAGAAGATAATGCCGTGATTTCTGCAAGTTTTATCGTCATCTCGATTATTTGTGGCGCGTTATCTCTATTAAAAATTAAGAAAGTGGATCCAATCGAAGTGATTGGTGGAAATGGTGAATAAGATGTCAGTGATTGAATTACAACAGATTAAAAAATCATACGCAGACGGCAATCAAATGCACGATGTGATTAAAGACTTAAGTTTAACCGTTGAACCGCAAGAATTTGTGGCTATTTTAGGTCCTTCTGGTTCAGGGAAATCAACGCTTCTTTCTATCGCAGGATTACTCTTATCTGCAGATAGTGGTGAGATTATTATCGGCGGACAAAACTTAACAAATGTAAAACAAAGTGAATGGACGAAGAAAAGATTGGAGTTGCTTGGATTTATTTTCCAAGACCATCAATTACTTCCATATATGACAATTGGGGACCAATTAGAAGTGGTCGCTAAACTAAAAGGGGAAAAAGACGCTGCGAAACGCAAAGCAGAAGTCAAAGGCTTATTAGCAGAACTAGGCATTGAAGATTGCTACGGACAACACCCAAATCAAATGTCTGGTGGACAAAAACAACGTGCTGCGATTGCGCGTGCGTTTATCGGAAACCCACAACTTATTTTAGCGGATGAACCAACTGCCAGCCTGGACCCAGAACGTGGTCAAGAGATTGCACAATTGATTCAACGCGAAGTGAAATCCAAACATAAGAGTGCCATTATGGTAACGCATGACCTCTCTGTGCTTGAATATGTAGATACCGTTTATGAGATGAAGAAAGGGAAGTTAGTTCGTCTGTAGGCAGTTGTGCTATAATGTTACAGAAAGAAGGTGGAGCTATGTTTAGAATATTAGTTGCTGAAGACGATCATGCGATTCGCACCTTAATTACAACCAAGTTAAAACAAGAAAATTATACGATTTATACAGCCGAAAATGGGGAAGAAGCCCTGTCCGTCATGGAAAAGCATCAAGTGGATTTATTAATTTCAGACATTATGATGCCAGTGATGGACGGGTATTCCCTAGTAAAGGCGCTGCGAGAAACGAAACATACCTTGCCGATTTTAATGATTACGGCAAAGTCTCAGCTGGAGTCTCTGGAAGAAGCTTTTACACTCGGAGTCGATGATTATATGGTGAAACCTATTCGCTTAGAAGAGTTGGCTTTACGTGTTCGAGCGCTACTGAGAAGAGCGCAGTTGGAAACCGAGAAAGTCTTACGTTTTCCACATACGAAGCTCGACTACAACGCGTTAACCTTAACGGATTTAGAGACGGATACGGTTTATCAAATTCCGAAAAAAGAGTTTTATGTGCTTTATAAATTGCTCAGCAATCCAGAGAAGATTTTCACGCGTCTGGACTTGCTGGATGATATTTGGGGGATGGAAGAAGACTTCGATGAGCGATTGGTGGATGCGTGCATTAAACGGGTTCGCCAGAAGTTTAAAGACAATCCGGACTTTGATATTGTGACGATTAGAGGATTAGGGTATAAGGGGACGGTTAAAAATGGATAAACAAAAAGAATTACAGTTCCCGTTAAGAAACTACTTTGTATTTATGTTTTGTAGTGTTTTAGTGACGACGAGTATCATTGCCCTTATGACCGTGTTCGTGTTGAAACATTGGCTTCATGTAGAAGTGAGTTTTCAATCGTGGCTACTAATTTTTAGTTTTGTCATTATCGTTGTAGGAAGTCTTGCGATGTGGTACGGTTCGGTGCATTTAACACGGCCAATTTCGGAGTTAAATGAATCGGTAAAGGCGATTTCTAGAGGAGATTTCAACCGTAAGATTCCGCGTAAACCTTATCCTAACGATACTGCAAAATATCATAACGAGTTGGACCAGCTTTCTCAGCATGTGAATCAGATGGCGGAGGACTTGAAGCGGACGGATGAACACCGCTCGGCATTTATCGCCAATCTGTCGCATGAATTGAAGACGCCGATTGCTTCCCTTGTTGGGGTAAGTGATTTGTTGGCCGATGAGAAATTAGATGAAACAACTCGTAAAGAATTGACGACTATCTTGCAGTCGGAGAGTTTGCGATTAAGTCGCCTGTGCAATGGGATTGTGACACTCACGAAGATGGAGCGCGATTTTGAACCGAAGAAAAAATCGGTTCATCTGGATGAACAGATTCGGCATGCCGTGATTTTGATTACGGAGAAGTGGAAGCAAAAAGAAATTGACTTGACGTTTACGAGTCAGCACGTTCATTGTGTGACGGATCCAGATTTAAGCATGCAAGTGTGGACGAATCTGCTTGATAATGCGGTGAAGTACTCTGGAGATAGCGTGCATTTAACGATTGATATTCAAGAAGTAGATGATGCGGTTAGAGTCACGATTGCCGATAACGGAATCGGAATGAGTGAGGAAGATCAACGACATATTTTTGAGCAATTTTACCAAGTAGAAAGTTCTCATGTGCAAGAAGGGAATGGCCTCGGCCTTGCGATTGTTAAAACGATTGTAGAACGCCTCGGCGGAACCATCACAGTAGAGAGTGAACTCGGAAAAGGTAGTGTGTTCCAAGTGGTGCTACCAAAGTAAAAATTAGCTGTTTGTTTTAGGAAAAGTTGACAGTCTTCTGATAAACGCTATAATCATATTGAAGAATATTCATTGAGGGCAGAAAGGTTCCTGCCGCACCTCTTAGGAGGTACCTGAGATGACGAGGTTACTGAACGTCCAATGAATATAAGTAAAGGCAACTCATGCGAGTTGCCTTGTTTTTTTGTTATGTGACTATTAGTCCGTCTCGCTCCGCAAGGTGCGAGACAAATAAAACACTCGCTATACGGGTGCGCGTCGAAGGTTATACCAAAAAAACTCCAAACGCGATACAATAAAGGTGTTCAAGCCAATTGTAAAGCGAAAGGAGAAAAATATGGCACAAAAGGCACATTTTCTATTAAAAACAGGCATGAGGTTTGGAGAGTTAATAGCGTTAACTTGGAATGAAGTTGATTTTGATAGAGGACTGCTAAAAACATATAGGAGGTTTAATACCCTTTCTCATAAATTTGTTCCTCCAAAAAACAAAACGTCTATTCGGATAGTACCGATAGACGAAGAATGTATTAAGATATTACAAGTTCTAAAAATTGAACAGGAGAAGGCTAATAAAGAGCTAGGAATCAAGAATAGGTATAATAAGATTTTTCAGCATTATGGATATATTCACTTGGTACCAGACATTGCAAGTGTCAATAAAGCTTTGAGTGTTCTTTTAAATGAATTAGATATTTATCCAATTATCACGACAAAAGGAGCACGTCATACCTATGGGAGCTACCTCTGGCACAAAGGATTTGACCTTGGAGTTATTGCAAAAATTCTAGGGCATAGAGATATTTCGATATTAGTAGAAGTGTACGGACACACTTTAGAAGAGAATATTTTTGAAGAATTTAATCAAATCAGAGATATTTGGAAAGATTGCTCATAAAAAAATGTGGGGCAAATGATGGGGCAAATCAGTTATAGACAAGCAAAAAAACCTTGATAACCAAGGCTTTTTTCTGTTAATTTAGATGCCCCCTACAGGGATCGAACCTGTGACCCACGGATTAAGAGTCCGCTGCTCTGCCAGCTGAGCTAAGGAGGCTAAGAAAAAGCTGTATTGGTGCCGAAACTTCACGGTTTGTATTGAACCCGCGCAATTAAGCAGGTGGGCAACTCGCTCTAACTGAAGCTGTTTCCGTGTGAGACGGCCTACATGCTGTTAGAAGACTTTTGTTTCCCTAATAATACAAAAAATAGTCGGTCAACACTTAAGTGTGAAGTCGTACACCACAGCGTTTCTATGTTTATATGATACCACTTTTTCAAAAAAAATCAAGAGAAAAATGCAATTTTTTGAAAAGGATTTCAGTTTTCTCGTAAATGATCGATTGTTTCTTTTCTTTGTGCTAAGGCGCGTTCATATTTACCCGTATCTTCCGGAGTGAAATAGCGATGGCTTTTAATTTTTTCTGGCAGATAATCTTGCTTGACCCAATTTCCAGGATAGTTGTGGGGATAGAGATAGTCTTGGGCATTTCCCAGTTCCTTACTACCACTGTAGTGACCATCGCGCAGGTGCCGTGGAATGGGCAAGTATCCTGATGTCTTAAGATCAGCAAGAGCCTTGTCCATAGCCACATAGGCTGAGTTGGATTTTGGAGAAAGGGCCAAATCAATCACGACATTGGCAATGAGGATACGAGCTTCGGGAAAACCGATTCTTTGTGCTGCATCCAAGGCGGTCACGGTATGAATCTGGGCTTCGGGATTGGCCAAGCCGATATCTTCATAAGCAATAACGGTCAAGCGACGAGCGAGACTAGGCAGATCACCAGCTTCAATCAAGCGGGCGGCGTAGTGGAGACTGGCATCAACATCCGAACCACGGATGGACTTTTGCAGGGCTGAAAGGACATCATAGTGTCCGTCCCCATCCTTGTCCATAGTAATATAGCTCCGCTGCAGGCTATTTTCCATGATGTCAAGTGTTATATGGTGAATGCCTTTATCATTTGCTGGAGTCGAAAGAACAGCCAAATCCAGCGAATTAAAGGCAGAACGCAGATCACCGTTTGTAGATGTTGCGATGAAATCCAGTGCATCCTCATCTAGCTCAACTGGGAAGTCAAAGCCACGTTCAGGGTCAGTTAGAGCGATTTGAATCGCCTCTTTAACATCTTGATTGGCCAAGGGTTCTAACTCAAAAATCTGAACACGACTGCGAATGGCTGGAGTGACAGAAAAGAAAGGATTTTCAGTCGTAGCCCCAATCATGATGACCAGTCCACTTTCCAAGAGGGGAAGTAGAAAATCTTGCTTGGTTTTATCTAGTCGGTGAATCTCGTCCAGTAGCAGAACCAGTCCACCTGAGAATTTAGCCTCTTCAGCGATTTCTTGGAGTCGCTTTTTACTATCCACTGTCGCATTAAAGGTCCGAAAGGCATACTTGGTCATTCCAGCGATGGCAGAGGCGATACTGGTCTTGCCGATTCCTGGAGGTCCGTAGAGAATCATGGAGGACAGACGATTGGCTTCCACCATGCGACGGATAATTTTTCCAGGTCCGACTAGATGCTCCTGACCGATGACCTGGTCGATGGTTTTGGGGCGCATGCGAAGCGCGAGATTGTCTGGCATAGCAGTCCTTTCTAACATGGATTTTCTGATGTATATGTGGTAAGATGGTAGTATCTATTTTAGCATATTTCCGAGCAATCAGGGCGATTAAAGAGTCGCATAGAAAGAGGACAAAATGGCAACATACGGATTTTTAGATGTTTTAGAGGAAGAGTTGGACAAGAACTTTCCCTTTGACTATGAGATCAGCTGGGATAAGCGCAACCATGCAGTTGAAGTGAGTTTTTTACTAGAAGCGCAAAACGCTACAGGTGTGGAGATGGTGGATGAGGACGGAGAAGTTTCGTCAGATGATATTCTTTTTGAGGAAGCGGTGCTTTTTTACAATCCTGCCAAGTCAACAGTCAATGAAGAAGACTATTTAACGGTCATCCCTTATCTGCCTAAAAAAGGATTTTCTCGTGAATTTTTGGCCTATTTCGCCCTTTTTCTTAAAGATACTGCCGAGGTTGGGCTGGATGCCCTCATGGACTTTTTGGAAAACCCAGAAGCAGAGGAATTCGTCATGGAATGGAACCAAGAAGTCTTTGAAGAAGGAAAAGTTGGCTTTGAAGAAAAGGAATTTTACCCTTATCCGAGATACTAGGAGTTTGGAGAAGGTGGTATGAAAAAATTTGGGACGTATTTGGTTTATGTGCTAGCTTTTGTCTTTATTATGCTAGCTTTTGCTTGTGGCACTATCGCATTTGCAGAGTTGGGGTATTCCGCAGTTTTAGTCTTTACTTTTGGTTATGCATTTGCTCTTCTAAGCATATATTTAATCTTTATTCTTCATGAGCTGGGTCATGCTTTTTGTGGCTACTTGACAGGCTATCGGTTGGTGGCTTTTGGATTAGGACATTTTCTTTTGACCAAAAAGTCAGGTAGGTTTCATCTTAGTCGAACAGCCGTTCTGAAAAATGTTGATGCCCAGTATATTGGATTAAAAGAAGATGAAAGCGATCAAAGAATCATCCTGATGCTTTCAGGAGGTTTGCTGGTTCATCTCAGTTTGATATTATTGGCGATATTGTTTGGATTTTTGACAAAAAGCTGGTATTTTGCTGGTACTTGGATTTTTCTGAATTTGTCTTTCTTCCTAAACAACGCTTTGCCAGTCGGCATTACCGATGGAGCGAAAATCTGGGAATTGTTACAACACCCTGAAAATACCAAATACGCTTACTTGGTGTTGAGGCATTCTGCTCAAACTTTGCTCGCTCCTCAAGAATATGATTTGAAAGATTTTATCATGCCTGTTTCTGAGGATGCAAGTGGGAGTTTTGCAGAAAGTATTCAAACTCTTGAGGGAGTGGTTTTCATATTGGATGGTCATTTAGAGACAGCTAAAAAGCTATTTCAATCTTTACTAGAGAGAACAGAACACTCGCTGTCTGAAACTTTTTGCCAACTATGCCTTCTTCAAATCGCCTTGCTGGAAGGAGATAATGAGAAAGTGGAGGAATATGCAAGTATTCGAAGCGTTAAATCCTTTTTATCTCTAAAAATGACAGACATGCAGATGATTCAAGCCTGGTATCAATTTAAGGTAAAGAAAGATGTCGCTCAAACTCGCAAGGCTATAAAGATTGCTAGACAGAAAATGAATAGCAGCCGAATGCTACGGGACGAGAAACGCTATTATGAAAACTGGTTAGCAGAGCTGGAAAAGGCATTAGCCGAAGGAGTCTAATATGGGAATAGAAATTTCTGATTTTACAGGCTGCAAGATTGCCCTCTTTTGTGACGATAGAATTTTAACTATCTTGCGGGATGACAAGGGAAATATCCCATGGCCCAATATGTGGGAACTGCCAGGTGGTGGGCGCGAAGGTGATGAAAGTCCTTTTGAGTGCGCAGCGCGTGAAGTTTTTGAGGAACTGGGGATTCGTCTGACTAAAGATTGTCTGCTTTGGAGAAAGGTTTATCCCAGTATGCTTTTTGAGGGGAAGGAATCCGTCTTTCTAGTTGGTCAGTTGACACAGGAACAATTTGACAGTATCGTCTTTGGAGATGAAGGACAGGGCTACAAACTGATGAGTATTGATGGGTTTCTTGGCTCAGATAAGGTTGTACCCCAGTTGCAGGATAGAGTGAGGGAATATGTGGAGAGAGACTATGATTAGACTTGAACGAGCAGGAGCAGAAGATTTAGAAACCGTAATTGCAATTCAAAGAGCCAGTTTTAAGGCTGTCTATGAGAAATACCAAGATGAGTATGATCCCTATCTCGAGGACCGCGAACGAATCAAGTGGAAACTAGTTGAACGTCCCAATAGCTATTACTACTTTGTGAAAGAAAAGGACGAAAATATCGGATTTTTACGAGTTCAGACCAATGAAGAGTTGACGGAGGCTTGGTTGGGAACGGCAGCGATTTTACCCCAGTATCAAGGAAAAGGTTATGGTTCTGAAGGATTGGAATTGCTGGAAAAGGAATTTCCGACGATTAAACAGTGGGATTTGTGTACAGTATTACAGGATGCGGGCATGGTCGCTTTTTATGAGAAAAATGGCTACCGTCAAACTCATATCGAGCCTGAAAAAGAAGGTATGGATATGGTTTACATGAAAAAATGGATTGACAAATAGAAAGGATGGTTCGGTTACATTTCTAAACTGAACCCGCCCTAAACACTGTGCCAAAAAGAGAAACTTCTCATAGACACAAGCGTCTTCAGAGAGTCTCCTATTTTGGCTTTGTGTTTTACGGGCTTGGTATCTTAATTATGGAAACATGGCAAGAGTTAAAAGTTACAGTGAAGCGTGAGGGGGAGGAGCTGGTCTCCAATCTCTTGATTGAGCTGGGAGCGCAAGGTGTTGCGATCGAAGATAGTATGGACTATGTGGGGAATGTGGATCGCTTTGGTGAGATTTTCCCTGAGGTTGAGCAGCAAGAAGAAATCGTAGTGACAGCCTACTATCCTGATACGGTTGATGTGGCAGTAGTTGAGGCAGACTTGCAGGCTCGTCTCCTAGAATTAACAGATTTTATGGATCTGGGAGAGGTCAAGATGGGCACGACTGCCTTGGCTGAGGAAGATTGGGCAGACAACTGGAAGAAATACTATGAGCCAGCTCGTATCACACATGATTTGACCATCGTACCGTCCTGGACAGCCTATGAGGCGACAGTGGGAGAAAAGATTATCAAGCTGGATCCAGGCATGGCCTTTGGGACTGGGACGCATCCAACCACTAAGATGAGTCTCTTCGCCTTGGAGCAGGTTCTTCGTGGTGGCGAAACGGTGCTTGATGTGGGTACTGGTTCAGGTGTCCTTTCTATTGCCAGCTCGCTTCTGGGTGCCAAGGAAATTTTCGCCTATGACCTGGATGATGTGGCGGTTCGTGTCGCTCAGGAAAATATTGAACTCAACCCTGGCATGGAAAATATCCATGTAGCAGCTGGAGATTTGCTCAAGGGTGTGGAAATTGAGGCAGATATGATTGTGGCTAATATCTTGGCGGATATTCTCATTCATCTGACAGATGATGCTTTTCGCTTGGTCAAGGATGAAGGCTACCTCATCATGAGTGGGATTATCAAGGACAAGTGGGACATGGTGCGCGAGTCGGCTGAGTCAGCTGGATTTTTCCTTGAAACTCACATGATTCAAGGGAAATGGAACGCCTGTATCTTTAAGAAGACTAAGGATATTTCAGGTGTGATTGGAGGCTAGCATGCAACAGTATTTTGTCAAAGGCAGTGCAGTTTCTCCCGTCACCATTGAGGATAAGGAAACCAGTAAGCATATGTTTCAGGTCATGCGCTTGAAAGAAGATGATGAGGTTACTTTGGTTTTTGATGATGGCATCAAGCGCTTGGCGCGCGTGCTGGATGTGGAAAATCGTCAGTTTGAGTTGGTTCAAGAATTAGCTGACAATGTGGAACTGCCCGTTCAAGTAACCATCGCATCAGGTTTTCCTAAGGGAGACAAGCTAGAATTTATCACGCAAAAAGTGACGGAACTGGGTGCCAGCCAAATTTGGGCATTTCCTGCCGATTGGTCGGTCGCAAAGTGGGATGGTAAGAAATTGGGCAAAAAGATTGAAAAACTGGAAAAAATCGCCCTTGGAGCAGCAGAACAAAGCAAGCGTAATTTCGTTCCAAGTATCCAGCTTTTCGAGAAAAAAACAGATTTCCTAGCTCAGCTGGACCAGTTTGACTCTATCGTAGTAGCCTATGAAGAGTCGGCTAAAGAAGGAGAAGCCGCTGCACTTTTGCAAGCAGTTGCTGGTCTTGAAACAGGAGCTAAACTGCTCTTTATCTTTGGTCCAGAAGGTGGTCTCTCACCTGCAGAAATTGAAAGTTTTGAAGCTAAAGGAGCCGTCTTGGCAGGACTTGGCCCTCGAATTTTGCGAGCTGAAACAGCGCCACTTTATGCCTTATCTGCCCTTAGTGTTTTATTAGAATTAGAGAAATAAGAGGAAGAAAATGGAACAAAAACACCGTTCAGAATTTCCAGAGAAGGAACTTTGGGACTTAACAGCCCTATACCAAGACCGTGAGGATTTCTTGCGTGCAATCGAGAAAACACGAGAGGATATCAATCAATTTAGCCGTGACTACAAGGATAATCTTCACACTTTTGAAGATTTCGAGAAGGCCTTTGCAGAATTGGAACAAATTTACATTCAGATGAGTCATATCGGCAATTACGCCTTTATGCCTCAGACGACAGACTATAGCAATGAAGAGTTCGCCAATATCGCCCAAGCTGGGATGGAATTTGAAACAGATGCCAGCGTAGCCTTGACCTTCTTTGACGACGCCTTGGTGGCAGCAGACGAGGAGGTCTTGGACCGTTTGGGTGAGCTGCCACACTTAACGGCAGCCATTCGTCAGGCTAAAATCAAAAAAGCCCACTATCTAGGAGCTGATGTGGAGAAGGCCTTGACTAATCTTGGCGAAGTTTTCTATAGTCCACAGGACATCTACACCAAGATGCGAGCTGGGGACTTTGAGATGGCTGACTTTGAAGCCCAGGGCAAGACCTACAAAAATAGCTTTGTGACCTATGAAAATTTCTACCAAAACCACGAGGACGCTGAAGTCCGTGAGAAATCTTTCCGTTCCTTCTCAGAGGGACTTCGTAAGCACCAAAATACAGCTGCGGCAGCCTATTTAGCCCAAGTCAAGTCTGAAAAACTGTTGGCTGATATGAAAGGTTATGACTCAGTCTTTGATTATCTCCTAGCTGAGCAAGAAGTGGAGCGTGCCATGTTTGACCGTCAGATTGATCTCATCATGAAGGATTTTGCGCCAGTTGCTCAGAGATACCTCAAGCATGTTGCCAAGGTCAATGGTCTTGAAAAGATGACCTTTGCAGACTGGAAATTGGATTTGGACAGCGCCCTGAATCCTGAAGTGACTATTGATGATGCCTATGATTTGGTCATGAAGTCAGTAGAACCTTTAGGACAAGAATATTGTCAGGAAGTTGCTCGCTATCAAGAAGAACGCTGGGTGGACTTTGCTGCTAATAGTGGCAAGGATTCTGGTGGTTATGCGGCGGATCCATATCGCGTGCACCCTTATGTCCTCATGAGTTGGACTGGTCGTTTGAGCGATGTCTATACCTTGATTCATGAAATTGGGCATTCTGGTCAATTTATCTTTTCAGATAATCACCAAAGCTACTTCAATGCCCACATGTCGACTTACTATGTCGAAGCGCCGTCAACCTTCAATGAATTGCTTTTAAGTGATTACTTGGAACACCAATCTGACGACCCACGTCAAAAACGCTTCGCTCTTGCTCACCGCTTGACAGACACCTACTTCCATAACTTTATCACCCACCTCTTGGAAGCCGCCTTCCAGCGTAAGGTTTATACATTGATTGAAGAAGGGGAAACCTTTGGGGCAAGTAAACTCAACAGCATTATGAAGGAAGTTCTGACGGATTTCTGGGGAGATGCTATTGAAATTGACGACGATGCGGCCTTGACTTGGATGCGCCAGGCTCACTACTACATGGGCTTGTATAGCTACACCTACTCAGCTGGACTAGTCATCTCGACAGCTGGATATCTTCATCTGAAACACTCAGAAACTGGAGCTGAGGATTGGCTCAATCTTCTTAAGTCTGGTGGTAGCAAGACACCACTTGAGTCAGCCATGATTATCGGTGCTGATACCTCAACAGACAAACCACTCCGTGATACCATCCAATTCTTGTCAGATACAGTTGATCAGATTATTGCCTATAGTGCGGAGTTGGGAGAGTAAGGGAATAGACAGATTTTAGGAGAATAATATGAATAGAATCAAAAAATGGCTGGAACAAAATCCCCAAAGAATGCATTTTATCAAAATTGGTCTAGTTTTGTTGGGAGTCATTCTATTGATTGCTCTACCTACTCTCTATCTTGTTTTGAGCGGAGTCGGTATTTGGTATTTTGTAAAGAAAGCGCCAGATATTCGAAAAAGAAATCTAATGATAGGAATTTTCATTGTCAGTTTTGTTTCAGTTGCTCTTCAAACTCCAACAGTCACAAAGAAAACTTCATCTTCTCAATCAGAAACTAAGCAGACTGCGACATCTACTACTTCGACAGCTTCAACCACGGATACTTCATCTAGTATAGAGGAAGCAAAACGAGTCGAAGACGAGAAAAAAGCTAAAGAAAAAGCAGAAGAAGAGAGAATTGCTAAAGAAAAGGCTGCAAATGAGTTGCAAGAAAAAGGTGAAACCTTAGTCAAACAATTGGAAGACAGTCAAGATGCGAGTCAAGTAAAGTCTGCTAAAGAAACAGTTAATCAGATTGAAAATAATGATAAAAAGACAGAGTTGCTTGATAGAATAGGTGCAGTCGAATCATCAATTTCTCAAAAAGAAGAAGAGAAAAGAATTGCACGCGAAGCTGAAACCAAAGCCCAACAGCAAGATAGAATTGTCTATGTCGCAGACCATGGGAAATCAAAAGTTTATTGGTATAGTAAGGATAGAATGCCTTCAAAAACGAATAAAGCTAACGTTGTTGAGATGACAGAAGCAGATGCGATTGCAGCAGGAAAAACTCCATCTAAAAAAGAATAAGACAGAAAGTTATCTTGGGCTGGTTTTTTGAACAGTTGCTAGAAATGTAGAGGTACTTGAGATGCGTAAAAAATTACAAAGAAAAGTGACAGAAGAAAAACCAAGCTATAGCCGAGAAGAAATCCAGTGGTTGCTTGAGCATTTAGGAGATCCCTCTCCAGAAATTCGAGACGAACTTGTTTTTACGAGTTTGGCTAGAGGTATTCAAGAAGAGTTGTTTACCCTTGAGCAGTTTCAGTTTATCTCAGAAGAGGTCTCCTCTGATGAAGGTCTATACAAAGAGATTGATAGTAGAGGAGTTTCGGCTCTTAAACGTTCTTTTAGGGCGCTTATTTATGCCAATCTACTGTCCTGCGATGGTACTCAGGAATCACTTTATTACCAGCAGTTGCCTTCTCCTATCAAGGCTACCATGCTAAATCAAGGCTTACACTATCTTACAAAGGAAAAAGAGACGACGGGCTACGATCCTCAGTTTGGTTGGATCCACGCATTTGCGCATGGGGCTGATCTATTAACGGAAGTTATATGCCATCCTAGCTTTCCAAAGTCAGATATAGCCGAAGCATTTGAAATCATTGGAGAAATCTTTAAACGTGTTGAGATTAGTTTTACAAATGATGAAGATTGGCGGTTAGCGAGAGTACTTTATGAACCAATCTTACGAGGGAAAATCGAACCGTCTCTCCTCACTGCTTGGTTGCAAACAGTTGAATTTCCTTTTAAAGAAGTAAATGATTTCCATAAATTTTCCAATTTCAGATCTTGTTTGCTGGAAATTTACCTTCAACTAGACTGTCATAATTTTTTACAAGATGACTTGAAAAAAATCATTCAATCTTTTCACTATTAAATTTTATACGGTTACTGTATGGAAAATTAGCTAATGGTTTTGAAAAAGTGTTGAAATTGAAATGGTGCAGATAGTAAAAGAGGTTGTATACTTATCCCAACCTCTTTTTATGTATCTTAATGGAATTGCATACCACCATCAACGATAATTGTTTGACCTGTGATGTAGTTTGAATCTGGTCCAGCAAGGAAGCTGACAGCTGCAGCCACATCTTCTGGTTCAGATAGACGTTTCAAGGTAATATCTTTTGCGAATGTCTGCATACCCCATTCGTCATCTTTTCCAGCATTTTTTCCAACTTGGTGAGCAATATCGTACATCATTGGGGTTTTTACGATACCTGGTGCGTAGGCATTGACAGTAATGCCTGAGCCTGCCAAATCTCGTGCCAATGTTTGTGTAATTCCACGAACAGCAAATTTTGTACCACCATAAACTGTCAGGTTAGGATTTCCGACAACACCTGCTTGAGAAGTTGCGTTGATAATTTTACCACCGTGACCAAGTGATTTAAATTGAGCTTGAGCAGCTTGGGAACCCCAAATCACCCCACCGACGTTAATACCGAATGTACGTGTAAATTGTTCTTCTGTAATAGTATCAAGAGGAGTAGTTGGGGCGACACCAGCGTTATTTACGACAACATTCAAGTCACCAAAATGGTCAACAACCTTTTGAAATGCTTGGGCAACTTCTGCTTGTTTTGAGACATCTGCTACGACAGCAAAAGCATTTTCAGCTGATAATTCGGCAACAGCTTTTTCAGCCGTTTCTGGATTGTAGTCTAAGACTCCTACTTTAAAGCCATCTTGGACTAAACGTTTTGCAATTGCAAAACCAATCCCTTGACCTGCACCTGTGACAATAGCAACTTTAGACATATGATTCCTCCTTGGTATCAGCGATACCGTTCAAATGTTCTATAAAAGAACAGCAAGGGTTTACAAATGAGCCTCGATAACGATTCTTGAAACCCCTATCAATGCTACATTAATAGTATACACCTTTGAAAAAAATGTTTCAAATAAATGCCTCTATTGTATAAAAAGATTCAAATGAAGCCTCAACAAAAATTTCCAAGTCATTTTTCTTGAATACGCTCATTTGTTTTGGTAAACTGGTACATAGCTTTTAAAAAGGAGATAGAAGATGAAAAAATTTGTCGCTGAATTAATCGGTACTTTCATGCTTGTGTTCATCGGAACAGGAGCCGTTGTGTTTGGAAATGGTCTTGAAGGTCTTGGCCACCTAGGAATTGCTTTGGCCTTTGGTTTGGCAATTGTAGTTGCAGCTTACTCAATCGGAACCGTTTCAGGCGCTCACTTGAACCCAGCCGTTTCGATCGCTATGTTTGTAAACAAACGTTTGTCATCTTCAGAACTTGTAAACTACATCCTTGGACAAGTAGTTGGAGCTTTCCTTGCGTCAGTTGCAGTATTTTTCCTCTTGTCAAACTCAGGCATGTCAACTGCTAGTCTTGGTGAAAATGCCTTGGCAAACGGTGTCACTGTCTTTGGTGGATTCTTGTTTGAAGTCATCGCAACTTTCTTGTTTGTTTTGGTGATCATGACTGTGACTTCAGCAAGTAAAGGAAATGGTGCGATTGCTGGTTTAGTGATTGGTTTGTCATTGACAGCCTTGATCCTTGTGGGATTGAACATCACTGGACTTTCAGTAAACCCAGCTCGTAGCTTGGCGCCTGCTGTATTGGTAGGTGGCGCAGCCCTTCAACAAGTATGGATTTTCATTCTTGCACCAATCGTTGGTGGCGTTCTTGCAGCACTTGTTGCGAAAAACTTCCTTGGAACAGAAGAATAATAAGCAAAAAGAGCCTTGCTCCCCAATTTGAGGAACAGGGCTTTTTCTATGCAAACAAAAAAGCACTCCCTTTTTGAATGGGAGTGTTTCGTGATTAGCTTAATTCAGCAACGATGGCCTTGATTTGTTCTGCAGTATGTATTCCAGCAACTTGTTTTACCACTTGGCCATCTTTTTTGAAGAGAAGAGTTGGGATAGACATGATCCCAAATGCACGAGCTGTATTTGGATTTTCATCTACGTCCATTTTAACGATTTTCAAGACATCTTCTGAAAGTTCTTCAGACAATTTGTCCAAAATCGGTCCTTGCATACGACATGGACCACACCAAGTTGCCCAGAAGTCTACCAAGACCAAACCGTCTTTTGTTTCTTGTTCAAATGTTGCATCTGTAATTGCTTTTGCCATTGTATTTCTCCTTTTTAGTTATATTGGCTTAAATCTTGTTTCATGAGATAGAAGAAGACATCTCCGTAAGTCCCATGGTAGTCCAAATCATGACCATTATAGGTTAATTTTTGAACTGGGTAATAGTCTGCGACACCGATGAGGCAAGCTTGTTGAGAGCGTTCGAAGTCTTCATAAGACTCGAAAGTCATGGTTCTCTCTCGCTTGCTGGCATCTAGATAGGTAATTTCGATCATATAAAACTCCTTTATTCGATCTTGACTTTATTGTACTCCTCGAAAAGAAGAATGTCAAGAAAAATGATTGCGCATGCAACTTTTTTTAAAAATCTGATTAAGAAATGAAGTCAAGACTCATTTCCAGTCTTTCTTCGACGGCCTTTTGTAGATAAGCCAGGGTTGTTTGTCCCTCGTCAGTCAGGCAGATAAAACTAGCTCGTCTATCCTGATCGCAACATCTGCGACTAAGCAAACCGCAGTTTTTCTCTTCTAGTCGAGCTACCATTCGAGAAACAGCGCTCGGGCTGAGATGGAGTTTATCTGGTAAATCAATCTGCCGTAAGGATTTTTCATCAGCTAAATCCAGATAGTAGAGCATATAAAACTCTTTCAAGGTCAACCTTTGTTCACTCTGCTGGGCAATGGTTTCTTCTAACAAGGCTTCTATTTCCTTTTGACGGCGATTGTAGTCAAACCACTTTTCCAAATAGGTCATTGCTTTCTCCTTTCTTTTCAAAGTAAAAATCACAAAATCATTACTGATTATCTTTATAACACAAGATGATTGCGCATGCAATTATTATACTACTTTTAGCTAATCCTTGCAAGAAAGAAAAATTTCGGTATTTCCTTGAAATTTTCTGAAAAAAGAGTAAACTGGTATGCAAGAAGTTTATTTCATGGAGTTTAGGATGAAATTATATGTTCAATTAATGATTCTCTTTGTGATTTCTCTAATCGGTGAGGGAATCTCTAGTTTCTTTCATCTGCCCATCCCAGGCAGTATTATTGGTTTAATCATTCTCTTTCTAGCTCTGCAGTTCAAGTGGCTGAGGACCAGGCATGTCAATATGGTGGGGAATTTTCTGCTGGCCAATATGACCATTCTCTTTTTGCCGCCAGCAGTGGGTATCATGGAAAAGTTTGATGTGATTGCCCCTTATCTCTTGCCTATCGTCTTGATTGTCTTTTTTGCGGCTGTTATCAATATTATTCTCATCGCTCTAGTGGTTCAGTTTATCAAGAGACGATTTGAGGGAGATTATGAGAAGGGAGAAACGAAATGAGTGAATTTGTATCGAATCCTCTGTTTGGGATTGCATTATCTATCCTAGCTTATCTAGTGGGAATGCTGATTTACAGACGTTTTCCCCATCCTTTGACAACGCCTTTGCTTTTGTCGGCAATTTTTATTATCATCCTTCTTAAGGCGACGGGTATTTCTTACCAAGATTACTACCAAGGTGGGGTTTACTTGAATAACTTGATTGTTCCATCGACCGTGGCTCTAGGAATTCCGCTTTATAAGAGTTTTCATTTGATGAAGCACCATGCTCGCAGCATTCTCTTTGGTAGTCTGTTAGCAGTAGTTGTCAATACTAGCTTCACTGCCATAGTAGCGAAAATCTTTGGCATGGACTTTTTCCTAGCCATTTCTCTCTTTCCCAAGTCAGTGACAACCGCCATGGCAGTGGGAATCACAGAAAAATTGCAAGGTTTGACGACTGTGACCTTGGTTGTCGTAGTGGCGACTGGGATTTTAACCAGTGTTATTGGACCAACCCTTTTGAAGTGGTTGAAAATTGACGATCCAGTAGCTGTTGGACTCTCTCTTGGAGGAACGGGACACGCTGTCGGAACGGGAACCGCCTTTCGATACGGCTCTGTAGCAGGAGCCATGGGTGGCTTGGCAATCGGTGTCACCGGTATTCTATATGTTTTTGTCAGTCCAATCGTAGCCAGTTTGATATTGAGTTAAAGAAAAACCCAGCTTTCTAGCTGGGCATTTTTTATTGCAAGTTAACCTTGTTTTTCAAGATGTAGTAGGTTCCGAGATAGTAAATGATTCCTAGAACTAAGTTTTTCAGGAAGTTTGTAATCATGAGCGTGTCAATCTGATCATCGACCTTGAAGAAGAATCCTATATAAGAAACGACGATAGAAATCACAATGTAGGCTAAAACAGCGAGGGCTGTGCGGTATTCATTGAAAAGTTGGCCGATTGAAATTGAAAGATAGATAGATAAAATCCAAGTGGCTGAACCTGTAAGAAGAGAGAGTCCGTAAAGCCAACCGTAACCGAGATAAGGAGATACAAGACGATAGAGGGTTGGGATTTCTTTCACTACAGGAGTGAGAGAGAAGATGATAAGAACACTTAAGATAAATACAATATAACTCAAGATTGACCAGATTAGCCCACCCAGCAGTTTAGCCGAGATAATCTGGTGCTCAGAGACAGGAAGAGTCAATGTCAGATAGCCCTGACGGTCATAAACACTCCCCTTGAATCTTCGGATGATTAAAAAGATTGTTGCAATCCAAAGAGTAACGCTGAGCCCTCCAAAAGCCAACAGCAGAAGTACCAATAGATAAGGTGAATTATTGCTATAACTACCATAGGTATGACTAATGCTAGTGATGGACATACTTATCAGTATAGAAATGGCAAGTACAGCTCCATAGAGCGCTAAATACCATTTGTTAACATTTTTAAATTCATAACGAACTAGATTCCAAAACATAATAATCTCCTTTAACTAAGCCTTGAACTCTTGGCGGAAGAGCTGGTCAATTGATTCGCCTGATTCGTAACGAATATCATCAACATTTCCTTGGCGGACGACTTTTCCGTCTTTGAGGAAGATAATCTCATCCAAGATTGGCTCAATATCTGAAATCAAGTGGGTTGAAATCAGCACCGTAGAGGTTGGGGAATAGTTGTTGATGATGGTATTGAGGATATAATCACGGGCTGCTGGATCCACACCTCCAATCGGTTCGTCCAGAACGTAGAGACGGGCTTCACGGCTCATAACCAGGATGAGCTGAACCTTTTCCTTGTTCCCTTTTGACAATTTCTTGAGGCGACTATTTTCATCAATGCCAAGATCTGCTAAAAGGTGCTGAGCCCGCTCAAGATTGAAATCTTGGTAGAAAGTTTTAAAGTAGGTCAGTGCTTCCTTGATTTTCATCTGTTCATTCAGATAAGTCGTGTCTGGTAGATAAGAGACAATGGCCTTGGTAGCAGGACTAGGATCCATGTTGTTAATAAGGACACGTCCTTGGTCTGGTTGAAGAAGTCCGTTGATCATCTTGATCAAGGTTGTTTTTCCAGATCCGTTCGGACCAAGGAGTCCAACAATTTTTCCCCCGGGAATCTCAAGAGAAACATTGTTAAGGGCTGCTGTAGCCCCATAAGATTTGGATACATTTTCAAATGCTAGTAATATCATAATTTTACACTCCTTTAATGTATTCGCTAAGCACACTTGGCAGTTCTTCTTTTTGATAGCCGAATTGAAGCATGCCTGTTACAAAGTTTTTCAGTTGCTCCTCGGAAAGTTGTTTGCGGGACTGAACGATAAGGTCCAAATCCTCGGTGACAAAACGACCAGTTGTTCGCTTGCTGTATACAAATCCTTCACGTTCAAGGTCAGACAAGGCGCGCTGAATGGTATTGGGATTGACTCCAGCCTCGCTCGCCAGTTCTCTTACGGTTGGGAGCTGTTGGTTGGGTTCCAGTTCATGGGAAACAATCTGTAATTTGATTTTTTCCATAATCTGCAAATAAATGGGTTTTGTATTATCAAATGACCAGGACATCATAGTCTCCTTTCTTTATCTTTATTGTTCTAATCAAATAATACAATAAAACAAAAGACTTGTCAAGTAAAAATAAGAATTGTTTTGGGAATTGCTCAAAAAATGGTATAATGAAAAGAAAACGACAAGGAGGGAAATGCATGCGTTGTCCAAAATGTGGGGCTACCAAGTCTAGTGTTGTTGATAGTCGACAAGCCGAAGAAGGAAATACCATCCGCCGAAGACGTGAGTGCGACGAGTGCCAGCATCGTTTTACAACCTATGAACGAGTAGAAGAACGAACGCTGGTTGTCGTCAAAAAAGACGGTACACGAGAACAGTTTTCAAGAGATAAAATCTTTAATGGGATTATCCGCTCAGCCCAGAAGCGTCCTGTTTCGAGTGATGAAATCAACATGGTGGTCAATCGTATCGAGCAAAAACTCCGTAGTCGCAATGAGAACGAGATTCAAAGTGAATACATTGGAGCCTTAGTCATGGAGGAATTGGCAGAACTGGATGAGATTACCTATGTTCGTTTTGCCAGTGTTTACCGTAGCTTTAAGGATGTGAGTGAGTTGGAGAGCCTGCTCCAGCAGATCACCCAGTCCTCTAAAAAGAAAAAGGAAAAATAGATGAAACCAAATGACCGTTTTTCTTTTCTAAAGAATAATCGGGTGTCGCAAGATACCTCTTCTCTGGTGCAGTGCTACCTCCCGATTATCGGTCAGGAGGCGCTGAGCCTCTATCTATATGCCATTACCTTTTGGGATGGAGGGCAAAAGGAACACCTTTTTGCCAACATTCTTAATCATTTGAATTTCGGGATGAATACGCTCCTCCAATCTTTTAAAATCTTATCTGCTGTGGACTTGTTGACTCTTTACCAGAAGGGGGAAGTCTATGAATTGCAGCTTCATTCTCCCCTTTCAAGTCAGGAATTTTTAAGTCATTCTGTCTATAGCAGATTATTAGAGAGAAAGATTGGGGATACAGCTGTTTCTGCTATGAAACAGGCTCCAAGTGAGGGAGAAGCACTCTCTGTTTCTTTGAGTCAAGTCTTTCCAAATCTGACTGAAGAAGTGACACCAATCGAGTCAAAAAGCAAGTTAAAAAATGATTTTGACTTGGAACATTTCCAGCGGCTGATGGCTAGAGAGGGCTTGCGTTTTGAAAATGAGCAGGCGGATGTGTTAGAATTATTTACCATTGCAGATGAAAAAAAATGGACCTGGTTTGAAACCTATCAACTGGCCAAGGCGACAGCGGTGGCTCAGGTTATTTCTGTCAAACGCATGCGTGAAAAAATAGCACAAAAGCAGGTTTCTTCTGACTTTAGCCCCAAAGAAATGACCATTATCAGGGAAGCCAAAAATAAAACTCCCCTACAATTTTTAGCGGAAATCAAGCAAACGCGTAAGGGGAGCATCACCCAAAGTGAAAGAGAACTCCTTCACCAGATGGCGTCTTTAGGCTTGTTGGACGAAGCTATTAATATCGTCTTACTTCTAACCTTTAACAAGGTTGATTCGGCTAATGTCAATGAAAAATATGCCATGAAGGTCGCAAATGACTATGCTTATCAAAAAATTCGGACAGCAGAAGAGGCTGTGCTTCGGATTCGAGAGCGTCAGCAAAAAGGGCAAGAAGACCAGAAATCGAAAACTAGCTCGACTAAGACAAATGTTCCCAAGTGGAGTAATCCAGAATATAAAAATCAAACCAGCGAGGAAACTCGTCTGGAACTAGAACTCAAAAAACAAGAAATGTTAGCCCGATTAGAAGAAGGAGGAGACTAGATGGAAAGTGTGGGTGACGTTATCAAGCGTCAGACAAGTCGTTTTCAGTATCAGGACCTAGTCCAGCAGATTATGAAAGACCCAGATGTAGCGACTTTTATCCAGAAAGAATCCCTCAGCCCAGAGGAGTTAAATCGTAGCATCTCCAAGTTCAACCAATATATCACAGAACGGGATAAGTTTCTTCGTGGGGATGCGGACTATATAGCGCGTGGTTACAAGCCTATCTTGGTCATGAATCACGGTTATGCAGATGTATCTTATGAAGAAACATCAGAACTAATCGCGGCTGAAAAAGAGGCTGCGATTAAGAATCGTCTCAAGTTAATCAATCTACCAGCAAGTCTCAAAAAAGCGAAATTGGCTCAGATTGACCTGGATGATCTAGGCCGTTTGCCGATTTTTGAGAGACTCTATGCCTTTGTTGACCTTTACCCAAGCATTCGAAAGGGCCTCTATCTTTACGGAGATTTTGGTGTTGGTAAGAGTTTCATGATGGCGGCATTAGCTCACGACCTATCTGAAAAACGTGGGGCATCAACGACCATTCTCCACTATCCAAGTTTTGTCATTGATGTGAAAAATGCTATTGGTGAAGGTTCTGTGAAGACCTTGGTAGATGACATCAAGTTAGCAGAGGTCTTGATCTTGGATGATATTGGCGCAGAGCAGTCGACTCCTTGGGTGCGTGATGAGATTCTCCAAGTTATTCTCCAATATCGCATGCAGGAAGATTTGCCAACCTTCTTTACTTCCAACTTTAATTTCCAAGATTTGGAAAAACATTTTGCCAAAGGAAAGAATGGAAATGATGAGACCTGGGAAGCTAGACGGGTCATGGAACGAATCCGTTATTTGGCTGAAGAAACGAGATTAGAAGGAGAAAATCGCCGATGACAGAAACCATTAAACTGATGAAAGCTCATACTTCAGTTCGTCGCTTTAAGGAGCAAGAAATTCCTCAAGCAGACTTGGAAGAGATTTTGAATGCTGGACAAATGGCGTCATCTTGGAAAAATTTCCAATCCTACTCTGTGATTCTTGTGCGCAGTCAAGAGAAGAAAGAAGCTCTTTATGAATTGGTTCCTCAGGAAGCCATTAGCCAGTCAGCGGTCTTTTTGCTCTTTGTCGGCGACTTGAACCGAGCTGAAAAGGGAGCAAGTCTTCATACGGATACTTTCCAACCTCAAGGAGTGGAAGGTCTCCTTATCACGTCTGTAGACGCGGCGCTTGCTGGTCAAAACACCTTGCTTGCAGCAGAGAGCCTGGGATATGGTGGTGTTATCATCGGTTTAGTCCGTTACAAGTCGGAAGAAGTGGCAGCGCTCTTTAACCTGCCTGATTATACCTACCCTGTTTTTGGGATTGCCCTTGGCGTGCCAAATCAACAACACGATGTTAAACCAAGACTGCCTTTGAACCAAGTGGTATTTGAAGAAGAATACCAAGAACAGCCAGTAGCAGCGATTTTGGACTATGACAAAGTTCAGGCAGACTATGCTGGTGCGCGTGCGACGACCTCTTGGAGTCAACGTTTGGCAGAGCAGTTTGGTCGAGCCGAACCTAGTTCAACTCGAAAAAATCTGGAACAGAAAAAGTTATTGTAGAAAGTGAGAAAACATGGCCTTACCAACTATTGCCATTGTGGGACGTCCCAATGTTGGGAAATCAACCCTATTTAATCGAATCGCTGGTGAGCGGATCTCAATCGTAGAAGATGTCGAGGGTGTGACACGTGACCGTATCTATGCAACGGGTGAGTGGCTCAATCGTTCCTTTAGTATGATTGATACAGGAGGGATTGACGATGTCGATGCTCCCTTCATGGAACAAATCAAGCACCAGGCAGAAATTGCTATGGAAGAAGCCGATGTCATCGTTTTTGTGGTGTCTGGGAAAGAAGGGATTACAGATGCGGATGAATACGTAGCCCGTAAACTCTATAAAACCCATAAACCTGTTATCCTTGCCGTTAACAAGGTTGACAACCCAGAAATGCGAAATGATATTTTTGATTTCTATGCGCTAGGATTGGGTGAACCGCTGCCAATTTCGTCTGTCCACGGTATCGGTACGGGTGATGTACTCGATGCTATTGTGGAAAATCTGCCTCATGAAGTCGAAGAAGAAAATCCAGATGTGATTAAATTTAGCTTGATTGGCCGTCCTAACGTTGGAAAATCAAGTTTAATAAATGCCATTTTGGGAGAAGACCGCGTGATTGCTAGTCCAGTTGCTGGAACAACGCGTGATGCTATTGATACCCATTTTACAGATGCGGATGGCCAAGAGTTTACCATGATTGATACAGCTGGTATGCGTAAGTCTGGTAAAGTCTATGAAAATACGGAGAAATACTCTGTCATGCGTGCCATGCGTGCTATTGACCGTTCTGACGTGGTCTTGATGGTCCTCAATGCCGAAGAAGGTATCCGTGAATACGACAAGCGTATCGCAGGTTTTGCCCACGAAGCAGGTAAAGGGATGATTATCGTGGTCAATAAGTGGGATACTCTTGAGAAAGATAACCACACCATGAAGAAATGGGAAGAAGATATCCGTGAGCAGTTCCAATATCTGCCTTATGCGCCGATTATCTTTGTGTCTGCTCTTACCAAGCAACGTCTCCACAAACTGCCTGAGATGATCAAGCAAATCAGTGAGAGTCAAAACACCCGTATTCCTTCAGCAGTCTTGAACGATGTGATTATGGATGCCATTGCCATCAATCCAACACCGACAGACAAAGGAAAACGCCTCAAAATTTTCTACGCAACCCAAGTGGCAACCAAGCCACCGACCTTTGTCATCTTTGTTAATGAAGAAGAACTCATGCACTTCTCTTACCTGCGTTTCTTGGAAAATCAAATCCGCAAGGCCTTTGTCTTTGAAGGAACACCGATTCACTTGATCGCGAGAAAGCGGAAATAAAATGATAAAAAGGATTAAGTCCTAGTAATCAGTGATGAAAGAGTAATTGTATATGATTGCTCTTTTTTACTAAACAATATTGAGTATTTAAATAATTCTTAAATTTTTATAGAGGTGGTGACTTTATTGAAAATCATCCTAAAAGAGGACATTGAACTATATCGTTATGTGATTGCAAAGGTAACATTCATACAGACGCATAAAGAATACCATTTGGTGGAGTCCTATCTCGATAGTAATTGTTTTTTAATTGCCAACCGGGCAACAGAAGAGAAAGTGTTTGTGGCGCTCTTTAAACAACCGACTAGGAAAACGGTAGAGGTAGAGTGTAAGAAGGTTATGTTTATTCAAACCAGGAATACTAGGATTCCTGAAGGCTTTGAAATAGAGAAAGCGGAGAAAGATTTTAATGACCGGCAGGCAGAGAATATCAGACTGGGATTTTTAGAGCCAGATAGGTTAGTCAAGCAGTTTCAAGGGATGTTTAAAGAAGATCTTGAGACGTATTTTAAAAAGGCAGAAGCAAGGATTCAAGTTGAGCGACAATTTTTTGTGAAGTACTATGCCAAGGAAACGATTGAGAAGAATCCTTATCAGGTAGTGGAAGGGAATGTGTCGTTTAGTCATCCGAAGCATTTCAACGATCCGTTTTACTGTAATTGCTACTATGCGAACGGCCATTCAATGATGGATTTCTTTCGAGTCTTCTGCCTTACACACGCCACAGATAATATTTTAATGTGGTCTTATTACGCCAATAGTCACACAGGCTACGCGCTCAAGTATTCGTATGCGAGCCTGTTAGATAAAATTCATTCCTCAAAGGTAGATGGACTTTGTGTATACGGAGCGGTGGAGTATATTGATAAACGACCTAATACGAGAAGCAATAGTAATCAATTTTCTTATTCGAATCTAAACTTCTATATTAAAGCGACCTTTACAAAATTTAAAGAGTGGCAACACGAGAGAGAATACCGCTTCGTGTGCATTTTGGATGAAAACAAAGAAGGCGCGCACGAAGTTCTTGGAGACTGGGTGGTCATTCCGCAAGTGGATATCGTGCAAGGATACGCTGGATGTAACAATGAAATAATTAAAGTAAGTGGGTATTACCCAGTCAAAAAATTAGAAAAAGATATTTTAAATTACCAGTTAAAATCTTATTGGGGTCGAGTTTTGGAAGACTTGTCATCAAATTAACATCAATTTCAGGGTCGCCGTCACAGTTTTGTAATGAAAATGTACTTTCTTTGTAAAAATCAAAATGCTATAATTCCTTAAATCAATTTTCCTTTATCAGGGAGGTTATTATGAAAAGAAGCAGATTATTTAAACATAGTTTGTTGGTTTGCTTGCTTGGGTTGCTGATGGTCTTTCTCTTCTTGTCAGCATTCACAGCACCTGAAAAACCTGAGTATGGAATTTATGACCCGGATCACTATCTAACTGAGGAGACAATCAGACTGATTCGAGGCTTGAACAAGGTAAATAGTCAAAAAACAGAAAAATTCCAAATGGGCGTTTACGTTATGAAAAGCCTAGATGGAGAAACAATCGAAACAGTCGCCAATGAAACAGCTAGAGCTTGGAAAATTGGCTACTCGGGAGATAACCATGGTGCCTTGGTCGTCGTAGCAGTCCAAGATAGAAAATCACGGATTGAAACCAGTAATAATGTGGCCAATAAGATCACTGACTATCAGACTCACAGGTTCTTGACAACAGCACGCCCTTATTTTCAAAAGGGAGACTACAATAATGGAGTTCTCTCAATAGTAAACAATCTCAACTACATGTTCTATAGTGAATCAAGTACGACTGCTTCAAGTTCCAAAAGTAGTTACGACTATACTACCAACTCTAGTCGCTTAAGGGAACTTGAAAGGTATGCTGGTGAGAGCAGTTCTTCGAGACGGCATAGAAAAAGCAGTTCGAGTGATGGAGTTATCGGATTTGGAATTCTCATTTACTTCATCGTGATGATCATCGGATTTATATCTGGAGGTCGTGGTGGCGGTTCACATGGCGATGATTCTGGCGGTGGCTGGTGGAGCGGTGACTCATCAGATTCAGGATCCTCTTGGTCTGACTCATTTTCCGACTCAGGTTCTGACTCATCTAGCGGTTGGGACGGCGGTGGTTTTGATGGTGGCGGTTCGTCTGATGATTGGTAAACCATCACAGACAGATGCAAATATAATGAGGTTTCTCTAACGTTACCGCAATTGACTCTTTAATCAAGGGCGAGAAACTAAACCTTTGGGAAATTGATTTAAAATCTGAGTATTTTCTCAGAAAAGTTGATAAAAGAAAGTGTTAAGGTTTTGATATGAAACAAAATAAAGTAATTCTCTCAATAGTGGCGATTTTCTTTGGACTACTAGTTCTGGGAAGTTGTTCCGCAGTGACGACCTATAATGGTCTGGTTGGTGAACAGACTAAGGTGGAGCAGGCTCAGGCCGATGTATCGACAGCCCTCCAACGTCGTTCGGACTTGATTGGTAACTTGGTGGAGTCCGTTAAAGGACAAATGAATCATGAAACCGAAGTCTTTACCAAGATTGCTGATGCTAGAGCTAAAATCGGTAGTAGCTCCGTGACATCGGAAGAAAACCAAAAAGCTCAGGGAGAGTTGAGCTCCGCTCTTTCCCGTTTGATTTCCTTGACGGAGAATTATCCAGAACTCAAGAGTAATAAGAATGTTGAGCAACTAATGGTTGAACTTGAGGGAAGTGAAAATCGTATCTTTGTAGCACGCAAGGATTATAACAAAGTCGCAGCTGGGTACAATCAAAAATTGAGAAGTTTTCCAACCGTACTTTTTGCGAATATGATGAACTTTAAAGAAGCTGAAACCTTCAAAGAAACAGAAGAAGCTAGGACAGTTCCTAAGGTCGATTTTGGAACATCTTCATCAAGTCAATAAAGTGAATCAGCCTATGAATAAAGGAATTTTTCTAGTATGACTAGTGATTTCAAACGCAAACCTGGAAAGTGTTTTCCAGGTTTTTTTGGTATAATAAAATAAAAAGAAATCTTGGAGAAAGCTATGCTAGGAAGACTTTTTCAACTCTTGGTCTTGTCACCATACTTTTATTTTTTTCATTGGATTGAGAAGGCGGATAAAGATAGTAAATATTTCTTGTTTTTCTATTACTTTTATTGGATTTATCTCCCTTTTTGGGCTTTATTCAGTATTGCTTTTACAATTTTTTCTTTGTTGATTTTCAATTTTATCTTGAAAAATCCCATGGATCTAACAAGATGGGGGATATGGATTCTTTTAGTCTTCTTGTCTCTTGTAAATGACTGGAAAGTCTATGTCTGCCTGAAGAGAATGTTTAAGCTGAGACAGATCAATAACAGAGGCTCATCACAGAATAGCTAATTTTTAGAGGAGGTTTAAGATGTCAAAGGTAAGGCAGTTTATGTATAGCTATTACAAAATCTATATTCTTACGATTTGCTTTCTTTGGTTCCTCATGTTTTTCCTTCCTTGGGATTGGCAAATAGGAGGAGTTTCAATTTATTATTTTGTTATGAAAAAACTCTTCGTGGTTTTTGGTGTTTTATCCATCCTATACTCCGTACTGATTAAAAAAATCAGTCTTCTCATCTTTGGCATCATCTTTTGCTTGGCCTTCTGGATCAATCTCTTTTGGTATTTTGGGATATTGCCTGCATTCTTGGGAAATTAAACATAAAAAAATGATGGACTAGACTAGTTTCTAGTCCTTTTTTCTTCCTTATTAAAATAGTTGGAGATATAAAAATAATTTTGTTGACGGGCTTTCTGTATGATATAATAAGTCCCGTAAAAAGAAGATTAAGGGATTTGAAAATGGCGAAAAAAGTAAAAGATTATTATGACTTGGCTTATGCTAGGGATTTGAGCCGACGGTTACAAGAAGCGTCCCCCGCATTTGATGAGCGAAAGTTTAGGTTGTTGTTAGAAAAAGACTTGGAAGAGTTGGAGTTTAGCCAGCGTCAAGAACTTTTGGCTAAAAGTATCAAAGAATGCCTCCCCCTATCTTATCAGGATTCTCTCAAGGTTTTTGAGAAAATTTTAGGTCCTGAGTTAGAGGGTGGTCTAGGCATGTTTTCAGAAGGTTACTGGCTTTGGCCAATTGGCAAATATGTAGAGCTATATGGAGACAAGGAATTTGAATTGAGCGCGGCCTTTAGTAAGGAACTCACCAAGCGATTTACGGGAGAATTTTCCATGAGGCCCTTACTGGCTCGCTATCCTAAGGATACAATGACTTTGCTGTTAGAATGGAGTCGGGATGAAAATTTGCGCGTTCGTAGACTTGCTAGCGAATGTATGCGTATCCGTCTGCCTTGGGCTAAGAGACAAACCGTGGTATTGGATTACTTTGAGGATTTTACCACTATTTTGACCAACCTAAAAGATGATAGAGATAAGTCTATTCAAAAAAGTGTAGCCAATAATTTAAATGATTTATATAAGGAAGAACCTGATAAGTTTGAAAAGATACTTCAAACTTGGCAAAAGGAGGAGCTAAGTCCAAGTTGTGCTTGGATCATCAAGCATGCATCTCGAACAAAAAACAAAAAAAGAATCACGGAAGATTTATGCAAAAACAGCTGAATTTTGGCTGGCCTTTTCCATTGTAAAGTAAGGATTTTTTCTTGAAAAATAAGAGTAAATATGCTACAATTAAAAGAACTTTCTAAAATCTTCAGAATTAAAAGTAAGGAAAATAATGGCTAATATTTTAAAAAAAATCATCGAAAATGATAAAGGTGAAATAAGAAAATTAGAAAAAATGGCAGAAAAGGTCATGTCTTATGAGGACGAAATGGCAGCCTTGACCGATGAAGAACTACAAGCAAAAACAGTTGAATTTAAGGAACGCTATGCAAATGGTGAAACGCTAGATCAACTTCTGTACGAAGCATTTGCAGTTGTCCGTGAAGGGGCTAAACGTGTCTTAGGTCTTTTCCCATATAAGGTTCAGATTATGGGGGGGATTGTCCTTCACCACGGTGATGTGCCTGAAATGCGTACAGGGGAAGGAAAAACCCTGACAGCGACCATGCCAGTGTATCTGAATGCCTTGTCTGGAAAAGGAGTCCACGTTGTAACGGTCAATGAATACCTGTCAGAACGTGATGCGACTGAAATGGGTGAACTCTATTCATGGCTTGGTTTATCAGTAGGAATTAACTTAGCGGCTAAATCTCCAATGGAAAAAAGAGAAGCTTATGCTTGTGATATCACCTACTCAACTAACTCTGAGATTGGTTTTGACTACCTGCGTGATAACATGGTTGTTCGAGCTGAAAATATGGTACAACGTCCACTCAACTATGCCTTGGTTGACGAGGTAGATTCAATTTTGATTGACGAGGCGCGTACACCATTGATTGTATCCGGCGCCAATGCTGTTGAAACGAGCCAGTTGTATCACATGGCTGATAGCTTTGTCAAATCGTTAGATAAAGAAGATTATATCATTGACATTCAATCTAAGGCAATCGGTTTGTCTGATTCAGGGATTGATAAGGCCGAAAGTTATTTTAGACTGGAAAATCTTTATGATATCGAAAATGTAGCTTTGACTCATTTTATTGATAATTCTCTTCGAGCTAACTACATCATGCTTCTTGATATTGACTATGTGGTCAGTGAAGAGCAGGAAATCCTGATTGTCGATCAATTTACAGGTCGTACCATGGAAGGTCGTCGTTATTCTGACGGATTGCACCAAGCAATCGAAGCCAAAGAGGGTGTTCCAATTCAAGACGAAACAAAAACTTCAGCCTCTATTACTTACCAGAATCTATTTCGTATGTATAAGAAGTTGTCTGGTATGACGGGTACTGGTAAGACTGAAGAAGAAGAATTCCGTGAGATTTATAACATTCGCGTGATTCCAATCCCAACTAACCGCCCTGTTCAGCGTATTGACCATCCAGACCTTCTCTATGCTAGCATCGAAGCAAAATTTAATGCCGTTGTTGAGGATGTCAAAGTTCGTTACCAAAAAGGACAGCCAGTTTTAGTTGGTACAGTTGCCGTTGAAACCAGTGATTATATTTCCAAAAAATTAGTGGCAGCAGGGATTCCTCACGAAGTTTTGAATGCGAAGAACCACTACAAAGAAGCACAAATCATCATGAATGCTGGTCAACGTGGCGCAGTTACAATTGCAACTAATATGGCTGGTCGTGGTACCGACATCAAGCTCGGTGAAGGGGTTCGTGAGTTGGGTGGACTTTGTGTCATCGGTACTGAGCGCCACGAGAGCCGTCGTATTGATAACCAGCTTCGTGGACGTTCAGGACGTCAAGGAGATCCAGGTGAGTCACAATTTTACTTGTCTCTTGAAGATGATTTGATGAAACGTTTCGGTTCAGAACGTCTGAAAGGTGTCTTTGAACGTCTCAATATGTCTGATGAAGCCATCGAATCCCGCATGTTAACGCGTCAAGTGGAAGCAGCTCAGAAACGCGTTGAGGGGAATAACTACGATACACGTAAACAGGTCCTTCAATACGATGATGTCATGCGTGAACAACGTGAGATCATCTATGCACAACGTTATGATGTCATCACTGCCGACCGTGACTTGGCACCTGAGATTCATGCTATGATCCGTCGTACGATTGGCCGTATCGTGGATGCACATGCTCGTTCAAAAGAAGATGAAAAATTGGAAGCAATCTTGAACTTTGCTAAGTATAACTTGCTTCCAGAAGATTCAATCAGCCGCTCAGATCTTGCAGGTCTGTCAGATCAAGCCATCAAAGATGAGCTGTATCAACGTGCATTGAAGGTTTATGATAGCCAAGTTGCTAAACTTCGTGATGAAGATGCAGTGAAAGAATTCCAAAAGGTTTTGATTCTTCGAGTTGTGGATAACAAGTGGACGGATCATATTGATGCTCTTGATCAGTTACGAAATGCTGTTGGTCTTCGTGGCTATGCCCAAAATAACCCAGTTGTTGAGTATCAAGCAGAAGGCTTCCGTATGTTTAATGATATGATTGGGGCGATTGAGTTTGATGTGACTCGTTTGATGATGAAAGCACAAATTCATGAGCAAGAAAGACCGCAGACCGAGATTAATATTAGCACAACAGCTACTCGAAATATCGCCGCTCAGCGTGCTAACCTTCCAGCAGATGTGGACTTGAGCCAAATCGGACGAAACGACCAATGCCCATGTGGATCAGGTAAGAAATTCAAGAACTGTCATGGTAAGAGACAATAATATGAGATAAGATACAGGCGGATACCTGGTGAAAATACATTTTTACTTGGTGTCCGTTTGCTTTATAAGGAGATGAATCATGGTATTTACAGCTAAAAGTCCTAAAATTAACATTGAAGAAGTTCGCGCCTTGTCTAAATTAGAAGGAGTGGCTCTTGCGAGAAAAAACCGACGTGATCAGGAATTAGAAGCCATCATTCGTGGGGAAGACCAGCGTATTCTCTTGGTGATTGGACCATGTTCATCTGATAATGAAGAGGCGGTTCTCGAATATGCCAAGCGTCTATCTGCTTTGCAAGAAGAGGTCAAAGGCCGTATTTTTATGGTCATGCGTGTCTATACGGCTAAACCTCGTACCAATGGAGATGGCTATAAGGGCTTGATTCATCAACCAAATGCGACAGAAGCTCCTAGCTTGATCAATGGGATTAAGGCTGTTCGCCAGCTACACTACCGTGTGATTACGGAGACAGGCATGACAACAGCTGATGAGATGCTTTATCCTGAAAATCTTCCGCTAGTGGATGATTTGATTTCTTATATGGCTGTTGGAGCTCGTTCTGTAGAGGATCAACAGCACCGTTTTGTAGCGAGCGGAGCAGATTTTTCAACAGGATTTAAAAATCCAACATCTGGAAATCTCAATGTTATGTTTAACGGGATTTACGCAGCGCAAAATAAACAGAGTTTCCTCTTCCTCGGTAAAGAGGTGGAAACAACAGGGAATCCATTGTCCCACGCCATTCTTCGCGGTGCCTTGAATGAATACGGGAAAAATATTCCTAACTACTACTATGACAATTTGATGGATACCATTGCCCAGTATGAAAAGATGGGCTTGGAAAATCCCTTTATCATCATCGATACCAATCATGACAATTCAGGCAAGCAGTACATGGACCAGATCCGTATCGTTCGTCAGACCTTGATAAACCGTGACTGGAATGAGAAGATCAAAAAATATGTTCGTGGTTTCATGATTGAGTCCTATCTAGAAGATGGACGTCAAAATGAACCAGAAGTTTTTGGTAAGTCCATTACAGATCCGTGTCTCGGATGGGACAACACAGAAGCACTTGTTCGCGAAATTTATCAAACGCTAGGAGAGTAAGATGGCATTTATCGAAAAAGGTCAAGAAATTGATATTGAAGCAATCAAGGCTGCGACCCAGTTGTCACCTGAAGCCTTGCGAAAAAAAGAAGCCCGCGATAGAGAGTTGGCAGCCATTATCTCGGGTGAGGACGACCGAATCCTTTTGGTGATGGGGCCTTGCTCTTCTGACAATGAAGAAGCAGTACTCGAATATGCTCGTCGCTTAGCCGACTTGCAGAAAAAAGTTGCGGATAAAATCTTTATCGTGATGCGTGTCTATACGGCTAAACCTCGTACTAATGGAGATGGCTATAAGGGCATGATTCATCAACCAAATACCAGCGAAGCGCCTAGTCTCATCAATGGTTTGCAGGCTGTTCGTCAGCTGCACTACCGAGTGATTACCGAAACGGGATTGACGACAGCTGATGAGATGCTTTATCCGTCAAATCTCGTTTTGGTCGATGATCTAGTCAGTTACCATGCTGTGGGAGCTCGTTCGGTAGAAGACCAAGAACACCGCTTTGTAGCCTCTGGGATTGATGCTCCGGTTGGGATGAAAAATCCAACGTCTGGAAATCTCGGGGTCATGTTTAATGCCATCTATGCGGCTCAAAACAAGCAAACCTTCCTTTACCATGGCCAAGAAGTGGAAACTTCAGGAAATCCTTTGGCCCACGTTATCCTTCGTGGTGCCATGAACGAATATGGTAAAAATGAACCCAACTTCTACTATGAAACCCTCTTAAATGCCATCAATCGTTATGAGACTATGGGACTTGAAAATCCCTTCATTATCATCGATACCAATCATGACAATTCAGGTAAGCAGTATATGGAACAAATTCGCATTGTTCGTCAAGCCTTGCTGAATCGTGACTGGAATGAAAAGATTAAAAAGACGGTTCGAGGCTTTATGATCGAATCTTACCTAGCAGATGGTCGCCAAAATCAACCAGAGGTCTTTGGTTGCTCCATTACTGACCCTTGTCTAGGTTGGGAAAATACAGTAGCCTTGGTAGAAGAAATTTATACTACCTTAACAAAATAAGTGAAAAGGATGGAGTTGGGGGAATCTCAGCTCCTTTTATGAGTATGATAGTTGGACACGGAATTGACATCGAAGAATTGGCTTCGATAGAAAACGCAATTACACGACGTGAGGGCTTTGCTAAGCGCGTGCTGACTGCTAAAGAGATGGAACGCTTTACCAGTCTCAAAGGGCGCAGGCAGATCGAATACTTGGCAGGTCGTTGGTCGGCTAAGGAGGCTTTTTCCAAGGCTATGGGAACTGGTATTGGCAAACTGACCTTTCAGGATTTGGAAGTTTTGAATAATGAACGCGGGGCTCCCTATTTTAGTCAGACACCATTTTCAGGAAAAATTTGGCTGTCAATCAGCCATACAGATCAGTTTGTGACAGCCAGTGTCATTTTGGAGGAGAATCATGAAAGCTAGTCCACATAGACCAACCAAGGCTCTGATATATCTGGGAGCTATTCGACAAAATATTCAGCAAATGGGGGCTCATATCCCTGAAGGAACGCTCAAGTGGGCAGTGGTCAAGGCCAATGCTTATGGTCATGGAGCTGTTGCCGTTGCCAAGGTTATTCAAGATGATGTTGATGGATTTTGTGTTTCCAATATTGATGAAGCCATCGAACTTCGTCAGGCTGGACTCAGCAAGAAAATCCTCATCTTAGGAGTTTCTGAGCTAGAAGCTGTTGCTCTAGCAAAAGAATACGACATCACCTTGACTGTGGCTGGACTGGAGTGGATTCAAGCGCTCTTAGCTAGGGAGACAGATTTATCTGGCTTAACGGTTCACCTCAAGATTGACTCAGGGATGGGACGGATTGGTTTCCGAGATTCCAGTGAGGCAGAGCAGGCTCAAGCCTTGCTCCAACAATACGGTGCTCGCGTTGAGGGGATTTTTACCCACTTTTCTACTGCAGATGAAGAAGCAGATGACTATTTTAATGCCCAGTTAGAATGCTTTAAAGCTATTTTGGCAAGTATGAAGGAAGTTCCAGAGCTGGTTCATGCCAGCAACTCAGCAACGACCCTCTGGCATGCTGAGACTATTTTCAATGCAGTCCGTATGGGAGATGCCATGTATGGTCTCAATCCAAGTGGAGAGGTCTTGGACTTACCCTATGATTTGACACCAGCCTTGAGTTTGGAGTCTGCCCTTGTTCATGTCAAGACAGTTCCAGCTGGAGCTTGCATGGGCTATGGAGCAACCTATCAGGCGGATAGTGAGCAAGTCATTGCAACCGTGCCAATCGGCTATGCGGATGGTTGGACACGTGATATGCAAAATTTCACTGTCTTGGTAGATGGACAAGCTTGCCCAATTGTCGGCCGAGTATCCATGGACCAAATTACCATTCGTTTGCCTAAGGTTTACCCGCTAGGCACAAAAGTAACCCTAATCGGCACAAACGGTGACAAGGAAATCACAGCAACTCAGGTAGCGACCTACCGTGGAACCATTAACTATGAGGTGGTTTGCCTCCTCAGTGACCGCATTCCGAGAGAATATCATTAAAAAGAAAGGAGTGGAGCATGAATCTACATCAACCCTTGCATGTCTTACCTGGTGTGGGGCCAAAGTCAGCAGAAAAATACGCCAAACTAGGAATTGAAAACTTGCAAGACCTCTTGCTCTACTTTCCTTTCCGTTATGAAGATTTCAAGACCAAGCAGGTGCTAGAGCTGGAAGATGGTGAAAAGGCGGTTCTGTCTGGTCAAGTCGTGACTCCTGCAAGTGTCCAGTATTATGGTTTCAAGCGCAATCGCCTGCGTTTTAGTCTCAAGCAGGGAGAAGTTGTTTTTGCGGTGAATTTTTTTAACCAACCCTATCTGGCTGATAAGATAGAGTTGGGTGCAACCCTGGCTGTCTTTGGGAAATGGGACCGTGCCAAGGCCAGTTTGACTGGGATGAAGGTTCTAGCTCAAGTGGAAGATGACCTCCAGCCGGTCTATCGTCTGGCTCAGGGAATCAGTCAGGCCAGTCTGGTCAAGGTCATTAAGACAGCCTTTGATCAGGGACTGGATCTCTTGATAGAGGAAAATCTTCCCCAGTCTTTGCTGGATAAATACAAACTCATGTCCCGTTGCCAGGCTGTCCGTGCTATGCATTTTCCCAAGAATTTGGCAGAATACAAGCAGGCCCTTCGCCGTATCAAGTTTGAGGAACTCTTTTATTTCCAAATGCAGTTGCAGACGCTCAAGTCTGAAAATAGAGTTCAGGGAAGCGGTCTGGTTCTGAATTGGTCTCAGGAAAAAGTGACAGCCGTTAAAGAAAGTCTTCCTTTTGCCCTGACCCAAGCTCAAGAAAAGAGTTTGCGGGAAATATTGACCGACATGAAGTCGGACCACCACATGAATCGTCTCCTACAAGGGGATGTAGGGAGCGGAAAAACGGTGGTTGCTGGTTTGGCCATGTTTGCGGCGGTGACGGCTGGCTACCAGGCAGCTCTCATGGTGCCAACAGAAATCCTAGCAGAGCAACACTTTGAGAGTTTACAGAACCTTTTTCCAGACTTGAAACTCGCTCTCTTGACAGGTTCCTTAAAAGCTGCAGAAAAGAGAGCAGTCTTGGAGACCATTGCCAAGGGTGAGGCTGATTTGATTATCGGGACTCATGCTTTGATACAAGATGGGGTGGATTATGCTCATCTTGGTTTGATTATCATCGATGAGCAGCATCGTTTTGGTGTGGGGCAAAGGCGTGTTCTGCGGGAAAAAGGAGACAATCCAGATGTCCTCATGATGACGGCGACGCCCATTCCACGGACGCTTGCTATCACAGCCTTTGGAGATATGGATGTTTCCATTATCGACCAGATGCCTGCGGGTCGGAAACCCATTGTGACACGTTGGATCAAACATGAGCAACTGCCTCAGGTGCTGACTTGGTTAGAAGGAGAAATTCAAAAGGGTTCTCAAGCCTATGTCATCTCTCCCTTGATTGAAGAATCTGAAGCTCTGGATTTGAAAAATGCTATTGCCTTATCAGAGGAATTGACGGCCCATTTTGCAGGTAAGGCCGAAGTGGCTCTTCTACATGGTAAGATGAAGAGTGATGAAAAAGACCAAATCATGCAGGATTTCAAAGAGCGAAAAACAGATATTCTAGTTTCGACAACGGTTATCGAGGTTGGGGTCAATGTCCCTAATGCGACCGTCATGATCATCATGGATGCCGATCGGTTCGGTCTCAGCCAGCTTCACCAGCTCAGAGGTCGTGTGGGTCGGGGAGACAAGCAGTCCTATGCTGTTCTCGTTGCCAATCCCAAGACCGAGTCAGGGAAAGACCGCATGCGCATCATGACAGAAACCACCAACGGATTTGTCCTTGCTGAGGAAGATTTGAAAATGCGCGGATCGGGTGAGATTTTTGGAACCAGACAGTCAGGACTTCCAGAGTTTCAAGTGGCTGATATTATCGAAGACTTTCCGATTTTAGAAGAAGCCAGGAAGGTTGCCAGCTACATTAGTTCAATAGAAGGTTGGAAAGAGGATCTAGAATGGCGCATGATTGCTCTTCATCTAGAAAAGAGAGAACATCTAGATTAAGCCTTTTCTAAGAAATCTATAAGCTAGCTTTTAGGTTTGGGTCTTATATTAGAGTCATCAAAAAGAAACGAGGACTCACACATGACTATTAAAGTAACCTACCAAAAGAAATTCCAAACCGTCAAACTAGAGAAAGGAGCTAGCACCTATTGATACACAGAGAGCGGAAACGCTCTTTTTGTTTTAAAACTACTTTCAGATGATAGGTCTGAGGGAGGAGAATTTAAAATCTCTATCTATTTATACTCAATGAAAATCAAAGAGCAAACTAGGAAGCTAGCCGCAGGCTGTACTTGAGTACGGCAAGGCGAAGCTGACGTGGTTTGAATTTGATTTTCGAAGAGTATTACCCTTCTTTCTTGCATTGCTTTCCCAGATATGCTAGAGTTATGATAGCGATTACAAAACCAAAGGAGCATACTATGAAAAATCCAGCTTTACTAGAAGAAATCAAGACTTATAGAGGACGGGATGAGATTCCAGAAGACTTTGATACTTTTTGGGATGAAGAGGTCAAAAAAGTTTCATCTCTTCCAGCCTACCAGTTGGAGGAAAGAGATTTCCATATTCCCCAAGTCAAGTGCTATGAACTTACTTTTGAAGGAACCAATGAAGGCAAGGTCTATGCACGTGTCGTCCTTCCAAAGAGTGAGGAGAAAGTTCCTCTAATCTTCCATTTCCATGGTTATATGGGGCGTGGCTGGGACTGGGCCGACATGCTAGCCTATACTGTGGCTGGTTACGGTGTTGTTTCCATGGACGTTCGAGGCCAGTCAGGTTACTCGCAAGACGGCCTGCGCTCTCCACTAGGAAATACAGTTAAGGGGCATATCATCCGTGGTGCTGTTGAAGGTAGGGAGCATCTCTTTTATAAGGATGTCTATCTGGATATTTACCAATTGGTTGAAATTATTGCTAGTCTACCTCAGGTGGATGAGAAGCGACTTTCTAGTTATGGTGCCTCACAAGGAGGAGCTTTAGCCCTGGTTGCAGCAGCGCTCAATCCTCGGATTCAGAAAACAGTTGCCATCTATCCCTTCTTGTCTGACTTTAGACGGGTGCTTGAGATTGGCAATACCAGTGAAGCCTATGATGAACTCTTCCGATATTTCAAGTTCCACGATCCCTTCCATGAAACAGAGGAGGAAATCATGGCGACCCTTGCCTATATCGATGTGAAAAATCTTGCCCATCGCATTCAAGGTGAGGTCAAGATGATTACAGGCTTGGACGACGATGTTTGCTATCCTATTACCCAGTTTGCGATATACAACCGTTTGACTTGCGACAAGGCCTACCGCATCATGCCTGAGTATGCCCACGAAGCCATGAATGTTTTTGTCAATGACCAGATTTATAACTGGCTCTGTGGTAGTGAGATTCCTTTTAAGTGCGTAAGATAATGAATAAGAGAGCTCGCGAGCTCTCTTTTTATTTCAAAATCCTGAAAGTACTTTCAGGGAATTTAAAATATTAAAATAGTTTTAAAAGTAGAATCTATTCTATATCAATTTGGCTATAAAGTTCAGAGTTTATTGTATAATAAGGGAAAGACATTGTGCGAAAGGAGGAAATTTTCCGCTGTTTGGTCAGAGAGTAAGAGCAGTGGACGTTTGAAGAATGGGAGGTCTCATTCAGTCGGTTATTTTCTTTTTACTTATTTAGTTGGAGGAACTAAAAATTTTAAGAAAAAAAGAAAGCGCTTTATTTATGGAGAATATGAAAGGTAAAAAAATGAAGTATAGGGATTTTGATCGAAAACGACGATATGGCATTCGGAAATTTGCAGTTGGAACAGCTTCTGTACTAATTGGAACAGTTGTATTTGGAGTTTCGCCAGTTTTAGCCCAAGAACAGGGAAATGCAGTGGCGCCAAGTACTGAAAATGTGGAAAAAGGCAAAGACCAATCATCAGAAGAGATATCTAAAGAAGCTGTAGTAGCAAATGCATCTGATGCTGATAAGAATACAGTTGGGACTGAACTAGATCAAGATAAGCTCAAGAAGCAGGTAGAAGAAAAGATAGCAAATGCAACGGAAACAGCCCTAAAGGAAGAGGAAAAATCAACAGATTCGAATGCTATTCCTCGTGATTATTATTCAAGGGATTTGCAGAATGCCACTCCAGTCCTAGAAAAAGAAGATGTTGAAACTAATGCTTCAAATGGTCAGAGAGTTGATCTTTCAAGCAAATTAGAAAAGCTAAAGAAACTTGAAAACGCAACAGTCCACATGGAGTTTAAGCCAGATGCCAAAGCTCCAGCATTCTACAATCTCTTTTCTGTGTCAAGTGCTACTAAAAAAGATGAGTACTTCACTATGGCAGTCTACAATCAAGTAGCCTTGATTGAGGGACGCGATGCTAAAGGGGAGCAGTTCTATGATAAATATACGGATGCTCCTTTACAAGTACGTCCTGGCCAATGGAATTCAGTGACTTTCACAGTTGAAAAACCGACAGCGGAGTTACCTCATGGCCGAGTGCGCCTCTATGTGAACGGTGTTCTATCTCGAACAAGTCTGAAATCAGGCAACTTCATCAAAGATATGCCAGATGTAACACATGCTCAAATTGGAGCAACCAAGCGCGCCAGCAATACAGTTTGGGGATCCAATCTACAAGTTCGGAACCTAACCGTCTATAATCGTGCCTTAAGCCCAGAAGAAGTTCAGACGAGAAGTCAACTATTTGAAAGAGGTGATTTGGAGAAGAAACTTCCTGAGGGTGCGAAAATCTCAGAGAAAGAAGACGTCTTTGAAGGCGGAATGAACAACCAACCAAATAAAGATGGAATCAAGAGTTATCGCATTCCTGCTCTTCTCAAGACAGATAAAGGAACTCTCATTGCAGGTGCAGATGAACGCCGTCTTCATTCGAGTGACTGGGGCGACATCGGTATGGTTATCAGACGTAGTGAAGATAATGGTAAAACTTGGGGAGACCGAGTAACCATTACCAACTTACGTGACAACCCAAAGGCCTCTGATCCATCGATTGGTTCACCAGTGAACATCGACATGACCTTGACTCAAGATCCTGAAACCAAACGCATTTTTGCCATTTATGACATGTTCCCAGAAGGAAAAGGAATCTTTGGTATGTCTTCGCAAAAAGAAGAAGCCTACAAAGAAATCAATGGCAAAACCTATCAAATCCTCTATCGTGAAGGAGAAAAGGAAGCTTATACCATTCGAGAAAACGGTACTGTCTACACACCAGATGGCAAGGCGACGGACTACCGCGTTGTTGTAGATCCTGTCAAACCAGCCTATAGCGACAAGGGGGATCTATACAAGGGTGACCAGCTACTAGGCAATATCTATTTCACAACAAACAAAACTTCTCCATTTAGAATTGCTAAGGATAGTTATCTATGGATGTCCTACAGTGATGACGATGGGAAGACCTGGTCAGCACCTCAAGATATCACTCCGGTGGTCAAAGCTGATTGGATGAAATTCTTAGGTGTAGGGCCTGGAGTGGGGATAACCCTTCGTACTGGACCGCATAAAGGTCGAATCGTAGTTCCAGTCTATACGACCAACCGAGCTAACCACCTCAATGGTTCCCAATCATCTCGAATCATCTACTCAGACGACCATGGTAAGACTTGGCATATGGGTGGTGGCGTCAACGACAATCGCAAACTTTATGATGGCACAGTGATTGATTCAAGCACCATGAGTAATTATTATGCTCAAAATACGGAGGCCTCTGTTGTTCAGTTAAACAATGGAGATCTCAAACTCTTTATGCGTGGATTGACAGGAGATTTACAGGTTGCAACTAGTCATGATGGTGGTCTAACTTGGGATAATCATGTTGATCGCTACGATGTACCAGATGTTTATGTTCAAATGGCTGCGACTCATACGGTTCAAAATGGTAAAGAGTATATTCTCTTAGCAAATGCGAACGGTCCAGGTCGTAAAAATGGTTATATTCGAGTAGCTCGTGTAGAAGAAGATGGCCAGTTGACTTGGTTACACCACCATTTGATTCAAGAGGGCGAGTATGCTTATAACTCACTTCAACAGATAGGGCCAGATGAATTTGGGCTTTTATATGAACACCATGCTCCTGGAGGTGTTCCATATACACTCTCCTTCAAGAAATTCAACTGGGATTTCTTAGCCAAGGATTGGATTTCTCCTAAGGAAGCAAAAGTGAAATACGCGATTGAAAAATGGCCAGGCATCCTTGCTATGGAGTTTGATTCGGAAGTATTGGTCAACAAGGCACCAACCCTTCAATTGGCAAATGGTAAAACAGCACGTTTCATGACCCAGTATGACACAAAAACCCTCCTATTTACAATAGATCCAGAGGATATGGGTCAAAAAGTTACAGGTCTGGCAGAAGGTGCAATTGAAAGTATGCATAATTTACCAGTCTCTGTAGCGGGAACTAAGCTTTCGAATGGAATGAACGGAAGTGAAGCAGCTGTTCATGAAGTTCCAGAATTCACAGGCGGTGTAAATGGTGAAGAGGCAGCTGTTCATGAAATTCCAGAGTATACAGGTCCATTAGGTACAGCAGGTGAGGAACCAGCACCAACAGTTGAAAAACCAGAATTTACAGGCGGGGTTAATGCTGTTGAGGCCGCAGTCCATGAAGTACCAGAGTACAAAGGTGGTGTGAATGGCACTGAGGCAGCTGTGCATGAAATCGTAGAGTATAAAGGAGCTGATTCGCTTGTAGCTCTTGTTGCAGAAGATTATACTTACAAAGCTCCTCTTGCTCAGCAGGCACTTCCTGAAACAGGGAACAAGGAGAGTGGCTTCCTAGCTTCACTAGGACTAACAGCTTTCTTCCTTGGCTTGTTTGCACTAGGGAAAAAGAGAGAACAGTAAGAGAAAAGTTCTAATCATTTGACTTTGTAAAAATAGAAGGAGGTAGTAGGCTTTTTATACTTGCTACCTTTTTCTTTTGATTCTTTGTCAACAGTGGTGAGTTGATGTAAAGTTACAATCTGGAGAGGAATAAGTTAGTTCTCTCCTTTTAATGCTTCAAGTTGACGTTGAATAAGATTCTCTGCTTTCTTGCCAATCTCTCCTTGATAAGAAGAATACTTCCGTTTTCGTCCCATTTTAGCTGGTCTCCCTCTTGTTTTCTCAACAATAGTATATATACCCGTTTTTCTTGTATTGTGACAGTCAGTTAAGAAGTATCGTACGACTTGGGAGACCGTATTCAAGAGAAACTCTATCTTTAGTCCAGCCTTCATGTAAGACTTTATGAATCATTTCTTGTTTTAAATCAGGAGAATAGTAACGGTTTTTTCCTTTTTTAACGAACTCTATTCCGTAGCGATTAAGCAATCGGATTAAGTACTTAATATTTGAAAGGTTAATCTCATATTTTTCTGAAAGTTGCTTTAAGCTGATTCCTTGTTTTCTTAGTTCATAGATTCGAACCTTATCCTCATAAGTTAATTTCATTTAAAAACACCCCAAAAGTTAGATTTTTCCTATCTAACTTTTGGAGTGCGGTTCAGAGAATATAGAGCTTTTGTTTATTGCCAGCTTGTAAGTGAAATTTCTCCGCTGTTAAGCCAAACTTTATTTTTATTTTCAAGTTCGACTTGAAGTTGTCCTGAGTTTGAGATTTCTTTTGCAAGTCCTTTTTTAAATTTTCCATCTAGCTGGAAGGTAACTTCTTTTCCAAGAACTATTGATCTTTCTTTATAGATATAAAGTAGCTCATCTGAATCCGTATTGTAGAAACAATTCCATATTTCGCTGATGAGATCATTACGACTAATTGGTGCAGGTGCCATAAATAGGCTACCTGCTTTTTCTTTTAGGTCTTCTGGGAAGTCTGCTATAGAAAAATTTATACCAAGTCCGATAATGAGATCTGTAACCAAGCCTGTCTCAACTGATGTCATCGCTTCGGTGAGGATACCTGCTATTTTTTTATTTTTAAAGTAGATGTCATTTACCCATTTGATATCTACTTCTATCATAGTTAGGTTTTTAATGGCTTTGTAGACTGCAGCAGCTACAAGGAGAGTATAGGATGGGAGTTTATCATATTGGAGGTTTGGTTGAATATGCAAGGACATATAGATTCCCCCCTGAGATGGAGAATAGTAGGGGCGTTGAAAGCGGCCACGTCCTGCTGTTTGACAGGTTGAAAGATAGAGTGTATTTACTTGGTTTCCAGCCTCAATCCCTTCTTTTGCATCTGTTTGTGTTGATTTGGTCTCAGGTTTGTAGTGAATGGTTAAGTTTGTTTTCTCTTGAATCAAATCAGGCAATATCAGATCGCCTTGAATAAGCTTGTAGCCTCTATTTTTGATACTGTCAATTTCTAGCCCTTCTTGTTGAAGACGTTGGATCGCTTTCCATATGGACGTGCGGCTTAAATTCAGTTCTTCTCCGATTTTTTCTCCGCTGACATAATCGTTTTCTCTAGCTAATATTTGGTAGACTAATTGGTGTGATTTCATATTGTTTTCCTCTATACAGATTTGTTCTATAGTGTTTTTTAATAGTTTTCTTTTATTCTACCATAGCTTTCTTTAATTTAGGAAAATGAATCGTTTTAGGAGAGCAATACTTGCTTTGTAAAATTTCTCTAAATATTCGCTGATTTTTTCTTTTTGGTAGCGTGTTCATTGTTCCCAAATGACGGAAAAAATGGTAGAATATAAAGATAGTTTAGCATTTATCTTCTGGAGAAATCCAGAACAGAAAGGATCCGTTTTGAAATCAATTGGATTACTGGATAAGATAAGAGGGCTTTCGAAAAAAGATTTCTTTTTGTATTTGATGATCATAAGTATCTTTTTACCTTTTTATTTGTTCTTAGCCCTCTTTGCTTTATATTTGATAGGTTTACTTGTTACTGGGGAGATGAAGGGAATTATCAAAGGATTGGCCAAACATCCTGTACTTCTCTTTTTTATTGCCTACAGTAGTATCATCTCTATCGTCGCCAAGAACTGGCTTGGATTGGTTGCATCTTTACTGATGTTTCTCTTCCTCATTTTCTTTAGTTTTTACCAGAAACGTCTGACACATGCTTTCTTTCGACTGATACTGCAGACAATCTTGTTTGGTAGTGTGCTCTCTGCTGTTTTTGCTACCTTGGAGCATTTCCAAATTGTAAAGAAATTTAACTATGCCTTTCTTTCGCCCAATATGCAAGTATGGCACCAGAACCGTGCAGAGGTCACCTTCTTTAATCCTAACTACTATGGGATTATCTGTTGCTTCTGTATCATGATTGCCTTTTATCTCTTTACAACGACGAAGTTAAGATGGTTGAAAGTCTTTTGTGTGTTAGCAGGTTTTGTGAATCTATTTGGTTTGAATTTTACACAAAATAGAACAGCCTTTCCTGCCATCATTGCTGGGGCCATCATTTATCTCTTTACAACCATTAAAAACTGGCGCGCCTTCTGGCTCAGTATTGGTGTTTTCGGGATTGGCCTTTGTTTCCTCTTCTCAAGCGATTTGGGTGTCCGTATGGGAACGCTAGATTCTTCAATGGAGGAGCGAGTTTCAATCTGGAATGCGGGTATGACTTTGTTCAAGCAAAATCCGATTTGGGGTGAGGGTCCACTGACCTATATGAATTCTTTCCCGAGAATCCATGCACCTTACCACGAGCACGCGCATAGTCTTTACATCGATACTATTTTAAGTTATGGTTTGATTGGAACTATTCTCCTATCCATTTCTTCGGTTATCCCGGTTCACATGATGATGGATATGAGTCAGGAGTCTGGTAAACGACCAATTATCGGTCTTTATCTCTCCTTCCTTACAGTAGTCGCTGTACATGGAATTTTTGACTTGGCTCTCTTCTGGGTACAGTCAGGATTCATCTTCTTGCTGGTTATGTGCAGTCTACCACTGGAACATCGAACCTTGGTGTCCGAAATGACAGATTAAGTTAATAAATAGTGAAGATCTTCTACTCAAGGTAGGAGGTCTTTTTTTGTTGGTGAAAATTATTTCTAAATCGAAATAGTTGACAGATAAAATGACAGGTGTTAGAATAAAAATAATTCGATATAGAAACAAAATGGAGAAATCATGAAAGATAGTCATTTACTAGCCCATCATATTCGTTTGTTGAATGGACGGATTTTTCAAAAGTTATTGAGTCAGGATCCTGAGGCTCTTTATCGGAGTGAACAGGGAAAGATTTTAGCAGTTTTATGGAATAGTGAGACAGGTTGCGCTACAGCCACAGATATTGCGCTTGCGACTGGTCTCGCTAACAATACGCTCACAACCATGATAAAGAATCTTGAGGAGCAAAACCTGGTCATCATTAGCCCATGTGGAATAGATAAGCGAAAGAAATATGTCAAGTTGACAGAGCAAGGTTGGTCCCAGAAAGAAATTGGCCAGCGTGTCAGTCAAAAATTGGATGCAATTTTTTATAAAGGATTCACTGAGGAAGAAATTCGTCAGTTTGAAAGTTATCAGGAACGCATTTTGGACAATCTGAAAGAGAAAGCAAATGAGGAATAAATCATGTCAAAACAAGTTGAAAATGCACGAAATCTATATATTCATGCTATTCAAGACGGGCGAGTTGCTGAGGCTCAGGCCCAGTCTGTAGGAGATACCTACATTCAACACTCGACAGGTGTGCCAGATGGGAAAGAAGGGTTTGCAGCTTTCTTTGCAAATTTCTTTGAGCGCCATCCCGAGCGTGAGATCAAGATTGTCCGTACTATTGAGGATGGCAATCTGGTCTTTGTTCATGTTCATCAATATCTCAATGGCGGGGGAGCTCAATGGGTGACAACGGATACTTTCCGTGCGGATGAGAATGGTCGTATCGTGGAGCATTGGGATGTTATTGACTACTATCGAACACCTGAAAACGGCCAATTAGATCAGATTTTTGGTGATTTTGAAATCACAGATTTGGATAAGACAGCAGAAAATAAAAAGTTGGTTCGCCGTTTCTTGACAGAAATTTTCCAAAATGGGGAACTGGAGCAGTGGAGTGATTATGTGGCGGACGATTTGATTCAGCATAATCATGAGATTGGCCAAGGAAGTGCTGCTTATAAAAACTATGTGGCTGAACATGGTGTCACTTTTGACTTTGTTTTCCAGCTTTTGGGACAAGGAAATTATGTGGTCAGCTATGGACAGACTCAGATAGATGGGGTGCCTTATGCTGAGTATGACATCTTCCGTTTGGAGAATGGCTTGATTGTGGAGCATTGGGATAATAAGGAAGTCATGCCTAAGGTAGATGACTTGACGAATCGAGGAAAATTTTAAATTGAGGACTAAGAATGATTGAATATAAAAATGTAGCGCTACGCTATACAGAAAAAGATGTTTTGAGAGATGTCAATTTACGGATTGAGAATGGGGAGTTCATGGTTTTAGTTGGACCTTCTGGGTCAGGTAAGACGACCATGATCAAGATGATTAACCGTCTCTTGGAACCAACTGATGGAAATATTTATATGGATGGTAAGCGCATCAAAGACTATGATGAGCGGGAACTTCGTCTTTCTACTGGTTATGTTTTACAGGCCATTGCTCTGTTTCCCAATCTAACTGTTGCAGAAAATATTGCTCTCATTCCGGAGATGAAGGGCTGGACCAAGGAAGAAATTGCTCAGAAAACAGAAGAGCTTTTAGCTAAGGTTGGTTTACCGGTAGCTGAGTATGGGCATCGTCTGCCTAGTGAACTATCTGGCGGAGAACAGCAACGGGTCGGCATTGTTCGTGCCATGATTGGTCAGCCTAAGATTTTGCTCATGGATGAACCTTTTTCAGCTCTAGATGCTATTTCGAGAAAACAGTTGCAGGTTCTGACGAAAGAATTGCATAAAGAGTTTGGGATGACAACGATTTTTGTGACCCATGATACGGATGAAGCTTTGAAATTGGCGGACCGTATTGCTGTCTTGCAGGATGGAGAGATTCGTCAGGTGGCGAATCCTGAGACGATTTTAAAGGCTCCTGCAACAGACTTTGTAGCAGACTTGTTTGGAGGTAGTGTTCATGACTAATTTGATATCAACTTTTCAGGATCGTTTTGGTGATTGGGTAACAGCCCTATCTCAACATTTGCAGTTGTCGCTTTTGACCTTGTTACTAGCTATTTTTATCGCGATTCCCTTGGCTGTTTATCTTCGTTATCATGAAAAGATAGCGGACTGGGTCTTGCAGATTGCAGGGATTTTCCAGACCATCCCGTCTCTGGCCTTGTTAGGACTCTTTATTCCCTTGATGGGAATTGGGACCTTGCCTGCTTTGACTGCTCTAGTGATTTATGCGATTTTCCCGATTTTGCAAAATACCATTACTGGGCTGAAGGGAATTGATCCAAGTCTACAAGAGGCTGGGATTGCTTTTGGGATGACCAGATGGGAGCGTCTCAAGAAGTTTGAAATTCCACTTGCCATGCCTGTCATTATGTCTGGGATTCGGACAGCGGCTGTCTTGATTATCGGTACGGCGACCTTGGCAGCCTTGATTGGGGCTGGCGGACTGGGTTCCTTTATCCTTTTGGGAATTGACCGCAATAATACCAGTCTGATTTTGATTGGGGCCCTTTCTTCTGCAGTGCTGGCCATTGCCTTTAACTTCCTACTAAAAATGATGGAAAAAGCAAAATTGAGAACGATTTTCTCTGGTTTTGCCTTGGTGACCATATTGCTGGGTCTGTCTTATAGTCCAGCCCTCTTAGCTCAAAAAGAGAAAGAAAACTTGGTGATTGCTGGGAAATTGGGACCAGAACCCGAAATTTTGGCTAATATGTATAAGTTGCTGATTGAAGAAAATACCAGTATGACTGCGACTGTTAAACCGAATTTTGGGAAAACAAGCTTCCTCTATGAAGCTCTGAAAAAAGGGGATATTGATATCTATCCTGAATTTACTGGTACGGTGACTGAAAGTTTGCTTCAGCCATCACCCAAGGTAGGTCATGAGCCGGATCAGGTTTATCAGGTGGCGCGTGATGGCATTGCCAAACAGGATCATCTGGCCTATCTCAAACCCATGTCTTATCAAAATACCTATGCTGTAGCTGTTCCGAAAAAAATTGCTCAAGAATATGGCTTGAAGACCATTTCGGACTTGAAAAAAGTGGAAGGACAGTTGAAGGCAGGTTTTACTCTCGAATTTAATGATCGTGAGGATGGAAATAAGGGCTTGCAATCAATGTATGGTCTCAATCTCAACGTAGCGACCATGGAGCCAGCTCTTCGCTATCAGGCAATTCAGTCAGGCGATATTCAAATCACAGATGCCTATTCGACAGATGCAGAGTTGGCACGTTATGATTTACAGGTCTTGGAGGATGACAAGCAACTCTTCCCACCTTATCAAGGGGCACCACTCATGAAAGAAGCTCTTCTCAAGAAACATCCTGAGTTGGAGACAGTTCTCAATAAACTAGCTGGTAAAATCACGGAAAGCCAGATGAGCCAGCTCAACTACCAAGTCGGTGTTGAAGGCAAGTCAGCAGAACAAGTAGCCAAAGAGTTTTTACAAGAACAAGGTTTGTTGAAGAAATAGTTTGAAAATGCTAAACTCAACTTGCTTAAACGACTATAGAAAAGAATGCTCAGACAATGTCGTCTGGGCTTTTTTGATATTAGAGTTACTAAATGTCATTTAAAATGGAAAATAAGAGGAAATTTTTAGGATTTTCTAAAATTCTACTGTAAATACACTTGACTATTCACAAAATAGGTGTATAATGTGTTGTGAACTACTTAACAAATAAAGATTTCCAGCTCATGTCGACTAAGGATGGAAATCTTGTGTATAGACAGTTCAGTAGATATATAATAGAGCGTTGCGTCCGAAAGTCTATCCAGACACGGCTCTTTAAAAACAAAAGGAGAAAATATGACGACTTATTTGCAAACAAAACTCAAGAATATCAAAATAACTCTTGGTGAAATGTCTGGTGGCTACCGCCGTATGGTTGCTTCTATGACTGATTTGGGATTTTCAGGAACCATGAAGGCTATCTGGAATGATCTCTTTGCCAATCGTAGTTTTGCCCAGTGGCTTTACCTGCTGGTTTTAGGAAGTTTTCCAATCTGGCTGGAGTTGATTTATGAACACCGCATTGTTGACTGGGTTGGGATGATTTGTAGCCTGACTGGAATTATTTGTGTCATCTTTGTGTCGGAAGGTCGAGCAAGTAATTACCTTTTTGGTTTGATTAACTCTGTCATTTACCTTATCTTGGCTTTGCAGAAAGGCTTTTATGGTGAGGTGCTGACGACACTCTACTTTACGGTCATGCAGCCAATTGGACTTCTAGTGTGGATCTACCAAGCACAGTTCAAGAAAGAAAAACAGGAGTTTGTCGCACGTAAACTGGACGGCAAGGGTTGGACCAAGTATCTTTCCATTAGTGTTCTTTGGTGGTTGGTATTTGGATTCATTTATCAGTCTATCGGAGCCAATCGTCCTTATCGCGATTCCATCACCGATGCGACCAATGGGGTTGGGCAAATCCTCATGACAGCTGTTTACCGTGAACAATGGATATTCTGGGCAGCTACAAATGTCTTTTCTATCTATCTCTGGTGGGGAGAAAGCCTGCAAATCCAAGGGAAATACCTGATTTACTTGATTAATAGTCTAGTTGGTGGTATCAGTGGAGCAAGGCAGCAAAAAGCGCTTAAAAAAGTAAAAAAAGGATCAGATGATCCTTTTTTTGTGTTAGAGCAAAATGAATAATACCGTAATGACAATAGCACTCGTTATACGAATAATGTGGTGCGATATATGTTGATTTTTTTGCTGTTGGCCGTTCCAGTAGGCACCATAGCAGACGATACTCGAACCCACAATCCATAGTAGAATGGTTGCCAGTGGGACGAAGTAAAAGATAGCTAGAGCCAGAGAAGTGATGCAACTGCCGACCAAGATGCACGTGTTTCCCAGACTGTAGTTCTTTTGTTTCATGGCTGAAAAAGCAGCAGCAAGGTGAAGTAATGAGAATGCGAGAGCTAGTACGATTGTTAGTATTCCTAGAATCATCGAAGTTAACATAGTTGGTTCCTTTCTGAGTTACAGGCTTAGTTATCAAGTGGAGTTGTAGAGGTCATCTCCATTACATCAAGGTAAAATTTCACCACTTGGTTTTCGGTATAAGATTTTCCTTGTTTTAGCCACCAAGTTAGGGTCTCGATAAAGTTCGTCACAACAAAATGCTGGAGGTAGGAGGCCGGAATGTTTGGATAGGCCTCTTGCAAGTCATCCGCCACCATGGGATAAACGTGGTGTTCGAGTTCCTTGTGTAGTTGGCGGAGGAAGTAGTCGTTTTTGGAAAAAAGGAGACTGGTGACATGGTCCTGGTTTTTCTGAAAATGTAAAAAGATATGTGCGAGATAGTCCTCGGTAGTAAAGTGTCCTTCCCTTTCAAAGAGATGATGAAAGAGGTAGCGACAGAGCTCATCTAAAAGGAGTTCCTTACTTTCATAGTGACAGTAAAAAGTAGAACGTCCAACATCTGCTAGGTCAATGATATCCTGGACAGTAGTGGCATCATAGCCCTTGTCGTTCAAAAGTTGTAAAAAAGCTTGATAGATGGCTTTTTTAGTCTTGCTGACTCGACGGTCTCTTTTTGGCATATAGACACTTGAGACAAACTGTTCAGAACTGAATAGGACTGACAGTTTGCTTCTATCCTTTCTTTGAATTTTATTAGATAATACAAATGAAAGAAGTATGTATATACCCATTATACCAAAGGAGGGAGAGAAATGAGTTCTAAAACATCTATCTGGTTAGCTTTTTTCTTAAATTTAAGCTATGCGATTGTTGAGTTTATCGCAGGAGGAATCTTTGGTTCGAGTGCAGTTCTTGCTGATTCTGTTCATGACCTGGGGGATGCTATAGCCATTGGCATCTCAGCCCTTTTAGAAACAATCTCAAACCGTGAAGAAGATAGGCAGTACACCTTGGGTTACAAGCGTTTTAGTCTTTTAGGAGCCATGCTAACGGCTGTGATTCTTATGATAGGGTCTGTCCTAGTGATCTTGGAAAATGTCACAAAGATTGTTCACCCGCAACCCGTCAATGAGGAAGGCATCCTCTGGCTGGGAATCATTGCAGTAGCCATTAATGTGCTAGCAAGTCTGGTAGTTCGTAAAGGAAAGACAAAGAATGAGTCTATTCTTAGCTTGCATTTTTTGGAAGACACTCTTGGTTGGTTAGCCGTCATCCTAATGGCCATTATCCTCCGATTTACAGATTGGTATATCCTCGATCCACTCTTATCGTTGGTTATTTCTATCTTTATTCTGTCGAAAGCCATTCCTCGCTTTTGGAGCGCACTGAAGATTTTCTTAGATGCTGTGCCAGAAGGGGTCGAGACAAGTGATTTGGAGAAGGATTTAGAGGCTCTACCCAATGTCAAAAGTGTCAATCAACTTAGCATTTGGTCCATGGACGGTCTGGAGAACAATGCTGTTGTCCACATTTGTATCAAGGACTGGGAGCAGATGATGGAGACCAAAGAAGTGGTGCGTCAATGTTTAGAAGAAAGAGGCGTGCAGAATCTCACTATTGAAGTAGATAGCAGTCAAAGTAATCATGCGCAACATAGGCGGAGGGTCCAAGATAACAAACACTTATCTGAACACTATCATTAAGGTATAAAGAGCCGATCACATCAAGAATCGGTTCTTTATTTCTTGTCCAATTTCTGTGTTTTGTCTAAGGGGCGCTATAACCTCATCAACTCCAGCTCACGCTGTTGAAGGGTAATGAGCTGATCCAACTCTTGGAAAAAGGAACCGATGGCCCTTTGTTCGGGGTGATTAA
>CAJNCV010000010.1 GCA_905221385.1 bacterium
CCCCTTGACCAACGGACCTTGAGCTTTTCAACTCTTTCTATTATACCTACTTTTCCTCCTTTGTCAAGAACTTTTTTCAGTGAATTTAATTTTTTCTTTTCTTCACTAACTTCACGACTGCTTCTGTCCGTGCGGTGTGGGGAAACATATCGACTGATTGGATATACTGTAGATCATAGACTTTCACTAGTTTAACTAAATCTCGCGCCAAGGTCGAAACATTGCAGGATACATAGACCATTTTTTCTGGAACATAGGTCAGAATGGTATCCAACAGCTTATCATCTAAGCCTGTACGAGGAGGATCGACTATCAATGCATCCGCTCGGTAACCCTCTTGATACCAGCGTGGAATAATCTCTTCAGCCGTGCCAGCTTCGTAATGGGTATTGTCAAACCCCATTCTTTGAGCATTTTGCTTGGCATCTTCAATGGCTTCTGGAATAATATCCATCCCTCTGAGACTCTTGACCTTATTTGCGAAGGCGAATCCAATCGTCCCGACACCGCAATAGGCATCAATCAGATGATCTTCTTTGCTAACATCTAGAGCCTTAACTGCTTCACTATAGAGAATCTCAGTCTGCTCCGGATTGAGCTGATAGAAGGCACGGGGCGAGAGAGAAAACTCATAGTCGAGCACTCCTTCTTGAATACTCTCTTGGCCCCAGATAATTTCCGTCTTTTCACCATAGATTTCACTTGTTTTTGCTGTATTTGTGTTAACCGCAACTGTGACGACTTCTGGAAAATCCTTGACTAGGTCTTTGACTAGTTGATTCAAATTAAGCTGGCGATTTGTGACAATGATAATCTGGACTTGTCCAGTTTTTCTTGCTCGACGTACCATAATGGTGCGAACACCTAGCGTTTTTCTCTCATCGGTGATGGGAATTTGATGGTAAGTGAGAAGCTCAGCTAGACGATTCGCTATCACTTGGGTTTCCTTATCTTGCACCAAACAGTCTTTCAACTCTACAAGATAATGAGAGTTTTGTGCATACAAACCTGCCTTGACCTGATTTTTAAATTTTCGAGTCTGGAATTGTAGCTTAGCACGGTAGTACTTTGGTTCCTGCATTCCGATAGTTGGACGGATTTCATAGTTTTCATATCCTGCAGGAGCAAATTTTTTCAGGGCTTGATGGAGCAAATCCGTTTTGAACTCTAACTGTTTATCATAGTGGAGGTGCATGATTTGGCAACCACCACATTCATTATAAATGGTACAAGCTGGCACGACTCGAAATTTAGACTTCTTATTAACCTTTAGCAATTTGGCTTCAACAAAGTTACGTTTAACAGAAGTAATCTGACAATAGATATCTTCTCCTTTGAGGGCGCCTGGCACAAAAACGAGGGTTTTCTGGTAGAAACCGATTCCCTCACCATTGATGCCCATCCGCTTGATTTTTAAAGGTATTTTTTGTTTGACTTTCAGATTCATACCCCTATCTTATCACATTTTAGGGTATAATAGAACTATGAAAATCACAAAACTTGAAAAGAAAAAACGTCTCTACTTGATGGAGTTAGATGGACAGCAAACCTCTTATATCACGGAAGATACCATTGTCCGTTTTATGTTGTCCAAAGATAAGGTGGTTAGCAAGGAAGAATTAATCGAGATACAGGGCTTTGCTCAGTTTTCTTATGGTAAGAACCTCGCTCTCTACCATTTATCATTTAAAGCTCGTACCGAAAAGGAAGTGCGAGAGTACCTGAAAAAGTATGATATTGAAGAAAAAATCATTAGTCAAGTTATCGCTAATCTTAAAGAAGATAACTGGATAAATGATCGTCAGTATGTCTACTCTATTATCAACGCAAATCAACTCTCTGGAGATAAGGGACCTTATGTGCTAGCTCAAAAACTGTCTCAAAAAGGGATTGCCAAATCTACGATTGAAGAGGTTTTAAAGGATTTTGATTTTTCGGAGGTTGCTCAACGTGTGGCGGAGAAACTTCTAAAAAAATACACGGGAAAACTTCCCGCTCGTGCCTTGCAAGATAAGATTATCCAAAACTTAACGAACAAAGGCTTCTCCTATTCTGATGCTAAAAGTGCTTTTGATGACTTGGATAGTCAAGTTGACCAAGAAACGACTCAAGAGCTCATTTTTAAAGAACTGGATAAACAATATTCTAAATATGCTCGAAAGTATGAAGGATACGAACTTAAACAGCGTTTAACCCAAGTTTTAGCTCGAAAAGGCTATGATTTTTCGGATATAGCCAGCGCTCTCAGAGAATATCTTTAATATTTTCGTGTAAAATTCAAAAAAATTAGACCGATTTATGATATAATAGTAAACGATAAACTTATAAATTGTAGAAAGTTGGTTAGTTATGAAACTTCCAAAAGAAGGCGACTTTATTACAATTCAAAGTTATAAGCATGATGGGAGTCTTCACCGTACTTGGCGGGACACCATGGTACTAAAAACAACAGAGAACGCTATTATCGGCGTCAACGACCACACACTTGTTACCGAAAGTGACGGTCGTCGTTGGGTGACTCGAGAACCGGCTATTGTTTACTTTCACAAAAAATATTGGTTTAATATCATTGCCATGATTCGTGATAATGGGATTTCCTACTATTGCAATATGGCAAGTCCTTACTATCTAGATGAAGAAGCCCTGAAATACATTGATTATGATTTGGATGTCAAGGTCTTCACTGATGGTGAAAAGCGTCTCTTGGACGTTGAAGAGTATGAGCGCCATAAACGCAAAATGAAGTATTCTGATGATTTAGACTATATTTTGAAGGAGCATGTTAAAATCCTTGTTGATTGGATTAACAATGGACGCGGTCCTTTCTCAGAGGCCTATGTCAACATTTGGTACAAACGCTACATAGAACTAAAGAATCGGTAAAGTTGTCAAACTGGGGTTAAAGCCCTGGTTTTTTATTTTAATACTCTTCGAAAATCTCTTCAAACCACGTCAACGTCGCCTTGCCGTGTAGATGTTACTGACTTCGTCAGTTCTATCTACAACCTCAAAGCCGTGCTTTGAGCAACCTGCGGCTAGTTTCCTAGTTTGCTCTTTGATTTTCATTAAGTATAAAAACCCAGCCTGGAAGCTGAGTTAATTGCTATATATCTAATTTAGTGACAGTAAACTTGATATGGGAATAGTCTTTTTCAACATCCTTATCCAACAAGAAAGCCGTGGCATCCTTCTTAACCTGAACAAGGTCTATGTTCTGGGCTTGAGCTGCATAGACGCATCCACAATAACATTGACGATAGATATCATACTCCTCGCACATCTCCACCGAGCGCTTATAGCCTTGATTTTTCTTAAAATCACTTGGAAGATAGTGGGTCGTGTAAATCTTTTGCACATCGATTCCGATACTGTTGATGGTTTGAGAATTCTTATGGGGACTGATGGTCAAAGCTGAACCAAAGTAGTCAAAGCCCAAGTCCATAGCTACCTGTGCTGTTTTATCCAGACGGTAGTCAAAACAAACCTTGCAACGGTCACCACCTTCAGGTTCTTCTTCCAGTCCTCTGACTAACTTCCGGTATTCATTGGGTTCATAGGGAGCTTCTAGGTACTGGACTGTATTGCCTGTTCGCTCATTGAAATCACTGACAAATTTCTTGGTGACGTAAGCTCGCTTGTGGTATTCTGCCTTGGGATGGATATTGGAATTGGCAAAATAGATGGTCACATCCGCGTATTTGGTCAGGTATTCTAGGGTGTAGGTACTACAAGGAGCACAGCAAACATGCATGAGAATAGTAGGACGTTGCTCATTTTTCTCCCAAACTTGAACCATTTTTTGCATAACACGGTCATAATTAATCTTCTGTTTGGGATTCATCTTGCTCAGAATTTCTTCTACATCAATCATGTTCTTCTCCTTTTTCTAGTCTTATTTTATCATATAAGTTAGGAGAGCTCAAATCAATTTTAGAAGAGAAAACCATAAAAGGAGGGATTATGTTCCCTCCTTTTGTGGTTTTTATAAGTTACTTTTACATCATGCCACCCATCATGCTTGGATCCATTGCTGGAGCTGGGGCTACTGGTTCTGGTTTATTGGCTACGACTGCTTCTGTTGTTAAAATCAAGCTAGCTACAGATGCTGCATTTTGAAGGGCTGAACGGCTCACTTTCACTGGGTCAATGATTCCTTCTTCAATCATGTTGACCCATTCGCCAGTCGCTGCGTTGAAGCCTGTACCAACTTCAGCATTCTTCAAGCGGTCAATAACAATAGAACCTTCGAATCCCGCATTGTGAGCGATTTGACGAACAGGTTCTTCCAAGGCGCGGAGAACAATATTGCGTCCTGTTGCTTCGTCTCCTGTCAATTCCAAATCAGCTACGGCTGGAATGACATTGGCAAGAGCAGTTCCACCACCTGCAACGATTCCTTCTTCAACGGCTGCACGAGTAGCGTTAAGGGCATCTTCGATGCGGAGTTTCATTTCTTTCAACTCAGTTTCAGTTGCAGCTCCGACCTTGATGACTGCGACACCACCTGACAATTTAGCCAATCGTTCTTGGAGTTTTTCACGGTCAAATTCAGAAGTTGTTGTTTCGATTTGAGACTTGATAACTGCAACACGGTGAGAAATAGCTTCAGGATTTCCAGCACCTTCTACGATAACCGTGCTATCTTTGTCCACAGTTACTCTCGCTGCTTGACCAAGCGCCTCAATAGTAGCGTCCTTCAACTCAAGGCCAAGATCTTCTGTGATAACAGTTCCGCCTGTCAAGATAGCGATATCTTCAAGCATCGCTTTACGACGATCACCAAAGCCAGGTGCCTTAACTGCTACTACGTTAAAGGTTCCACGAATCTTATTCAATACTAGAGTCGGAAGAGCTTCGCCATCCACATCATCCGCAATAATCAAGAGTGGACGATTGCTTTGAAGAATACTTTCTAGAAGAGGCAAGATTTCTTGGATATTGGAAATCTTCTTATCAGTAATCAAAATGTATGGATTTTCAAGGTCCGCCACCATTTTTTCGCTATCTGTCACCATGTACTGTGATAGGTAACCGCGGTCAAACTGCATTCCTTCCACGACTTCAAGTTCCGTTTCCATACCACGTGACTCTTCAATGGTGATGACTCCATCTTTGCCAACTTTTTCCATAGCTTCAGAGATGTATTCGCCGACTTTCTCAGAACGAGAAGATACGGCAGCAACCTGAGCGATGGCTTCTTTGTTAGCAACTGGAATGGCATTGTTCTTCAAGGCTTCTACAGCTGCGGCAACTGCTGCTTCAATTCCACGACGGATACCGATTGGGTTGGCACCTGCAGTGACGTTTTTGATTCCTTCGCGGACGATTGCTTGAGTCAAAACAGTTGCAGTAGTTGTCCCGTCACCTGCGATATCATTGGTTTTTGAAGCTACTTCTGATACCAATTTGGCACCCATGTTTTCAAAATGGTCTTCTAGTTCAATTTCTTTAGCAATAGTAACACCGTCATTGGTAATCAATGGTGAGCCAAATGATTTTTCAAGAACGACATTACGACCTTTTGGTCCCAAGGTTACTTTAACAGTGTCTGCAAGGATATCGACACCACGAACCATAGCTGAACGAGCATCAGATGAAAATTTAATTTCTTTTGACATACTTATTTCCTCCTATTATTCTTCCACGATTGCCAAGATGTTAGCTTCGCCAACGATGATGTACTTTTCATCGCCATCTTTGACATCAATACCTGCATGGGCTTCAACTAAGACACGGTCTCCAGGCTTAACACTTGGAGCAACCAAGTCACCATTCAAGGTACGGACACCTTGTCCAGTAGCTACAACTTGGGCTGTTTTTGTTTTTTCTTGGGCTGAGCCCGCAAGGACAAAGCCTCCAACAGTTTGTTCTTTTTCTTCGATTTTCAAGACAACACGGTCTCCTAATGGTTTCAACATCTGTTTTCCTCCATAATGAAATACATATTATTAGCACTCTTTATACCCGAGTGCCAATTCATAGTTCTATTGTATCACTTGGTCAGAAATAGTCAAGAAAAAAGTCTGACTTTCTCAAGATAAAAAAGCCTGAGACCAACTCAGACTTTTCATTGAGTATTAAAATGGCAATTCCTCCTCTTCCAAAACTAAGTCTGCCAAATCCTGTCCCGCATTATTTTCGCGCATGGCCCGTTGGGCACGACTTTCCAAAAGTTGGAATCCTGTGGCAAGGACTTCAGTCACGTAGTTCATCTGGCCATTTTTCTCAAAGCGACGGGTACGAAGTTCTCCATCCACAGAGATAAGACTACCTTTAGTTGCGTAGCTTGCCAAGGTTTCAGCCAATTTCCCCCAAAGAACAAGATTAACAAAATCAGCTTCGCGTTCACCGTTTTGGTCTTTGTAACGACGGTTCACAGCGATAGTTACACGCGCTACTGACTTGTCATTGTTGGTTTTGTGCAGTTCTGGTGTAGACGTCAAACGCCCGATTAAGATAACTTTATTATACATTTTTCATCCTCCTACTCATCTATTCGCAGGAAATCAAAAAAAGTTACAGAAATTTGTAACTTTTCGAGAAATTTTTTTATTTTTTATGAACCATGAAACCTGTCGCCTGTTGATTGGCCATAATGGTCATATCTGTAATCTGCACACGGTGGGGCTGACTGGTCACATAGATCACCGTATCTGCGATGTCTTGTGCTTGCAGGGCTTCGATTCCCTGATAGACCGCCTCAGCTCGCTCTTTGTCGCCGTGAAAACGAATTGTAGAGAAATCTGTTTCGACAATTCCTGGCTGAATGGTGGTCACCTTGATGTCTGTCGCAATGGTATCAATTCGCAGTCCATCTGAAAAAGTCTTGACTGCCGCCTTGGTGGCTGAATAAACTGCTGCACCTGCATAGGCATAAATTCCTGCGGTTGATCCCATGTTGATAATATGACCCTGATTGGCTTTTACCATTGCTGGCAAGAAACAGCGAGTAACCGCCATCAAACCCTTGACATTGGTATCCAACATGGTCAGCATATCCAATTCTTCATAGTCTTGATAGGGAGCCAAGCCAAGAGCTAGTCCAGCATTATTGACCAAGATATCAATCTGCCCTATCGTTTCCAAAATATCGGAGCAGACAGTCTTGACCATGGTCATATCTGTGACATCCAGTGGAAAGGTCCAAACTGTTTGATTTGGAAAAGTTTCTGCAAACTCTGACTTGAAGGCCTCTAGTCTGTCTGTCCGTCGACCTGTTAGAACGACATTCTCCCCCTGCTCCAGATAAGCACGCGCAATCGCTTCACCTATTCCTGAGGTCGCTCCTGTAATCACTACATTTTTCGCCATCTTATTTCCTTCTATCTGGTCTATAAAACACTAACAATTTCTTAGGCAGTCCAGTGTTTGGCTGGATCAAATGGAGTTCCGACAACTTGGTCTTCTGATAATTCAATAACCCCACGTTTTTGCGGAGCATTTGGCAAATGCAATTCACGAGGGCTGCACATCATGCCAAAACTCTTTTCACCGCGAAGTTCGCCTGGGAAAATGAGATTGCCTTTTGGCATCATCGCTCCAGGAAGAGCGACAATAGTTTTCAACCCAACACGCGCATTGGGAGCCCCTGCAACAATTTGCACTGTCTTGTCACTTGCGACTGCAACTTGGCAGATGTTGAGGTGGTCACTATCTGGATGGGCTACCATCTCGACAATTTCACCAACAACAAACTTAGGTTCTTTGTCATTGACGATCTCTTCTGCAAAGCCTTCCGCCCGCAATTCTTGGTTCAAACGTTCTACTTGTTCATCTGTCAAAAAGATTTGACCGCGCTCTGCAATTTCAAATAAACTTGAAACTTCGAAAATATTCCAAGCTACTGTTTTTCCATTTTCTTTGAGGAAAACACGGGCTACCTTTCCTTTGCGCTCCACGTCCAACTTGGCATCTCCGCTATTTTTTACGATGATCATAAGGACATCGCCGACATGCTCTTTGTTATATGTAAAAATCATTCTTTCCTTTTTCTCCTATTTCAGTCCTGCTAAAAAGTCGTTAATTTGTTCCTTGCTTTTACGGTCACGGTTGACAAAACGGCCGATTTCCTTGTCCTTTTCTAGCACAACAAGGCTAGGAATCCCGTACACATCCCAGAGTTTGGCTAGATCCATGTACTGGTCACGGTCCACTCGAATAAAGGTGAACTCTGGATTGGCCTCCTCGATCTCTGGCAAGGATGGATAGATATAACGGCAATCGCCACACCAGTCCGCCACAAAAAGAAAGACCTTCTTACCATCCTGCTCAACAAAACCTGCGAGTTCTTCTATACTACTGGGAATAATCATAAGACTTCCTCCTCATAGACCAAATCTTCATTTTCATAAACAAAGGTATAGTGACGACCATCCTCGAAAATGACCCCTCCGACAAGTCGCTCTAGGCTACTTTCGTAGACTTGAACATAGAGAGTCGCAATCTCACCCATATCTGAGAAAAGTTCGCGCACGATAGCGGTCAACTCTTCTTGAGTCTTCATCAGTTTGTGGTTATCTGCTGCTTTTTTAGCCCCCAAAGCAAGGGCACTTAGACCAGCCACAGTCAAGCCAGTCATCCATAATTTCTTAGCTTTCATACCATTCATTGTAACACAAAAAGGTCTCTAGGACAAATAGGGAAGCCGTATAGGAGCAAGGCAATTAAAAAACCTCTGAGATTCTTCTCAAAGGTTCTGATTGTGCTAATTACTGTTCTCGACTGCTGCTGTAACAAAGGCGGTGTAGAGTTCTTCTGGACGGTTTGGACGGCTGGAAAGTTCAGGGTGATACTGACAAGCCACAAAAAATTTATTCTCAGGAATCTCAACAATTTCTACCAAACGATTGTCTGGAGAAACTCCTGAAAAGACAAAGCCTGCTGCCTCAAACTGTTCACGAAAGGCATTGTTAAACTCATAACGGTGACGGTGACGACGTTGCACTACTTCTTGATTGTGATAAGCAGTCGCTGCCTTAGAGCCACGTTTCAACTTAGATGGATAAAGTCCCAAACGAAGGGTTCCCCCCATATCCTCCACATCAATCTGATCACGCATAATATCAATGATAGGGTATTTTGTATCTGGTGCAAGTTCTGCAGAATTAGCACCTTCAAGACCTAAAACATGGCGAGCAAACTCGATACAAGTCAACTGCATTCCCAAGCAAACACCCAACATAGGAACATCATTCTCACGCGCATAACGAATGGCTTGAATTTTCCCTTCCGTACCACGTTGACCGAACCCCCCTGGTACGATGATTCCGTCCGCATCAGACAAGAGTTCTGCTACATTCTCTGCTGTCACATCATTGGCATTGATCCAATTAATCTTCACTTCTGCGTCGTTGGCATAACCAGAGTGTTTCAAGGCTTCAACCACTGAGATGTAGGCATCTTGCAACTCCACATACTTACCAACAAGGGAAATCTTGACTTGTTTTTTCAGGTTCATGACCTTGTCCACCATGGCTGACCACTCTGTCATATCCGCTACTGGTGCGTCTAGTTTCAAATGATCACAAACAATTTGGTCCATGCCTTGTGCCTGCAAATTCAATGGAATTTGGTAAAGGTGCTCAACATCCAAAGACTCGATAACGGCTTCTGGTGCTACGTCACAGAACTGTGCTAGTTTGTTTTTAATTCCTTGACCAGCTGGTTTCTCCGTACGAATAACCAACATATTTGGCTGGATTCCCAAACCGCGCAATTCTTTTACAGAATGCTGAGTCGGTTTGGTCTTCATCTCACCAGCAGCCTTGAGGTAAGGAAGCAAGGTTGTATGGATGTACATAACATTATCCACACCCACATCTGCCTTCATCTGACGAAGGGCCTCTAGAAATGGCAAGGACTCGATATCTCCAACGGTTCCACCAACCTCTGTGATAATGACATCCGAGTCGGTCGTTACAGCGGCACGCTTGATTTTTTCCTTCAAAGCATCTGTGATATGAGGAATGACTTGGACAGTTGCCCCAAGGTATTCTCCACGTCGTTCCTTACGAAGGACTTCACTATAAATTTTACCAGTTGTCACGTTGGAATATTTGTTGAGATTGATATCGATGAAACGTTCATAGTGACCCAAGTCCAAATCTGTCTCAGCCCCATCATCAGTCACAAAGACTTCCCCGTGCTGGTAAGGACTCATGGTTCCCGGGTCGATATTGATATAAGGGTCAAACTTTTGAATGGTTACTTTGAGACCACGATTTTTCAAGAGACGGCCCAGACTTGCTGCGACAATCCCTTTCCCAATAGACGATACCACACCACCAGTTACAAAAATATATTTCGTAGACATAGATTCCTCTTTCTAAAATGCTCAAGGCCTTGTTAACTACGAGGGGAGATAGAAAACAAGACCCTTATGAATAACGACATTTCAAGAAAACTTCCTGAAAAAACAAAAATAGCTCCCTAGTAACTAGGGAGCCCCGACCTCTAAAAGAGGTGCCCGAACAATATAATACCTCAAAGCAGAACATTTGTCAACCCGAATTGGTAAAACATGAAAAAGAGAGATTGTTTTCAGAAAATCAACTAAAAATCCGCATCCCAACGGATGACCTGCTCAAGAAACGAAAAAGGAGATCAGGCGATCTCCTCTGTGAAGTCTTTTACTCTTCTTCACTTGTTTCAGCGTCATCGTCAGAAAACTCGTCGTCTTCTTCGTTAAGATCCACGTCTTCACCCAAGTCATCAGGAGCGATTTCGTTGATTTCTGCATCGTAAGCTTCCACTTCATTTTTCTCATCATCTGGATTTTCATCATCATATGAAAGAGCTGGATCTGCTTCGTATGCATCTTCGTCTTCTGGATCATCCGCATTGTAGTCAATGGCATCTGAATCGCCATCCATAAAGGCATTGACACGTTTTTTCTTAGCTTTTGGTGCCACTTCATCGTCGTCACTTTCTTCAAGAGCGATGATTTCTTCGTCAATTTCGTCTACACCATACCAAGAACGAAGGCCCCATTTGTTGTCCCCAAGAGAGATGAAGCTACCGTCAAAGTTCAACTCTGTGTAGAACAAAGGCAAAGCTTCGCGAATATCGCTGTTTGATGTTCCAAGGTAGTTTTGAATTTCGTTTACAAGATCGCTAAAATGCATCTCATGATCGCGACCACGAAGTTCCAAGATAGCACGCGCTACCTCAATCATAGATAGTTCACTTTTTTCTTGCCCAGCAAATACTTCTAATTCCAAAGCGTTTCTCCTCATTTTTACTACTATCGCCAGAGCGAACAGACTCTGACCTCATTTTATCATGTACTCTTTATTGTACGATAATTTTGCGGAATAGTCAAAGGTTAAATGGGAGAAAGTGACAGGACTTTTTCTTTCTTTGCTACCCAGCCAATGGCATCGCTTTGTGGGTTTTCGGTATCAATCCAGATGAATTCGATGCAATGGTATATGAAATTAAGTAACAATGTTGTACTTCTCAGGTCGGTTCGAACTTACAGAATTTGTCATGTAGTAACCTGCTTTCTAAAATATTAGTTATTTTAAACTTTATTCATACAAATCATTAAAAATAATTAATTTCTAATTCTTCTAGTAAGTTAATAGAGAGCAACTGATTCTTTATCAATATCTCTTTAATTTCATTTGTATTTTTATTATCAACAATCAATTTGTTTTCTATCGTGTAAAGAAAATTAATGATATCGTTTATATATTCAGGATAACCATTAACTAGTTCTATTAAAATATCTGTATTCCTCCATTTTCTTTTTTTCGATTCAATGGAATTACTAATCAACTTCGAGTTTATTAGTTTATATATTTCTGAATAATCTTTTAAGGAATAGAATTCCTTAAAAGATTTCATGGTTTTAGTGCTTTTTTTTAAATTAGCAATTTTCATATTGCCCTGGGAGAATATTGATAATAATTTTACTACAGATTTTAAATTACTTGAATCAACTTTTTTTAAATTCTTGCATATGTACGCTAATAGAAGTACATCAAAATTTATCTCAGGTTCTTTCCCTTCTTTATTAATGTTAGTTGATGGCTCGTATACTTCAAAAACAACATCCTCCATATCAAGCAATTCTCTGTTTATTTCAAATTTCACTTCATTCCAGTTTAAACCACCATTCCCAGCTCCTAATGGAGGAATAGCAACTGACTTAATACCTTTTTTAATGATTTCTTCTTTTAATTTTCTTAGGCCAATAACGATATATTCTATCTTAGATTTTTCACGCCATTTATTCTTGGTTGGGAAATTAATTATTAAAAAATTCTTTTCTTGATAAATATGTAATTTACCAGGATATAGTTCTCCCTTTAGACAAACTTTAACGTAATCTTGTTCCATTTCAGGAAATTTTTTCTTAAATTGATAAGCAAGACCTTTTCCCATTTTTCCTTCACAATTGACTGTATTTATTATTGCTTGACATTTAGATTCAAAAATATCTCCTTGTGTATATTTAATCACCATTTAACCAAACCCCACTTTGAATTTTATCAGCTAGCATTGGGTACCTGGTTTTTAAATATTCAACAGTATTTTCATTACAGTAAATATAAGCAAAATCATGTGGGAGAATAGGTGTGCTACTTATGCATTCTGCCATTTTAACTTCCTTCGCATAACCTTGATTAGTGGGATCAATCTCGTTCATTCTCCGTTCCATAGCTTCCCAATCAATTCTATTCATTCCTTCGTTATAATTACAAAGTTCAAACTCACCATTCAACGGGTGTCGTGGAACTATTTGAAATCCATTTTCTTCGGCGTATGATCTATAAACAGTTATATATACAAAATTTTCTGCACCATATTTATATCGAACAGCATTATCAAATGCTGTATTGGGATGAAAATGAAATAATACATAGTCATCCAAGTGATTGAGTTGACGACTTTCTAGGATATCGGGATTGGCTATATCCTGATTTATCCCCCCTCTCTGAATCACTTGATTTCTAGATAGCAACCCATTTTCAATAATACTGTCTAAATTATCAATGTGAGTTAGATGATACAATAATTTCTTTCCTCTGATATTCATATATTTCACCTCAATTATTAATCACTCTTAGTATACCAAAAAACAAGCCCAATTTGTATATGGACTTATTTGAAAAATTACGAAAAGAAAAGTGTAAAGATAGTTACTATGCTTAAAATTTGACCAAAACAGCCTTAATATGTTTTTTTAGTTAAATGTAACTACCTTATAAATTAATGAAGTTCCTTACTCTTTTGCACAATCTTGTTTGAAACTCTATTCATATTATGGATAACCAATGTTATTGTTGACAAAAAGGCTAAAACTACTAGCGATAGAAAAATGATTCGCAACACTTCCAAAAGCCATTGAACAATAATAACTACAATAATCATTTTAAGAATAGAAAATATAATAATTAGACACCAAAGAAAAGCTGGAAATAAATAATCCGCAAGATACCCATAATATACGTCTGGTTTATTTTTATAGAAACTTGCAAAATCTTCTATTGAATAAACTTCTCTACCAAACATATACATTGATAATATGAAAGCTAATGCAGATACTGAAATTAAAATGAATTGAGTAGTTTTAAATGCCTGATAATTAATTGTTATAATTTCATTTGGAATAGCAAATGTTACAATCAACAAAAGAATTATGAATATTAAATAAGAAATCCACACACTCATTGGAAGGAGTTTATTTCTTGCTATGTAAATAATCTTTATTGGATTTTTTTCAACGAGCATCATTTTATCCTCACTTAGACTTTATAATTGAATTTAAAAAGTTAATTATTGTAATTCCGTTGCTCTTTATATCTATAATATATCCTTTAATACCAGGAATAATTAAAATTTTTTGTATTTTCTGTAAAAAATCTTTATTATCTACCGTATCTGGACAAACAAAGGTTGTTCTAGATTCTTTTGCATCAGTAATCATTGGGAGTTTGAGTAATATATCAAGTTCATCGTCAGTATTTCCATTAGGATAAGTTGTAATGATTTCAATAGATTTCATATTTTCAGTAGTGTTTAATACGATATCTTCATAAATTGGATTAATTTTAATATAGCCTATATCACTCTTTAAATTATTTATCTGAGTTTCGATTTTCTTATACGAATCTAGCGCTTCATAAATTGTCACGTTATTGATAGTAAGTATCTCACTTTTAAATGAATAATCAACTTTTATATCAGTCGTACCATTTTGAATTTGTTCTTCAAGGTACAAAATAATTTTTCTTACTCTTCTTAAATGATCTAAACCTTTCCCAACTTCAGAATCAATATTAAAATCATATAAACGTTCAATTTCCTCATAAACTTGACTACTTGTATATCTGGAATTAGCCTGATTCAAAACAATGAATTTAGATAGTAGTATTTTCCTATCATAAATCGCATTTTCTAATTTAGCTAAAAAATCTGGGTTATAGTGTATACCATTTCCCTTCTTATACTCATTTGTAATTGTTTTATATTCGATAGTAATCTCCTCAGTAATTTTTATAAGATTTCTATATTCCTCAGATTCAGCAATTTCTTTAAAGTTTTGAAAAATTACTAAACTCATTTCATTTTTCTTTATTACAGGATTAGAAAACAAATCGTTGTAGGCATTAAAAATAGTATTAGGAATTATTTGTGATTTTAATTCATCAATCTTGTTATAATATTTCTTTAAGATGTGTGGTTGTACATTTAATTTAAAAATATAATTTCTTTTTTCCATTGATAGACCTCCTTTACTATACAGGGATTTTTAAATATTATTATAGCAAAAAAACACAGTTTTTACACTGTGTTTTGCTATATTTATATAATTATCTCACCAACTTCTTCATCTCATCAATACGTGCTACTGTTGCATCATATTTCGCTTGGTAGTCGGCTTGTTTATCGCGTTCTTTTTGGACGACTTCTGGTTTGGCGTTGGCTACGAAGCGTTCGTTAGAGAGTTTCTTGCCGACCATATCCAGTTCTTTTTGCCATTTAGCCAGTTCCTTGTCGAGACGAGCCAGTTCTTCTTCGACATTGAGGAGGTCTGCGAGTGGCAGGTAGATTTCTGCTCCTGTGATGACGCTTGACATAGCGAGTTCAGGTGCAGGGATGGTTGATGCGATTTCCAAGTGCTCTGGATTTGTGAAGCGTTTGATGTAGTTGACATTGCTGTTAAAGAAGGCTTCCAAGTCGCTATCGCTTGTCTTAACAAGGATGGTGATTGGCTTGCTTGGAGCAACGTTTACTTCCGCACGCGCATTACGAACAGCACGGATCAAGTCTTTGAGACTTTCGACACCAGTGTGAGCAGCAAGGTCTTCAAAGGCTGGGTTGACAGTTGGGTATGCTGCTGTTACGATAGAGCCTTCTGAGATTTGGCCAAAGATTTCCTCTGTCACGAATGGCATGATTGGGTGAAGGAGACGAAGGATCTTGTCCAAAGTATAAAGGAGAACAGAACGTGTGATGACTTTCTCTTCTTCGTTATCACTATAAAGGACTTCCTTGGTCAACTCAACATACCAGTCTGCAAACTCATCCCAGATAAAGTTGTAGAGGATGTGTCCAGCCACACCAAACTCAAACTTGTCAAAGTTTTCAGTGACTTTTCCGATCGTTTCATTGAGGTTGTGGAGAATCCAGCGGTCTGTGACATTTCCAGCTTCCTTGTTAACAACTTTTTCCACATTGGCAGTTGCTTGCTCGAGGGTCAATCCTTCATTGTTCATGAGGATGTAGCGAGAGATGTTCCAGATCTTGTTAATGAAGTTCCATGAGGCATCCATTTTCTCGTAAGAAAAGCGTACATCTTGGCCTGGTGCAGAACCGTTTGACAGGAACCAACGAAGGGCATCGGCACCATATTTCTCGATAACATCCATCGGGTCAATCCCGTTACCGAGAGATTTAGACATCTTGCGTCCTTGCTCGTCACGGATGAGACCATGGATAAGGACGTTTTGGAATGGCTGACGGCCAGTGAATTCCAAAGATTGGAAGATCATACGAGACACCCAGAAGAAGATGATGTCGTAACCTGTTACCAAAGTTGAAGTTGGGAAGTAACGTTTAAAGTCTTCTGAGTCGACATCAGGCCAGCCCATGGTTGAGAATGGCCAAAGGGCCGAACTGAACCACGTATCCAAGACGTCTTCGTCCTGAGTCCAACCGTCACCTTCTGGAGCTTCTTCGCCGACATATATTTCACCCTCAGCATTGTACCAAGCAGGGATTTGGTGACCCCACCAGAGCTGACGAGAGATAACCCAGTCATGGACATTTTCCATCCATTGGAGGAAGGTATCGTTGAAACGAGGCGGGTAAAATTCTACCTTGTCGTCTGTGTCTTGGTTGGCAATGGCATTCTTAGCCAATTGGTCCATCTTGACGAACCATTGCGTAGACAAGCGTGGCTCAACCACAACACCTGTACGTTCTGAGTGACCAACACTGTGAACACGTTTTTCGATTTTGACGAGGGCACCGATTTCTTCCAACTTAGCCACGACTGCCTTACGAGCTTCAAAACGGTCCATGCCTGCAAATTCGAAGGCCAAGTCGTTCATGGTTCCGTCGTCATTCATGACGTTGACTTGTGGCAAGTTGTGGCGTTGACCAACCAAGAAGTCGTTTGGATCGTGGGCAGGAGTGATTTTCACGACACCAGTACCAAACTCAGGATCAGCATGCTCATCCCCAACGATTGGAATCAATTTATTAGCAATTGGAAGGATGACGTTTTTACCGATCAAGTCCTTGTAGCGTGGGTCTTCTGGATTGACCGCAACAGCAACGTCCCCAAACATAGTCTCAGGACGAGTCGTCGCAACTTCAAGGGCGCGTGAGCCGTCTTCTAGCATGTAGTTCATGTGGTAGAAGGCACCTTCAACATCCTTGTGGATTACCTCGATATCAGAAAGGGCTGTGCGAGCTGCTGGGTCCCAGTTGATGATAAACTCACCACGGTAAATCCAGCCTTTCTTGTAAAGGTCCACAAAGACCTTGCGAACGGCTTTTGACAAACCTTCGTCAAGAGTAAAACGCTCACGAGAATAGTCTACAGAGAGGCCCATCTTCCCCCATTGTTCCTTGATGGTCGTCGCATATTCGTCTTTCCATTCCCAGACTTTTTCCAAGAATTTTTCACGACCGAGGTCATAGCGGGAAATGCCCTCACCACGCAAGCGCTCCTCAACCTTAGCCTGAGTGGCGATCCCCGCGTGGTCCATCCCTGGCAGCCAAAGCGTATCAAAACCTTGCATGCGTTTTTGACGGATGATGATATCCTGCAAAGTCGTATCCCAAGCGTGACCAAGGTGGAGTTTCCCAGTTACGTTTGGTGGTGGAATAACGATCGAATAAGGCTTAGCCTTTTGATCTCCTGAAGGCTTGAAAACATCGGCATCAAGCCATTTTTGATAACGACCAGCCTCAACCTCGGCTGGATTGTATTTAGGTGAAAGTTCTTTAGACATTAGTTTCTCCTTATCAATTTTTTTACTTCTTTAATAATTCGTTTCCTATTTTTCCTGTATCTATAAAATAAAATAGGGTGCAACATATATTCTCGTGGTTTCCTTAATTTTGTTAATTTTCTTTTTAATTTTTTTAAACGTTTATTTAGTGAATTAATAGTCGTAGTATCATATTCATACCGATTTAACTTGTCTTCTCTATCTCTTATTTGGTTTACAAGCTTAACTCCTAATTGGTATTTTTTACTTTTTGGCCTTAAAAATCTCTTTATTTCTCTGATATAGGTATCTTCATAAATATAAAATGAATACAAATAGAAAATTTCATACGCCAAAATTAATAGAGGACTAATAATATAAAAAGTCAAATCTAATTTTAATTTATTTATTATGTTCCATGCTAAATAAATAAAAGGAAAAGCATAAAATAGAAAGAATATCCATATTTGTTCTTTTCGGCTTTCAGATGGATTAGAAACAATAGCATTTGTCACAGTTGTCTGTAATAAAATTAAAACAAAAACAACAATACTCAATGACAAATTTATTACATGTAGGATATTGTTTGAGTTACTTGAAAAATTAACAAAAATTATATAAATACAATAAATAGACGAAAAAAATAAAAGGCACTGCATCACTTGATTTATCGCCTTAATAGGTCTAAATCTTACTTCACTTTTTGATCGTTCCCAATCAAATTTTAAGAGCAATTCAATATAGAATGCTAACCTATCAAAATCAACTTTTTCTCCGCTATCTAGTAAATCCCAAATATGGCCTTCTTTCATATAATATGGTTTAGTATGCTTAAACTCCATATTTTTCCCATAAGGATTTATTTCTGATTTTAGTTTGATTATAGCAGACTCTTTTTTAGTATCATCACTTAATTCTGATAATATTTCTTTTAATTTTTTCCGCCATTCTGATCGTTCTTTTGTAACAAAATCTAAATTGTTCTTTTTATTATTTTGAACGAATGCGATTATAGCACTAACGATTGTACTTATCCCAACTGCACTAATAATAGAGACAATTTGTTCAATAGTCAAGTTCATTTCTCCACCTCCCACTCACTCTTCAGCAAGCCATATATCAGACTGTCACAGCGATTTCCTTGGGCATCCTTGCGATCTCTTATGCGAGCTTCGAGAGTAAATCCTAGTTTCTCTGCAACTCGTTGACTTTGAAGGTTATACCCAAAGCAAGTCAGTTCAATCTTATGAAGATTCAATTCTTTAAAAGCCAGATCAATCAAGGCACGCGCTGCTTCTGGAACATAACCTAGACCCCAATAGTCTGGATGTAAGATATAGCCAATCTCCAAGACATCATCCTCGTGACGACGAGGGAAATCAACAGAGCCGATGATAGTATCGGTTCCTTTAACCACTATGCCGTAGCCAGCTGGGAGATTGTCCTTTACATTGCGCTCGGGAAGGATGTGCTCCAGATAATAAATCTCATCTTCCAAGGTCTTGACGGGCGGAAAGCCTGCTGGATAGGCGACCTCTGGGAGACTAGCGTAGGCATGGATATCCACTGCATCATCCACTGTTCGGACTCGTAAAAGAAGACGTTCTGTTTCGATTCTTTCTGGCAATGTTACTCTTGTCATCCTTCTACCTCGCTTCCCATAAAAAATGCCCCTGCCATCTACATGACAGGGACGAATGTGTTATCCGCGGTACCACCCAATTTCGGGCAAGGCCCGCAACTCTCGTCTTTATAATAAAAAGACAATATTATTTCATTTTCATCCATCAGCAACCAGTTTTGACACATTTGTGGACTTCTCAGCACCGCCACTTTCTGTAAAATGTGGGATTCAAAACACCTCTAATGGCTCTATTGTAGCAAGTTTTTCTCGGAAATGCAAGGGGCAAGAAAGATTACTTGAAGCTGATTCCGTGCTCTTTTAATTTCTTAATGGTAGCTGGGCCAATTCCTTTTAAGGCAAGGAGTTCTTTCTCCGTCCAGTTTTTAAAGTCAGCAGCCGACTTGATGCCTTCATCATAGAAAGTCTTCGCACGATCTACTGAGAGGCCACCCAAAGTAGCTGCGAAATCTTCTACAGAATTGGCTACTTTTTGAGCTTGTTCTTTAGTTGCTTCTACTGCTTGTTCCACTTTTTTAGAGACAACTTTTCCTGCTTCGCTGGCAGACTTTTCCGCATGTTTCACGACTTTCTTGGTCTCTTCAACAACCTTAGTCACAGTACTTGAAAATGCACCTGAACGACGAAGGCTATTTCGCAATTGTTTTTTACGTTGGAGTTTCTTTGACATGATAAAATCCTTTCAATAAAAAATCCCTGATCTGACAAGGATTTAATAAAGATATTCTATCAAGATTTCGATAAAAAATCAAGAAAGTATCACTATTTTAATAATTTCGCTCGCCAAACAAGCCTTCTGGCAAATCATGAAATCCCTTGCCTGCCTTGAAATTTTCAAACTTACCAAGCAAGAACTGATAAGCATCCAAGCGGCTTTCATAGCGAATCATGGCATCTTTGGCACGCTCGTCTTGATCTTCCTCATAGACCTTTTGACTTTCCTTGTGCGCCATGTCGTTGATCATGATCTGGGTATTGACCCAAGCTTCAAATTCCTTCATAAATTCCTGTTCGTAACTCATTGATTCTCCTTATTCTAATCCACGGAAATAGTCCGTATCAATCTCTCGGTAGGGTTGGATATCCTGAACATACTCCAACACTCCTTGGAATTCCCCGTCTTCATCGTGTACTGCGGCATAGGTGATGTGGACAAACTTGCCTCGCGACTCAGACTTGAACCACATTTCATACTTGTCCTTGACCCCTTCACGAAGACCTTTCATAACAGCCTTCACCTTGTCTAAGTACTTGGGCGGATGGCAGAGTTCTACATTACGCCCGACTTGGGACTGCGTCCGTTTGAAAATCATCTCATCAGCTGGCGCATTGTCATTGTAATACTGGAAAATATCATCTTTATTGACAAAGGTGATCTCCATGGGGAGGTGATTGAGGATGAGGTTGGCCTGCTCAACTGAGAGATAGCCATTGCCAAAAGCCTGTTGACTATGACGATCCAGCACTGCTTCCTTTTCCTTAGGAGTAAAGGTAATGGTAAACTGGCCTTCTGGTGTATCGATAACTTGCTGAACTTGACCTTCTGCCGTGTCTAGTTGTACTGGCTCCTCTGCACTCTTTTCCTCAACAAAGCTCTGTCGTTCTGGCACCCATTTCTCTGACGGACGGATGATGGCATAGCCGTAGGCATCGCTCTCCTCCGCAATCTGAATCCAGTCATCCTGGGTGAAAGACTCAAGGAGAATCATGAGAAGGATGGACTCTTCCTTGAAAATCATACTTTCAAACTCTGTCGCAAAAGCTTCGAAAGTTTCCTTTACAGTGGAAATCGACACTTCTGGTAGTGACTTGGTTGTCGTTAGAGCTGTTTGAAAGAGTTCCCTAATCTGGTCATCCACTCCCCACATAACTTTTGGAGGTGAATCGTGTCCATAGCGCTCCATGATGGGGAAAAAGAGCTCTTCCTTGCGCTGGTAGTGGATATCAAATTGCCCCAACAGCCCCATTTGACGGACCAAACCCTTGCGCATCTCTGCCAGCATTTCCTCGTCTTCCATAGACTCATAGGTATCTAACAATCTCCGAATGCGAATCAAGGCAGCACGGAGGGCCAGATTTTCATCCTTAAAGACGCGAACGGGGTGGCCAGGATGCTCGGTATCCTCTACTTCAACACCCTTAACAGCATTTTTAAAAAGATTAGCATGGACATCACAAAGCTCCATGACATCTTCAAAGGTGACACCTGAGTCTGAGTTCATCAGCTCGTGCTCCATGAGGGAAATCTCGATGGCTGACACACCTGTAAAGGTCGCATCAAAACGCTCCTGAACTGACTCAGGAGAGGCGCCATTGTGCAATTCTAACAAAATATCCCGTAGGATATGAATCCGTTCATCTGCCATTAGTCTAATCCAATCACTTCGTAACCATTCGCTTCCAGTGTGCGGACAATCTTGTCCATAGGAGTTCCTTCAAGCTTAGAACCCTGTTTGAGTGATACCTTGCGACCAACTGTATTGCGCATCAAGGGATTAGCAAGTGGTTTAAAACCCAGCTCCACTAGGATTTCCAAGACTTCTGGATGCTTGTCCACCACTTCTGCAACGGGAATTGACACATCGATGATATTATCCATGACGACCTCCATGTATGTTCTAAAATGATTTTACTGCTTATATTATACCATATGGGAAGAGATTAAAAAACTAGCAGAGGAGTTCCTGCTAGTTTCTTTCATTTCAAGTTATTCTTTATCCTCTGGTTTTGCGAGCCACTGAGCTACATCCATCAACTTGTCAGCAAGCAGAACTTTCCCGAAACCTACTAGAGCATTGTCGTCTTTTTTCATGTTCTTCATAACTTTGACGCTTTGCATCATGAAAAAGTAATTCCCGTAAGTCTTGGCTAGAATTTTAATGAACCCCATATTACCTTCCCTCGTCTAACTGCAGTTTCTAGCTGATTGCCATACCAGACTAGCTAGTTATTGATAAAAAATCATTTCATCTTACTCTTTCCAATTTCTATACTATCATACAAGCTAAGCTTTATAAAGCTTTTTAACAATTTTTTACTCTAGAAAGATTCTCCAGTATCTTTTATTGCCATTTCTCCACCAAAAAAGAGGGTTGCCCCTCTTTCTTAATTCTTATCCAGATTGCGTAGCATCTCGTCAATTTTGTTTCCATATTCAATGGACTCATCCTTGACGAAGGTTAAATCTGGGATTTTATACAATTTCAAATTGCGACCAAGTTCACGTTTAATAGTACCAGTTGCTTTTTCTAGTCCGATTTGAGCTTTTTGGTTATCCGAAGCAAGGTTACTCAAAATGGTGTAGTAAACCTTGGCAACAGACAAGTCACCCAGCATCTGAACATCTGTAATGGTCACACCTTGGACACGCGGATCACGGACTTTCTTTTGCAAAATCTCATTGACTTCACGCTTGATTTCCATGCCCACACGATCCATACGGAAATGATTTGCCATGTTTCTTCCTTTCACTTTTATAATGAACCAAAAGCTAGGCCAGCAGACCTAGCTATTTTTAAACTTATTGATTTTCATTTCAAATTGAAACGAAGTTCGATTTGAAACCACCCGCTTCTTTCGCTGTGGTGAAAGTGATGGAACTGATTTATTAGTCCCATCACAGGGGATTTTTGAGACCTTAGGCTCAAAAATAAGCAATGAAACCATAGGTTTGCTTGCGTCCCTCACCGCCTCAGAAAGGAGCAAAAATCTTATCTCTTGATTTCTTCCATGACGTAAGCCTCAATGACATCATCCATCTTGATATCATTGTAGCCGTCGATCATCAATCCACCTTCACGACCGTTTGTAACTTCTTTGACGTCGTCTTTGTAGTGTTTCAAGCTTGCGAGTTCGCCGTCATAGATAACGACACCGTCACGGATAACACGGACTTTAGAGTCACGGGTAACCTTACCACTCATAACCATAAATCCACCAATGGTTCCCACTTTAGATACCTTGAAGGTTTCACGGATAACTGCTTCACCGATAACTTTTTCTTCGAATTCTGGATCAAGCATCCCTTTCATAGCTTCTTCCATCTCTTCGATAACCTTGTAAATAATGCTGTGAAGACGGATTTCTACATCGTCAGCTTCGGCTTGTTGACGCGCTTGTGGTGTAGGGCGTACGTTGAAACCAACGATAAAGGCATTTGAAGCTTCGGCAAGGGTCACGTCAGATTCGTTGATAGCACCAACTGCCGAGTGAACGATAGTAACTTTCACACCTTCCACATCAATTTTTTGAAGTGAGGCAGAAAGAGCTTCAACAGAACCTTGGACGTCGGCCTTGATGATCACATTAACTGATTTGAGTTCACCAGCTTTAAGCGTATCAAAGAGGTTTTCAAGGCTGACACGTTGGGTAGCTTGACGTTGTTTCATGAGGGCACGTTTCGCACGTTCTTCACCTGCTGCACGCGCAGATTTTTCATCCTCGTAAACGGCAAAGTGGTCACCCGCCATTGGCGCTTCGTTCAAACCTGTGATAGAAACTGGTGTTGATGGTCCTGCAACCTTGACACGACGACCAAGGTCATTGGTCATGGCACGGACTCGACCGAAGGTATTTCCGACAACAATTGGGTCTTGAACATTCAAGGTACCTTGTTGAACAAGAAGGGTTGCGACCGCACCTTTTCCTTTATCCAAGCGAGCTTCGATAACGGTACCGATCGCACGAACTGTTGGGTCTGCCTTGAGTTCTTGGATTTCAGCCACAAGAAGGACCGTTTCCAAGAGTTCATCGATGTTTTGGTTGAATTTAGCTGAGATTTCAACAAATTCAGAATCTCCACCCCAAGCTGTTGACATAACACCGTGTTCAGCCAATTCACCGATAACACGTTCTGGATTGGCACCTGGTTTATCAATCTTATTGATGGCTACAATGATTGGAACGTTGGCTGCTTTTGAGTGGTTGATGGCTTCGATAGTTTGAGGCATAACACCGTCGTCTGCCGCTACGACCAAGATGGTAATATCGGTAACAGAGGCACCACGCGCACGCATCGATGTAAAGGCCGCGTGTCCTGGTGTATCAAGGAAAGTAATCTTCTTACCATTTTCAACGATTTGGTAGGCACCGATATGCTGCGTGATTCCACCTGCTTCTCCTGTTGCAACACGAGAGTTACGAAGGGTATCTAGAAGGGTTGTTTTACCGTGGTCAACGTGTCCCATGATGGTTACAACTGGTGGACGCTCAACCAATTCATCTTCATTGAGATAACCATCTTCGACAAAGAAACGTTCGATGTCCGCATTGTCCACTTCAACCTTTTGTTTGGCTTCGATACCATAATCCACCATGAGGAGTTCGATGGTTTCTCCATCTAAGGATTGGTTTTGTGTGGCCATGACACCCATCATAAAGAGTTTCTTAACGATTTCAGCTGGTTCACGTTTGATACGTTTTGCGATTTCCGCAACAGTCATACCATCTGTATACTCAAATTCTGTTGGCAATTCATGGAACTTGCGCTCTGTAACAGGTTTTGGAGTCTGGTTACGGTTGTTTTGCTTGTTCCCTTTTTTATTTTTCTTGTTGTTATTCCAGTTACTATTTCTTTGATTTCTCACTTGATTCTGACTACTTCGATTCTTTTGTTGTTTTCTAGGACCATCTTCTTCGTGATCATAATCATCACGTTCTTTGTCTGGTCGAGCTTGTTTTTTACGACGTGTATCCACTGGCGCTTCTTTCGCTACAGGAGCTACTACTACGGCTGGCTGCGTTTGTTCAGCTAACTTAGCAGCCTCCTCAAAGATTTCCTCAGGCTCCTTGCGTTTGTTAGCTTGAGCCAAGGCTTCTTTGGCAGCTTGCGATTGTTTGAAGCGTTCCTCGCTTGAGCGTGCGTACTCTGCATTTTGCTCTGCTTTTAGGGCTGCTGCACGGGCTTTAAAGTCAACACGTGGTCCAGCTGGTTTTGGCTGGAAGTCTTGTTGCTGACGGCGATCATTGCCACGATTTCCTTGACCTTGTGGTTTCTTTCCTTGGTCATTAAATCGGCCATTGTCGCGGTTTCCTTGACCAGGTTTGCCACCATTACGGCCGTCGTTTTTCGGACGGTTACCGTTTTGTTGTTGGTCACGGTTGTTGCCCTTGTTTTGTTTGCGTCGTTCTGCCTGCTCTTTGGCACGCGCCTCACGCTCCGCTTTGAAGTTTCGACTCTGTGGTCTTGCGGCCACTACTTTTTCTTCCTTAGGAGCTGCAGGTGTAGCTGATTTGCTTTCTTCCTTAGCGGCTACTGGTTTAGCTGATACAGGCTTTTCTGCTTTCTTTTCTACACTTGCTTTTGCTGCTGCAGGTTTTGCTTCTGCTTTCGGAGCAGCTGGTTTAAAGCTAGCTGCGATTTGTTCAGCAACAGCAGCTTCCACGCTCGATGAGTGGCTTTTTACATCCAAGCCCAACTCTTTTGCACGCGCTACAACTTCTTTACTTTCTTTTCCAAGTTCTTTTGCGATTTCGTACAATCTTTTCTTAGACAAATCATGTCCTCCTCTTCTATTCCATAAGAGACCTCATTTTCTTTGTAAATCCAGCATCTGTCACAGCCAAAACTTTTCGCGATTTTCCGACTGCTATGCTTAATTCCAGTGTTGAAAACACGGTTATAACTTCTACTTGATAATAGTCACTTTTATCTTGAATCTTCTTGGTCAGATTGGGACCAGCATCATTGGCTAGAAAGACTAGCTTGGCTTTCTGGTCTTGGATAGCCTTGACCACCAATTCCTCACCCGATATGATCCGGCCTGCTCGTTGAGCAAGACCCAAGAGATTGCTTATCTTTTGCTTATTCAAGTCCTAACTCTCTTCTTTTCACTTTGTGATCCACATAAGCGATCAACTCGTCATAAAAGCTTTCTTCCACTTCCATGTTAAAGCTGCGGTTAAAGACTTTCTTCTTTTTGGCCTCTAGGGCTTCTACATTGTCTAGCTTGATATAAGCGCCACGACCATTGGCCTTGCCTGTCGGATCGATAAAGACTTGCCCTTCTTTGTTCTTGACAATGCGGAGCAAATCACGCTTATCAATCACTTCATTGGATACAACAGACTTGCGCAAAGGGATTTTTCTTGTTTTCATCTTTCCCTCCTCTAGCAGCTTTTATTCTTCCGTCAATTCGTCCGCAACTGCGTAATCCACTTGACCTGCTTCTTCCATAGCTTCAAATTCACTTGCAGACTTGATATCGATACGGTAACCCGTCAAGTGAGCTGCCAAGCGAACGTTTTGTCCACGACGACCGATGGCAAGAGAAAGCTTGTTATCAGGCACAACGACCAAGGCACGTTTGCTGTCGTTTTCATCAAAGATAACTTGGTCAACCTCTGCCGGTGCGATGGCATTGTAGATAAATTCAGCTGGATCTGCTACCCACTCGATAACGTCAATGTTTTCTTCGACAGGAATCATGCGGTCGCTCTTAGCATCGTAACGAGCTGGGTGGAATTTGCTGGTGATCTTCTTGATGTTGGCACCACCACGTCCAACGATTGTCCCGATAGCGTCCACGTTTGGATTGTGGCTACGAACGGCAACCTTGGTACGGTCACCAGCTTCGCGGGCTACGCTCATGATTTCAACAGTTCCATCGTAAACTTCTGGAATTTCTTGCTCCATCAGGCGTTTGATCATTTCTGGATGGCTACGGCTAACAAAGACGTTGACACCACGAGGATTGTCTTCAACCTTGTAAACGTAGACTTCGATACGGTCATGGGAAGCAAACACCTCTCCAGGGATTTGGTCTTGTTTTGATAATTGGGCTTCGATGCTGCCAAGGTTGACGTAAATAAAGCGGTTGTCAAAACGTTCTACTGTACCAGACATGATTTCTTGTTCATGTTCTTTGTAAGTATTGTAAGTGATGGCACGTGTTTGCTTGCGCATTTTTTCCATGATGGTTTGTTTGGCAGATTGGGCTGCTACACGACCAAACTCAGCTGGTGCTTCTTCAAACTTGATCTTGTCACCAAGCTCATAGGCTGAATTAATAGCAAGGGCATCTTTCAAGCTGATTTCCAAACGGCTATCAAATACTTCATCAACAACTTCACGAACAGTATAGACAGTAAAGTCACCCGTTTTTTCATTGAAGTCAATAGCTACGCTGTCAGATTGACCATAGCGTCTGCGATAAGCAGAACGAAGTGACTCTACTACCGCGTCGATGATGTCTTCTTTTTTGATTCCCTTGTCTTCTTCCAAAATGCGGAAGGCCTCTAGCATTTCTTTACTCATGTTTTCTTCACTTTTGAATCCTCAAAAGCTATCCTTTCTTTTCTATAGTTTTACTGCTAAACGTGCTTTTGATACTAAACTGTATGGAATTTGAACGGTTTTCTTACGTGTCTTGTCCATATACTCCATAGTCAACTCATCCCCTTCAAAGGATACTAAGGTCCCTTCAAAGACTTTTTGCTTATCGATGGCTTGGTAGAGCCCGACATGAATGTATTTCCCAACAGCTCCAGCGACAGCATCCTTGGTTTTCAAAGGACGTTCCAAGCCTGGACTGGTGATTTCTAGGAAATATTGTTCTGGGAAGGGATCAGGCTTGATGGTGTCTAGGACAGGACTGATGATTTCTATCAAATCTGCCGTGTCGTTCAAGGTAATTCCTTCGGGTTTATCTACAAAAATACTGAGAATCATGTCACTGCCAATCTTTCCATACTCGATATCTACGAGCTCGAAAGGCGCTTGGATGACAGGTTCTACAACTTCTCTGACTAATTCTACGATTGTTGCGATTGCGTCCACCTCCTCATAAGCAAGAGGCGAAGATATTTCCCCGCCTCTCTTTCTCATATTCTTACTATCAGTATAGCACGTTTGTCAATTTATGTAAAGCATAAGCACTCAAACGGCTGGTTTTCAAGCTATTTCTTAAAATTCTGCCTCAACTCGGTAGATCACTTGACCCTTGCTGGAGAATTTTTGCTCATATTCCGTCATGACATTGCCTTCAAAATCACTGGCATGCAAGTCCAGCCAAACACCATTGAGTTTCATCCCATACTGAGAAAAGCTCACTAGACTGTACTCAAATAAGCCACGGTTATCTGTCTTGAAATGGATTTCCCCATTTTCAGGCAAGATGCGTTTGAAGGTATCCAGGAAACTCTTGTAAGTCAAACGACGTTTTTCATGGCGTTTTTTAGGCCAGGGATCTGAAAAGTTTAGGTAGAGACGATCAATCTCACCATCTTCAAAGTAATCAGTCAAATCCGAACCATCTACCCACAGCAATTTGATATTGGGCACTCCAACTTCAAGCACCTTGTCCAAAGCATAACTCAATACTGACTTTTGAATGTCAATCCCGATGTAGTTGATGTCAGGATTTTGCTTGGCCATTCCAGATACGAAGGCCCCTTTCCCACTTCCAACTTCAACATGAATAGGATGATCATTTCCAAACAAGTCTCGCCATTTCCCTTTGGCTTCCAAGGGATTGAGGACCACATACTGGGGATTGGCTTCTAGTAATTCTGTCGCCCCTTTACGATTTCTAACTCTCATCTCTTCTTTCCATACTTGTCACGGAAGACACGCAAGGCATAAATCTCCCGGTTTACATTATCTAAATCTTGATTCACAAAGTATTTGGCAATCTGGCTCAAGTAAGAATACTGACCATACCAATACAATTTATCTAACACTGTCTGATTGTACTTATAACCGTAATAAGTTAGCCAATCATGCCAATGTTGCTCTGGAATATAATGACACAGCATATGCGCCACATCAAACATGCGATCCGTCAGGCGAACCGAATCCCAATCCACTAGATAAACAAGCCCACTCTCTGTCTCAATCCAATTACTATGACGAAGATCCCCATGCACAATCGTTGCATGGTCTTCTCTAAAACCTGGAACCGTCCTGCGCAAATCATCAATCACCGAGTTTAAGTACTGATGTCGTTTCAAGACTTCGGGTGCTTCCTGCCTCCAAGACTGCAACAAGTCTAATGGAGTCTCCATGGTATATCCCAAACGGCTCAACTGCTTCATCAAGGGACGTGAGCGGTGAAGACGTGTCAAGATATTGATGATCTGCTTGCGATTCATATCGTGCGGTGTCAAGATTTTGCCCGTCAACCATTCCTGGGCACACATATCACGACCATCTGGCAAACGACGAGTCCATAGTAATTGAGGAGCGATTTGTTCTCTGGCTAGGCCAGGTAGGATTGGAGAGGTGTTCATTTTTACAAAGACGCGCTTCCCATCAGGGTAGCTTCCCATATAAGCTTTACCACTCTTCCCAGGGATAGGGGTCAGCGTTAGCTCATTATCACCCAAGTCCATTTCTTTCCTCCGTATAAAGTTTCCTTACTATTCTACTAGTTTTTGGTCTATTCGTCAACCAGTCCACACCCGATTCTCAAAGAAAAGCCTCTAGATTGGTTTTAGCCATTATTATGAAAAGAAAAAGGCAAGCATCATCGTCTGCTTACCTTTTCATGATTTTTAGAAATAAGTTAAAAGCGGCAAATTGTTGTAAGACATGTGGACTAGAGTGGAAACCCATAGGTTTTGGCTCTTTTTGTAAGCAAATCCCAGCAACAAGCCCCCAAGTAGATAATAGAAAAACGAAGGCACATCATAAGGTTCATGCATAAAAGAAAAGAGAGAGGAAGTCAGTACAAGCCCTAGCCGAGAATTTTCAAAAATCGCACCTTGCAGGATTCCTCTGAAAATGAATTCCTCCTGGATAGGTGCCAAAACTGTGACACTTACAATAAAGGAAAGCGAAAGTCCGTTACTCGTTTCCTCAAGGTGTTGAGCCGAGGCACCAGAAGCAACTGAGAAAAAAGCATGATAACCTATATTTACTAGCACAGTAAGAAGAAAGGTTCCAATGAATAGCAAGAGCTGTTTCTTGCTTAGAATACCAAAAGAAATCATGTCAAACCATTTCGCATAGCCAAAACTAAGGAAAAGCAAGAGACTCTTTACAACAATGAATGTGTACTGGTGTTGAAAATAATCCCCTTGATTGATGGAATACCCCGCTGCACCAACGATTGCAAATACTAAAAATCCAAAAAACAAGGCATGACATTTATTAAAAATGGTCATAAACACAACCTCTCTCCTTTAAAAGTCGATCAAAATAAGGATGCAAAAATTTTTATTTATGAACTCTTTGTTTCCACTTGATCATACCTGAAGTAATCAAGAGTGCAACAGCTATACGTAATAGATTGTAACTTTCTTCCTCTCCTGTATTAGGTAGTAATTGTTTGCTCAAATGAATGGTTTGGGGGACAGAATCATTCCCCTTAACCTCGGATAAAGGAGTTTGTAACTTATCAGTATTTTCAGAAATCGTCTGAGATGACTCCCCTTGCTTCTTCTTATCTATCATTACCAAATCTTCAGACTGAACAGTTATAGTGTCAGAAGGAGGAATATTATTCTTCAATGGCTCTCTGTTATCACTGTTATTAGTCGAATTTTCCTTTGAATTCTTCACCTCTCCTGTTTTATCATCACGGACACTTCCAGTTACTGTATCCTCAGAAGATGCCACTGTCTCCGTTTGCTTAGGTGAGTTTCTAGAGTACATATAATCATAAACCTGTTGTGCAGTCGCTCCCCCACCAACCCATCCAGATATCGGATGTCCGTTTCTTAAATACAAAATTGTTGGTGTTCCTGGAATACCGACTTTTTTAAATAGAAACTCTCTCGCTTCCCCGTCAAAATCTTTACCATCCAAATCATAATACTCTAACTTCTTTTCAATCAGGTTATTAAATTCTTTCAATTCAGGAGAAAATTGACGACAATGAGAGCATGTTTTTCTACCAAAATATATAGTATGTTCCAATTGGTCCCCGGTAAAAGATTGACGAACGGCTTCAATGTCTATCTTTTTAAAGTCCGCAACATTCTGCTCATACTCCTCGGGAGTTACAACGGAAGGTTTATGCTCCACATTTTCCTTAGCCGATGGCAAATCTGGTGCCACAAGAGAACTATCATTCGCCTGGATAGATGAAGTAGTCTGTTCTTCTGCATATACAGCACCTGTAGTAATAGATGCAAATACAAGTGGTACAAGTAATAGCGATTTTATCTTTTGTTTCTTCATAAGAATACTCCTTTACATTTGATATATTTATCTTACCTTATTTAAGATTACAAATTCATCTAAATCTTAAATGGTCATCAAAACATCTTGAATTGCAAAAACTTCATTAAAAAAGGTAAGCATTTTGAAAACACTTACCCTTTTATACTTTATTAACCTCTACTTTTTATAATACTTCAACCCCCAAATGAGCAAAAGCATGATAATCAAGCATAGAACCACACCAATATAGGCGATTATTTGTTGGTAGGCTTCTGCTGCTGTGATACCTCTATACAGACAAATAATAGACATAAAGCCTGTCAAGCCGATGAACATGAGTTGATTGGTTCTAGGACTAACCAAATCATCATCTTCAAACTCTCTTATCCTCATTTCCCTAGTGAGATAAACAGTAGCCAAAATAGAAGCCAAGTTAATAACTACTAAAAGAAATTGGAAAACTACGGAAAAATTTAAAAACTGACGAGATAGAAATAGATAAGTAGAAACAACCAAAGGTATCTGTCCGAACAACAACCTCACTAAGAAAACATTGCGTTTTGTTGCAAATATTTTTTTCATTACTATCTCCTTTCCCATGCTAACAGGTAAGCGCACCGCCAATTCCACCTAGTACAGCACCAATTGCACCTGTTCCTATAGCGTATGGCCCAAGTAGAAATGTTGAGCCATAAGTTGTAGCGTAGCCTTCCATCGCACCGTATGCAACCCCCGCTGCACAGCTAATTGTTCTTCCCCAATCAATATCTCCACCTTCAACGCAAGCAAGCATATCAGCATCCATAATCTCAAATTGCGACATCATTTTTGTATTCATGACAAATACTCCTTTTTATTTTTAATTTTTGTCTTGTTGCAACTTTGACAAGTTTAGTATAACATTGCTTTTTTAAATTTTTCACCCGAATCTTGAATTGTCATCGAAACATCTTGAATTGCAAAAACTTCATTAAAAAAAGTAAATATTTCGAAAACACTTACCCTTTTATACTTTATTAGCATTAGCCCCTACTTTTTATGATACTTCAAATCCCAAAGGAGCAGAAGCATGATAAGCAAGCATAGGATGGCACCGATATAGGCAATTAATTGCTGATAGAATTCTACTGCTGTGATACCTCTATACAAAGCGATAATAGACACAAAACCTGTCAATCTATAAACATGAGTTGATTGGTTCTAGGACTAACCAAATCATCATCTTCAAATTTTTTCACTCTCATTTCCCTAGTGAGATAAACAACAGCCAAAATAGAAGTCAAGTTGATAACCACTAAAAGAAATTAGAAAACTAAGGAAAAATTTAAAAACTGACGAGATAAAAATAGACAAGTAAAGGAAACTGACCTAGGAACAATCTCACTAGAAGTACGTTGTGTTTTTAGAAATATTTTTCCAGTCTCCTCTCTTATACTAATATATCAAGAAACCGTATGTAACCTCTGCTACATAGCTATGTGACCTTATTAAAAACTTAAGTAGCCAGAAAAAAGAGACAGGTAACAGTAGCATTCATCAAACCATGTACAACTACACAGGAATACAGGTTTCTCCGCTTTATATAGAGACTCCCTAATACAATTCCTGTCACAAGATGCTGAGAAATAATCTCTCCATCATGAGCAAATCCAAAAAGAACAGCTGAAAGAAAAACAGCAAAAATAGGAGAATATTTTTCTAAAGTTCCTAAAATGATCCCTCTAAAGAGCATCTCCTCCAAAAGAGGTTGAGTAAAAGCAGTTGACAACCAGAATAGAAATGTGTACAGAAAACCTCTTGTTTCCAAATGTTGAAAAAAGCTTAAAGAACTTGTATTATCATGGACTTTTCCAAGTACGGTCATGAAAAGTATAAAACCAACTACTAAAACCAGATTAGCCAGATAAGCAAGAACAATCCATTTCAATTCTACCCACTTGATTGGCAAGCAATCTAAAGTAGTCTCATCACCCCATCTCTTAATGAGATATACAAGAATGGTTAAACAAATAAAGAAAGTTAAAAAGAAGACACCAACACTGAACACATCTCCCATCGCTCCGTCATAAAATCGTCTAACAACAGTTAATGGTACAACTTGAATGGCAAAAGTAAGTAAAAAGCAAGTAAGCACTTTTATAAAGATAAAACTTATGTTCTTCATAGTTTATCCTTTCTTTAATGTCTAGATGATTTTTTAGCATTGTCCCCTGTTTGTAGATCTGCTAAATCCATCTATGAAACCACAAATTGATCCCAGAATTTGGTCGTAATTAGGAATTATTGGAGTCCACCAAGGAATTCCGCCTCCTTGGACTTGTGTTAGTTCTTCTGCACTTAAAGTTTCAAAGTATTTATTTTTCATGATATTATCTCCTTAGATACACAGTGGGCACATCGCATGCAATCTTCTTTGATTTTCAACATACAAATCAAATCCATCTCTTACTAAACTACCTACTCTATACCAGAATCCGTATGAATTATCTCCACCTTCAACGCAAGCAAGCATTTCATTATCCATAACAGAAAATTGTTCCATCATTTTTGTATTCATGATAAATACTCCTTTTTTATTTTAATTTTTGTCTTGTTGCAACTTTGACAAGTTTAGTATATCATTGTTTGTTAAAGTTTTTCATCCAAATCTTGAATTGTCATCGAAACGTCTTGAATTAGCTTTTTATTTCAAATCACACCTATAGATTTTTAAAGAAAGATAGTTTCTAATCACTTTTTTACCATTCAGGAAGTTTCAATGACAATTCAAGATTTTATAAAATATGAACTTAGTATCATGGTATAATAAATTTATATTTTATATGAAAGGATTTGCCAATGAATTCTTATAAACGTACATTTGTTCCTCAAATAGATGCTAGAGACTGTGGTGTCGCTGCCTTAGCCTCGATTGCCAAATTCTATGGTTCAGATTTTTCTCTAGCTCACTTGAGAGAACTTGCAAAGACCAATAAAGAAGGGACGACTGCTCTTGGCATTGTAAAAGCCGCAAATGAAATGGGCTTTGAAACAAGGCCTGTTCAAGCAGATAAAACGCTCTTTGACATGAGCGATGTCCCCTATCCATTTATCGTTCACGTTAACAAAGAAGGGAAACTCCAACATTACTATGTTGTCTATCAAACAAAGAAAGACTATCTGATTATTGGTGATCCTGATCCTTCTGTAAAAATCACCAAAATGTCAAAAGAACGCTTTTTCTCTGAATGGACTGGAGTAGCTATTTTTCTAGCTCCCAAACCCAGCTATCAACCCCATAAAGATAAAAAGAATGGTCTACTGAGCTTCCTCCCTCTGATTTTCAAACAAAAATCTCTCATTGCTTACATTGTTCTCTCAAGCTTATTAGTCACTATTATCAATATCGGTGGTTCTTATTATCTCCAAGGAATCTTGGATGAGTACATTCCAAATCAGATGAAATCAACTTTAGGAATTATCTCAATTGGTCTAATTATCACCTATATCCTCCAACAAGCCATGAGCTTCTCCAGAGATTATCTCCTAACTGTTCTGAGTCAGAGATTAAGCATTGATGTAATTTTGGCCTATATTCGCCATATCTTTGAACTTCCTATGTCTTTCTTTGCGACACGTCGTACAGGGGAAATCATTTCACGATTCACAGATGCCAACTCTATTATAGATGCCTTAGCTTCTACCATTCTCTCTCTTCTTCTTGATGTTTCCATTCTGATCCTTGTAGGGAGTGTCTTACTGGCACAAAATCCTAACCTCTTTCTTCTTTCTCTTATTTCTATCCCTATTTACATATTCATCATCTTTTCTTTTATGAAACCTTTTGAAAAAATGAACCATGATGTCATGCAAAGTAATTCTATGGTTAGTTCTGCTATTATCGAAGATATCAACGGGATCGAAACCATCAAGTCACTCACAAGTGAAGAAAATCGCTACCAAAATATTGACAGTGAATTTGTCGATTATTTGGAAAAATCCTTTAAACTTACTAAATATTCTATTTTACAAACTAATTTAAAACAAGGAACAAAGTTAGTTCTTAATATCTTTATCCTATGGTTTGGTGCTCAATTAGTCATGTCGAGTAAGATTTCTATCGGTCAGCTGATTACCTTTAATACACTTCTTTCTTACTTTACAACTCCTATGGAAAATATTATCAACCTACAAACTAAACTCCAATCTGCGAAGGTTGCTAATAACCGCTTGAACGAGGTCTACTTAGTCGAATCTGAATTTCAAGTTCAAGAAAATCCTGTTCATTCAAATTTTTTGATGGGCGATATTGAATTTGATGACCTTTCTTATAAGTATGGTTTTGGGCGAGATACCTTAACAGATATCAATCTAACGATTAAAGAAGGTGATAAGGTTAGCCTAGTTGGAGTTAGTGGTTCTGGTAAAACAACTCTAGCCAAAATGATTGTCAATTTCTTTGACCCTTACAAAGGACAGATTACCATCAATCATCAGGATATTAAAAATATTGATAAAAAAGTCTTGCGACGTCATATTAATTACCTGCCCCAACAAGCCTATATCTTTAATGGCTCTATCTTGGAAAACTTAACCTTGGGCGGTAATAATATGATTAGCCAAGAAGATATTCTAAAAGCTTGCGAATTAGCTGAAATCCGTCAAGATATTGAAAGAATGCCTATGGGCTATCAAACTCAACTTTCTGATGGAGCAGGTCTGTCAGGAGGACAGAAGCAACGAATTGCTCTCGCTCGCGCTCTTTTAACTAAAGCTCCTGTTTTGATACTAGATGAAGCTACTAGCGGCCTTGATGTCTTGACTGAGAAAAAGGTTATTGATAATCTTATGTCCCTAACTGATAAAACCATTCTCTTTGTAGCCCATCGTCTCAGTATAGCCGAACGGACTAACCGTGTCATTGTTCTTGACCAAGGGAAAATCATTGAAGTTGGTAGTCATCAAGAGTTAATACAGGCGCAAGGCTTCTACCATCATCTATTCAACAAATAAGGAGAATGTTATGAATCCTAATCTTTTTAGAAGCGTCGAGTTTTATCAGAGACGTTACCATAATTATGCGACAGTATTGATCATACCACTTTCATTACTGTTTACTTTCATCTTAATTTTCTCCCTTGTTGCCACAAAGGAAATTACCGTTACGTCACAAGGAGAAATCACCCCTACAAGTGTCATTGCATCCATTCAGTCGACCAGTGATAATCCTATCCTAGCTAATCATTTAGTGGCAAATCAAGTAGTTGAAAAAGGCGACTTACTCATCAAATACTCTGAAACAATGGAAGAAAGTCAGAAAACTGCCTTAGAAACTCAATTACAAAGACTTGAGAAGCAAAAAGAAGGACTTGGAATTTTGAAACAAAGCTTAGAAAAAGCGACTGATCTTTTTTCTGGTGAGGATGAGTTTGGCTACCATAATACCTTTATGAATTTTACTAAACAAGCTCATGATATTGAACTAGGTATCTCAAAGACTAACACTGAAGTTTCAAATCAAGCCAATCTTGCTAATAGCAGTTCATCAGCTATCGAACAAGAAATTACAAAAATGCAACAACAAATTGGAGAATATCAAGAGCTGAGAGATGCTATCATAAACAAAAGAGCGCGCTTACCGACTGGCAATCCACACCAGTCAATTTTGAATCGTTATCTTGTAGCCTCTCAAGAACAAACACAAGAAACTGCAGATGAGCCATTTTTATCTCAAATCAATCAAAGTATTGCAAATCTTGAATCATCTATCGCAAGCCTCAAAATTCAGCAAGCTGGTATCGGAAGTGTAGCAACTTATGATAATAGTTTAGCAACCAAAATTGAAGTACTCCGCACTCAATTTTTACAAACAGCTTCTCAGCAACAACTAACCGTGGAGAATCAATTAACAGAATTAAAAGTACAACTAGATCAAGCGACACAGCGCTTGGAAAACAATACCTTAACCGCTCCAAGTAAAGGTATCGTTCATCTGAACAGCGAATTTGAAGGTAAAAATAGAATTCCAACTGGTACAGAAATTGCTCAAATATTCCCTATTATAACAGATACAAGAGAAGTACTAATCACTTACTACGTATCATCTGACTATCTCCCCTTACTAGATAAAGGACAAACTGTAAGATTAAAACTTGAGAAGATTGGAAATCACGGCGTTACTATCATCGGCCAACTTCAGACAATTGATCAAACTCCCACCAGAACAGAGCAAGGAAATCTCTTTAAATTAACCGCTCTTGTAAAACTATCTAATGAGGATAGTAAACTCATCCAATACGGCTTACAAGGTCGCGTCACTAGTGTAACTGCAAAGAAAACATATTTTGATTATTTCAAAGATAAAATTCTAACCCATTCTGATTAATTTTCAGATAACACTCTATAACTATTTATTATCTTATCAAAAAGGAGAATCATAACATGGATAAGAAACAAAATCTAACTTCATTTCAAGAACTAACAACTACTGAACTCAACCAAATTACAGGTGGAGGATGGTGGTTAGATTCAATATTAAGTATATTAACATCTAGTTTATCGAACCAAGCCAATAGGTCTAGAAATTATCAACAAATGTAATCATATAAAGTGCTTTTGGATAAAAAACTTGGCTCTATAATATTTGTAGTGGGTAAATCTCCTATAGATATTATGAAGCCTATTTTGTTGTAAAAAAATAAGACAGTAACCTCAAGACAGCTACTGTCTAGTCTCGTTTCTTCTTAAATCCCTTATTGACTTAACAAATGGTTAAAAAACTTAAAAATTATAAAAATCCATAATTAATCTTTCCAAAACATTTATATTATAGAATTCTGTTATATTTATTCCATTATTTAATCATTCTATTACTTGTTGTCATTCAATTGATAACATTGTCAAAACCTGACGAAAAACTTGATCTTGACAGGTGGTATTGAGACTAGCATTGGGATAACTTTCAACAGTCTTCATGACGGTATAGAGACCAATACCTCGGTCCTCCCCTTTAGAACTAACTCCAAAAGAGTAGATTTCAGAAATATCTATGCCCTCTTCTTTGATAGAGTTTTCAATGATAAAGGTCTCCTGTGCCCCATTTTGAAAAAAGGCGATTGAAACATGAGGTTGACTGGCCTCTGCACTAGCTTCAATAGCATTGTCACAAAGGATAGACACAATGGTTAGAAAATCAAGCAGGCTCATCCCCTCTACCTGAATCTCCTCTGGAACTTCGACATTAAAGATAATGTTCTTAGCTCTGGCTTTTAGAAATTTTCCTGCTAGAAGACTTTTTAGGGCACGGTCTCGAATATTCACCAATCTGCCCAGGTCATATTTATTGTCCTGCAATTTCTGGACGGAGTCCTTTAAGACGGAGTCGTAGACCTCTTTTATCTGCCCCATATCCTCCTCTTCAATGCCTAGGCGTAAGCTGGTCAAGAGATTGGTATAATCATGACGAAAGCTTCGTACTTCCTTGTAGAGCTCCTCTATATGCCGACTATACCGCTCCATGTCTCTATAGCGCAAAACCTGCTCTTGGTTCAGTTTTTCCTGAAGTTTTTCCTTCAAGTAGGTATCCAATTTCTTGATAATACCCATAAAAAAGAGCAAGTAAAACACCAGAATCAGATGGCGAATAGTGGTTGATTGAATATCTTGTACATATTCTAAATAAGACAAACTTTGCATCACTAGATAGTAGGCTCCCATTATCCAGTTAATCTTAGTCAGGGACTTTTGAAAATCTTTATCTAGAATCTCCCTTCTCAAGCTAGTGAAATCATAGTCTAACCATTTCAAAAAGTCTAGAGAAATAAAGCAAATGAAAATTTTTATAAATAACCAAATAAAAGAGCGGTCATCATACACCTGCCCTTGCCCTAAAAATGGAAGCACAAAATAGGAGACTCCTCTATAAAAGAGATTCACCAATATCATTGGAAAGAGACCATAAAAGATAAGGAGTTTTTTTGGAAGCCTTCTTAACAATAAGAAAGATAAACCTATGCCGTACAAGGGTTCCACAAAATAAGATAGGTAAGCATTTCCTACTATATAGCTAATCATTACAAAAACAACTGCCAAAAGTATCTTAAAAAGAAAGGCCTTAAAAACTCTCTCCAGAGTTAGAACAATTCCATCCACCTTAAAAAATATAAACAATTCCAATCCAGATATCAAAAACGCATATACTATCTTCCAAACTAATTCCATTCCATCACCTCACTCAGTGTAAGTTATTGATAGCCTCAGACACTTCCCTGATCTTATAACGCGCGATTAGACAGCTTCCACCATTAGGAAAGTAAAGCAGTTTTTCTTTCTTATCCAAATGCACTACATTGGCTGGATTGATGAGAAAAGAACGATGACACTGCAAGAGACGAGGCTCCTGCTTGAGAACCTCCTCTAGACTCGCCGTAAATTCCAGCCTATCCGTCTTGGTATAGAGAATAACACGATGGGGTCTTGGGGACGTTTCGAGATAGTAAACCTCTTTAAAAGGATACTGAAATTGAGCAAATTTTGATTTAAAGTAAAAGCAATCTTCCGCCAGGCTTTTGCTGTCTTGACTATCGGCATAGAGAAGAGCTGTCTCAATACGAGACTCAAACTCCTCTGCCGAAAGGGCCTTATCAATGTAGTCCAAAGCTGACACTTGGTAGCGAAAGGACAGGGGCATAAACTCTGAGTGAGTTGTCACAAAGACAATCAGGGCATAAGGATCTCGATCCCGAATCTTTCTAGCCACCTCTAGCCCCTTCATCTCTTCGTTTCGAATCTCAATGTCCAAAAAGAATAGCTGATGCGCCCCCTTCTCATGCACCTCTGCCAGCAGTTGGTCTGGTTTCCCAAAGACTTCAAAAGAACTAGGAATGATACTCTGTTTTTTCAAAAGTTTCTCAATCGTCGTTTCAATTCTAGCTTGTTGGGAAAAGTCATCTTCTAAAACAAATATTCTCATCTTCTTACTCTCCTTGTTTCAACCATTTTTGGCGAATGTCTCTATAGCGACGTCTGGCATACTGAACAGCATATCGACCTTCTTCTCCAAGAAAAAGAGTCTTTCTTTGGATATCCATGGATTTTACTCGTTCAAGGTTGACCAGACAATTTCGATGACATCTCGTCAAGGTTTCTCCATATTGTTTCTCAAGATTGCTTAAATTTTGAAATAGATCAAAGCTAGCGTTTTCTGTAACAATCTGTACGGTATGGGCTTTACTTGGATGCGTTTGGATATAGTAGATATCCTTTATGTTTAATTTGAAAATTTCTTTCTCTTTTTGGATGATAATGTAGTTCATGGATAAAACCTCCTAAAAAGAGGATAGCATAAGTCTAGAAACTATTTTTCACCAAATCCTAAACGGTTCTCAAAAATTCCTAAAGTGTCGAATCATTCGTAAAATAGCTATGATAATCTTACAATTATTTTATCATAAAATCCTGCAATTACCATTCAGGAAATTTCAATGACAATTAAAGCTTTGAAGGTAAAAAAAAGAGTTAAAAGTGATAAGCTATGATTATAGAAAGACAATCACTTGAAACAACTTTAGAACCATCACAAAGGAGGCATTCTCATGACGGATACAGACCCTATCAAAACAGCTCAGACTTTGATTACTGACTTAAATAAAGCTTACCAAGTCTGCAAACAGGCAACAGCTGACGACGTTCGCTTTCAGGAGCAATTAAACTCTATTCTTCTCTTTCTCTCTAAAGCTGAGACAGTGGATAATCGATTCTTGATTGAACTGGAAAAATTTTACCAGACTTCCAGTCTTCTCATGGGCCTCAGTGCTCTCGAACCAGATGCTCCTACTCGCGCCGCTTGGCGGGCCTATGACCGTTTTCACTTTGACCAAGTCAAGACCAAATTGAGTCTCTACGGACCAACCATTATCTTATAATACTCTTCGAACATCTCTTCAAACCACGTTAACCTTAAAACTAGGGTTTGAGTAACCTGTGGCTAGCTTTTTGGTTTAATTTTTGATGTTCATTGAATATACGTAAAAAAAATAAGTTGAGTGAACTTGTACTCAACTTATTTTTTATCTAATCCTATAAGATTTAGTCCTGCATCTGACGTTTCACCTGATAAGGCAGGTACAAGACTTGTAAAACTAAACCAGCACCCAGCAAGGCTAGGAGGGCCTGTTTTTCTTGGAAAGTCACAAGGCCGACGACCAATTCCACTATCAAGACGAAACTGGTCAATCCTCTGACTACAGCCTGCAACCCTCTTTCCTTTTGTCCCTTGTCTAGTGGGAAGAGCTGGGTCAAGTATTGGTAATCAAAGGCATGATAGAGGACCAGTAACTGAAAGAGCAAGAGGTAGTTAAACAGAACCACTACTGCCGTCGCTATCCAAGCTTGCTCGATAAAGATCACAGCTAACAAGGATAGGAGCAAGAGGCGCAAACTGAGGGCAAAGAGATCTCCATTTCGCAGATAAGAACGGAGATAGAGATTTTGCCAGATCTTGCCAGGCACTTTCTGAACTACTTTAAGGATGAAATCCAGATAAGCACGACGTTTGACACTATTTGAAACGCCCTTGACCTGAGTAAAGAGAGCAAAGAAACGAAGCAAGACTTGCTTGCGTTTGCTTTCTTGGGCGATCACATAGTCCCAGTCAAGTCCATTGTCAGTAAAAAATTTACTGGCTTTTTGGCGAAAGACTAGATATTTCCCAGCTCCCAATAAAAGCACATAGATGAGAAAGACTGGCAAGCCATAGCCCATGGCTAAAAACAAGGGTGCAAATAAGAATAAGCAGAGGGTCTGCACCAAAAGCCAAAAGACTAGTGAGCGCACTGTCTGCCTTTTGAGGTGGGACTTAACCTCCTCTTCACTGACTAAAAGAAAGAGTTTGTCAGGTCCTTCCATGTAGGTCGCGATTCCTCCCCAAGCCAAAAGCAAGGCCGATACAATCCCTAAAAACAAGAGGATAGGCCAGTGGTTTTCAGGAAAATGTTGCAGGAGTTGACTGTACTGGTAAGCTAGAAAACCGATAAGAACTAGCAGGAACAAGACAAAGTGGTCATTAAGAACATAGCGCAGATAACCGACACACTCCTTACGAAAAGCCTGCTTTCGCTTTAAAAACAAGTCTTTCATAGCTCCTCCTCTTTGGTCAGAGCCAAGTAAATGTCATTCAAACTCGCTTCAGGCATGCTAAAGGTCTCGCGCAGTTGCTGGAGGTTCCCCTGAGCCCGCACCTCCCCCTTGTGGAGAATAACAAAGGCATCACACATCTTCTCCGCCGAATCCAAAACATGGGTACTCATGAGAATGGACTTGCCTTTTTGCTTTTCTACTTCTAGAAGCTGAATCAAGTCAGAAATGGCCAAAGGATCGAGCCCAAGGAAAGGCTCATCAACGATGAAAAGACTCGGATCTACGACAAAGGCACAGATAATCATGACCTTCTGCTTCATCCCTTTGGAAAAATGCACTGGGAACCAGTCTAATTTTTGATCCAAACGAAACATTTTTAACAAAGATTCTACTCGCTCAAAAGCCACTTTTTGCTCAATACCATAGGCCATGGCAACCGTCTCGATATGCTCTCTGAGGGTCAATTCCTCATACAGACTAGGCGTTTCTGGGATATACCCAATCTGCTTGCGATAGTTGGTCGCATCTTCTCGCAGGGTGAGACCGTTAATCTTGATTTCTCCACTGTAAGGTGTCAACAGACCAATAATCTCATTGATTGTCGTTGATTTCCCAGCACCGTTGAGCCCAATCAAACCGACCAACTGCCCACTTTCAACTGCAAAGGACACATCTTTCAAGACAGGAACGTGAACATAGCCTCCTGTCAGGTTTTTAATTTCTAACATATTTTCTCCGAATCTGGTATAATGTAGCTATATTATATCAAAATTCAATACAGTAGAGGTGGATTTTATGTCAGATTGCATTTTTTGTAAGATCATCGCAGGGGAGATTCCTGCTTCAAAAGTATACGAGGATGAGCAGGTTCTTGCCTTTCTTGATATCTCTCAAGTAACACCTGGACACACCTTAGTCGTGCCAAAAGAGCACTATCGCAATCTTTTGGAGATGGATGCTGCCAGCGCCAGCCAACTCTTTGCCAAAGTACCAACAGTGGCTCAAAAAGTCATGAAGGCTACCAAGGCTGTCGGCATGAATATCATTGCCAATTGCGAGGAAGTCGCTGGTCAAACGGTCTTTCATACCCATGTGCACCTCGTACCTCGCTACGGTGCAGAAGATGACCTCAAGATTGACTTTATCGCCCACGAACCTGACTTTAACAAACTTGCCCAAGTCGCTGAAACCATTAGAAACGCTTAAGGAGTTGCCATGAAACTATCAAATCTACTGCTATTCGCAGGAGCTGCAGCTGGAAGTTATTTTGTCGTAAAAAATCGCCAAGCCATCACAGAGGAGTTGCTGGATACTAGCGACCGTGTCGAGGCCATCAAGGAGGATTTGGATGTTATTCAAAACAGCCTACAAATCATCGACCAACAAAAAGCCCTCATCAAGGAATACCAAAAAGATTTGACCTACAAGTTCAAAGTCTTAGAAAAGGATTTCCAAACCAGAATGGCAGTCCTCCAAGAAGAAAAACAAGGATAAGAGAGTCTCCAACTTTCCTTAAACTCTTTTTTGGATACTAGGTTTGAACAGAAAAAGGAGGGAATGAAAGTGAAACAGTTTTTAAAAGTTCTAGCGAAGGTCATCGCGATCCCTTGTGGTTGCCTCTGCCTGCTTGCAGCCTTGGCATTTCTACTACTGATGAATCTTTTCAAGGCCTCACCGAGTGACATCCAAAAAGGGAATGACGACTTAAAACAAATCTTTATCTCTCTTGACATGCCTCCTGAAAAAGTAGAATCAAATGGAAGGTATCAATTTGAGGGTGGAGGCTTACATTTTTATGTTACTTTCTCAGATGAGGTCATCAATAGCCACCCCGTCCTAAAAGAAAGTCCAAAACTCACCAAAAAACGACTCGAAGTCTATGTCCTCCAGACAGGAGAGATTTCCTACTATAAAGTAGGGGATAACTTGTTCAATCATGGCTTATTCCAATTTTTAGAGAAGGAAAGTGAAAAGTATTTCCAAGAAAAAGGAAAGAAATTTAACCCTAATTACTCACTTCTCTTTTGGGATGATCAGGAAAGTCTTAAAAAGGGAATTACATTCTATGAAAAAGCTTTGACTTTGGTGGAGATTCAGGATAATTCGGCAATCAACCACATTGATACCATCACCGTGAGATCTGGTAAAGAAGCAGAAATCAAGCAACTCATTCAGGAGATGGATGCGGCTGGCTTGCTCACTCAAAAGTACAAATAGTAGACTAACTGGAAAATGATTTTTCGACACTAAATTTTTAATGATAACAAAAAAAGAGCCCATCGGCTCTTTTTGTTTTATTCTCCTTCAAAGGCATCTTTTATATGGTCAAAGAAGCCTTTTTTCTTTGGATTGACTTTCAAGTCACATGCAGCCGCGAACTCTTTAAGGGCTGCTTTTTGGCGGTCGTTCAAACCTGTCGGAGTCACGACATTGACAGTTACGTATTGGTCACCAACGGCACCGCCACGAAGGCTCGGTGCTCCCTTGCCACGTAGACGGAATTTCTTACCTACCTGAGTTCCCTCTGGAATGACCAATTCAACATCACCATGCACGGTTGGAATTTCCACAGTATCCCCAAGAGCTGCTTGGACAATATTGAGATTCAACTTGTAGAAAATAGTTGTTCCTTCACGTTCAAACTTATCGCTAGCTTCTACTGAAACCACCACGTACAAGTCTCCGTAAGGCCCACCGTTAAAGCCTGCTTCACCTTGACCCGCGAGACGGATTTGTTGGCCTGTTTCCACACCAGCAGGGATTTTTACATGTACGCTATGAGCTTGTTTTTCATGACCTGTTCCGTGACAAGTTGTACATGGATCTTTGATTTCTTTTCCGCGACCATGACAAACATCACAGGTTACTTGGCGGCGCATCATACCAAGCGGAGTCTGCGTATCGACATTAATGACACCAGCGCCATGACAGCGTCCACAAGTGACTGGACTTGTTCCTGGTTTAGCACCAGATCCATTACATGTACGACAGCTAGCTTCACGATTGTATTTAACTTCTTTTTCCGTTCCGAAGATGGCTTCTTCAAAGGTCAAGTTCACACGATACTGGAGGTCATCCCCTTGACGAGGAGCGTTTGGATTGCGTGAAGCTCCGCCTCCCCCGAAGAAACTTGAGAAAATATCTTCAAAACCACCGAAGCCACCTGCTCCGTCAAAGCCGCCAAAACCGCCAGCACCACCAAAGCCACCGTTGGCACCTGCGGCACCATATTGGTCGTAGGCAGCACGTTTTTGGTCGTCACTCAAAGTCTCATAGGCTTCTTGAACTTCCTTGTACTTTTCCTCAGCACCAGGCTCCTTGTTGATATCTGGGTGGTATTTTTTCGAAAGCTTACGATAAGCCTTTTTGATCTCGTCTGCCGAAGCGTTTTTTGACACCCCCAGACGATCATAAAATTCAGTATTGTTCATAATTCAAGATACAAAGGGCGTCAAACGGACACAGTCAAAATAGGAGTTTTGACGACGGACGCTTACGTCCTAGAAAAAACTATCTTTTTGACACAGTCCGTAGCCCGTGTTCAGTTACTCGAACACCCTTATTCCTTTCTATTAATCTTACGGAACGAAACCTCAATTTAGGTCGGGTTCAATTCCTTTCTTTCATATTGATGAGACAAAACCCAAATAAATGAGATTCAGTCCCTTTTTTATCGAAAAACAGAGGCTGGGTTGCAACCTCTGGATTTCTTCCTATCATTACGACGTTCAAAAACAAAGTCTATTATACTTTGTTTTTGAACTAGTAAGGCGTTTAGGTAAATCGCCGTAGCGATTGCCGTAGAATGACAATCACTTTAGTGATTAGTCATTATTAACGAGTTGGGCTTAACTGAGTTTCGGCTAAAAACTTCGGAAAAAAGATAAGCCATCTTTTGTGCATCGCACAAGGCGATGGCTTCCTATTTTTCTTTCGTTTTCTTAACGCCTCAACATCTTATTTTTCCGTAAACTCTCCGTCTACGACGTCATCGCCTGCGTTTCCTGTTGCTTGTGCGCCTTCTGCTCCTGCTTGAGCTTGTTGGGCTGCTGCGGCTTGTTCGTAGAGTTTAACAGCAAGTCCTTGAGCTTTTTCGTTCAATGCTTCAAGTTTTTCTTTCATGTCGTCCAAGTTGTTATCTTCTTGGGCTTTCTTAAGGTCATCAAGGGCAGCTTGGGCAGCATCACGTTCTGCATCAAAGCCTTTGCCTTCAGTTTCCTTGATAGTCTTTTCAGTTGCAAAGATAGCTTGGTCTACTTCGTTACGAAGGTCTACTTCTTCTTTACGTTTCTTATCTGCTTCAGCGTTTGCTTCTGCATCTTTCATCATGCGGTCGATTTCTTCATCAGTCAAACCTGAGTTAGATTGGATGACAATTGTTTGTTCTTTTTGAGTTCCAAGGTCTTTGGCCTTAACAGACACGATACCGTTCTTGTCAATGTCAAATGTTACTTCGATTTGAGGAATTCCACGAGGTGCAGCTGGGATATCTGTCAATTGGAAACGTCCAAGTGTCTTGTTATCCGCTGCCATTGGGCGTTCACCTTGAAGAACGTGGATATCAACGGCTGGTTGGTTGTCTGCTGCAGTTGAGAAGACTTGTGATTTAGAAGTTGGGATTGTAGTGTTGCGATCGATGAGTTTTGTGAAGACACCACCCATTGTTTCGATACCAAGTGACAATGGCGTTACATCAAGAAGAACAACATCTTTGACATCACCAGTGATCACACCACCTTGGATAGCCGCACCCATGGCAACTACTTCGTCAGGGTTCACTGATTTGTTTGGTTCTTTACCAGTTTCAGCTTTAACAGCTTCTACAACGGCTGGGATACGAGTTGAACCACCAACAAGGATCACTTCGTTGATATCTGACAAGCTCAAACCTGCATCTGAAAGGGCTTGACGAACTGGAACTTTTGTACGTTCTACAAGGTCACGAGTCAAATCGTCGAATTTCGCACGAGTCAAAGTCATTTCCAAGTGAAGAGGTCCAGCCTCACCCGCAGTGATGAACGGCAAGCTGATTTGTGTTGAAGTTACACCTGAAAGGTCTTTCTTAGCTTTTTCAGCCGCATCCTTCAAACGTTGCATTGCCATCTTGTCAGTAGACAAGTCAATACCGTTTTCTTTCTTGAATTCTGCTACCAAGTGGTCGATAATCTTTTGGTCAAAGTCGTCACCACCGAGTTTGTTGTCCCCTGCAGTTGCCAATACATCGAAGACACCGTCACCCAATTCAAGGATTGAGACGTCGAATGTACCACCACCAAGGTCGAATACCAAGATTTTTTCTTCTTTGTCAGTCTTGTCCAAACCGTAAGCAAGAGCCGCTGCAGTTGGTTCGTTGACGATACGTTCTACTTCAAGGCCAGCGATTTTACCAGCGTCTTTAGTTGCTTGACGTTGAGCATCGTTGAAGTAAGCTGGAACTGTGATAACTGCTTTGGTTACTTTTTCACCAAGGTATTCTTCAGCGTAACCTTTCAAGTATTGAAGGATCATAGCTGAGATTTCTTGTGGAGTGTATTCTTTTCCGTTTGCAGAAACTTTTTCAGAAGTTCCCATCTTAGATTTGATAGAGATAACTGTATCTGGGTTTGTAACTGCTTGACGTTTTGCGGCATCACCAACGATGATTTCTCCGTTTTTGAATGATACTACAGATGGAGTTGTACGGTTACCTTCTGGGTTTGCGATGATTTTGCTTTCAGTTCCTTCAAGAACTGCAACTGCTGAGTTTGTTGTACCTAAGTCAATACCGATAATTTTAGACATGTGTTTTTCTCCTTAAATTTTATATTCTTTCTTTTTGATACTCTTCTTAGGTGGCGGCGCCGTCAGAGCTTGACTCGTCAATCTCTTTGACTAAACTTTGAGCCTAAGGTCTCAAAGTTTGCGCAAATAGCGCCACGGCGAAGAGTATCGTCTTTTGTTTGCTTCGCTCACTATTGCAAAGCTGAACAATTTCTTATCTTTCTTCATAGTTTATTGTCGTTTCGGACAAGTTTTTAAGTTCTCTAGCCTAGTTATATACTACTACCATGGCTGGGCGTAGGATGCGGTCATGGAGTTTGTAGCCTTTTTGGAAGACTTGAGCGATGGTGTCTGCTGGGTGTTCATCGTCTGCTGGGAGAGTTTGGATGGCCATATGGTAGTTATGGTCAAATTCACCGTCAGCTGCGATTTCTTCAATTCCTTCTTCTTTCAAAGCGTGAATCAAGCTTTCTTGCACCATTTCCAAGCCCTTCTTCACATCATCTGTCAATCCTTCAACGGCGAGGGCACGTTCTAGGTTGTCGAGCGATGGTAGGATTGCTTTTCCTAGGTCTTGGCTACGATAGCGTTGCAAGTTTTGACGCTCTTCATTGGCACGGCGTTGGATATTTTGCATTTCTGCATGAGCACGAAGGTATTTATTCTCAAACTCATCCGCACGTTCATTTGCCAAGTCCAACTCAGACTTTTCAGGAGTTGCTTCTTCTGTCGTTTCGACAACTTCCTCTTCTTTTACTTCTTCGTTTTTTATTTCCTCAGACATTTTTCGCCTCCTTTTTAGGAATTTATGTAATTTCATGTTCAACTCACCTCATAATGATTACTACTCAAATATCGGTAGAAATCTGTGAGTTTCATAGTTAAGACTCGATTGACCACATTGACCTGGTTGATTAGTTGCTGGTAGTCGAGATTGACTGGACCTATAATCGCTAGAATTCCAAAACCACGATAAGGGATGAGGAATTTACTACTAATCACCGCTAGATCAGCTAGGCAGGATTCTTGACTATCCGCAACACGAACATTTTGCATCTGATCTTCATGCAGACCTTCACGAATCTCCAGAGCCACCTTTTGCGGTTGGTCAAAGAACTGATAGGCTGCTAGATTGGCAAAATTCAAAAGATTGACCTTGCCCGCCACCACAATATTTTCATTGAACATTTCCTTAAAAATGTGTTCAAAGAGATCCATAACATTGTCCGTTGTTGTAAAGTAACGCTGGATAATCTGCGGAATCTCCGTCCGAATCTTGTAGTGAATATCCAGAACGGTGTGACCGAGGAAACGTTCCTGAATGATGGTCTTCAGTTTCAGCAAATCCTCTTGCAAGAAATTCCTTGGAATCAGAAACTGACTGGTAACCGTTCGAGACTCGTCTAGGGTGAAAACTGCAAGAGCAGTATGTTGTCCTAGAACGACAATATCGAAAGCTGTCAGGCGCTGTCTACTTGGCTCAACATCCAGAGCCACTACCGTACAGCCACTTAGGTCTGTTAGTAAATTAGCAGCCTCTTGCAGAATATCCTCCAATTTGAAGAACTCCTGATCAAAGGCTTTAACAATCTCATAAACCTCATTTTCAGCCAGTCGGTCAAAATCCAGTGAGTGTTTCACATAGTACTGAAAACCAGCAACACTTGGCATCCGACCACTTGAGGTATGAGCCTTTTCAAGCAAACCTTGCTTTTCTAGAGCCGCCATATCATTACGAATGGTTGCACTACTAGAGTTGATAGACTCTTGTAAGGCTTTGGATCCGACAGGTTCGTGCGTTTTGGTAAAGATGTCAATAATCAGATTTAAAATATCCTGCTGACGCTCTGTAACCATCTCATCACTCCTCTCTGTCTGATCGATTAGCACTCTATACACCCAAGTGCTAACTTATGATTCTATTATACACCCTTAAAAGAGAATGTCAAGACAAAAACTCAAAAAATTAGCACTCTTTTATCAAGAGTGCTAAAAATCAGTCTAAAGACCTAGAAACTTACCTTCCATCTACTCGATATTTCCTTCTAAGTCTGAAAAAACCATAGAATAGATAAGAAATTATAAAGACATATAGAACAAAAATGACGAAGAAAGATTGCGACAGTTCTTCTCGAAACAAACTCATACAAACAACAAGACCACCCGAGAAAGCAGCTGTACATGAACGAAGTCTATACCGCATAACTTCCCACCTGAGAGTCTCACTCATATAGACTTGATCCTCTGGAAGTAAATCAGAAGATGATTTACGAAGAATTGAACAAGAACCTGTTTCTATCAGTTCCCAACCTCTATTTCTAAAATCTTGCAGTTCATGCTTATACTTTTTAAGAAATCTAGAATCATAGATACGGTAGATGATATCTTCCGGTTGACATTGGTCAAAATAGAAAAAACCAAAACGACTCGTTCTATACCTCCAACCTTTTAAATGCATCTCATGTAAATATTCTTCTTCCTTATCCAAATCAAGAATGGTGAAAATTCGAAATTGTGCTTTACTTTTCATAATCCTTCCTCCAAATTAGAAAACATACATTGTTTTATTTATCAGATAATACTTTCCATTTTTGAAACAATCTCCAAAGAATATAAGAAATCTGAATCGCAAATACTATCAATAAAACACCATCTATTATGAAAATCAAAAACAATTCCCAACTAAAAGAACTAACTCCACTGACAAACTTTGAGAAAACCGGTAGTAGAGCTGAAAAGAGAAGCAAGATAGGAAGCATCCGCATTGTTAAAATACGTTTGACCATAGCTAACCTCCCGGCCGCATCGTTATAAATTTCAAATTCCGCATCCGATTCAATTTCAGAATGCGCTTTTCTAAAATAGGAAAATTTGTTAAAGTCTGTAATATGCTCCCAGCCACAGTCTTTAAATAGTTGTAAATAGGAGGCTCTCTCTGATTTTTTCATGGGATAAAAGTCCAACTGATAAGACACCTGCTCAGGCTGACACTCTTCAAAAGTATACTTAACTGCAACTACTAAGTTAGAGTAGGTCACTTCCTTAAGTTTCCAGCCCTCAGCATGTATTTTTCTAAGATATAAAGCCTCTCTATCATAATCCGCAATGGTAGCAATTCTATAAACAACCTTCTTTTCCATCATCCTTCCTCCCGGCTGTTTCTATAGAGCCGTTCAATACGTTTCAATTCAATCTCTAAAACTTTTCGTCCCAAATCTGTTATCTGGTAGATTTTCCGTTTTTCCTCTTCCCGGACAAAGGAAATCAAGCCATCCTTTTCCATCTTTGACAAGGTTCCATACATAGTTCCAGGACTAATCAAGACTTGCGAATCTGTCACCTCCTTGACCTTTTGGGTAATACTATAACCATGACGTTCCTTTTGTAGACAGAACAAGATATAAAAACCCGTTTCCGTCATCGGAAGATAAACTCGACGAATCTTATCCGTTAATTCCATTTATAACTACCTCCTATTTAGTTCGATACATCGCACTTCGTTATAAACAATATATCACACCCCGATATAAAAAGCAATAAAAAAGACCGCCCTCAGGCAATCTTTCTTCTATATTAGTAAAGATCTAAATAATTATCAACTTCCCATTGTGACACAAAGGTTGCATAACTAGCCCACTCGATACGCTTAGCTTCAAGGAAACTAGTGTAGATGTGATCTCCGAGGGCAGCCTTAACTACTTCGTCCTCAGTCAAAGCTTTCAAAGCGTTGTGAAGCGTTGATGGAAGGTCTGTGATTCCAGCTTCCTTACGCTCTTCAGCTGTCATGATGTAAATGTTTTCTTCGATAGGAGCTGGCGCTTCGATTTTATTTTCAATACCGTGCAAACCAACTTCCAAAAGAACTGCCATAGCGATGTATGGGTTTGCCATCGGGTCTACTGAGCGCAACTCAAGACGAGTTCCCATACCACGTGAAGCTGGTACGCGCACAAGTGGTGAACGGTTGCGACCAGCCCAAGCAATGTAAACAGGCGCTTCATAACCTGGAACCAAACGTTTGTATGAGTTAACTGTTGGGTTCATGATGGCAGTATAGTTGTATGCATGCTTGATCAAACCACCAAGGAAATGGTAGGCCGTTTCAGACAACTGCATTCCTTTTGGATCGTTTGGATCAAAGAAGGCGTTATTTCCATTCTCATCAAACAAGGACATATTACAGTGCATACCTGACCCAGCAATACCAAATTTTGGTTTTGCCATAAAGGTTGCGTAAAGGCCGTGTTTACGAGCAATAGTTTTAACAACGAGCTTAAAGATTTGAATTTTATCACAGGCACGAAGGACTTCATCATACTTGAAGTCAATTTCATGTTGTCCAACCGCAACCTCGTGGTGACTTGCTTCTACTTCAAATCCCATTTTGGTCAAGACATTCACGATTTCACGACGCGTATTGTCTGCAAGGTCAGTAGGCGCCAAATCAAAGTAACCACCCTTGTCATTTACCTCAAGAGTTGGATCGCCATTTTCATCGAGTTTAAAGAGGAAGAATTCTGGTTCTGGCCCAAGGTTGAAAGATTTGAATCCTACTTCTTCCATATGACGAAGAGCACGTTTGAGGTTGCCACGAGGGTCACCTGCAAATGGTTCACCCTCTGTTGTATAGACATCACAGATCAAACCTGCAACACTTCCATTTTCATCTCCCCAAGGGAAGACTGTCCATGTATCCAAGTCTGGGTACAAGTACATATCTGACTCATTGATACGTACAAAACCTTCAATAGAAGATCCATCAAACATGGCTTTGTTTGACAAGACCTTGTCTAACTGTTCATCTGTAGCAGGAATTTCGACGTTTTTCATCGTCCCCAAGATATCTGAAAACATGAGACGAATAAAGGTAACATTTTTTTCCTTGACTTCACGACGAATATCTGCAGCTGTGATTGGCATGGTTTTTCTCCTTAATATCTGACTACTTGCGGTTGCCTAACCGCGACCAAAAGGTGACTGCGCTGAAGCAAAGCGTCCCTGTTGGAGGAGCTCATTATGAAGCGCACGACGCACTTCCGTTGGGCTCACTGCTTTCTTGGATTTCGCCTCACGTTCAGCATATTTCTTCTTAATGGCAGCGATATTGAAACCTTCAGAGATATAATCTTTGATTTCAAGCAGACGATCCATGTCATTCAACGAATACATGCGACGGTTCCCTTCGTTTCGATCAGGCTTTATCAACTCTTGATCTTCATAATAACGAATCTGACGCGCCGATAGATCGGTCAACTTCATCACACTGCCGATAGGAAAAACAGCCATATTTCGGCGAAATTCTCTTTCCTTCATTCACAATTTCCTTCTTTCTGTCTATTATAGTCTAAAAAAATACATACGTCAATTGATAATGTCATAAAATATAACATTATTTTCTTTTTTTCTCCCAAAAGAGTTTCAGTTGCTCAATATCATAATTTACAAGGATTGCGACAAAAACTCCCATAAATGTTTCAAATACACGAGCAAACACGTACAAAAATGTTTCTCCGCTCGGTATTGATAGGGTAATGATCAACATAGCTGCTACACCACCAATAACTCCCGCCTTGTTGTTCATAGCAACATTTGTCATAATGGTTAACATGGTGCAAATCGGAACAACTAGTAAGGTTACCCAAAATGCTTCATGAAATAAAGTGTTTAAGAGGAAAAAGACAAGGGCGTAAAAACCTCCGATGCTATTTCCTAAGATACGTGAAGTTCCAAAATGGACACTCTTATCAAAACTTTCTCTCAAACTAAAGACTGCTGTCAAAGCCCCGATTTGCAGTCCCTTCCAACCAAAAAATCCAAAAATCAAGAGAACTAAAAAAACAGCAATTCCGGTTTTAAAGGTTCGTAGACCAAGCTTGAACTGTGACTTATCAAATTTATATTTTTTAAAATAACCCATAATCTCAACTTTCTATTTCCATTTTATCATAAATTAGTTGATTTTATGAGCCAAAATCAATCGGAAACGTTTTTAATTCAAGCTACAAGAAAAAGAGGAAACAAAGTTCCTCTTTTCATCATTTCATTTACGAAAGCTTATTTTTCTGTAAGTGCAGCCAATCCTGGCAGTACTTTACCTTCAAGGAGTTCCATTGATGCTCCACCACCAGTAGAGATCCATGAGAACTTGTCTGCACGACCAAGGTTGATTGCTGCGGCAGCTGAGTCACCACCACCGATGATTGATTTCACGCCTGGTTGTTTCACGATAGCGTCCATCACACCGATTGTACCAGCTTGGAAGTCAGGGTTTTCAAATACACCCATTGGTCCGTTCCATACAACTGTTTTGGCACCAGTCAAGGCTTCGTCGAATTTAGCGATAGATTTAGGACCGATATCCAAACCAAGGAAACCTGGGTCTACTGCTTCACCTTCAGTGTCTTTTACTTCAGTGTAGTCAGCAAATGCGTTTGCTTCTTTTGAGTCAACTGGCAAGATCAATTTGCCGTTTGCTTTTTCAAGAAGAGCTTTGGCAACATCCAATTTGTCTTCTTCTACAAGTGAGTTACCGATTTCGATACCTTGAGCTTTGTAGAATGTGTAAGTCATCCCACCACCGATAAGGACTTTATCAGCTTTTTCAAGCAAGTTTTCGATAACACCGATCTTGTCTGAAACTTTTGAACCACCAAGGATGGCTACGAATGGACGTTCTGGAGCTTCAACAGCTTCTTGGATGTAGGCAATTTCGTTTTCAAGAAGGAATCCAGCAACTGCTTTTTCAACGTTTGCTGAGATACCAACGTTAGATGCGTGTGCACGGTGAGCTGTACCGAATGCATCGTTTACGAAGATACCATCTCCAAGTGATGCCCAGTATTTCCCAAGTTCAGGATCGTTTTTAGATTCTTTCTTGCCGTCAACATCTTCGTAACGAGTGTTTTCAACCAAGAGAACTTGTCCATCTTCAAGAGCGTTAACAGCGGCTTCCAATTCAGCACCACGTGTAACACCTGGGATAAATTTAACTTCTTGTCCCAATTTAGCAGCCAAGTCAGCAGCTACAGGAGCAAGTGATTTACCTTCTTTATCTGCTTCTTCTTTTACACGTCCAAGGTGAGAGAAGAGGATTGCACGTCCACCTTGTTCAAGGATGTACTTGATAGTTGGAAGAGCTGCAGTGATACGGTTGTCATTGGTAATCACGCCATCTTTAACAGGTACGTTGAAGTCAACACGAACGAGAACTTTTTTCCCTTTCAAGTCAACGTCTTTAACAGTCAATTTTGCCATTAGATATGACTCCTTCTTTTTTTATACGTGTTAATTATATCACAAAATCAGTAAAAGAGATAGCAAAAGCCTGCACTTTTCTTGTTCTCTATTCCATCTGGAAAAATTGACATTAACTTTGCTTATCAGATGAAACCTTTACCATTTTCATCTTTAGTTAAACCTATCCTGATACAGTAGATTAAACAGCCACTGAAGATTGATGAAGGGCTTGGATTGTACATCAAGTACGGGTTGAACGGTCTCTCTAATACCTTGTTTTATATTTTTTTCGTCAATTGTAGTTAGATCAATCTTTTTATAATTTTTGTCAATAGCCCACTCAAGAGAAAAGTTTCTATTAAACTTATAGGTTACATCATTTTGATCACTATAGCCATAACCACCAACAAGTTCATCAAAATTTGTTGGTTTACCAGTTATATTGGTAGAATTTTCAATAAAATTTCTACCATCATCATCATAGCGGATTCCTTCTATTTCTGGTGTATAAACCCACCACATATTTTCAATCAGCATGACTAAATCGGGCTCTGTCCCCTCCTTATGGGGCATCTGTTGGGCATAGTAGACCGAATGGTATTTTAAATTAGCATATGCATAGAAACTGATGAGCAAGATTGTAACAATTCCTACTAGAAGCGCTTTTACCATTTTCATCTTTAGTTAAACCTGTCCTGATACAGTAAATTAAACAGCCACTGAAGGTTGACGAAGGGTTTGCTCTGAGCATCAATAACTGGGGCAAACACTTCCCTAATCTCCTGTTTTATTTCATCCTCATGAATTTCTCTTTTTTGCTGTTCCCCTGTGAAGTCACTTACATGGTGAAATCTGAAGGTGCTATCAAAACTTATAGTTATATGATATTTAAGATATACAAAATTCCCCATAGCATCTGATAAAACTGTTTCACTTTTAGTATTTTCGATAGCATTCCCTCCATCATTATCATAGCGGATTCCTTCTATTTCTGGTGTATAAACCCACCACATATTTTCAAGTAACATGACTAAATCGGGCTCTGTCCCCTCCTTATGGGGCATCTGTTGGGCATAGTAGACCGAATTGTGTTTTAAATTAGTATATGCATAGAAACTGATGAGCAAGATTGTTACAATTCCTACTAGAAGCGCTTTTACCATTTTCATCTTTAGTTAAACCTATCCTGATACAGTAGATTAAACAGCCACTGAAGGTTGACGAAGGGTTTGCTCTGAGCATCAATAACTGGGGCAAACACTTCCCTAATCTCCTGTTTTATTTCAGCTTCATGAATTTCTTTTTTGGGTTGCTCTCCTGATAAGTCAGTCACATGGAAAAATCTAAAGGTACTATCAAAAGCTACAGTTACACGATTTTTATGATACAAAAAATTTCCCATAGAGTTGGACAGAACTGTTTCCGTTTTGGTATTTTCAATAGCATTATTCCCATCATCATCATAGCGGATTCCTTCTATTTCTGGTGTGTAAACCCACCACATATTTTCAAGTAACATGACTAAATCGGGCTCTGTCCCCTCCTTATGGGGCATCTGTTGGGCATAGTAGACCGAATTGTGTTTTAAATTAGCATATGCATAGAAACTGATGAGCAAGACTGTAACAATTCCTACTAGAAGCGCTTTTACCATTTTCATCTTTAGTTAAACCTGTCCTGATACAGTAAATTAAACAGCCACTGAAGGTTGACGAAGGGTTTGCTCTGAGCATCAATAACTGGGGCAAACACTTCCCTAATCTCCTGTTTTATTTCATCCTCATGAATTTCTCTTTTTGGTTGTTCTCCTGTGAAGTCACTTACATGGTGAAATCTAAAAGTACTATCAAAACCTATAGAGAGATGATATTTATGATATGAAAAATTTCCCATGGTTTCTGATAAAACAAAATTGTTTTTAGTGTCAATAATAGCATTCCCTCCATCATCATCATAGCGGATTCCTTCTATTTCTGGTGTGTAAACCCACCACATATTTTCAAGTAACATGACTAAGTCGGGCTCTGTCCCCTCCTTATGGGGCATCTGTTGGGCATAGTAGACCGAATGGTATTTCAAATTAGTATATGCATAGAAACTTATAAGTAAGATTGTAACAATTCCTACTAGAAGCGCTTTTACCATTTTCATCTTTAGTTAAACCTGTCCTGATACAGTAAATTAAACAGCCACTGAAGATTAATGAGGGGCTTAGATTGTACATCAAGTACCGGTTGAACGGTTTCTCTAATTTCATCTAAAACTAGTTGTTGATTGAATTCAATATCATTATAATGTTCATCAAATGCACTTTGAATACGAAAAACTTCATCGAAGAGATAATGATTATCAGTACCGGAATGAAACATTAAATAATCTCCTGATGCAGAGAATATTGACTCCTTTCCCTCAATATTTCTAGCTATACTATTCATTCCATCATCATCATAGCGGATTCCTTCTATTTCTGGCTTATAAATCCACCACATATTTTCAAGTAACATGACTAAGTCGGGCTCTGTCCCCTCCTTATGGGGCATCTGTTGGGCATAGTAGACCGAATGGTATTTCAAATTAGTATATGCGTAGAAACTTATAAGTAAGATTGTAACAATTCCTACTAGAAGCGCTTTTACCATTTTCATCTTTAGTTAAACCTGTCCTGATACAGTAAATTAAACAGCCACTGAAGATTGATGAGGGGCTTAGATTGTACATCAAGTACGGGTTGAACAGTCTCTCTAATACCTTGTTTTATCTTTTTTTCGTCAATTGTAGTTAGATCAATTTTTTTATATTTTTTATTCATGGCCCACTCAAGAGAAAAATTTTTTCCGAATTTATAAGCTACATCGTTTTGGTCTCTATAGCTATAACCTCCATCAAACTCAGAAAAATTTGTAGGTTTACCAATCATATTGATTGAATTTTCAATAAAATTTCTACCATCGTCATCATAACGGATTCCTTCTATTTCTGGTGTATAAACCCACCACATATTTTCAATCAGCATGACTAAGTCGGGTTCTGTCCCCTCCTTATGGGGCATCTGTTGGGCATAGTAGACCGAATTGTGTTTTAAATTAGCATATGCATAGAAACTGATGAGTAAGACTGTAACAAATCCTACTAGAATCGCTTTTACCATTTTCATCATCTCTTTCCTTTCTTACGACCAAACCAATTTTTAATTGGATTAACGATCCATTTGTTTACAGTGTTTACCACTGGTTTTATAATATAGCGATTGGTTGCCCGAGCGATTGGCCTTACAACCTTCTGATAAATCGGTTTGACGATTGGTTTAACAATATGGTTGTAGACGGGCTTAACAACATAGTTATAGACGGGTTTGACGACTGTCCGATTCACAAAACTTGCCGCAGGCTTAAGTACATGATTGTAGACGGGCTTAAGCACATTGTTGTGGATAGCCTTCGCAATAGGCTTTATTACCTGATTATAGGTAGGTTTGACAACCCCATGGTAGAAGGGTTTCGCTACTGCATTATAAGCAAAGTTTACGATTGGTTTTACTACTGGTTTTATAACCTTTTGATAGAGCGGTTTAGCCACTTTATTCACAGCAACATCGACTACTGGTTTGACGACACTATTGTAGAGGGGTTTCACCACATTGGTAGCTACAAAGGTTACGACAGGCTTAAGGAGATAGTCATTGACAGCCTTTGTCACTCTCGCACCTACATATAAGGTAGCACTCCCAAAAGTAGCCAAGGTATTTCCTATCGGAGCTGCAATATGCTTCTCGACAAATTTTAGTGGGTGTTTCATAAAGGAATCAAAGCCGGATTTTAGCGGTTCCAAAATATCTTTTTGAATCGTCGTTGAAGGATCTTTCCACAACCGTTCTACAAAAGCTTTACCTTCATTGAACCTTTTCATTCCAAATAAGGCGAGCCCTGATAAACTAAAAATACTTCCAAGTAACAAGAAATCTTTATAGCCCTCGGCAGTGGTATTTCCCGACTACTCTTTGAGTACTTGGTGGTAATACTCTTGACGTTTCTGCTCCAGGCCATCTGTATGGTAATATTTTTCGATAGCCTGGTCCAGATCCAGGTCTTTAAAGTCCTTATGATACTTCAGGATAAAGGCATCTATATCTGTGAGCGTGTCCTTTTCATCGATGGTTGTTAATAAGTCTCCTGTTAGAGAATTATTTTGAAAAAGGATCGCTTTGGGTAATAAGCCAAAAAGGTTAAATGGAGAAAAACCTGCAAAAAATTTCCCTACTTCTTTTAGAAAACTACTTTGATAAGAGGTGGCAATCGGTGCAGCCAAATGAGGAAAATCTATTGCATATTCTGGTAAATCATGAAGCTTATTTAATAGCTCTCCAATTTCATCGCTATAAGCATAAGGTGCTTCTCCAAAATCATTGGTCATGGATTGTAGTTTATCTTTTGAGTAGGGAACACGCGCGATGGCGTTAGCAATAGCATGATTGATTTTATTGCGATTATTACCATATTTTTTTCGCGCTTCATCTCCAACAGCTCTGATATAATCAAGAAACAATTTCTTCTCATCTTGATTCATCTTGGTATTGGTTAAAAAGGGATCTTTTTTGGTTGGTATCTCTTGCTTTTTGGGTTCGGTCTGACTGTCCTCTACTCTTTGACCTTGGTCATTCAGCACTTGGTTTGATCCCTGAGAAAAGGGCGGTAATGAGCCCCCTATTGAAGAGGTATCTACAGGGTAATTAGAGTTTGCTGAAGAAAAGGATGGTGGCAGCTGTGGCCTGATAATCTTCTCCGCGTTAGGATTCGTAATTTTACCAGAAGGTCGAAGATTTTCCTTAGCTTGTGGAATCTTCTGATAAACAAAAACCTTTTCTATAGCATGTTCGACCAAGGTTTCAAATACTGTTGGCGTCACATAACCATCCACTTTCTTAGGTGTATGTTTTAGTCTCTGCCCCTCGAGAACTTTATAAGTTAGAGTTCCGTACAGCTCCTTCCCTTTTTCATCTTGAAACTTTAACGTTACGGGTAGTTCTTTCTGATAGACGAACTGAATCCTTGTTTTTGCCTTATTTTCTGTTAATCTCTTAACATCTACTAATCGATAATTTGGAATATTAAGGGATTCCACTTTATAAGATTCATCATCGAAACCTTTATAAAATTCTGTTTTCTTTAATTCTTTTCCATGTTTATCAACATACTGGACAATAATCGGTTTAGAAACTCGCGTGTTGATATTTGCTTGCAAGCTGCTTCCAAAAATATCGTACCTTACAGCTATTGGGTAGTAGTAAGAATCATTCACTCTTTTTGGGGCAGGCGAGTAGAAGGTATAATCAAAATTTGAAATAAAGCCAGCTCCAAGATAGCCACCTTTCGGAAGATCTTTAGAGCCATTTAGACCGACTACGCCTGAAGTAGCATCATAGATAATCCCATCTTCCTTGACGAGATTAGATTCTGTTGGAATGATTTCAACTAAATTTGCAAGGTTCGTTTGAACCCCCTGAGCGGCATCAATATCGGTAGAAATAAAACTAACAAGTATGGGTTGCTCAATCTTAGTTCCATGTTTTACAATTTGATAATGTAGAGCGAGGTTACTTGCATTATTGTACAATACAACGATAGAATTCCCTGTTGCACCTGGAATAAATTGCTCACCTGAGAAACCGAGTCCTTTTAGACGACTATCCTGAAATCCAGAGTTTGAAGCCCACTCATCTTTATCACTTTCAATGACCGTCCATAGTAAATCTAAATCTATACCGGATAAGGTTTTACCGACAAAATTGATTCGTCCACTATCACCTACATTGTTGCTATATGCTATAACAGGGGTTGAGGGAGTGTTGGCCTCACCAAATCGTTCACTGTCATTTAAAAGACCATTTTCAGTTCCTTTATCAATTTCGACATATGTTTTATCAGACCAATGAAGCCCTTCTTTGCTGAGAAAGTTATCATCAGTTAGGTTATTTCCCTCAAGATTAATTTCAACATCTTTGAAAAAATCGACACCGGTCGCAGATGGATTTACTCCACCAGAGACTTCAATTTTAGTAATGCTAGGTTCAGAAGTCCCACTATTTTTGTCTTCTTTTAGATTGGAAATTGCATTGTTCGGATTGCCGACAACGACATCATTTGGCGTAGATTTTGCCGTATTTTCGACACTAGATTTTGTACTAGACTGTACAGCTTCATCAGCCATGACACTATAGGTACTGAGGGATAAAACCGTTGCAAAAAGAAATATCCCATGTTTTACAAATAATTTCACAACATCTCCTTAAAATTTTACTGAATTTTCATGGTATCAAATAAACTGATCAAAGTCCAGAAATATGGCCGGACTGAATTTGAAGGTTATGTTGCTGAAAAAATACTTTATGATAACTTACAAGCTATTCAATCTCAACTCGAAAACATTGGGATGAGAGAGTTCAAAAAAGCAACAACTATTTTTAGCTGTTGCTTCTTGAAACGATTTCTTTCTAATCTAAACTTAAGAAATACTATCTATTCTTAGTCTTCTCTCTTTTTCAAAGCTACAAGTCCATAAGCACTTAAAACTCCAAGAAGTCCAAGTGCTACCAGATTTGTACCTACTTCAGTACCTGTATTTGGAAGTTGTTTGCTTGCTGCTTCAACTTTGACAGGCACTTCTGCAGTTGGAGCATTTGTACTTGGTGTAGCTGGAAGTCCCTTTTGCTCTTTAGAGAGGGTATCAGCATGAGGTTTATCTGGTCTTGGCGCCACTTCTTTTGTTCCAACTTCTGTGATTTCTGGGATTGCTTCCTTGACTACCTCAGTCGAACGAAGAGTGCGTTTGCCCTGACCATCGACTTCTACAAAGCGACGAACTTGACCTTCAACTCCTGCTTGAACTAGCTGGCGTTGTCCTTTGAGAAGGGCTGAATTTGGTCGTTCCTGATGTTCGAAGGAAACTGTCCCCTCTTCAATTTCCAGTTTCGGAATTTCTAGAACTAAATCTTTCACACCTTCAGCTGGTTGGTTGCTTGATAGAACTTTTGTACCAACTTCGGTGATTTCTGAGATTGATTCCTTGACTACCTCAGTCGAACGAAGGGTGCGTTTACCCCGACCATCGACTTCTACAAAGCGACGAACTTGACCTTCAACTCCAACTTGCACAACACGGCGTTGTCCTTTGAGAAGTTCGGAGTTTGGTCGCTCCTGACGTTCAAAGGCTGTTGTTTCAGTTTCAACAACTAGTTCAGGGAGAGCTTCAACCGTTGGAGCCACTTCATTTGGTTCCATGCTACCAACATGGTGTCTTTCTTCTGTAGGAGCTAGTTTTTTATTCAGCTTTTCTTTCATCTCCGCAAACGCTTGTGGAGTTGGCATCTCTGAAGCTAATAAAGTTTCTACTTGTTCAATTAACTCAGCTTTAGGATCTTTTTCACGAAGGGATTCAAGCAAACCTTCCAATTCTTCTCTAGCTGTCTGATACCGTTGATTTCCATCCAAGTCTGTCCCTGCTTGTTTCAACTCATTCAAAGCCCGGTTGACTTCTTCTTGGCTAGCATTGTGGTTTTCTGCTACAGTTTTCGCTGCAGTGAGCTTCTCTACTAGTGCTGCTTGTTTGTCCTCACTTGAGAAGGTGTAGGCAAGGGTTGACTGACGACCTTGGGCAGCAGTGATTTCTTGTTTGAGGTACTCATCGTTGACAGCTGCTTTTGGAGAAACCAAGACATCAAACTCAGCGGTGTGCCCCTTGTAATGCAAGGTCAAGGTCTGACGACCAGTCTTTTGAACATCGTAGCCCGTAATTTCAACACCTTGATCTGTGAAGGCATGGCTTTCTTCTGTCTCATCATCATAGAGAACACCGAAGCGACCTTCTGCAAGATCCAGTTGCTCTCCTACTAGATAGTCTGTTTTCGGTTTCTGAGTAATGTACAAACCTGCTACTTCTTTCGGTTTTCCTTCATCTTGACCTGTCACTTGTACCTTTAAGTCACCAGTAACTGGAAGTCGAAGATAGCTAACTGTGAGCTTTTGTTCCCCTTTTTGATGAGCGTCGTAGCCAGATACTGTCACACCTGAGTGAGTAAGGTTAATCAGCTCATCAGCTTGTCCCCCTTCGTACTGAACACGGAGGGTTCCGCCTCTGAGGTCAAGTTTTTCTCCCTCTTTGTAAACTGTCTTCTTAGGCCCTTTTTCAAGGCTAACTGCAACAATTTTTCTCTCATCCTGCGGAATCGCTACTGCCAAGGTGTTACTGATTTCTTTGCCAGGTAGTTGGGTACGATAGTAGAGGAGAGTTGGTTGCTTGTCAAAGCCCAATGGTGCTGTTGCCAAGTCGCCTCCAGTTTCAGACTTCAAGGTTGCAATTGGTGTTTGTGAATCTGCCTTGTCGTAAACGGTGATGGTTGCACCTGCTGGAACATCAGAGAAGCCTAGTTGAACTTGATGGTTTCCAAGTGAACGGGCAGCTACCTTGGCCATTGGAATATTTTGACTTTCTGTGTCCAAGGTTTCATACATCTTCCAGTTGTAGATACGAATGGCTTTCCAAGGCGTTCCATTATCTGAAGTGATAACTTTTAGGCGCCAGTCTTGGGCAGTAATTGGTTTGTCAAGAGTGATATCTGTCACGTGTGCTTTGTTGCCACGGACTTCCTTGGCTAGTTTCCACTCACCGTCTGTATCCTTGTAGTAAAGATCAAAGTCTTTGGTGTTCATCAAACCGTCGTTTACGGATTCTCCACCAGCTCCCGCATGATCCATGACCCATCTAACAACGGTACGTGGCTTGGTCAAGCGAATATCCACACTACCGCTCAACTGAGCTGAAGACCACTTATCTGACAAGCTAGTAATGGTACCGTTCAACATACCTTCAATGCCTTCTCCACCTTCAGTATTTGGGAAAGTGCTACCGATGACCTTTGCACCTGGAACGATATTTTCAGCTAAAGGTCTTGGAAGAGTCGTATCCTGAACTGTCATCCCCCAGTTAAAGGATGCCGTCGCGGCTTCGGAACGAAGGCCATTTTTACCAACTGCAACGACTTTCAGTTCCTGAGTCCTACCAGTCGCATTAGCAGAACGGCTAACTTTTGGCAAGTAGATAGTGGAAGCAGATGATCCTGTCAACAAACGCCAGTTATCTCCATCTTTTTCGTAGACTTCATAGAAATCTGCATCTTGGTTACCCGCAAATTGGACCACTGCTTCAGCTTCTTGGGCGTTCTTAAGAGATTGTTTCACTACAGAGAGGCCTGTCGGCGCTTGTGGTGCTTGGTGATTGTCCGAAATGGTTAATTGACCTAGGTTAAACTGATAATCTTTTACAGCTCCTTCATGCTCGAAGAAGAGTTTGACTGCATAGATTGTTTTTCCAGCTAGTGAGCTAAGGTCAAATTCTTCATTCTTCCAGTCATCAGAGAGAGTTAGTTCTTTCCATGCGGCTGCATCCTCAAATTTGTAGTCTGGAGTCGTAGAGAAGGCCATATAAACTTTAGAGCCTTTTCCTCCCTTGTGGGCAACACGAAGTTTGGTTTTCTCAGTTACTTCTAGTTTGGTAGAATACAAATTCACATCCTGGTCCGTCTTACCAGCTACATCCCCTGAGAATTTAAGAGAGTTACCTCCATTATAGGCATCTGTAAAGTCATATTCTGCACGAAGTTTTTCCCCCGTTGAAGTCTGCCACCAGCGCCATGTTGGCAAGACACCAGAAACAGAACGGTAGTTCCACTCAGAATCCTTAGAAACTTTACCGTCTACAAACCATTTTCTACCATGACCTGTATTAAAGGAGGTCGTGAAGGTTCGGCCAACTGCTGGTGTGCGGTCAGCAACTAAATTGGCAATTCCATACCACTCTTTATCTGCTGGTTTTTGAGCCGTTGGATCTCCTTGGTAACCTGTAAAGAAGATGTCTTCGTTCTTGTGGTAGTCTTCACCTGTTTTTCCTAGACTGGTAATCGTATCTGGTGCAAAAAGTCCAAGTGACAAACGCAACTTGCCTTTTTCATCTAAGAGGGCATCCCATTTGACTTTGGTCTTATAAGAGCCACCTTGTTGCAATTCCAAGCCTGCAAAGACATCATACTGGCTACGTTCTAGCCATTTTGCCATCTCTACGGAGTGGTCATTCTTTTCCTTGTTCCAGTTGAAGTTGGCAAAGAATTGATCCGCAGGGACTTTATCACCTTCTTTTTGCATGAATTGGTAGTTGTAATTACCCAGACCATCCTCGTGGTAACGACCATATTTGTAGGTCATGGCATCGTACCAAGCATACTTGATTGGATGGTTGACTTTGGCTGCGTATTCTTTTGTATAGAGCATGAATTGACGCATTTTTTCACCAAGAGGTTCTACCAAATCGCCCGTTGTTTCCTGGTTAATGAAATAGCCATCAAATCCGTAGTACTTAGCAAGATCGACAAGTTTTCGTGCGATAGGGAAAGTGCCATCTGCGTCTTGTTTCAAGGCAGCGGCAAATTTCTCTTGGTCAGCAATACTGTTTGACCAGTTGAAAAAGAGTGTTCCATAAACGGGAACTCCGTTGCGGTGGCCTGCATCAATGACATCTGGAGTTGGAACTAGGCCTTCCCAGAAGACCATTGAATCCAAGTATTGCCAGTAATCAAAAGCGTAGGCCTTGAATTCTTCTCCACCAACAGAAGCGTGGTCTTTGGCCTTTGAGTTGGTGTTTGCTAGCGCCTGAACCTTGGCTCTTCTGCTTGCTTTTTCATTGACCAACTGGCCTCTATGGCGCTTGGCGAGTTCAACTGAGGAACGGTTAATAGGATCATCCTCACGCGCACCCGGTTCCCATTTTAACAAATCTTCCCAAGTATCAAATTTGATTTCTTTTGGTCGGAGACTCTTTTCTTCATTTTTAGGAACGTCTGCTAGAGTCGGTTTGTCCGCTTTCTTCTCAGCAACTTGAGGAGCTTCCTCTGATTTGACTTCTTCTTTTTCAGTTGGTTGAGCAGGTTTGTCAGCTTTATCCGTCGGAGCAGGCTTCGCTTCTTCTTTTTCATTAACCAGATCCGTTATTGCTGGAGTGTTTTCTGAAATTGGTTGCTCAGCTACTTTGTTCTCAGTTTCCTCTAATTGCTTTTCGATAGCTGCAGTATCTGGATTAGTTGTCTCATTAGTACTTATCGCTTGAGCGCTTGTATTAGCAACTGTTTCAGGAACAGCGACCTGTTCGGCAAGAGCTGGACTCGCAAATAGAGCTGAACCAATCATCAAGGAACAAGCCCCGATTGACAGCTTACGAATACTGTAACGGCAACGTTTTTCAAAAAATAGATCTTTCATTTTATCCTCCTAATAGAACAAAAAAGTAACTGTTCCCACAATCAAACATCAGAACAGGATTATCTTCATTCTATCTTATATGAAAGCGTTGTCAATATATTTGATAAAAAAACTATAACTAGGATAAGAAACAGTTTAATTTGGATACAATTTATTTAGGCATCTATATTTGAGGTAGAATCTCCCTTTTGACAAAATTTTTAAAAAAAGTTAGTTATTTCTTACTAAAATAACAGAAAAACACTTGTGAGATTTACTTTTATCCTTTAAAATAGAATAGGAGAAATTCCGCGATTATTTTTCGGAGGAAAAAGAAATGTCCATTAATTGGCAGGAAATTTTATTTCACTTTTTAGGAGGTCTAGGACTGTTTTTATACAGTATTAAGACCATGGGAGACGGTTTGCAACAAGCTGCTGGAGATCGCCTTCGTTTTTACATTGACAAGTACACCAGTAATCCCTTTTTAGGTGTTCTAGTCGGGATCGTCGTAACTGCTCTCATTCAGTCAAGTACAGGGGTTACAGTTATCACGGTTGGGCTGGTCAGCGCTAGTCTTCTAACTCTTAGACAGGCTATCGGAATTATCATGGGAGCCAATATTGGAACCACCGTTACTTCCTTTATCATCGGTTTCAAACTGGGCGAGTATGCTTTACCCTTGATTTTCCTTGGAACCATGTTCCTCTTCTTTACAAAAAACAGAACAGCAAACAATATCGGGCGCATCCTGTTTGGTGTGGGGGGAATCTTCTACGCCCTCAACCTCATCAGTGCCGGTATGAGTCCTCTTAAAGATTTACCACAATTCAAGGAATATATGGTAACCTTGGGACAAAATCCTATTTTAGGAGTGGTAGCCGGTGCAGTGATTACCGTCCTCATCCAGGCTTCCTCTGCAACTATCGGGATTCTACAAGGTCTCTATGCAGGTGGATTTCTTGACCTTAAAGGTTCGCTACCAGTTCTCTTCGGGGATAATATCGGGACAACCCTAACCGTTATCATCGCGGCAGCTGGAGCCAATATCTCTGCAAAGCGCGTTGCAGCAACCCACGTTACCTTTAACGTTTTAGGAACCATTCTTTGCTTAATCTTATTAGGCCCCTTCACTGCTATGATCGAGTACTTCCAGGCACTCCTTCACCTCTCACCTGAGATGACGATCGCCTTCTCTCACGGTGCATTTAACGTAAGTAACACCATTGTACAATTTCCATTCATCGGAGCCTTGGCCTTCTTTGTAACCAAGCTCATCCCTGGTGAAGACGAGGTTGTCAAGTACGAGCCCCTTTATCTCGACGAGCAACTTATCCAGCAATCTCCTTCTATTGCCCTAGGAAATGCCAAAAAAGAACTCTTGCACTTGGGGAACTATGCAGCCAAAGCTTTTGACCTTTCTTATAGCTATATCATCGGTTTGGATGAAAAGGTAGCTGAAAAAGGGCACAAGACAGAGGAAGCCATCAATACCATCGATGAAAAACTCACTCGTTACCTCATCAGGCTCTCAAGCGAATCCTTGAGCCAAAAGGAAAGCGAAGTCTTGACTAACATCCTGGATTCATCCCGTGATTTGGAACGGATTGGGGACCACGCAGAAGGCTTGCTCAACCTAACAGACTACCTCCAACGTAAGAATGTTCAGTTCTCTGAAGCTGCTTTGCAGGAATTGGCGGATATCTATCAAGCAACAACTACATTCATCAAGGATGCCCTTGATAGTGTGGAAAACAATGATATTGAAAAAGCTCAAAGTCTGGTTGAACGCCATAAAGAAATCAACAATATGGAACGCGTTCTCAGAAAGACCCACATCAAACGCCTTAACAAGGGTGAGTGTTCTACACAAGCTGGAGTCAACTTTATCGACATCATTTCCCACTACACTCGTGTGTCTGACCATGCTATGAACCTAGCCGAAAAAGTCATCGCTGAACAAATCTAATAAACAAAAAGCTATCCTGAATGGGATGGCTTTTTTCGTCTCCTCATAAAGAATGGCTTTTCTGACATAAAAAAATGCTTTGATTCACAGTGGAATCAAAGCATTTTAAAAAGTTCACCAAACATAATAGCAGAAACTGCAGTGCCTTTGTACTTGGCTTCTTCTCTTTTGATAAAGCGAGCCAAGTTGATCAATTCAGGTGCTGGGTGTTTGGGATTGGTGAGCAATTCACGGGTGACCAGTCCTGAGAGACGGACTGCTAGTAATTGCTCATTTGTAGTAGGCAGTTTTTTAGCAGTCTCTAGGAGAGCAGCAACTAAATCTTCACTCAAGCCCTGACGGGCATGGTTATAGAGATCTCTTATAAGGCTTTCTAGGTTTGGTTCTGCCATCCTGACCACCTCCCTTATGCTTAATAATGTTTAATCAAATCAACCGTTGAACGATCCAATTTTTTCACCAATGCTTGCAAGAAAGCCTGAGCTTCTAGGAAGTCATCCATCGCGTAGAGAGTTTGGTGAGAATGGATATAACGAGCGCAGACACCGATAGTTGTAGATGGGACACCACCATTTTTCAGATGAGCTGCTCCAGCATCTGTTCCACCTTTTCCACAGTAGTATTGATACTTGATGCCAGCTTCTTCAGCCGTTGTCAAAAGGAAATCTTTCATGCCTGGGAGGAGCAAGTGACCTGGGTCGTAGAAACGAATCAAGGTTCCGTCTCCAATCTTGCCTTGGCCACCATAAACATCACCAGCAGGTGAGCAGTCAACTGCCAGAAAAACTTCTGGGTCAAACTTAGTTGTAGATGTATGGGCACCACGCAGACCAACCTCTTCTTGGACATTGGAACCAAGATAGAGTTCATTCCCGAGCTTTTGGCCAGACAAAGCTTCTGCAAGTTCGCTTACCATGAGAACACCGTAGCGGTTGTCCCAAGCTTTAGAGATGATATTTTTCTCATTGGCTGTCAAGATAGCGGAGCTATCAGGGACAATGGTGTCACCCGGACGGATGCCAAAACTTTCTGCTTCAGCCTTGTCCGCAAATCCACCATCAAAAACGATATCTGAAATAGCTGGCATGGTTGGTCCACCTGTTCCACGAGTCAAATGTGGAGGAACAGAACCTGAGATCACAGGAATTTCACGACCGTCACGAGTAAAGAGTTTAAAGCGTTGACTGCTAATCACCATAGGATTCCAACCACCGATTTCAACCACACGGAAGGTACCGTCTGGCTTAATTTCGCTGACCATAAAACCAACTTCATCCATGTGAGAAGCGACCAAGACGCGCGGTGCATCGGCAGCTTCTGAATGCTTGATACCGAAAATACCACCCAATCCATCTGTCACCACTTCATCCACGTGTGGTGTCAACTTTTCACGAAGATAAGTCCGGACAGGCGCTTCATGACCTGAGATTGCAGCAAGCTCTGTTACTTCTTTGATTTTTGAAAATAATGTTGTCATATCAGTTCCTTCTTTCTGTCCTCCATTTTACCACTTTTTATAGGAGAAGGATAGTAAAAATCTTAATCTGCCAACTTCCTTTCTAAAGTATACAAAAAAGAATCAGGCTGATTCTTTTTGTTTATGATTTCGTTTGAGGGAAAAGTGGTCTGGCACAGGATCCTTGCCTATTTTCGACCAGGGATGGCAACGTAAAATTCGAGCCAAGCCCATCAAAACACCCTTGAAGCCATGTTTTTCAATAGCCTGAATCATATAGTTGGAACAAGTCGGCTCAAAGCGACAAGAAGGTGGAAAGGCTGGTGAGATAAAACGTTGGTAAAAGCGTACAGGCGCTATTAAAATTCGTTTCATTATTTCTTGGTTACAGCCATGGTGTGTAGTTGGCTGATTTCTTTTTTATTAAGGTGACGGGATTCTCCTGGACGAAGACCTGTCAAGTCTAAGTGTCCAAAACGTGTCCGTGACAACTTATCCACTTGAAGACCGACAGCTTCAAACATCTTTTTAACCTGATGATTACGCCCCTCATGGATAGTTAACTGTACCACTGAGCGATTTTTGACTGGATCCACTTTGAGAATTTCATAAACAGCTGGCTTGGTTTTCTTGCCATCAATCTCAAGACCACGAGTCAAGGGGCGGAGATTATCCTTATTGGCCACACCTTTAACACGCGCGACATAGACCTTGTCAATCTCATTACGGGGGTGAATCATCTCATCCGTAAAGTCCCCATCATTGGTCAAAATCAAGACACCTGATGTATCCCAGTCCAAACGTCCCACAGGGTAAATGCGTTCTTTAACATTTGGTAAGAGATCGACAACTGTCTTGCGTCCCTTGTCGTCTGTCACACTGGAAATCACTCCACGTGGTTTGTTAAGCAGATAGTAGACCTTTTCTTCATTGTAGATAGGTTGACCTTCAACTTCGACCTTGTCGCCTGACTTGATGGTCGTTGCGAGTTCACGCACCACTTGGCCGTTGACGGTCACCAAGCCTTGCTTGATCAACTCTTCTGCTTTTCTCCTACTGGCCACACCTGCGTGGGCAATATATTTATTGATTCTCATCTTCTTCTATCCTTTCACCAAATAATTGGCTTTCTTGAGCTTGAATCTCAAGCTCATCAATCACTGGTAATTCTTCCAAATGGTTAATCCCCATGTAATCTAGGAAATAATCCGTGGTCACATAGAGGTTGGGGCGCCCCAACACTTCTTTTTTCCCGTCTTCTCTTATCAATTCAAAAGCTTGCAACTTTGCCAATGCTCCACTCGAGTTAACCCCACGGATGGCATCAATCTCAATTCGGGTAATCGGTTGCTTATAAGCAATGATGGACAAGGTCTCAAGGGCAGCCCGAGACAAACTCTGATTGATGGGTGCCTTGGAGTATTCCTTCAAAATCGCTGCAAATTGAGGCTTGGTCACCAATCTGTAAGCACCACCTGTCTCAATCAGGGACAAGCTCGACTCTTGGTCTTTTTCATATTTCTGGGCTAACTTTTCTAAACTCTGCTGGATGCCTGTCGGTGGAAGTGATAGGAGTTCAGCCAACTGACGGACTCTAATCCCATCTTCACCTGCTACAAACAAGAGCGCTTCTATTTCTGCTAAAGTACTCATCTTTCCTCTCTATCAAGTCTAGCTTTGTGCCTCTTGACTTTCTTCCTTCTTTTCCATGAGATAGATATCTCCGAAACTCTCCTCTTGCACGAGGATTAGTTCCTGGGTTTTGATTAGCTCTAAGGTCGCCAAAAAGAGGGTGATGACCTCTTGGACATTCTGGGCTTCCTTGAACAAATCCTGCAAGCGCAACTGTTCTCGTCCAGTCAAGGACTCTTTTACGATGACCATCATATCCTCAATCTTATACTCATCCCGCAAAATGGTCGTGTAATTCTGAGCGAATTCCTCTTTTTTCTTGGCTAGGATATTGGAAAAAGCCAAAAAGAGGTCAATGGTCGTCCTATCATGCACAAGCTCCGCATCTTCGTAGATCAACTCTGTCGGCGCTTTGGAATAGTACTGAGCCCGATCTTGGTGCTTAGCCTCCAAGTGCTCACCCAAGAGTTTGAACTTGCGGTATTCTTCGATTTGGGAGAGAAGGTCCTGCTCCAGATCATCCTCTAAGTCTGTCACTTCTGCTACCTTTGGAAGAAGCTTGCGGCTCTTAATCAGCATCAGCTGACTGGCCATAACCATATACTCGCCCGTTACTTCCAGACGCATGGCCTGTAGAGTTGAGACATAGGCTAGATACTGTTCGATGACTTCTGTAATGGGCACATCGTAGATATCCATCTGGTACTTAGAAACCAAGTGCAAGAGCAGGTCCAGGGGTCCTTCAAAATCTTTTAATTTAATATCCATTATCTATATTTTTCTAAGGTCAGGACTGTTTTTAATCCTAATTTTTTTGCAATTTCGTACAAATCGACCTTGTTTTCTATTTGTCTTAGAATGAACTGTTCCCGCAAGGCTTGGGCTGATAAGGTGGGGAAACCTTTCTCCTTGACAAAGGACTCCAGCTGACGAAAGGCCCACTGACGAGAATAGGCTTTTCCTCCCCTTTCAAAGAGATAGGTTTGCCCCATCAAAGGTTCCAATTCTGAAAGCAAGGTCCTAGGAATGGCTACAATCCTCTGTTGGGAAGCCTTGTTAATTCGCAATACCTGAAAATCCAGATTGATATCTGCAACCTTAAGGGCCAAAATCTCACTTGGCAAGAGCCCTAGCTCCAAGATAAGAAGCGCCAGCAAGCGTCCTTCTGGATAATTACTTTCCAGCCAAAAAGACTCTAGGTCTAACAGTTCTGGCTTTTCGGTCTTCTTTTCAGCTTGTTTGGCTAATGCCAAGCGGTAAAAACTGTCCACCTCTCCTCTTTGATAAAGAAAGTAGAGAAATTGGTTACAGGCCGAAAGTTTTCGCTTCTGGGCGCTGATTTTTAGATTGGTTAGCTGGGCTTGGTAAATCTTGAGACTGGTCTCAGAAATCCGCTCCCCTACCATATCTAAAAACTGCTCCAGATCATACTTATAAGACTGCTTTGAATTGGCAGACAAGCCCTGCTTTTTCTCTAAAAAGGCTGAAATGCTATCTCTCATTTGCATCGAATCTCATATTCCTTACTAAAGTCATGCAAGAGGGCATTAACTGCCTTGAGGATGGACTTGCGCGTGATGATTCCTTGGAAAATTCCTTCACCATCTACGACTGGCAAGAAAGGTTCATCTACCAGTTTATGGAGGACCTCTGTGATGTTATAGTCTGGAGCAACAACTGCCACATCCGTCTTGGTCATATTGACGATGTCTGTCGTTGCCATCTGCTCATCCGTCAAACCTTGCTCCATTTGATAAGCCAAAATGTCTCTCAGACCAATGGTTCCAACAAAGCGTTTGTCAAAGGTCACAACAGGGATACGGGTATAAGTGATTTGGCTCAACACTAAAATCGCATGATCAGCATTATGGGTATCAATCAAGGCTGCTAGATTCTCAGCAGGGGTAAGAAAAGTCTCTTCCTGCTCCAATAAAAATGCTTCAAATTCCTTGGCAATCATCGAGCAAACTCCTTGGACAAGCCTGGATAAATCTCATGATCACGTGTCAAAAAGTCTACTTTAAAATAGCTGTCATCAATCTCCACACGGGCATAGAGGCATTCTCTAATAGTGCCTCGTGGTTGGCTGATGGAGCCTGGATTGAGGAAGAGCGTCTTTCCTTCCATCCAAGCACTTGGCACATGCAAGTGACCATAGAGACAGATATCGGCATCTTCTTCCTGAGCCCAGTAGTCCAACTTTTGAAAGTTGAAATTGATATCAAATAAATGTCCGTGAGTCTGGATAATCTTTGTAGAACCAAGTTGAGTCACCAAACGTTCTGGGTAACCAGCATAAAAGTCCATGTTGCCTTTGACGACATGGATACCCTCCCAAAGTGGAGCATCAGGACGGAGTTCTGAATCACCATCGTGGAAAATGGCATCGACTTTCCCCAGATAGCGATCACGAATTTCTTCCACAATCAAGCTATCGCCATGGGAATCACTCATTACAATGATGGTTTGCTTTGCCATGATGGAAATACCTCCAAAAGTTTCTTAACGGCTAAGGCACGGTGAGATTGGCTATTTTTTTCTTCAAGGGTTAGTTCTGCTGAGGATTTACCTGTCTCTCCTACCAGGAAGAGGGGATCATAGCCAAAGCCATTTTCACCCTTAGGTTCAAAGTTAATGTAGCCTGGCCATTCAGCTTCAACCACCAAACTTTCCTTACCTGGACTAGCTACGACTAAGGTTGTGTGGAATTGAGCCGAACGATCCTTGAGATCAAAGACCATGGCCAATTCGTGCAAGAGCTTGGCATTATTTTCACGGTCAGTCGCTCCCACTCCTGCAAAACGGGCTGACCAGACACCTGGCAAACCACCAAGAACATCGACTTTGAGGCCTGAGTCATCTGCTAGAACCATCTTGCCTGTTAATTGGGAAATGGTTTCTGCCTTGAGGCGGGCATTTTCTTCAAAGGTCATGCCTGTTTCTGCTACTTCGGGTAGGTCTGGATAATCATTAAGATTTTCCACATCATAGCCTAGTTTCTCAAAGATAGCTCGGAATTCCTTGGTCTTGCCTTCGTTTCGAGTCGCAATCAACAAGGTTTCTCTAACCTTACTAGTTTCAAAGAAGTCTTGAACTTTGACTCCTTCTTTAGGCAATTCTACATGCAGGAGCTGCCCATTTTCAACCAAGAGCGGGGCCCCCTGACGTTGGATGACTTCCAAGTTACGTCCTGCTTCTGCATTTAAAATCTCAACGATAAAAGAGAGCAGACGGAAGTTAGAAGACCAGCGTATTACCGTTATCGTAATCGGAAAGCCATTTTCCTCATCACGAAAAATCCGCGCCAAATCCATAAAATCAAGCTCAAGCGGATCTTTGATGAGGCTGTAGATGCCTCCATAGACATCCCAGACACCGACATACCAGTCCTGGTCGTCCTTGTATTCATAAATTTTGTTTGTCATAATGTTACATGCTCCACATGAATCTCTTTTTCCAGCCATTCTGCTCCAATTTGGGCAAAACTTTGGCTGCTAGCTGTTGTGTAAAAACGGTGATCAAGTGGCCCAGCATCACGACCACGATTGATTTCAAAATAATTGAGTAAGACTGAGATATCCCGTACACACTCTGCCCCACTATCGATGAGCTGAACCTTTGGTCCCATGACATTCTGGATGATAGGGCGAAGGAGCGGATAATGAGTGCAGCCCAAAATCAGGCTATCCACCTTGCCAACCAAGGGACGTAGGGTTTCATAGACGACTTTCTTGGTTACACTGGTTGACAGGGCACCAGACTCGACCAAGGGGGCAAACTTGGGACAGGCCAAACTTTCCACCTGTAAGTCTGGATCCAAATCATGGATTTTCTGACGGTAGATGTCTGATTGTACCGTCATGAGGGTTCCAATCACTCCGATTTTCCCGCCTTGACTGGACTTAATAGCTGCCGAAGCTCCTGGCAAAATCACACCTAGGACAGGAATATCTAGTTTCGCCTTGATTTCTTCCCAGACGACCGCAGTCGCAGTATTACAAGCAATGACAATCATTTTGACATCCTTGGTCAAAAGAAAGTTGACCAACTGCCAAGTATATTCACGAATTTGCTCAGCAGGACGGGGACCATAGGGCGCCCGCGCCGAATCTCCAATATAGACGATTTCTTCATGGGGAAGCTGGCGCATGAGCTCACGAACAACAGTCAAGCCCCCGACACCCGAATCCAAAAAACCAATTGGTCGATTATCCATACAGTCTTCTTTCTAGTCTTTTTTCTGATTGATAGTTCATCATGATTACTCGTCCTAAATGAACGGATAGACAGCTTGATAAAATGTCAACTGCCTCTCTATTAATCATAATCAAATATCAATAGAATGCAAGGAAAAAGTCTTATCCTTGAGAACTATTAAACATAGTGAGAAGTCTGGAACTTTCATCCCAGACTTTTCCTATTTATTTCTTTTTATTGTTAGCAAGAGCTGCTTTTTGTTGGCGGATGATTTGGTGGTAAACTTGTTGTACCTTGGCTTCGCTTGGCTTTTGACCATTTGCGCTCAAAAGAGCACGAACTGCCTCAGCGTTCAAACGTGGGTTGTCCGCAAATTCTTTTTCGATTTGCTTACGAACCAAGTACATCCCTCCAAGAGCTCCTCCTAGAAAAGCTAGCACAATCAAGACAATTGCTAAAAGTAAATCCATTCTTTTTCTCCTGTTTCTTTTTGAGTCTTCTATATTATACCATAAAGTGACTTTCCTGACTAGTTTGTTTTACGCTTTCAAGAAGGGTAATAGGCGACAAAAAAGGAGCCCTGCATTTCAATAAAAGAGGGCCCCTTGCTGCGTTTAATGTACATAGATAGCCAACGTTTGATATGGTTTAAGTAGAATTTTTTCTGATACTTCTACATCTTCATAGTTTGAAATCAGAATCTGTCCATTTTGGTAGGCTGCTGGTAGCTCAATTTCTACTTCTGTGGCATAAAAGTTATTGAGGACCAGTAACTTTTCATCCTCATACTGACGTTCAAAGGCATAGACTTGCTGACTGTCTTCAAAGGCCGGTTTGTAGCTTCCTTCTGAGATAATAGGCATTTCCTTACGAAGTCGAATCAAGTCTTGGTAGAAGGTGAAAATTGGGCCTTGGATTTCATTTTCTACGTTGATCTGAGGGTAGGATTTTCCTGCCTTCAGCCATGGAGTTCCTTTTGTGAAACCAGCATTTTCTGAAGCATCCCACTGCATGGGAATGCGTGAATTATCTCGTGACTTAGCCTGAATAATCTGGAAGGCTTCTTGCTCACTTTTCCCTTCTTTTAAGAGCATCTGATAAGCATTGATGGACTCGACATCAACATAATCAGCCATGGAATCATAGTCTGGGTCAACCATTCCAATTTCCTCACCCATATAGATATAAGGTGTCCCACGTGACAGGTGAATGCTGGCAGCCAGCATAGTCGCCCCTTCATTGAGGAAATGTTGAATATCGACAAAACGATTCAAGGCTCGTGGTTGGTCGTGATTGTTCCAAAAGAGGGCACTCCAGCCGTTTTTGTCACTCATTTCCTTGCCCCAACTATGGTAAAGACTTTTCAACTCTTCGAAATCAAAGGGAGCTAAAGTCCACTTCTGCCCATCCTTGTAGTCCACCTTGAGATGATGGAAATTAAAGGTCATGGATAATTCCTGACGGTCAGGTGACGAATAGAGGACACAGTTTTCCATGGTTGTCGAGGACATTTCCCCAACTGTCATAAAGCTATCGTCTGATCCAAAAGTGGCTTGGTTCATCATGCGTAAATAGTCATGAACGATGGGCTTGTCTGTGTAAGCTGGCTTTCCTTCATTTTCAGGGCAATCCACTAAGACCTCATCCTTGCCAATCAAATTGATTACATCAAATCGGAAACCTTTGACTCCCTTGTCTCGCCAGAAATTAACAACCTTGAAAAGTTCCTTGCGAACATTGGGATTGCGCCAATTAAGGTCAGCCTGGGCCTCATCAAAGAGGTGGAGATAGTATTTCCCTGTCTCCCCGAAAGGCGCCCAGGCAGAGCCGCCAAACTTAGACTGCCAGTCTGTCGGTTGGTCTTGGATGAAGAAAAAGTCTTGGTAGTACTGGTCGCCAGCTAGGGCTTTCTGAAACCATTCGTGTTCTGTCGAGCAATGATTGAGCACCATATCTAACATAAAGTCAATCTTGTGCTCTCTACAGACACGTACCATCTCTTCAAAATCAGCCATATCACCAAAAAGAGGATCCACTGCCATATAATCTGAAATATCGTAACCATTATCCCGTTGGGGGCTTGGATAAAATGGATTGAGCCAGACCATATCCACGCCCAGTTTGGCTAGATAGGGGATTTTCTCGATAATCCCACGGAAATCCCCAATACCATTTCCAGTGGTGTCTTTATATGATTTTGGATAGATTTGATAGACTACTTTTCGTTTATCAAGTGCCATCTGTTTCTCCTTTTCTGATAAAAGGGAGGAACTGATGTTCCTTTCCTGTTTGTACTATTTCGATTAGATTCGTGTAGCGACCATGAGAGCTTCCCCTGCTTGGATAGTTCTTGGATAAGTTCCAGTAATAGTCACTGTATAAGCATCTTGATTGGTAATGATAACAGGAGTTTCTGTTACGAGACCTGCAGCCTTAATGACATCCATATCAAAACGAATCAATTTCTGACCAACTGTGACGTGGTCTCCTTGGGCTACAAGACTTTCAAAACCTTTGCCATCAAGTCCTACTGTATCCATACCGATGTGAATGAGCAATTCTACCCCCTCGTCAGAGACAATACCGATGGCATGCTGGGTAGGGAAAAGCACCGTCACTGTCCCATTGACCGGAGAAGTCAACTCCCCTTGGCTTGGTTCAATGACCAGACCTTGTCCCATGACGCCTGATGCAAAAACAGGATCTGTTGCTTGACTCAATTCTTTCACTTGACCAGTAAGTGGGCTGACAATTTCTACTGGAGCAAGGGTTACTGGTTCATGACTGACAAATTCTGCCTCTTCTTGGGCAGCAAATTCTGCCTGTAAGGCTGTATCATCCTCTGTCTTTGTAAAGAGACCGACTTTGCGGAAGAAGAAAGTCAAGAGCATTGGTACAACAATAGCAACTAGCATGGTTCCTGCAAACGGCAGCATGTATTGAGGTTGAATAGAGAGGATACCTGGCAAACCACCGATACCAATAGAAGCCGCCGTTACATTGAAAGTAACGGATAACATCCCTGCAAGGGCTGAACCAATCATCCCAGCTACAAATGGATAGATGTATTTGACATTGACCCCAAAGAGGGCTGGTTCTGTAACACCGAGATAGGCTGAAATGGTTGCAGGAAGTGAAATCTGAGCCTCACGCTCATCATGACGATGCATGAAATAATAGGCAAATACAGCAGAACCTTGGGCAATATTAGAAAGAGCAATCATTGGCCAGAGGGCAGTTCCGCCAGCATCCGCAATCAATTGTGTGTCAATGGCATTTGTCATATGGTGCAGACCTGTGATGACAAATGGAGCGTAGAGGGCACCAAAAATCGCACCGAAGAGCCATTTAACTGGACCAGTTAAGCCTGCCAATACAACTGCTGAAAGTCCTTGCCCAATTGTCCAACCGATTGGCCCCAAAACAGTGTGAGCCAAAATCAAGGCTGGAATCAATGACAAGAAAGGCACAAAAATCATGGAAATCACTTCTGGAATATGCTTGCGCCAGAAGATTTCAAGATAAGACAGACTCAAGCCTGCAAGCAAGGCTGGGATAACTTGAGCCTGGTAACCGATACGATTAACAGTAAAGTAGCCAAAATTCCAGACCCAGTTGGCTGCGATTTCTTCTGTTGAAGTAGAAGCAACTGCATAGGCATTGAGCAACTGTGGCGAAACCAAACAGATTCCGAGCACAATTCCCAAGATTTGGCTGGTTCCCATCTTACGAGAAACAGACCAGGTAATCCCTACTGGTAAGAACTGGAAGATTGCTTCACCAGGCAACCAGAGGAAGTGATTAACCCCTGACCAAAATGGGGACACGTCGGTAATCGTGTTGTAGATAGGCTGACCGTCTTGGGTTACCTGAGCAACTCCATCAACGATTTTTTGCCCTAACCATTCCCAATGCACACCTTCCAAAACATTACGGAAACCGAGGATCAACCCTCCAACTATCAAGGCTGGAATAATTGGTGTAAAGATTTCTGCTAGAGTGGTCATGATACGTTGAAGCACGTTTTGATTGCTCTTAGCTGCGGACTTGGCTGCTTCTTTGGAGACACCCTCAATGCCTGAAACAGCTGTAAAATCATTGTAAAAAATCGGTACATCATTCCCAATAATCACCTGAAATTGACCCGCGTTGGTAAAGGTCCCTTTGACGGCTGGAATCGACTCGATAGCCTTAACATTGGCCTTCTTTTCGTCACCGAGAACAAAGCGCATCCGCGTCGCACAGTGGGTGACAGCAGTGACATTCTCCTTGCCTCCGATTGCTTGAAGCAGATCTTTGGCTTCTTGTTCAAATTTTCCCATTTGATTCTCCTTATACTTGTCAAAGCAAGCTTGACTTGATAACTCTATTGTAAACGATACCAAACTTGTAGGCAACTTGTTTGTTTTAAAAAGAGGATATTTTTGTAAATTTCCCATCACTTGTATGGTAAAATAGATACAAGTGGATATAAAATAAGACTCAAAACCCATTTAATACTCAATGAAAATCAAAGAGCAAACTAGGAAACTAGTCGCAGGTTGCTCAAAACATTGTTTTGAGGTTGTAGATAAGACTGACGAAGCCAGTCACATATATACGGTAAGGCGACGCTGACGTGGTTTGAAGAGATTTTCGAAGAGTATAAGGAAGCAAGATGAAGAAATACCAACAATTATTTAAACAAATTCAAAAAACCATTCAAAACGAGACATATGCTGACGGAGATTTCCTTCCCAGCGAGCACGAACTCATGAATCAGTATCAAGTAAGTCGTGACACCGTCCGAAAAGCTCTGTCTCTCCTCCAAGACGAGGGATTAATCAAAAAGATAAGAGGACAAGGCTCTCGAGTCGTCAAAAAAGAAACCGTCAATTTCCCTGTCTCCAATCTAACCAGCTACCAAGAACTGGTCCAGGAACTTGGACTGCGCTCTAAAACAAACGTGGTCAGTCTGGACAAGATCATTATCGATAAAAAATCCTCACTGATAACCGGTTTTCCAGAGTTTCGAATGGTGTGGAAGGTAGTCCGCCAGCGTGTAGTGGATGACCTGGTATCAGTTCTGGATACGGACTATCTGGATATGGAACTCATCCCAAATCTCACTCGCCAAATTGCTGAGCAGTCTATCTACTCGTATATAGAGGACGACCTCAAACTTACCATCGACTATGCTCAGAAAGAAATTACCATTGACCATACGAGTGATCGAGACAAGATTCTCATGAACATTGGCAAAGACCCTTATGTCGTTTCAATCAAGTCAAAAGTTTATCTCCAAGACGGGCGCCAGTTTCAGTTTACCGAAAGTCGGCATAAATTAGAAAAATTTCACTTTGTTGACTTTGCCAAAAGACATCCGAAATAAACACTTGAGGAAAATAATTCACGAATCATCAAGACTTGACGGACAAATTAAAGGTAGAGGTCTATTTTCCAGACCCTCATGAGCCTTGGCAGCGAGGGACTAATAAGAATACCAATGGATTACTACGAGAATATTTTCCAAAAGGAAGCGATTTAACATTCATTGCCGAGCACACCATTCAGCTGCGGGAGAACAAACTTAATAATAGGCCACGAAAATGTCTTAACTGGAAAACCCCTTATGAAGTTTTCTATGAAGAAAATGTGCACTTAATTTGACAATTCAAGACGACAAAATAGTCTCCATAATATCTATAGGGGATTTACCCACTACAAATATTATAGAGCTCAAAAAGGAACTCAATTTGTTACTTATCGATCTACTGAACATATTACTGATCTTTGAACAGTCAAAATCGACGGATATAGCACTCTTTTGGCTATAACTCCCAACTAGAGATGATGACCCTCCGCACCCTATGAGAGTATCTCAACAATCTTAACTTTTGAAGTACTCGCATGAGTGATTTGTCCTATAGTTGTTCTTCCAAAGTTTTTATCCTAGTTCGGTTCGGACTAAAAAACTGTGAATAACTTTTCAAAATGCTTTTTAAAATATTGCTAGCATCAATTAAAAAAAGCGAACCTCTCTCCCCTACATTTCACCTAACAAATCAGCTCAATTTTTTACCAAATCTACCCTTATTTCAGTTGACAGGAGGTCCTGCCTATTG
>CAJNCV010000011.1 GCA_905221385.1 bacterium
TCTGTTTGGTATTGAGCCATGAGGCGTTTCAAAGCGCCACGTTGGTCAAAGGCAAGAGCTGAGATAATGCCATTTTCATCTGAAAGTTTTTCTAAGCGTGCACGTTTTTGTTCTGTTAAAACCATTTTATACCTCTTTTACTATTAATTGATCATATAGAGCTTGATAGTTGGCCATATTGACATGACCTGTCATCTTTTCTTGAGCGTTGAGCATACCAAGGACATTAGCCTTGATGAGGAGTTCTGCATCCGATTCCTTATGAAGAAGTCCTGATGAAATACCTGCAACAGTAGAATCTCCAGATCCGACAGGATTGACCACCTGAATTCTTGGAATATCTACCTTGTAGAAAGTATCACCATGTTTTGCAAAAGCACCATTTGCACCAAGTGACACGATAATCCACTCAATCCCTGCAAATAGAGGCTCTTGAAGAACTTCTTTTAATTCATCCAAATCCTCAGAAACTTCTTTCCCAAGAAGCTGAGACAATTCTTCGTTATTTGGTTTAATAACTGTTGGTTTATGTGGTGATTCAAGAACCGCCTGAAGGGCAGCACCTGAGCAGTCTAGAACAACTGGTTTTCCTGTGCGATTAGCAAGTTCTACTAAGCTTGCATAGTAGTCAACTGGAAGACCTGCTGGCAGACTACCAGAGATGGCTACTACTTCCACAGTGTCAAGGAGATTTTCGAAATGAACCAAGAAATCTTGCCCTTCTTGTTCCAAAACTTCAGGCCCTTTTTCAAGGATTTCTGTTTGGTTGTCTCCGTGGAGAATAGCGATACAGTTACGAGTCTCTCCTTGAATGGAGAAGAAACGTTTCGTTACTTTATCGTCGATATGCTCTACTAAAAACTCTCCAAGTTTACCACCGACCAAACCAGTAGCAACAACAGAATCTCCAAATTCTGAAAGAACTCGTGTAACATTGAGACCTTTACCACCAGCTGTCTTGGTCACGTCCACCACACGATTGACAGTGTCAATTTTTAATTCATCCAAAGGATAAGAAATATCAATGGATGGATTCATTGTGACTGTTAAAATCATGCGTCACCTCTTAGTCGTGGTATTCACCACGGTCCCATTTTTCAAGGAATTCTGTAAAGAAGTTTGCATCTGCTTGATGAGCATTGTGAGTTTCAACGTGCTCGATTTTAGCAATCAATTTTTTGTTTTCTTCTGATGGTTTGTATTCAGCTTTGATGAAAGCTTCGATGATATCGCACATAAGCAATTCACCAGTGATTTTACCACCAAAACCGATAACGTTGGCGTTCAATTGTTCTTTAGCATAAAGGGCTGTTGTCATATCACGAACTAATGCAGAACGAACTCCTGGAACTTTATTTACAGCGTTGTTGATACCAACACCAGTACCACAGATACATACCCCAAGATCAGCTTGACCGCTTGTAACGGCTTCACCAACTTTTTTACCAAAGATTGGGTAGTGAGTACGTGTGTGGTCATATGTACCAAAGTCGATGACTTCATATCCTTTTGATTTCAAAAATTCTGAAACCGCCATTTTTTCATCTGTTACGATGTGGTCACATCCAATTGCAATTCTCATTTTTAACTTACCTTTCTTACTGTAATCTAATTAGCACATTTTGTTCAACATGTCGACCCGAATTTGGTGACGACCACCGTCGTATTTACCGTTAACAAATCCTTTGGCGATGTTCTTAGCCAATTCATCACCAACGATTTCTGCACCCATAGTAATCATACGAGAGTTGTTGTGTCCACGAGTCATATATGCTGAACGTTCATCTGAAACTTCTGCAGCAACCATTCCTTTGATTTTAGTTGCGACCATAAATGGACCAGCTCCATAAGCATCAATCACGATGCCAAGGTTTTGTTCTTCTTTGTTTACTTCTGCAGCAACAGCAAGAGTCACATCAACAAAGTCTTGACCTTCAGCTGTAACATCCACAACGTGGAAATTTTCTTTTTCCAAGAAGTCTTTCACAACTTCTTTCAATCTCAAACCTGCAGCATCTGCACCAATGATAATAGACATATTGTTTACTCCTTTTTATTTTTCTAGGCTAGTAAAGACTTTTATGACCTAAAAAAGACTTTCTAGCAGTTTATTGACAAATTTGATTGAATGAGATGAATAACACCTTATCCAAGTCCAGGAAATCAAGTTCCTAGAAAGAAACTTTCTCTGCGATAGAGAATATAACAAGTGATTATTTGTTCGTTATAAACATCATTTGTTGTTTACAAACATAATATACTCCTATTTTTATAAAAAGTCAACAGTAAATGTTTGTTTTTGTGGTTTTTTATCTAAAATATTTCAATATCAAAACCAATTTGATCCACTTGACCAGCTTCTAAGAGACGAACGTTTTTCTTACCTTCTAAATGATCTCCTTCTTCAAGAGATGTTGACAAGCCAGACCATGGTTCAAAGGCAATGAATGGTCCCTTATTCAAAGTTGACCAAATGATGAGATTTGAGAACTCTTGGAAGTGTACTTTTAATCCCTTCTCATGCTTACGAGAACGAAGGGCAATTGTTCTGGATTGCAACTCATCCAAAGTCACTGCATCAACACTAAACAGATCGTAACTGAGATCCACTTCCTTTTGTGAATCCAACCATGGATTTCTATCTCGGAAATCCAACATGCCTGTTTCTGGGAATGGACGCGGAACAGAGCAATTCTCTTCCTTCTCAAATTCTAAATAGTAGTCTTCATAAGTTTCGCCATCTAGAAGAGGGCAATTAAAGCCTGGATGTCCACCAATAAAGTATGGCATGACTTTGCTAGTTTCTTTATTAAAGACTTTGTATTGGGTACGAACGGTCTTGCCAGTAACCCTATAAGTGATTTCAAGTCGAAAATGATAAGGATAGTTTTGATAAGTATTCTCATCATCTTCGATAGCAAAGGTTACACTGTTTTCTGTTTGATCAACCAACTCAAATTCTTTTTTACGGACCAAACCGTGACGAGGAATGTTTCCTTTCGTCTCCGTTCCATCTGCATGACTGTAGAAGGCTGTATCTTCTCTTAAAGAGCCGCAGATTGGAAAAAGTACTGGAGCTTGCCCACTCCAATAGGTGGCATCTCCTTGCCACAAGTACTCAACGCCATCCCGATCCTTAATAGACGACAAGGCACCACCAAAAGTTTTAAATTGGACCGTCAATTGCTCTGATTTTATTTCAATTACCATTATTTTCTCCGATTTCTTGATAGTTTATAAAAAACTAGGCTGTCACTCCCCATTAGGAAACTGACAACCTAGTTTTCACAATTTACATTTTATAGGAGCGAATTATTTAGCATTTGCTGCGTATTCTTCATTACGTTTAATCATTTGTTTTCTATACCAAGCAAAGATACCTACATAGAATACAAGGAAGACTACTGCGCCAAGGATTGCTTTAATATCACCTGTTGTGGCATTACCAATTGCCCAACCAAGAAGTTTTTCGATTGGTCCTTCAAGAGTTGAGTGAGTAATCAATTGAGTTTGACTCACACCTTCTGGGAAGGCACCCACCCCTTTAGCAAGTTCAGTTGCAAATGGTGCAATAAGTGTACCTGAAAGAAGGAAGAGTGGCAACAAGAGAGTTCCGAAGATGATCATACGGAGCAATTTACCACGAGTAACAACCAAGAGAGCTGGAGTCACACCCATAGCGATGATACCTGCAAGTGGCAAGATACCATTTCCGACGTTTGAAAGAAGCACAGCTTCTACTAGCATGATTGGAGCAAGTACGTTGGCACAAGCCCAGATTTCAGCACGACCAGCGATGAAAGGCCAGTCAAGACCGATGTTGAATTTACGTCCTTGAAGACGTTTAGTAGCAACGTTTGTAATACCTTGTGAAAGTGGTTCTACGGCTGCAATGAACCAAGATCCGATAAGTGAGAAGAGCTCCAAGGAGACACCGGCAGTCAAACCGAGGCTCAACCAACCTTTAATAACAAGTTCCCATTTATCGGCTCCTTCTACACCAGCAACTGGGTGTGGAGTTCCCATCAAACCAATAACGATACCAAGAATGAAACCAATGAAGAATTTAGATCCCCAGAAACCGATTTTCTTGTTCAATTTTGCAGCATCAAAGTCATATTTATCAAGACCTGGCAATACTTTATCGAAGATCTTATCCAAAACCATGATAACTGGGTTCATCATGTAGTTCATGTGAGTTGAAGTCATTGGTGATGAACTTGGTGCATTAAGAAGGTCGTCGAATGTTGGTTTCATCAAGTCAGAGTTGATGATTTTCAAAACACCTACAAGCACAACTGCTGCAGTTGCGATGAAAAGTGAAACTCCTTGGCTAACACCATTATTGTCTGCATACCATTTAATCAAAAGACCAGTGATTGACAAGTGCCAGATATCGAAGATATCGACGTCAAGTGTGTCCGTTTTCTTCATTGCAAGCATCACAACGTTGACAATCAGCATCACAAGCAAGAAGTAAAGTGTCCATGCAGAACCCCAGGTGATTGTAGCAAGCGGTGCCCAACCAACGTCAGTGATGTTCAACTGAATACCTGTGTTTTCAACGAATTTCGCAAGTGATGCTGAAAAAGCTCCGTTGAGCATACCGATGATGGCACCGATACCAGTAAGAGCGATGGCAAGTTTGATACCACCTTCAAGTGCTTTGGAGAATTTCACTCCAAAAAGTAGAGCCAATACTGTCAAGATGATCAGCATGATGATAGGACCACCCATTTCCAAGACTGGCTTGAAAATCTTATTGGCTAGTTCGATAATGACATCCATAATAGTTCCTCCCTTTATTTTTATGGAATCTTACAAAATAATAATTAGCTTAGTCCGTGTTCCTTGATAGCTGCCTCAATATTGTCAAATACAGGAGCGCTCATTGCTGGAATACGGAACAAGATTGGTCCAGCTTCAATTACTGGAATTTCTGGTTCAAAACCAAGATCAGTAGCAGCGATTGGTGTAAAGATATCATATCCTTTGATAAGGTCTTCGTTTACATCTTTTACCATAACTGCATCGCAGTGAACATCATAACCACGATTTGAAAGCTCTTCTTCTAGAGCACTTTTAATTTGGTGACTTGAGTTAACACCTGCACCGCAGGCAGCAAGAATTTTAATCATTAGGATTTCCTCCGATTTTATTTTTTAATAGACACGATTAAGCTGTTGCTTCAGCTATATAAGCATAAAGTTTTTCTGGTTCAGAAATTTTTGATAAGTCTTCCAGATGGCTATTCCCTGTGAAAAAGTCCATCAACTGAGCAAGAATATTAGTTTGACTCGAGCTTGAATTGTTAATGATAAAGAAGAGTAGAGATACTTCTACTTCTCTATCAGGAGCAATCATATTGTGAAAAGTAACTGGTTTCTCTAATCGAACAACCACTACTTTCTCAGCAAGGTTATGAACAATATCTGTATGAGGAATCGCAACATTTGGTAGATCTTTCCCCAAAAATTCCATATCTAAGCCAGTTGGAAATGACTTTTCACGCGTGATCAAGGCTTCACGATAAGTTGGAGTAACAATTTCTCGTTCTTCCAACAAGCTTGCTACCTGATCAAAGAGTTGTTCTTGATTATCCGCTTCTAAGCAAAACACTAGGTTTTTGTCAAAGAAATGATCTAATCCCATAACATTTTCCCTTCTTTCAATTATCTTTTATGCTATAAGTATAACACTATATGAAATCGTTGTCAATAATTTTTGTTTTATTTTGTTCATTTTTTTGTAATTTTTGTTTTATTTAAAGAATACAATCAATATCAAACATTCTTGTTATAAAATACACAAAAAAAGAAGGCCCAAGCCTTCTTCTCTTTCCTTACTCAATAGTAGATAAAATCTCTTCTAACTTATGGTAATCTTTTACACTATCAATTTCATAGATGCTATTTCCTTCTAATTCTTCCACATAGACATCCAATTCTTTGATATTATCCTTAACCATGTTATCCCAGTAGAGGTCAACAAATTCACCACTTTCGTAAACTTTGTCAATAAAGCCAACAATCTTCTCAGCAGTTGGTGCATCCCAGAATGAAACTCCGCTCAGAATGCGACCAGCCTTGCTGTCAACAATAATGTCTTGAACCTTGTAGTCATCACCATAAACCAAGAACCATTCATTCTCACAGTCTTCACGATAAACACTGAAATAGGTAGAACGTTTAAGATCGTTTCGAAACATATTTTTAAAAAGATAGTTATCTGCATCAATGACATAGCTGTTTGCCAAGTCTTCTTTTACGAGGTAAAGTGAGTAAAAATTGTTGTAATCAGCATACTTGTCGTTAAAAACTAAACGGACACCATACTTTTCTTTTAGGTAGTCAAATTGTTCTTTGAGGTAACCAACAACGATGATAATCTCATCAATTCCTCTCTCTTTCAGAAACTCGATTTGGTATTCTACCAAGGGTTTTTGATTAACCTTGACCAAAGCTTTCGGGGTATTTTCAGTCATAGGGCGCAGACGAGTTCCTAAGCCCGCTGCTAAAATAATCGCTTTCACACGAATCTCCTTTATTCTTTAATAATAATATAAACACCAGCCATAACAATAAGTGAAGTGATGATTGTCAGCATATCTAGCGGTGCACCCAAGAAAATAACTGCAAATAAGACAGTCCAGACTACATAGCTCACATTCAAGCCTGTCGCTTTCGCAGGTTGTAAGCGATTAATGGCGATATAATAAGCTAAGTAGGAAATCATATTAAAGGCCGCAAAGACAAGCAAGAGGCCTAGTAACTGCCCATCTGCCACTTCTGTAAACGAATGGTGAGAAAAGAGCACAATCACAAGATAGGACAAGAATGAGGTCACTTGTCGGATTAACAAGGCTTCAATTTCACTTAAATCACTTTCCATAGCATAGGAGCTGAGAACACTTTCGCTCCCCCAGGCAATGGCACAGATAAGGGCACAAAGAATCCCAATGTAAAACGAGTTAACTTGTTCAACCTTGTAGGTTTGAGCAATGATCGCTGCAATAATCAAGAAAACACCGAATACTGTATTCTTTGAAACCTTGTGTTTCAAAATGAAGAAGGCTAGCAAAACTGAGACTGCTGGGTAAATAGCCGATACAGATGAAGCTAGAGAACTACCGATATACTTAACCGCATAAAGATTGGCCTGCATACCAATAGGTCCTGCTAGCAAAGCTCCGATAATAACACTGACATTTCGAATATTTAGGAAAATCGAGAGTCGAACTTTTCCTTCTTTTACCAAAAGAAAGGCTAACAAGATAAAGATACTCAAGAAATCATGAGCAGCAGCCACTACAAAAGGGGAAAGATTGGTAAAAATCGAAAAGATATAAGAACTAATTGTCAGACCTAGCCCCCAGAAGATACCTGAGAGCAGACCAAAAGAAACACCATTTTTATTCTTCATCCTAACCTCCATAATAAGTCAGACCCTCGACAGCTCTTTGGTAACGATTGATACCGTAATCTCCAAAATCAGCCCCTTGAGCTTCTTTATACACTGTCCACAAACTCCAGATGGTATCTTGTAAGATTTTATAGATTCGAATCTTTTCACGAGATACTGGAGTTTTGTCACTCTCATAGTAGGTTAGAAAATCTTCTTCTTCCTGATTTGTAAATTCAGACTCCAAAAAGAGAGCTGCCAAATCCCACATCGGGTCATTCATAGAAGAGTATTCCCAGTCGATCAAATACATGCGTCCTTGGGGTGACTCGATAAAGTTTTCTGGTACCAAGTCGATATGACAAGACTTTCTGTCAACTCCCAAATCAGCCAACCTTTTCTCGAGCGAAAAGACTTCTTTTCTCACAGCTTCATAATTGGTGTAAGGGATATTTCCCTCAATCAAGGATTCATATTTTCTGATTTCCTCAAATGGAGCAAACTCTCCTCTTAGCTCTTTTCCTGAATCATGAATGGTTTGTAAAATTGGTGCAATCTTTTTAAACTTGGACTTGATTGATGTTGAATCAAGAGTTACTGCTGATTCGATGTACTCATTGACCTTAATTCCTGACTCTATATCAAAGAGATAATTATTGACATCAAGATTCAAGTCTTTCAACAATTCAAGATTGTATTTTTCATCTTGACGATTGATGAGCTTTTCAGTTCCTTTTCCGAAAAATTTAACGATATAGGGTTTGGAGGTTGTTTTAACCAAGTAGTTTTGGTTGGTCATGCCACCCAGTTGTTCAACACTAAGGACTTCCTCTTCTTCAGATAGCAAAGAAGAAATTTTTTCTCTAATGAGTTTCTCCACAATTAGCCTCCATCTCCTACACTTCCCACTTAAATACTGTTTTAAAAGCAGTATTTAGGTCGGTGGCAAAAACACGGTGAATGTCCTTGATTTCTCTCACTGGTTCTTCAATATAAAGAATATTTTTCAAACGATTCGCAAACTTCTTGACTTCCATCATCTGGATGGCCTTCTCAAAATCAATGCGTCCTGAGCGAGATGAACCAACCAAGAGCAATCCTTTTTCTAAGGCATCTCGTGTATTGATATTGACCTTGTATTCACTCACTCCCATCATGAGAATCGTTCCCTGAGGGCGAATATAACGGATCAAGTCATTGATGGCTGGGCCTGTACCATCACCACCACAACATTCAAATCCATGATCAAAGGTCAAATCCTCTGGGATATTGTCCGTGATGTAGCACTCTTTTGCAAAAGAGAAGAGCTCCAGTTTTTCCCAATGGCGACCAATCACGATAATCTCTGCTTCTGGCAAGGTATAATTGATAATATTGGCAACCACAAAGGCCAAGCTACCGTCTCCGATAACTGCAATGCGCTCTCGCTTGCTATGAGCGATATTCAAGAAACGATCCATGGCATGCATACCAACACTTACAAACTCGGTAATGGCAGCAACTGTATCTTCAATATCATTATAAGAAACAACTCGGTCTTTGGGAAGAGAAACAAACTCTCGCATAAAACCATCATAGCCACTAGATAGGAAGTAGGTCCCTGTCATGTAGTTCTCGTAGAATTCCTTGTTACTCTGCATAGGCGGTTGATTGGGAATCATAACTACCTTTTGACCAACTTCATAAGTACCAGTTGGATCAGAAATAACAGTTCCACAAGACTCGTGAATCATAGCCATAGGAAGCTTTTTAGCCAATATCTTTGGATCACGTTTTCCTTGGTAGTAACGTTGATCAGCATGACAAACCGCCATATAATTCGGACAGATAAGGATATGATTCTCCTGATCAATGTCCTCTTCTTGGTATTTTACATTGATAAACTTTGGTTTAGTCAGTTGATAAATTTGATTAATCATAGCCTTAGTCTTTCTCAATCATGCTTTTCGCGATTTTCAAGTCTGTTACAGTTGTGATTTTAAGATTTGAATATTCCCCTTTTGCTAAGGCAACATCCTTCCCTTTGATGACAAAAATCTTACATGCATCCGTCAGGATTTCCTTTTCTTGATCAGATAAGGAACCATACAGATCCATGAAATCCTTGCAGCGGAATGTCTGAGGTGTTTGACCTTGATAGAGGTGAGCGCGATTTGGAATATCCGTGATAAAATGACCATTGGTACTTTCAACAATGGTGTCAACCGCTTCTACTACTGTGTCAACTGCATCATGATTTTGGGCCAGTTTGATATTGTCCTGAATCATGCGAAGTGTGATAAAGGGGCGAACAGAGTCGTGCGTAATCACGATATCTTCTGGAGTGATTGGACGGTAAGCATCAATAGCTTCAATGATTTTTTCAATACTGCTATTACGATCAGCACCACCTTTGGTAATAATGATGCGATCCTTATGAAGAGAAAGATACTTGTCAACCAAGTCCTCAGCGTGTGACACCCAATCTCCATGAACTCCAACTACAATTTTTTCAATGCTTGGCTCCAAAACAAATTTTTCAATTGTGTGGATCAAAATGGGACGATCACCTAATTCCAAGAATTGCTTTGGTAAATTACTGATTCCCATGCGTGTGCCAGTTCCTCCGGCTAGGATTCCTGCATAGATCATATATATTCTCCTTTAGTTTGTTCTAAAAAAACTCGTTCTCATCTATTATATCACAATCTAAGCCTATCATGAAAAAAAGACTGATAGTGATCTAGTTGAGTTGACTCTTTCCTGCCACAAGATCATCTCGTTTTTACGATTGAAAAAGTGGTGAATACCTTGGAGGAACATTATTTCCAGGCCTTCTATCATGACTTTGGGCGCCCATCTTACCACCCTAAAATGCTCTTAGCTACTCTTCTATTTGCCTATTCACAAGGAATTTTCTCTGGACGAAAAATTGAAAAAATGATGATTGAAAATCTCGCTATGCGGTACCTAACAGGACAGTTGGTTGTCAGCTACCGCACCATCAATCGTTTTCGTATTGCTAAAGGGATGGAAGAACTCATTCGTGATCTTTTTATTGACCTCAATCTTCGTTTAAAAATGGAAGAATTAGTGACCTTAGATTGTTTGTTTATTGATGGGACTAAGATTGAAGCAAATGCCAACAAGTATAGTTTCGTGTGGAAAAAGGCAACGGACAAGTTCTCCACCAAACTTCAAGAACAGATACAAGTCTATTTTCAAGAAGAAATCACTCCTCTTATCCATCAAGCTATCGAACTGGATACACAGGAACCTATCTCCTCAGAGCAGTTGCTTGCATTCGCTCAAGTCCTTGAAGAAGAATTGGAAAAATTGAACCAGGACATTGAGGAGACACCCGTTAAAGGAAAGGACGAACGTAAAACTCAACGTCGGAGACTCAAGAAAGTCTTGCATAAAGTCAAGGAGGATTTTTCAGTACGTGCTGAAAAATATGAGAGCTACCAGGAGACATTTGAAGGGCGTAACAGCTTTTCCAAAACCGATCCAGATGCCACTTTTATGCGGATGAAGGAAGACTATATGAAAAATGGCCAACTCAAGGCTGCTTATAATCTTCAAATCGCTACTGAAAACCAATTTGTTCTTCACTATGATGTCTTCTCAAATACGACAGCTCTTCTTCCCTTACTTGAAACCTATCCGCATGGCTTGAAGACAGTTGTCGCAGATGCTGGATATGGAAGTGAAGAGAACCTCCTTCATTTAGATGAAAAGAAGGTGAACCATCTGATTAAATATGGTATATTTGATCAGAAACAGAAGAGGGGGTATAAACAGTCGGCTAGAAATTTAGCGAATTGGCATTATAATGACAAGGAGGATAGCTACACACATCCTGATGGTTGGTGCTATTGTTTTCACCATATCAAACATCAGAAAACACAGACGGACTTTCAACAGGAAATTAAGGTTTACTACGCTGATGAACCTGAATCAGCTCCTCAAAAGGGACTGTATATTAATGAACGCTATCAGCACTTAAAAACAAAAGAATGCCAGGCGCTTTTATCTCCCCAAGGTAGACAGATTTTCGCTCAACGCAAGATTGATATGGAACCTGTCTTTGGGCAGATAAAGGCTTGTTTAGGTTACAAGAGATGTAATCTGAGAGGGAAGCGTCAAGTGAGAATTGACATGGGATTGGTACTTATGGCTAATAACCTCCTAAAATACAATAAGAGAACAACTCAAAATTAAAAAGCTAGAGTTCCACTATTGGGAATCTCTAGCTTTTTTGTGACTGAGAACTATTTTGTCTCAGACTCTTTTACTCGCAACATCAAGTCGCGTCCATTGGAGCACAAAGTCGAATAAACTTGAAAAAAGCATAGAAAAGTCAACCTAAATCAATTCATTTTATTCCTTATAAACAGCATAAATGTCAGCAATCTCTCACTTAAAGTCAGCCGTAAACTAGAGATATAATTTACAAGGTATAGCTATTCTTCATTTGCTTTAGTATAAAGTATTTAGGAAATTGACAGCACAGTAAAAACATGCTATAATTTACTGTGTATTAAAAGAGGAGAATACTGGTTTCTGCAAGGGTTGCTAATAAAACTTAGCAGATTGACATATCTTATAGAAATGATTTCTTTCAAATGAATTTGAAAGAAAAATAGCCTAGAAAGTGAGGTGGCCGCTTTTAAAATGAGGGAGAGGTGAAAATAACAAAATCACCACCCCTGACCTACATCACTTCACTTTCAAGAGTAAATATAAGCCTATGACTTAAAGAACTCAATTCTTTTGTAGCTTAGGTATTAAAAACTCTCCTTTATTGAAAATGCACAAACGATACCACTCTATACGATACTTTTTAGATGGTAGTCACTTTTGCTCAAGAAAAACTATATCAGAGGATGAAACTCCCTGACGCAGAAAGGAATATAGAAACTATTATGATGAACATGCAAAACATGATGAAGCAAGCCCAAAAACTAAAAAAAGACATGGACATTGCTCAAGCTGAATTAGCTGCAACTGAATTCACTGGAAAATCTAGCCAAGATTTAGTCGTTGCAACTCTAACTGGTGATAAAAAGGTTGTTAAGATTGAATTTAAGCCTGAAATTGTAGACCCAGAAGACTTGGAGACTCTATCTGATTTAACTAGTCAAGCTATCAATCATGCTATTGACCAAATTAATGAGGCTGCTAAACAAAAACTAAGTGCTTTCTCAGGCGGACTATCTTTCTAGTTCTATTGAGTTTTAACACTTATAACTGTTGGTTAACTGTATCAAAATTACATTCTATAATAAAAGGAGAGGTTCTTTCTAGTTCCTCTCCTTTTTATTGTTTAATTCCAAAAATTTCTGTTCACATATTGTAAACTGAAATTCAAACACTTTCCTACTTACTATTTTTATACTAGGTCTTAACGACTATAAATGTAAAGTCTAGGCTAGAAATCAAAGAATTCCGTTGCTTTTTTTAACAGCAATTCCGTATACTCAGGATCATCTTGCGCGGTCGTTACTTGTAACTGAACCATTTCAAGATCATCTGTAATCATTCCATCTGCTCCGAGCCGAACTGCTTTATCAAAAGCCTCAGAACCATTAACAGTCCAAACATAAAGCTTTTGTTCCGTATACCAAAGTTTAGTAACAAAGTATTCATCCAATGTTGAATACTCCATGGTATATCCTGTTGCCTTGGTTTTTGGGAAAATACTGTTATATGGTAGGATGAAATAAACTGGAATAGTCGAATCATATTTCAGAACTTGGTCAATCACATGATAGTCTAGTGATTGCATCTGATGACCATACTGCTTGATAATCGATCCATACTTTTCTAGGAAACGTTCCATCATTTGTGGACTGTCTTTTTTACTGGTTTTGATTTCAATCAACAATCTTTGATGAAGTTCATTCGCGCGATTGAGATAGTCATCAAAACTAGATATCTTGGTTCGATAGCCATTTTCAGAAATATCTAGCCCCGTCAATTCCTCTAGGGTCAAGTCTTGAGGATTAGCGTTAATACCGGCCAAGTTCTTAAGATTGGCATCATGCATCATCACAAACTGACCATCCTTGGTCTCCTGCACATCCATTTCAATCAAGTCTGGCTTCAGTTGAGCTGTTTTTTCCAAAGACTGAACAGTGTTTTGTACACCATTTTTATTGCTTACTCCCCTATGAGAAATCACTAAAGGCGTGTTGGTATCAGGAGATTCCAGATAGATATAGCCTTCTAGCGCAAAAAAGATACTAGCACAGCCCATAACCCCCCACCTCATCAGATGATCTTTTTTTCTTCTTGGCATAATCTCCAGCTCCTCTCCTGTCAAAAAGGAGACAAATTTAACAAGGAAATAACTCAACGCCATATAGTGAACATTTTTCATCAAGACAAAGTTGATGAGACCAAGAATTAAAGATTCTTTCTGAGTGAAATTATCCATTACAAGCTGAGTAAATAGCAAAGGAAGCAATAACACAAAGAAGAAGAGATAAGTTTTTATAATAATGAGAAGCAAGTTCCAAGCGTAAAAAAGAACTTGTTTTTTTGTCTTTTGCAGACTATATTTCACCCCTTCTCTCACAGTTTTTCTTTCAAAGAGGATTTTCGGAAGGGCAAACATAAAGCGAACGGAAATATAAAGGAAAATCCAAGCAGATACAAAAATCATCAAGCCCACTAGCCAGTGCTTGTCTTCCAGGTAAGTCACGATAAAGTCTGGAATGACGATTTTATTTAAGTAATAAATTTTTAGAATTTTCCTGATAAAAGGAAAAAGCATGGCCACATAGAAGAAAACAAAGGCCATCTTGCAGAAACTCAAACGTTTCACAAATAGAAAACTCTGGTGAAATACTTTGCGACTGTATTCAATTAAGGTTCTCTTTTCGTGGTAGAGAAGGTGACGCGCCCCAATAAAGAGGAGGCAAATCTGGAAATAGGACACCAAAAGATTGATTACAATCAAGACGAGAAAGGCCAGACTGATTAAAGGAGAACTCGTGATAATGGCAGAAATATTATTGTAAGAAATAAACAAATAGCCCGTCTGGCTGAGTAAAAGACCAGCAAGAAAAGAATTGAGAGGTAACCACAGATATTCCACCATCATGAAAATTAAGAAAAAGAGGAAGAGAACTTTATCTAGGTTGAGGTAAATTTTCCTAAAACCTAGTTTTTTAGGTTTTTCAGGTTTCATAAGCACTCCTAGTCTAGAAATTGAGATAAGTCTAGCCCACCAAAGGGATTCATGGATAGATTGCTCTGTTCTTTCAATAATAGCTTTCCTTCATCCGATTCTAAAAAGGCTTCGTAAACACGCGCTGTCATGCGGGCATCCTCTAAACTATTATGTGACTTCCCGTGAAAGCCTAAAAAATTCGCAACAGTTTGTAATTGAAGATTAGCTATGCCGTGTAAGTCAGAACTACGCCGTTCAAAAGCCTCATCATATAAATCAACCTTATACTGGTCATGATAATCAATACCATGCTCCAAAAGAATAGGCAAATCACTCTTAGCCGCATTGTAACCAACAATAGGTAAGTCGCCAACAAATGCTTGAAAGTCCTTTAAAACTTGTTCTACCTTTGGCGCATCTTTCAAGGTTTCAGCTGTGATCCCAGTCAAACCATTGATAAAACTCTTCAATGGTGCTGTAGTATAAACATAAGAATCAAAAGCGGCACTTTCTTGTCCATCTTGAAAGCGGACTGCTGATACTTGAATTAAATGGGTAACCCCCTCGTGTTGATTGAATTCCAAATCAAAGGCGATATAATCTCTTAATTTTTCCATTATTTACCTCAATTACTACCCAAACTAAACTATAAATAATAAAAGAAGCCATTAGGTTAGTGAGTAACCCAAACAGCTTCTTTATTTTCCTCCAAAAAGGCGAGCAAAAAAGCCTTTTTTGGTTGCTTGGACTTCTTCTTTTGCTTGGTCCAACTCGAGTTTCAAGGTTTCTTGATCCTTCATGGCTTGAAGAGTTAACTGTTGCTGTTGGTCCAACTGTTTGTCCTTTTCAGCAATCTGGCGATCTTTGATACGCATCTGTTCATCTTTTTCTGATAACTGGCGGTCTTTTGCCTTGAGCTGCTCGTACAAACGAAGAATTTCAGCGTTTTTCTCATCGACCAAGATTTCCATCAGTTCACGTTGTTTGACATCATCACTGACTGGTTCATCCTCAAAAATCGTTTTTTTGTAGATTTCTTCTAGCTTAATCAGGCCACTTCGAGTAACTACAGTTACACCTTTGTCATTTTTTTTCGTGTCCTCTTCCGGAAGTTCTTTGACACGATTGTTGATTGCTTGACGAGAAAGTCCTAAGACCTCTGCAATCTCACTGACGGTCATTTCAATACTCATAATATCCTCTGAAACGTTTTCTAGCTTTTCTTTATTTAAATCTTATCATAAGCTAGATAAACTGTCAAATTTCCGCTTAATCTAAGGCTTTTAAAAAGGCAAGTAAGACTTGGGCAGAACGACGTCCAGCTTCGATAATAAACTCATCAAAAGAGATAGAGGCTTCGTGATTGGCATTGTCACTCATGGCACGAATGACTAGGAAAGGTAGGCCAAGAGCCTGAGCCGCTTGTGCAATAGCAGCCCCTTCCATTTCAACTGCTAAAACATCAGGGAAGTGGGATTTGATACTAGCAATCTTATCATCCCCAGCTATAAAGCTATCTCCTGTAGCAATCAAGCCTAGATGCCAGGTCTGTTCTAACTGAGATAAGTTTTCTTTAATCCTAGCGATAAAGTTCTTATCGGATTCAAAGTAAAGAGGTTGACCAGCCATCTGACCATAAGCATAGCCAAAAGCAGTCACATCCACATCATGGTAAGCTAGTCTATCTGCAATCACGACATCACCAACAGCAATCCCTTCGGCAAGAGCACCTGCTGATCCTGTATTGATGATAGCTTCTACCTGAAAATGGTCAGCTAGAATAGCTACACTCAAAGCCGACATGACCTTTCCAATCCCACTCTGAACTAGGACAACTTCTGTCTTGCCAACAGAGCCAGTGTAGTAAGTATTTCCAAGGACTTGGACTTCTTTAGGTTTGTCCAAATTCTGAGTCAAATATACGAGTTCTTCTGGCATAGCAGCAATGATTCCAATTTTCATTTCAAGTCCTTTCAATTACAAGAGTTTCATTGCCAACACTAACAAAATCAAAAGTAGGATGACTGCAAACAAGATGCGATTGAGTTTCGAATTAAAAACATTTCTCTTAGTGTTTTCAATACGACGGCTTTTATGAATCGTTGGCTCTACTTCGATTGTAAGTGTATCTTGACTAAAACCGTGGTCTCTAGAACGTGAATAACCAAAATGTTGTGAAGACGTTGGTAGGATCTTTGTTTCCTCATCATCTTGAAGAGGTGGTCCTGAGATTTTCTCACCACGATTGGCACGTTCAATCATTTCGTCTGTTAATAAAGGTTTTCCCATGGGTTGCTCCTCTATTTCTTTTGTAGTTCCCAGTACTGGATCGCCATAATGGTCTTGGCATCACAGATATGACCTGACTGGATCAGGTTCTTGGTTTCCTCTAGACTTACTTCTAGGACTTCCAAGGTTTCATCATCATCTTGTGGGCGAGGATTTTCCACCTTGATCAAATCACTAGCAAGGTAGAGTTTTAGTTTTTCATTACAAAATCCAATCGCAGAATAGAAATCGTACAACAGTTCTAACTTAGCCGTGTAGGCAACTTCTTCTTCCAATTCACGAAGTGCCGCTGCCATTGGATCAGCATTTTCACCAAGTTCTAGTTTACCAGCAGGAATCTCATAAGAAACCGCCTCAATAGCCTTTCTGTATTGCTTAACGAGAACGATTTTGTCCTCAGCTGTCACAGCTAGTACACAAACAGCTCCATTGTGAAAAATCAAGTCACGTTGGGCAGTACCCTTTCCTTCTGGTAGTTCCACCTGATCTTGTACCAGTTTGAAAATAGGACCTTGATAGATTTCCTTCCGACTAATCGTTTTTTCTTCAAATTCCATGACAAACTCCTACTGGTTCTTCGGATGATGAGGTAAGCGTGTTGCGTACTCGTCTTTGTTAACTTGTCGTCCACGGCCGATAGCAATGGCATCAGCAGGAACATTCTTGGTAATAGTTGAACCAGCTCCAACCAGAGAATTATCCCCAAGTTCTACAGGAGCAATAATAGTTGAGTTTGAGCCAACAAAGACATTATTGCCAATCACGGTCTTATATTTGTTTTTACCGTCATAGTTTACTGTAATCGTACCAGCACCAAAGTTAACATGGCTACCGACTTCACAGTTTCCGATATAGGTTAAATGGCCTGCCTTGGTATTCTCACCGATTGAAGAACCTTTGACTTCTACGAAGTTTCCAATATGAACTCGGGAAGCTAGACTTGAACCTGGACGAATATGAGCATACGGACCGACTGTCACACCATCTGCAACTGTACTTTCCTCAATCATGGAATTCGTAATCACAGCTCCAGCTCCGATAGCGCTATCCACGATATAAGTTCCATTTGTCAAGACGGTTTCCGCCCCAATCTTCGTTTGACCTTTCAAGGTAACATTGGCTTCGATTTGGACTTCAGGAGCAATCTCAACATCAACATCGATGTAAGTTGCTTCTGGATTGACAAAACTAACACCATTAACCATATGCTTTTGGTTGATACGACGGCGCATCACTGCTTCCGCAGTGGCAAGAGCCACACGGTCGTTTACCCCAAGACTTTCATCAAAATCCTTGAGAGTATAGGCGCCAACCTTCTCACCCGCATTACGGAAAATACCAATCACATCAGTAATATAGTATTCACCTTGGGCATTGTTGGTGTTGATGTTTTTAAGGGCTTCAAAAAGACGTTCATTGTCAAATACATAAGTTCCCGTATTGATTTCTTTGATTTGTTTTTCAAAATCAGTCGCATCCTTTTGCTCTACAATGCGAAGAACTTCAGCGTTATCGTTACGGACGATACGACCATATCCAAAAGGATCAGCTGCTTCAGCTGTTAAAATCGTCGCCACATTTTTGTGATTGATATGGAAATCCAAGAGTTTTTTCAAGCTTTCACCTGTAATCAGAGGAGTATCCCCAGCGATAACCAAGGTATGGCCAGTACGATTTTGGAGAATGGGTTCTGCCATCATGACAGCATGCCCTGTGCCTAGTTGTTCTGATTGGGTAACAAAGTCTGTCTGTCCAGCCAAGACTTCCTCAACTAGCTCAGCCTTGTGACCAACTACAGTAACTGTTTTTTCAGGTTGAATAGCACCAACACTACGAAAAACATGTTCCAACATCGAAATTCCTGCTACCTTATGAAGTACCTTTGGAAGATCTGATTTCATGCGAGTACCTTTACCCGCTGCTAAGATAATGGCATAATTTGACATACTATTCTCTTTTCTGTAAAAATTCCCTTATATTATACCATAATTTACTTCCTTAGGAGTAAACAAACAGAGAAATAGGGGAAAACATGCTAGTTCATTCATCTTTTCAACGTTTTCTTTGATTTTTTTATCTATTTACGTTAAACTAATTAGATATGAGAAAAGAGATTCATCCAGCTATTATTTTTAGTCTATTCACCATTGTTATAGCTATTTTAATCTTTAATAAACCAGCTTATGAAGACCATTCGGTCAAGTCAAAAAGCAACACTGTCCAAGTTGAAAACCAGGCCTTGCATAATCTTGATAAACCCATTATTGACATTTCTGGTTGGCAAAGACCGGAGGAGATAAACTACGATATTTTATCTCAAAATATTTCTGGAGCTATTGTTCGCGTGCACAGTGGTACTCAACACACGGAAGCAAATGATGCAGCCTTTATCAACGGGGTTGATAAATCCTATAAAAATCACATTTCAGAATTTCAAAAGCGCAATGTCCCCGTAGCCGTTTATGCTTATCTAACTGGTACGAACAAAGAAGAAATGGAAAAAGCGGCTGAAGTTTTCTACAATTCTGCTTCTCCATACAATCCTAGTTATTACTGGCTTGACGTTGAGGAAAAAACAATGGCAGATATGAATGACGGAGTCGAAGCTTTTCGGGCTAAACTTGAATCGCTGGGCGCTAAAAATATCGGGATTTACATTGGTGTCTATTTCATGCAGGAACATAGCATCAATACGGAAAATTTCTCTGCCGTCTGGATTCCTTCTTATGGGACTGACTCAGGCTACTTTGAGGTTACACCCAATACTGATTTAGACTATGACCTCCATCAGTATACTTCCAAAGGAAAAATTGCAGGATTTGAACATCATTTGGACATCAATTTGATTTCTACTGACAAAGACAAGGAAGAAACTTTCAGAAAACTATTTTTAAGACCATAAGACAAGTGAAAATAACAAACTTTTTCACTTGTTTTTTCATTTTCTCCCTGTCTGTGTTATAATTGATAGCATAGAGAAAGAATTTTATGAAATTGAGGATTTTATTATGTTTTCATGGATTGCACGAGTTATTAAAGGGATTGTCATTGCCTTAGGATTTATCTTGCCCGGGATTTCTGGAGGAGTTCTGGCTGCAATTTTGGGTATCTACGAGCGAATGATTGGCTTTCTGGCTCACCCCTTTAAAGATTTTAAGGAGAATGTCCTATACTTTATCCCAGTAGCTATTGGGATGTTGCTAGGTATTGGTTTGTTTTCCTATCCGATCGAGTATTTGCTAGAAAATTACCAAGTCTATGTTTTATGGAGCTTTGCTGGAGCTATCATCGGTACAGTTCCTAGTCTCCTTAAAGAATCTACTCGAGAATCTGATCGTGACAAGATTGACCTAGTCTGGTTCTGGACTACCTTTATCCTTTCAGGTCTAGGGCTCTACGCGCTAAACTTTGTTGTTGGTTCTCTTAGCGCCAGTTTCGCTAGTTTCATCTTGGCAGGTGTTCTTTTAGCTCTTGGTGTTTTGGTGCCTGGTTTAAGTCCATCAAATCTACTCTTGATTTTAGGGCTGTACGCTCCGATGCTAACTGGCTTTAAGACCTTTGATTTATTTGGTACCTTCCTTCCTATCGGGATTGGTGCAGGAGCAACTCTTATTATCTTTTCAAAATTAATGGACCATGCCTTGAACAACTACCACTCCCGTGTTTATCACTTTATTATTGGGATTGTGCTATCAAGCACCCTCTTGATTTTGATTCCAAATGCTGGAAGTGCTGAAAGTATCCAATACACTGGACTTTCCATCGTGAGCTATGTTCTCATCGCCTTCTTCTTTGCACTTGGCATTTGGCTTGGTATCTGGATGAGTCAATTGGAGGATAAGTATAAATAATGACAAAAAAAGTAAGAATTAAAAAAACTCTTGTCGAGCAAATCTTAACCAAAGCAGGAATTGAGCACACAGGGATTCAAATCAATGCGCTTGAGGGAGAACTTCCTTCGGAATATGATCGAACACATATCTTTAAAACCTTGGCTCTGCTGGGGGACAAGACAGGCCCAATTATCGGAATCGTTCCCATAACAGAACACCTCGCTGAGAAAAAACTAGCAAAGGTTTCTGGTAATAAAAAAGTGAGTATGATTCCACAAAAAGACCTAGAAAAAACGACAGGCTATATTCATGGGGCCAATAACCCCGTCGGCATTCGCCAAAAACACAACTATCCTATTTTTATTGATAAAACAGCTTTAGATTTAGACAAAATGATCGTCTCTGCTGGGGAAGTCGGGCATAGTATCATTATTGCTCCACAAGACTTGGCTAGCTTTGTGAAAGCAGATTTTGCAGATATCTTGGAGGAAGACAACTGATGAAACTCTATTTTGTGCGTCATGGCCGAACTATCTGGAATCTTGAAGGACGTTTCCAAGGTGCCGGAGGGGACTCACCTCTTCTTTCTGAGTCTATTGATACCTTAAAGGCGCTCGGTCAATATCTCAGCAATATCCCTTTCGATGAGATTTATTCAAGTGATTTACCAAGAGCGGTCAAATCTGCTGAAATTATCCAAAGTCAACTCCAGATACAGTGTCCTTTAAGGGCTATTCCTGACCTGCGTGAATGGCATCTCGGAAAACTAGAGGGATTAAAAATTGCAACATTAGAGGCCATCTACCCACAACAAATCAAGGCTTTTCGTACAAACTTAGCTAAGTTCGATACAAGAATGTTTGAAGCGGAATCCCTCTACTCTACAACTCAACGTACCATTCAATTTATCAAATCTCTGAAGGGGAGTCAGGCTGAGAGAGTTCTAATCGTTGGTCATGGTGCGAATCTCACTGCTAGTCTTCGTACCCTTCTCGGTTATAAAGAACCCCTTCTTCGAAAAGATGGAGGTTTAGCAAATGCTAGTCTAACAGTTTTAGAAACCGAGGATTTTGAAACCTTCACTCTTGAAAGGTGGAATGACACTTCCTATCAGGGAAAATAATGGAACTTGATCTTAATGGTCAAGTTCTTTTTAGTTTTCAAAGAATATCCGTGAATTTCTCTGTTATTTATGATAAAATGGGAGTATCGCAAAAAAGACTCATCGTATCAAATTTTGAGTAAAATTAGGAGGATTTCATGTCTACAGAACATATGGAAGAACTAAATGACCAGCAGATCGTTCGCCGTGAAAAAATGGCTGCGCTTCGTGAACAAGGAATTGATCCTTTCGGTAAACGTTTTGAACGTACTGCTAACTCTCAAGAACTAAAAGACAAATTTGCAGAACTCGATAAAGAACAATTACATGAATTAAACGAAACTGCTACTATCGCTGGACGTTTAGTTAGTAAACGTGGTAAAGGTAAAGTCGGCTTCGCCCATCTTCAAGACCGAGAAGGTCAAATCCAAATCTACGTTCGTAAAGATGCTGTTGGTGAAGAAAACTATGAAATCTTTAAGAAGGCTGACCTAGGAGACTTCCTCGGTGTCGAAGGTGAAGTCATGCGTACAGATATGGGAGAGCTCTCTATCAAGGCAACCCACATTACACACTTATCTAAAGCACTTCGCCCTCTTCCTGAGAAATTCCACGGTTTGACTGACGTTGAAACAATTTACCGTAAACGCTACCTTGACTTGATTTCTAACCGTGAAAGTTTTGAACGTTTTGTCACTCGTTCAAAAATCATTTCTGAAATCCGTCGTTACCTTGACCAAAAAGGTTTCCTTGAAGTGGAAACACCTGTTCTTCATAATGAAGCCGGTGGTGCTGCTGCCCGTCCATTTATCACTCACCATAATGCCCAAAATATTGATATGGTCCTTCGTATCGCGACTGAGCTTCACTTAAAACGTCTTATCGTTGGTGGTATGGAACGTGTTTATGAAATTGGCCGTATCTTCCGTAACGAAGGAATGGATGCTACACATAACCCTGAGTTCACTTCTATCGAAGTTTACCAAGCTTATGCAGACTTCCAAGACATCATGGACTTGACTGAAGGCATTATCCAACATGCTGCTAAAGCTGTTAAAGGTGACGGCCCAGTCAACTACCAAGGAACTGAAATCAAAATCAACGAACCATTTAAACGTGTTCACATGGTGGATGCTATCAAAGAAATTACTGGTGTAGATTTCTGGCAAGACATGACTTTGGAAGAAGCCAAAGCTATCGCTGCTGAGAAGAAAGTTCCAGTTGAGAAACACTACACTGAAGTTGGTCACATTATCAATGCTTTCTTTGAAGAATTTGTCGAAGAAACCTTGATTCAACCAACCTTTGTCTACGGTCATCCAGTAGCTGTCTCTCCACTCGCTAAGAAAAATCCTGAAGATGAACGCTTTACTGACCGTTTCGAGCTCTTCATTATGACCAAGGAATACGGTAATGCCTTTACTGAGTTGAATGACCCAATCGATCAGCTTAGCCGTTTCGAAGCCCAAGCAAAAGCCAAAGAACTTGGTGATGATGAAGCAACAGGTATCGACTACGACTACATTGAGGCTCTTGAATACGGTATGCCACCAACAGGTGGTTTGGGTATCGGTATCGACCGTCTTTGCATGCTCCTCACTGATACAACCACTATCCGTGATGTATTGCTCTTCCCAACAATGAAATAAACTCTTATCCTCTGGTACTTGCCAGAGGATTTTTTGATACTTGAACATACAATATAAGTGCACAATAAAAAAACTCATAAGATTTTCTAGTAAAATGGAATTGAATGAACTAGTTACGAAAGGAAATCTTTTATGAGCTACCATCATTTTACCGTAGATGAGCGCGAAAGTATTCTGATTTACCGTACAAAAGGACTAAACTTTTCTCAAATCGGAAAATTACTTCATCGTCATCCTTCCAGCATTAGTCGGGAATGGAAGCGACATACAGAATCAGGGAGTTATTCTCCAAGTCATGTACAGGAATCTTATCGTATTGCTAAATCACACTGTGGGCGGAAACAGATACTTGAAATAGATTATCATTTAAGCAATACCATCAAACATCTATTTCTCGATTGCCAATGGTCTCCTGAAGAAATAGAAGGTCGGTTGCGATTAGAGTATGGAAAAGCTGTTATTAGTTATCAAACGATTTCTATTTTCCGAAAAAATAAGTATGACAATATTTCCAAAAGCATTATGTCATTTCTTTATTGATTGAATAAAGATAATCAGTTATGGTATAATATTAATATGAGCTCCTAATATGATGGGACAAATATCATTAGAAAGATTTTAGAATATGAATAGTTTAAAAGAAACAAAAAATACTATTACACGTAAAAGTGTTAATACTATACTAAGAGATTTATTTAATTATGAGCATATTGAATTTAATAACTATAAAAATAACTTAAATAAAAAACACAATTTATATTTCAGAGGAGAAAGTTCCTACTATGAATTTCGTACCCCTTCTCTTTATCTTCAAAAAAACTTAACAAATAATGGAAGTGAATACTACTACAGAGTGCTTCTCAACGAACTAGGAAGAAATGATTATCAAGAGAACACCTCATTAGTAAGGCTGATTTCTGAATTACAACATTATGGTGCCAAAACAAGAATGCTTGATATCACAAAAAATCCATTAATTGCTCTATACTTCGCTGTTGAAAAAGATGATGATAAACCTGGTTATGTTTATATTTATTCCGATAGACTCAATGAAAAATTTGACACAGGCCACACTATAGCCATTAAATCTGCACTAAACTTCATGCCTCAAAATATTATTAATAATTTTTTTACTGCCATTGAATATTTTAAAAAAGTTAATAGTAAACAACTTGAAGATTTTGAACTTTATACTACAGATAGTCTCAAAGATATTGGTTTACTCACAACAGGCTACTCTGAATCAATAAGAGAATTTATGGAACTATTAAATCAAAGAGCTAAGGTTAGAGAAAGATTGAACTTCCCTTTTAAAATATATAACGATTTGCAAAGATCCCATATCGTCATTCCATCAAAGGCAACTGATAGAATCCGACAACAACAAGGAGCATTTATTTACCCACGATTTGTAAACACTTCAAATAAAGAACACGAAACAATCAAACAAGAAATCTCTAAATCAATAGATAAACTAGCCGTAACTCTATTTACTCCAAAAACATCTTCCTCAAAGGACTATATTTCATTTTCTGTTATTAAAATTGATCCTGCTAATAAAAAGGAAATTCGTAGAGAATTAGAACTGCTTGGAATTACCGAAGGCTTTGTCTATCCAGATATTGAACATCAGTCTAGAGCTTTGTTAAATATTTTAACTAATGATAATTAAGCAAAACATTACATTTAATTCTTCTCCTACACTATACTATAAATAAAAAGAGAACAATATTGTAATGACTCTCAAGAATTGGACTAATAGTTACATAATAAAACACCCTAAAAGTTAGATTTTTCGTGTCTAATTTTTAGGATGCAGTTAAAACTCAGTCTCTACTTTTCACTTCTTTGGTTGCTACATCTTCTCCAAACCATTTTTGACTGATTTCCTGGAACTTTCCTTCTTTGTATAGTGCAACAAAGGCTTGGTTCAAAGCAGCCAACAAAGTTTTATCAGCAGGTCTTACACCGACTGCAAAAGCTTCACTTTCAAATCCAGCTGAAAAGACATTGTAGTCATTTAATATTCCTTCAGACTGGAGGTAGTAATTGGCATAGACACGGTCAATCAACAAGGCATCAATCCGATCATTTTTCAAATCAATCAAAGCTTCGTTGAAACTTTGGTATTGATTGGCCTTCTGATCTTTTACCTGATTTTTTAGCAAATCTGACTGCGCTTCAAAGTTCAAATAGCCAGAAGATCCAGCCTGAGCTCCCAAAACCTTGTTATTCATATCTTTGATTGACTGGATGTTCTGAGATTTTTTAGAAACTAAAACTTGTTGATTTTCCATATAAGGAATGGTAAAGGCAACCTTCTCTCTCCGTTCATCTGTCGCAGAATAACCATTCCAGATGGCATCAATGGTACCATTTTGTAGTTCGGTTTCTTTCATATCCCAGTCGATGGGTTGAAAATTCACCTGAATTCCAAGTTTTTCAGAGACAGCTTGAGCTAGATCAATATCAAAACCTGCATACTGGCCATTCTTTTCTTCGAATCCCATGGGAACGAAGGTATTGTCAAATCCAATGGTAATGCCACCCTGTTCTTGGTATTTGAACCAATTATCCTGCTTCGGATCACTGACCTTTTGCGTACAAGCAGTCAGGAAGAAGCTAAAGAACAGAGCAAGTACAAGGGCAATTTTCTTTCTCTTCATAGGCACCTCCTATTCCTACTTTGGATCAACCTTAAGGATCTGATCAGCAATGTTTTCCGCAAACTGAAGATCGTGGGTCACAACAATCTGAGTCATCCCACGCTCTTTATTTTGAAGGATAAGTTTTTCTACTTCTAATCGCAACTCTGGATCTAAGGCTGATGTAGGTTCATCATATCCAATAATTTCTGGTTTTATCATCATAGCGCGCGCTAAGGCCACCCGTTGTTTTTGCCCACCTGAAAGTGAGAATGGAAAGGCATCTGCATGTCCTGCTAACCCAAGTTGTTCTAACAAACCACGCGCCTTCTTCTCAGCAACTTCCTTCTCCATGTTCATTGTTTTTATAGGCGACAAGGTTAAGTTATCTAGAACTGACAAATGCGGAAAGAGTTGAAAATCTTGGAAAACAAATCCCAGAAGATTGCGCTTTTCTAGTTCGTCTATAGCTAGCGATTCGCCGTTATAGTAGATTTCTCCAGAATCGATGGTTTCCAATCCAGCTAGCATACGTAACAAGGTGGTCTTTCCGCCTCCTGATGGACCTACGATTGCAAGGATTTGCTTTTCAGGAATTGATAGGCTGAAATTGGTTAAGATTTGTTTGCCACCAAAGGCCTTGTTAATGTTTCGCAATTCTAACATAGCAATCCTCCTATCTGTAATAACTGTACTTCTTCTCAAGTTTTTTCGCTACAATGGTTACAAGACCAATCATAATCAAATAAATCGCTCCAGCTAAAAACATAGGAACTAGACTAGCATCCCGATTGGCAGCTGTTCGACTAGCCAATATCAAATCTGAAATCCCCAAGGCATAGACCAAAGAGGTATCCTTGACTAAACTCATAATCTCATTAAAAACACTCGGTAAGACAATCTTTGTCACCTGAGGGAGTATGATATAACGAACTGTCGCAACTGGACTAAACTTCAACACTTTTGCAGCCTCGTACTGTCCTTTCGGAATAGTCTCAATACCGCCCCGAAAGATTTCTGCAAAGTAGGCTGCATAGTTTAATACAAAAGCAATCACGGCTGCAGGAAGACGATCCAAACGAATGCCTATACTAGGGAGCACATAGTAGATAAAGATTAATTGCAAGAGCAAGGGAGTGCCTCGCATCACCCAGATATAGAGATTAATCAGATAATGGAGGGGTTTCCAATGAACTTGCAAGGCAAAGGCGATGATAATCCCTAAAGGAATAGAAAAGATTAAGACCAGAGCAAAGACTTGAATTGTCATACTTGCACCGTTCAATAAACTTGGTAAAATCTCGAATAGATAAGACATACTGCACCTCCTAAAAATAATTATTCCCATTATAGCATAAATAAACAATTTAGCAAGAGAATGAGGGAAATAATTCTATTATTTTCAGAAAAAGAAAAACTGTATCTATCAAAAATGATGAGATACAGTTTTGTATTCTAACAAAGTTTAAAGTATTTCCAGGAGTTCTTGCATCTGAACATCATCTGGAACCAGTTTTAAATATGCTTCTGCTTGCGTCTTGGCTTCTTCGAAATACCCTAATTCACGCAAGAGATAAGTATATTGCTCCAGAAACTCTGGATTGTCCTTAAGATCAGATGACAATTCTTGATAGAGCTCATTAGCCTTATCTAAATCCTCGATTTCCTGGTAAGAACGAGCAATCATCCACTTAGTAAGGAGATTTTCAGGTTCTTGACTTTGAAGAGCAATGATATCTTCATACCTCTCTTGTTCCATATAAATGGTCGCAAGGCGAAGGAAAATTTCCTCAAGGTCCTCTGCATCTTCTTTGGCAATAATGAGAAAGTCCTCCGCTGCCTTAGCATCATGTAATTCATAAGAAAACTGAGAGGCCGCTAGCAAGAGACGAGTTTCAAACGGATTTTTCTCCAAACCCTGTTTAGCGATACGGAGAGCTTCTTCTATCTGATGTTCCTTGTGCAAGGCTTGACTATAGCCATACTCATATCCTTCAAAATCAGGTGAAATGGTGTCAATCTGCTTAAAGTAGAGAACAGCTTTTTGATACTCTTCCTGGTCAAAGTATAGACTAGCCAATTCAAAAGCGGTTTGGTCATCGTATTCTAGTTCTAAGGCTTTTTCTAAGAATTCTGTAGCAGCTTCAAACTTGCCTAATTGGGCATATGCGTAGCCAATTCGTTGGTAGGTTGATACGCCCGTTTGTTCATAGATAGAGCGATTGTTCAACTGAGCGTAGCCTTGAATGGCTTCCTGATAGTTACCTAACTCACTATCCAACTCAGCCAAACCAAAAACTAATAAGGGATCATCTGAGTAATTTAAGGCTGCTAGCAACTTTTCACGCGCCACATCCGTCAATCCTTCCAACTGATAGAGATCTGCTTTCAATACCAAAGCTGATACATACCAATCACTATCAGGTGTGATTTCCTCAAGATAGGCAAAGGCTTCCTCAACATTGCCATCCTCGCTAGCAATGCTGGCTAAGTTCAGATTCACTTCTGGAAATTCTGTAACGATATGTTTGTAAATTTCTTTCGCTTGAGGATAAAAGCCAATTCCCTCAAGATAGCTTGCTAGTTCGTAAAGAACTTCACTTGAATCTGTTTCGAGGGCTTTGTGAAAAAACTGATCCGCTTTGGTTAAATCCTGTTTATCCAAAGCCTGGAGCATGCGTTGACTATTGTTCACTCTTGATTTCCTCCCCATCTTCTTCATACAAACCGCTGACTTTCTTATACCAGTTAAAGATAGCTGAGATAACGACCTTGGCAGAAGCATAGACAGGAATTCCCAGCAAAACTCCCCAAATACCAAACATGGATCCTGAAGTTAGGAGAACAAAGAGAACATTGATCGGATGGATGTTTAGCTGACTACCTAAAATAAGTGGGGAAACAAAGCGACCTTCAATCGTTTGTTCAACAATAAAGACAATAATCACTTTCAAAAGCATGACAGGCCCCGCTATTAAGCCCAAAACTAAAGCAGGTAACATCGCTAAAAAACTACCTAGATAAGGTACTAGATTGAGGATTCCAGCTGTGATACCAAGTGTTACAGCATACCTGAGACCAATAATCTTAAAGAAGATAATAAATATAATTGCCACGATAATAGCAACTGTAACCTGCCCTCTAACATAGTTTGACAACTGTTTATTAACATCTGACAAAACTTGTCCGACAGGTTCTTTTAACTTGTTTGGGATGAATTTAGTCAGGTAATCTCGCAAGCCTTTCCCATCTCTCAAAAGATAAAAGAGCATGAAGGGTACGATAATAACCGCAACAATGACCTGGGAAACGCTACTGATAAAGGCGCTAACCCAGTTAACAGCTTGAGAAGAGATTTTGCTGGCCCACATGGTCGCCTCAGTAGAGATATTGGCAAGGACCTGCTCCAACTGCGGTCTAAAATCATCTGGCAAGCGTTTTGTTACAAGGTCATTGATCACCTTATCAGCATCCTTAAGATAAGTTGGTACATTCTTTGCAAAATTTAAGACTTGGCGTTGGAGATTTGGAATAGCGACTGCCAGCCCCCAAATAATAAAGAGTCCAATTATAACAAAGAGAATACTGATGGCAAGTACACGATTGATCTTGTGTTTCTCCATCCAGTCAACAATCGGATTAAGAAGATAATAAAGTAAACCAGATAAAATAACTGGCAACATCACAACTCCTAGAAAATCCAAAACGGGTAAAAAGATAAAACTAATCTTACTTAAAATAAAAATGTTTAGCCCCAGTAACAAGGTTACTAAAAATACAGTGATAGCTTTATTATCTAAAAACCACTTGAAGAACCAAGATAGGCTAAAATGTTTCTCTTTATGTTCCATAAATACATCCTTTCTGTCATTCTCTTATTATACCATTTTTAGACTAAAATAACTCTTTTTTAAAGTGCTTACATAGATAGACAAAAAGAAAAATCTCCTCAATTGAGGAGATTTATTTAATCTTTAATATGACTTGATAGTTGTTTTTGGTATTCTTCGTTTGATTTTGCTTTTTCTTCAGCAAATTTCTTGCGGAATTCTTCCATTTCTTTACTTGTCACAATCTTATCTTGAATCTTCAGATATTTATAACTGTTTTCGCCTGTTTTATCGCCGACCCAACCATCTGCTCCTGTTCCTGGAACTTTCTTTGTAACAAGCATTTGGGCACCGTCAGAGTTAACAGGGATGATCAAAGCACTATCCGTCAACCATGCTTGAGCTTTAGCATATTTTGAATAGCGTTTTTCGAGATCTGTTTTCTCACTGTTTGCATCATCAAGTAATTCTTTGTATTTATCCAATCCTACTGCCTTAATGGCTGAACTATCTGATCCTGGTGCAATACCAAGTGCTCCAAGAAGAGTTGGTCCAGATGTTGGATCAAATGCATCAAGATAGGTTGATGGATCTGCATAGTCTGGGCTCCATCCACTGTTTGGATTGATATCCCAGTCGATATTGTCTTTTGAAGTTGCAAGAACGGTCATACTTCCCAATTCATCATCAGAAACTTGTTGGATATCAACCACTACATTTTCAACTCCAAGAGCTTCCTCTATTGATTGTTTATACGATTGAGCTTGACGTACAAAATCCGTTTGAGTAGAGGAAACTGGCAAGTCCAAATGAATAGGGAACTGAACACCGTCGGCTTGAAGAGTTTTCTTAGCCGCTTCAAGTTTGGTTTTAGCTTTATCTACATTATGAAGTGAATCTTGTGCATCATCTAAGCTAACATCGCTCCAAGCAGTATCCAACTTGTCAAGTTCTATTTTTGTTACTTGACCAAAAGATTGATCTCCAATTTGAACAAACGTTGGAGGTGTAAAGCTAGTACGTAATTTACGAGGGGCAACTTCATCACCATATACTTGAGAGACAGCAGCCTTACGATCTACTCCAAAAGCCAAGGCTTGGCGGAAATCTTTGTTCAACAAAGCTTTCTTAGTAGATATCTTTTCTTCGTCCGTTGTTTTAGAAGTATGGTTATAGGCTACGCGGTCAATATTAGTTGAAATGTAGTAGCTACCTCCTCTTTGTTGACTATACACAATATTGTCTTTGTATTTTTCTTTGAATCGCTCATAGTTTGCGGAATTCTTAAAGAGCGGAGCTGCTGGGTAGTGGCCTTCATCAAAACCACGACCAAGAGAGTCTGCATCTTGACCATCAAAGAAAGTCAATTTTATATCATCAATGAAGACGTTTCCTTTATCCCAATAGTTTTGGTTTTTTGTCATCTCAATTGAAGATTTCGATGTGAGACCTTTCAGAAGGTAAGGACCATTGTATAGAATACTTGTAACATCAGTAGGTTTACCAAAATCATCCCCTTTAGAGGCTAAAAAGTCTTCATTGATTGGTGCCAAAATGCCCATCGTTGTCTTGGAATTCCAGAAAGATTCAGGATTATTAAGCGTATAAACGAGTGTATAATCATCTGTCGCCTTAATTCCAACAGTAGAAAAATCATTTGTTTTCCCGTTAATATAATCATCCAACCCTTTGATTGAATCCTGTACGAGATAGAGGGCTTGTGATTTCTTAGCGACAGCATGTTTCAAACCTGTCACGAAATCCTGAGCCTTTACTTCACCATATTCTTCGCCTTCATTAGTGTACCACTTAATCCCTTTTCGGATTTTATAAGTGTAAGTCAAACCATCTTTAGAAACACTCCAGTCCTCTGCTACAGACGGCACAAGATTTCCATATTGGTCATTCTCAAGCAAACCATCGATGACATTCCCAGTCACCTGTTTGGTACTGGAATTTCCAGAAACTGTGTAGTCCAAAGTTGCGGGATCCGATGAGAAGACATAAGTATAAGTCACAGGTTGATTGGCATTTTTACCACCAGACGAACAAGCTGCTAGTAGCGCTGATGACAACACTGCTACTGCAGCCGTTAGAAAAATACGTTTTTTCATAAAACACTCCTTTAAATCAGATATATGATTATTATATCACTTTGATTTTTGAAAGCAAGGTAAAAACTAAATAAATCTCCCTAAGATGTTTTCTGTAATTTTCAAAAAATGATGAAAGTCAGTTAAGAATTTCATTTTGTGGTATAATAAGTTTATCATTATTAAGAGGTATGGACATGAAAGAAACTGTTTATTTTGGAACTTACACTCGTCGCTTATCTAAAGGGATTTACAAGGCAGATTTTAATACAGAAACAGGCCAGCTTGCAAATCTTGAACTCTTTGCTGCTGAACCAAGTCCGACCTACCTTGCCTTTGACCAACAGCAACACTTATACACTGTAGGGAGTCAGGATGGCTTAGGTGGAATCGCTGCATACAAAACCGATGGCACTTTGCTAAACCATGTTGTTGAGGAAGGTGCTCCTCATTGTTATGTGGCAGTGGATGAAAAGCGTGGTCTCATTTATGGGGCCAACTATCATAAAGGTCAAGTTCTGGTTTATAAACGTCAAACGGATGGTAGCCTTATCCAAACGGATCTGGATCAGCATAGCGGACAAGGCCCTCATGAAAACCAAGCTTCCCCACATGTACACTTTACGGATCTAACACCTGACCAGTATCTCGTTACATGTGATCTAGGCACGGATGAAGTAACTACCTACGATGTTAGCCCAGAAGGAAAACTAAGTAAACTCTACACTTATAACAGCCAAGCTGGAGCAGGTGCTCGCCACATCGTTTTCCATCATCATTATAAGATTGCCTACCTCATCTGTGAACTCAACAGTACCATTGAAGTCTTGATTTACGATGGTGTTGGTGAATTTGAACGCATGCAAGTCATTTCGACTTTGCCAGATGGATATGAGGGATTTAATGCTACTGCCGCCATTCGTCTTTCAAAAGATGGTAAATATCTCTATGCATCAAACCGAGGTCATGATTCCATTGCTGTATTTAGCATCCTAGCTGATGGTAGTCTGGAATTATTAGAAATTGTGCCCAGCCATGGACAAAATCCGCGCGATTTCAATCTTACTCCTGACCAAGAATTTCTAATTGCAGTTCACCAAGATTCAGATAATGCAACCGTCTTTAAACGTAATCCCGAAACTGGTCGATTAGCTGAGCTTTCTAACGATTTCCAAGTTCCCGAAGCTGTTTGTATCACATTTAAACATTAATGTAAAATAAAAATGAACTTGCTTAAGCAAGTTCATTTTTATTTTATAGTTTATTTCCGACATTGATACGGTTAATGGCACGTTGTAAAGCAACCTTAGCTCGCCGTTCTTGGTCAATCAAGTGTTTATCTTGTGCTTCTTCAATCTCACGTTCAGCACGAAGTTTAGCACGTTGGGCACGGCTGATATCGATATCACGAGCACGTTCTGCTGAGTCTGCTACAATAGTAATGATGTCATTGGCAATCTCGATAATTCCTCCGTTCACTGCAATCCAGTTCACATGAGTATCGTCATCGATTCGTTTTACCTTTACTTCATCAACCGCTAAAACCGCAATCATATTTTCATGTCGTGGCAAGATCCCCATCTCACCATCCAGAGTTCGTACCGATACAAAGCTGGCATGGTGATCATAGACGAGGCCATCTGGTGTCACGATCTGGACAGTTAAATGAGCCATAGAACACCTCTTAAAATCCCATTTTCTCAGCTTTTGCAATCACATCTTCGATTGAACCGACACCACGGAAAGCATCTTCTGGTAGATGGTCATGTTTTCCTTCAAGGATTTCCTTAAAGCCGCGAACTGTTTCCGCCACTGGTACATAAGAACCAGGTTGGCCAGTAAATTGTTCGGCAACGTTAAAGTTTTGAGACAAGAAGAACTGGATACGACGGGCACGAGCAACCAAAGTCTTTTCTTCATCAGAGAGTTCATCCATACCAAGGATAGCAATGATATCTTGCAATTCATGGTAACGTTGAAGGACACGTTTGACCTCAGCAGCAACTGCATAGTGCTCCTCACCAACAATCTCAGGTGCCAAAGCACGAGAGCTTGAAGCCAGTGGATCAACGGCTGGGTAGATACCCAATTGTACCAACTTACGTTCCAAGTTTGTTGTTGAATCCAAGTGAGCGAAGGCTGTTGCTGGCGCAGGGTCAGTATAGTCATCCGCTGGCACATAGATAGCCTGGATAGAGGTTACAGATCCCTTCTTGGTTGATGTGATACGTTCTTGCAATTGACCCATTTCCGTAGCAAGTGTTGGTTGGTAACCAACGGCTGAAGGCATACGACCCAAAAGGGCAGATACTTCTGAACCAGCTTGAGTGAAACGGAAGATATTATCGATAAAGAGAAGCACATCTTGGCCTTCTACATCACGGAAGTATTCAGCAATTGTCAAACCAGTAAGGGCAACACGCATACGTGCTCCAGGTGGTTCATTCATCTGACCAAATACCATGGCTGTTTTCTCGATAACGCCTGATTCTTTCATTTCCCAGTAAAGATCGTTCCCTTCACGAGTACGTTCCCCAACACCGGTAAATACTGAAATACCACCGTGTTCTTGGGCAATATTGTGAATCAATTCTTGGATCAAGACAGTTTTACCAACTCCGGCACCACCGAAAAGTCCAACTTTACCACCTTTTAGGTAAGGGGCAAGAAGGTCGATAACCTTAATCCCTGTTTCCAAGATTTCAGATGAGGTAGACAATTCATCAAAAGTTGGAGCTTTCTTATGAATTGGCTGACGCTCAGCGTCTTCAGCGAAAGGAGCATCCAAGTCAATGGTATCTCCCAAAACGTTGAAGACACGTCCCAAAGTTTCTTTACCCACTGGTACAGAGATTGGACGGCCCGTGTCCAAAACTTCCATTCCACGAGTCAAACCATCTGTTGATTCCATGGCGATCGTACGGACCATACCATCACCCAACTCCAAGGCTACTTCAAGGACGATTTTTGTTTTTCTTTCGTCATTTTTGTAGACGACAAGTGCATTGTTAATCTCAGGAAGTGTTTCCCCTGCTGCAAACAAGACGTCTACAACGGGTCCAATAACCTGAGCAATTTTACCTGAACTCATCTCCTTCTCCTATTCTATATAAGATACTGTCGGTTCCTAGTTTGCCTAGGTCCTAATACTCTTCGAAAATCTCTTCAAACTACGTCAGCGTCGCCTTACCGTACTCAAGTACAGCCTGCGGCTAGCTTCCTAGTTTGCTCTTTGATTTTCATTGAGTATAAGTTCATTTTCATACGAGCTGGACTAAATCCTATTCTAAGGCACTAGCCCCCGCTACGATTTCTGTAATTTCTTGTGTAATCGCCGCCTGTCTGGCACGGTTATACTGGATTGTCAAATCATTGATGACCTTCTTGGCATTATCAGTCGCCGTTTGCATGGCTGTCATACCTGCAGCATTTTCAGCTGTCTTGGCATCGATGATAGCCCCGTATATCATACTTTCTGCAAACTGAGGTAACAACTGCTCTAGAATCTCATCACGGCTCGTTTCCAACTCAAAGGTCAAGCTATACTCTTCATCCGCTTCATTCGGATCCAAGTCAACAATCGGCAGCATTTGTTCTACACGCATTTGACTTGTGAGAGTATTGACATGATGGTTGTAACAAACATACAATTCATCAAAAAGTTCGTTTTGGTACATCTCAATCGTTTTTGAAATAATTTTACGAACTTCATCAAAACTAGGTTGATCTGCCAAGCCACGTAGTTCATAGATTGGCTGAATACCACGAGCCTTAAAGAAATCAGCTCCCATACCACCGATACAGATTATCTCAAAATCTTTACCATCTGGATGGTATTCTTCTTTCAACTCCATAACGGCTTTAAGGATGGAAGCATTATAACCTCCAACCAAGCCACGGTCTGAAGTGATAACGATATAGCCTGTTTTCTTAACTGGGCGACTGATGAGCATCGGATTAGTTGAACCACCAGATCCGTTACCATGCAGAATATCCGTCAAAAGCTTACGAACTTTCTGAGCGTAAACTTGGAAGTTGCGAGCCGCTTCTTCAGAGCGACCTAGTTTAGCAGCCGATACCATTTGCATGGCATTAGTGATTTGACTAGTATTTTTTGTTGAGGCGATTTTTGTTTTAATATCATTTAGAGATACTGCCATCTGACACCTCTATTCTTATTGGAAGCTGGATTGATTGAGAAACTCTGTAATCGCAGCATCCAAGACTGCTTCTTCTGGCAAGTCTTTTGTTTCACGAATGGTTTCCAAAATCTCTGGATAATGAGCATCAAAGAAAGTATGGAACTCTTCCTCAAAACGAACAATGTCATCTACTGGAATCGTATCCAAGAAACCATGTGTCAAAGCATAGAGAATAGTTACTTGTTTCTCAACAGGTAGTGGTTTATGGACAGGTTGTTTCAATACTTCCACAGTACGACGTCCACGGTTCAACTTAGCCTGTGTTGCTGCATCCAAGTCAGAACCAAACTTAGTGAAAGCTTCCAACTCACGGTATGAAGCAAGGTCGATACGGAGTGTACCAGCTACTTTCTTCATAGCTTTGATTTGTGCAGAACCACCTACACGAGATACTGATGAACCCGCATCGATGGCTGGACGAATACCTGCATTGAAGAGACCATCGCCAAGGAAGATTTGACCATCTGTGATTGAAATCACGTTGGTTGCGATATAAGCAGAGATATCTCCTGCTTGTGTCTCGATAAATGGTAGAGCTGTGATTGAACCACCACCAAGTTCATCAGAAACCTTAGCTGAACGCTCAAGCAAACGGCTATGAAGGTAGAAAACATCCCCAGGGAAGGCTTCGCGACCTGGTGGACGACGAAGCAAGAGGGAAAGTTCACGATAAGCGACCGCTTGTTTTGAAAGATCATCATAAACGATCAAAACATGCTTGCCTTGGTACATAAACTCTTCTGCCATAGCAACCCCAGCATAAGGAGCTAGGAAGAGCAATGGAGAAGGTTGTGAAGCAGAAGCTGTCACAACGATTGTGTAGTCCAAGGCACCGTACTGACGAAGTGTTTCAACCTGCGTACGAACAGTTGACTCTTTTTGTCCAATCGCTACATAAATACAGATCATATCTTGACCTTTTTGGTTCAAAATAGCATCAATAGCGATCGTTGTTTTCCCTGTCTGACGGTCACCGATAATCAACTCACGTTGACCACGACCAATCGGAACAAGGGCATCAATAGCTTTCAAACCTGTTTGCAATGGTTCTGATACAGACTTACGTTGCATAACACCAGGAGCCGGCGCTTCTACTGGACGAGACTTATCAGTATGGATTTCTCCAAGACCGTCAACTGGACGACCAAGTGGATCCACAACACGTCCAATAAGACTCTCACCAACAGGAACTTCCATGATTTTACCTGTACGACGGATTGTATCGCCTTCACGGATATCTGTAAAGTCACCTAAGATGATAATCCCAACGTCTGTAGACTCCAAGTTTTGCGCCATCCCATAAGAGCCATTTTCAAAAATCAACAGCTCTCCACTCATGGCATTTTCAAGGCCGTGAGCACGCGCAATTCCGTCCCCGATATAGGTTACAACACCTGTTTCCGATACATCAAAATTGGGTTTGAAATTTTCAATTTGTTGCTTAATTAAAGCGCTGATTTCTTGTGCGTTAATTGCCAAAAGAACACCACTTTCTATTTCAAATTTTCTTTAACAACTCGAAGTTGTTGTTTAATACTCACATCAATTGTCTTGTGATTAGCAAAAATGACAAAACCACCAATGAGTCCTTCATCAATTTGTTCTTTGACGCTCCGCACTTTCAGAGACATTTTTTTCTCTATCAATGGGAGCAGACGTTCCTTCTGTTCATCTGTTAAAGGATGAGCTGAAGAAATCGTGACTACAAAACGATTGGTCTCTTTTTCAAGGCGATTCAAACAATCCGCAATTACCTCATAAAAAAGATTTGCTCTGTGATTGTAAACCAGGACTTGAATAAAGTTTTGCATTAAAGGTGAGACAGAGTCTTGAAAGAAACGAACTGTTTTTTCCTTATCTGACTCATCAACTGCCACCTGAGCTAAAAAAGAAGGTAAGCCCGTTTCTTCTGCGACTTGCTTGATTTGATCCAAGTCTGAAAAAATCCGGTCCTCTTCTCCTTTTTCAATCACTAATTGGACAAAAGGCATGCTGTATTTTTCAATTACCTTTGCTGTTTTCTTGTCCATTAGGCTTCTCCTAGCTGATCGATATACTGATCAATGAGTTCCTTATGGGCATGACTGTCAAGGTTTTGTGAGATGATTTTCCCAGCGAGACTAATCGTCAAATCTGCCACCTCGCCCTTAACACTTTGTAAAGCCTCAGCTTTATTCTGAGCAATTTCTTGATTCGCCTTCTCTTTTAAGCGACCTGCTTCTAATTTAGCATCTGCCAGAATATCTGCTTTACTCTTCTCTGCAGTCTCTTTAGCGTTTTCAATGATTGTTTTGGCTTCGTTTCGACTACCTGCTAATTCATCTTCGCGCTTTTGAGCAAGAGTCTCTGCTTTTTGACGAGCTTGTTCAGCTCCATCAATATCAGCAGCAATTTTATTTGCCCTTTTTTCGAAGACACTTGTCAAGTTTGACCACGCATATTTCTTAACTAAGACAATCAAAAGGATAAAAGAGCCAGCGATTAAAATAAAGTTACCAATTAATTCACCTACTGTTACGTGCATCTGTTACTCCTTTCTACTCTTCATCATTAATTTTATTTCCTAGATACATAGAAGACAAGACTGTGAATACATAAGCCTGAACACAGGAAATAAACACAGAAAACGCCGTCCAGACTAGATTGGTAACAAATGCGACTGGATACCAATAAAGAGCCTGATGAGAAAGTGTGATGAGCAGACTAGCCATCACTTCTCCGGCAAAGATATTTCCGAATACCCGCAAAGCAAGTGATAGGAAATTCGTGACTTCTTCAAGGAGATTCATCGGTGTCATAAAACCTGGGGTAACAAAGCCTTTCAGATACTTTTTAACACCACGGCGACGAATTCCTTCTATATGGGTCATCAGGATAATTCCAAATGACAAGGCCAAGTCAAATTGAAGATTGGCAGTTGGCGATGTCCAAAGGTTTGTCCCATCTGTAGTTTGAAGTTTCGCCATCAAACCAAGATTGTTTGCGATCACCATAAAAAGAAATAAACATAAGTAAAAGAGTGAGTAATCCTTCATGTACCGTGAGCCTACATTAGGTTCTGTAAATCCGACTACGAAGTCATAGAGATACTCCAGTACATTTTGCTTTCCTTTGGGTTTTACAGTCATATTACGACTTGCCCAATAGATAAAGCCAAAAATAACGACTACAGACAGCAGGGTCAAGGCTGTCAAGGCCAAATCAAAGGTAACAGGACCAATATTGATGGTTGGATTGATACTTTCTTCCATCTAGAATCCTCCCTTTTCCATTTTATACTTCTCTTTATTTGATGATAAATGAAAATACGAGAGTTACAAAGAATGTTCCTTCAATAAAGGCAATCCCCATGATCATTAAGCTACGCAATTGTGGAATGATATCTGGTTGGCGAGCTGCTGACTTGAACAAACCGTTCATCAACATACCTTCTGCAAGGGATACACCCATACAGGCAAGACAAAGACCGAAAAATGTTAAATTCATGATGAATTCTCCTTTTATTTAAAATTTACTTACTTAGTTTAGTCCTAAAATTTGTTTTTGTCAACTTTTTACTTACGTTGGAAGCGTTTCAGATGATTTATTTCTATTTTTGCTATTTTTATACCACTGTATAGATAAGTTTCTCATTTTATGATGAAATGTGTCTCGACTTTTTCTATATTTTCCGAAATAAATTGAAAAATCCAAGTTTAGAACTTGGATAGATTCAGTTTATTTAAAATAGTAGGAGTAGTGTTGTTTACAACCTGGATTAAATGGAGCACTGCAGTAAGGACAAGTCATCTGTTTTTGGTATTCTTGAAAAGTCATTGTCCTCTTACAGACCCCACATAAAATCGGTCGATCCTCAGAAAGCGCCAAGGGATAGGGCGAAAAAACATGCGTTTCTATAGCATTGTGGCACTGATAGCAAGCATAATATTTTTTACACTCATAGCACTGAAGAGAAACAATGTCCTTTTCGTTATGATAATGAATACATCTACTCTCATCATCAACTAACAAACCTTGTGCTTGATTCATTCACTTTTCCTTCTCTAGGCACGAACTGTGACGCTGGTTCCATCTTCCTTATAGAGATTGATAAGACCTTCCTTGAGAGCGCGGACCATGTCCCCTGCTTGAACAGGTTGTGGAACCTTAATGGTTAAGAGTTCCATTGGATTTGGAGCACGGTCAATTTTATTTCCTTTAGAATCGTGAAGATTTTCGATATAGGTTTCAAAATGACGGAAACCTGGCCCATAAAACTCAACTTGATCGCCTTCGTTGATGACATTTCGTTGACGAATGGTTGCTGTCTGGGTTGCTTCATCATAAGCTACCACTTCAGCAACAAACTTGTATTCAGGGATTTTACGACGTGCACCAAACAACTGTTCATTTTCTGTAGGTGTACTATAGTAGAAACCTGTTGCCAATTCACGTTGGGCAACCTTCCACATCTCATCTACCAGGTCCTGTTTGATAGCTTCAAATTTTTCTGGGCTTTCAAGGTAAGCATCCACAGCCGCCTTGTAACAGTTGGTTACTGTTGAAACATAGTGGATTGACTTCATACGACCTTCAATTTTTAGACTATCTACACCATTTTCAATCATATCTGGGATATGGTCAATCATAGACATGTCAACGGCAGACATTGAAAATTCTTCTGGAATTTCACCTTTAAGACTCTTACGTTCTTGACCAAATGGCATGTCGTAAAGATCGTATTTCCAACGGCAAGACTGTGAACAACCACCACGGTTAGCATCACGCATACTCATGTGGTTTGATAGAGTACAGCGACCTGAGTAAGAAATACACATGGCTCCGTGGACAAAGGCTTCGATTTCAACGTCTGTACGTTTGCGAATCTCTGCCAATTCTTCCATTGAAACTTCACGTGCCAAAACCACACGAGTTAGACCAAGTTCTTTCCAGAACTCAAGGGTTTCATAGTTCGTCGCACTGGCTTGAGTAGAGAGGTGAATTTCAAGACCTGGCGCTTCAGTTGCTGCAATCATGATCAAGGCCGGATCTGACACGATAACTGCCGCAATCCCAATGTCACGCAACTTACGGAACCACTCACCAGCCCCAGCTTCGTTTCCTTCGTGCATAACCATGTTGGCAGCTACATAGACCTTGGCACCATACTTGGCAGCGAACTGCACACCTTCTTCCATCTGTTCAAAAGTGAAGTTTCCTGCACGGCTACGAAGGCCATAAGCTTGTCCACCTATAAAAACAGCATCAGCTCCATACCGAACAGCTACTTTTAGCTTCTCTAAAGTCCCTGCAGGCGATAAAACCTCAGGACGTTTTAATGTTTTTGTCATGTTTTCTCCTATTTGCAATATAAAAGTTTGACGTTTTTCCTTCTCATTTTATAGTAAATAAAGGATAAAATCAAGCCTAGACAGATTGTTTTGACAATTCTAATCTTTTAAAAAACAAAAAACTAGCCTTTCTAAACTAGTTATTTTCAAGATAAAATTCAAAGCGTTCGCCCACGTATTGACTCTTTACATATTCGAAAGCTGTCCCATCTTCAAGATAAGAAACCTGAGTCAAAGCTAAAATGGCATGCCCCTTTTCAACTTCCAGATAGTGAGCAATTTTTTCCTTAGCTAATCTCGCATAAATGGTCTGTTGGGATTTGCCAATCCGGTAGCCATGTTGCTGCAAGGTTTGGAAGAAATGACTGGTGATTTCTTCTTTTTTGAAATCCTTAATGAATTTCTCAGGAATAGATGCGACTTCATAGACTAGCGGAACTTGGTCAGCGTAACGCACCCGTTCCATGCGGATAATATTCTCTGTTGGAGTAATCCCCAGCTTTGCGACCTCTTGCTCATTTGGAATGGTTCTTCTGTAAGAAATGAGTTGGCTGGAAGGTACTTTCCCCTGAGATTTGACAATCTCCGTAAAACTGGTTGTCCCCCGCATTTTTTCTTGGACACGAGTGCTAGAGACAAAAGTCCCACTTCCTACACGACGCTCCAAAACTCCTTCCTCAACTAAGAGAGAGATAGCTTGGCGTAATGTCATCCGGCTAACTTGAAACTGTTCAGCTAAATCTCGCTCACTTGGAAGCCTCTCACCAATTTTCCAATGATGCTCATCTATATCCTTTTTGATCTGATCGTGGATTTTCATATAAGCTGGTAACATGATTCTCACTTCTTTTCTTTATTTTCTCCATTGTACCGTATTTGCTAAGAAAAAGTCAAACTTTGCCTTGTTTAGTTGGTAATTCGCCCCTATTTGTGATAAAATATTAAAAAAGATATTTCTTTTGAGAAAGGAAAAAGATGAGCAACATTTCAACTGATTTGCAAGATGTCGAAAAAATCATCGTGCTGGACTATGGTAGCCAATACAACCAGCTGATTTCACGCCGTATTCGTGAAATTGGTGTTTTTTCTGAGCTAAAAAGTCACAAAATCTCAGCTGCAGAGGTTCGTGCGATTAACCCTGTAGGGATCATCCTCTCTGGTGGACCAAACTCTGTATACGAAGATGGTTCATTTGATATTGACCCAGAAATTTTTGAACTTGGCATTCCAATTTTGGGAATCTGCTATGGTATGCAACTTTTAACTCATAAACTTGGAGGAAAAGTTGTCCCTGCAGGTGATGCTGGTAACCGCGAGTATGGCCAATCACCACTTACCCATACCACTTCTGCCCTCTTTGAAGGAACTCCTGAAGAACAGATTGTGTTGATGAGCCATGGCGATGCTGTTACAGAGATCCCAGCTGATTTCGTTCGTACTGGAACTTCTGCTGACTGTCCTTATGCAGCCATTGAAAACCCTGACAAGCACATCTATGGTATCCAATTCCACCCAGAAGTTCGCCATTCTGTATACGGAAATGATATCCTTCGCAACTTTGCCCTTAACATCTGTCAGGCAAAAGGCGACTGGTCAATGGACAACTTCATCGATATGCAGATCAAGAAAATCCGTGAAACTGTAGGTGACAAGCGTGTTCTTCTCGGCCTATCAGGTGGTGTTGACTCTTCTGTTGTTGGAGTTCTTCTCCAAAAAGCAATCGGTGATCAATTGATCTGTATCTTTGTAGACCACGGTCTTCTCCGTAAGGGAGAGGCTGACCAAGTTATGGACATGCTTGGTGGTAAGTTTGGTTTGAATATTGTCAAAGCTGATGCTTCAAAACGTTTCCTTGACAAACTTGCTGGCGTTTCTGACCCTGAACAAAAACGTAAAATCATCGGTAACGAATTTGTTTATGTCTTTGATGACGAAGCTAGCAAGCTAAAAGATGTAAAATTCCTTGCTCAGGGAACGCTTTACACTGACGTAATTGAGTCTGGTACAGATACTGCTCAAACAATCAAATCACACCACAACGTTGGTGGTCTTCCAGAAGATATGCAGTTTGAATTGATTGAACCATTGAACACTCTTTATAAAGACGAAGTCCGTGCCCTCGGTACAGAGCTTGGTATGCCAGACCACATCGTATGGCGCCAACCATTCCCTGGACCAGGACTTGCTATCCGTGTCATGGGTGAAATCACTGAAGAGAAACTTGAAACAGTCCGTGAATCAGACGCAATCCTTCGTGAAGAAATCGCCAAAGCTGGTCTTGACCGCGATATCTGGCAATACTTCACTGTCAACACTGGTGTTCGTTCAGTAGGTGTTATGGGTGACGGTCGTACTTACGACTACACCATCGCTATCCGTGCCATCACTTCTATCGATGGAATGACAGCTGACTTCGCTAAGATTCCTTGGGAAGTTCTCCAAAAAATCTCTGTCCGTATCGTAAACGAAGTTGACCACGTTAACCGTATCGTCTATGATATCACAAGTAAACCACCTGCAACCGTTGAGTGGGAATAATATATAAGAGTAACTTTGGCTAAGAATCCTGGATTTAACAGCTTTTTGAGTATTATAAATAGTGTTAAATTGAGATAAATCCTTTTGGATTGTCTCCAAAGTGTCTCCAAAGAAGCTCTGAAAACGAGCTTCTTTTTATGTTTAAGGAGAAAAAGAATGAATTTTAATTTAGATAACCAACAAAAATCATTATCTGGTTCTGCTTCTAATCATACACTAGCTGAACTACTACAGCAAATTAAGGAAGTCCCTAAAATAAACGTAACTGTTACTAAAGGTTATTCAGTGGGTTATACAGATTGTGACAAACAGTTTAAAATGGACTATTCTATCACTTTTCACGACCTTAATGATGAGAAATGGTTAATTAAACCAACTAGCTCTATTCGTTCTGATAGAATTTACGGAAATGAATTTTTTGCACAGAATATAAAACTAGTTGATAACACAGTAAAAAAAATTTATATTGTTGTACCTGATTCAATATCTGAAAAGGAAATGAAAAATAAGATAAGAATGATTATTCGAGCAAAATACATAGTGGTAGTTACGTTTCTTTTTTAGATGATATCTTAACATTTTCTGAATTAAGGGATTTAATCTTATCACATGCTTCCAAAAATCTTAGCCAAGGAATTAGTTCTAATATTCTAGGAAATAACGCTGAAGATATGATAGTCAACCTATTAAAAAATGAGAATAATATATTACTTTGGAATGACTATGCTAAAAACAATAAAACCATTAAATCAGCAACTTATCAACAATTTTTAGAAATTTTGTTAGCTTCTGGTTTAACCAAAAGAAATAATCCTAATATTTTAGAAATAACTGCAACTAAAAATATTCCAAAATTAAGTAATAAAGGCTTGCCTAAAACTGACGTAGCTTTTACAGTAATTACCGATACTGAGGAAATAACAAAAACAATCAGTGTAAAAAATACCAACTCTCAAACAGTTACCATTCACGAAGGTGATGTTAGTGATGTTATCATTGCCTTAAGACTCAGAAAAGAATCTGAATTAAGTAAGGCATTGCAGCAATTTCAATTATATGGGAGTCTACAAAAACTTTCTGAGGAAAGTACATCTGACTATGATACCCTTTCAAGACAACTTTCTTCATATAATGAAGCGCTAACAAATTTATTTATTTTCGGACTCAATAGCCCGTTACTCACAGATCCAATCCAAGTAGCAGATATGATTTTATATACAAAGAACTTCGAAGTAATCAGTCGAGAAAATTTTGTATATTCATATATAAAAAAATATGCTAAAAAAGGACAATTAGGAACTCCTTTTAAATGGACATACCCAAGTAAAAAACGTGGACAAAAAATTCAAATTAAAGGATTTACAAATAATAAAAAATAGTAGTATAATGAACTACTATTTTTTATTACAGATATTCTTTCATTGAACTAGCTACTGCCTTAATCATTGGAACTGCGACAGAGTTACCAAATTGTCGATACATCTGAGTTCTTGAAACAGGAACTTTAAAATCATCTGGAAAGCCCATCAAGCGTTTACATTCCAATTCGCTGTATAGACGTAGCCCGGTCTCTCCTCCTCTAACAAACGTTCCTGTAAGCCTCTGAATTTTATGGTAACTTGCAACAAGTGTATTTACTTGGATATCACTATTAGAATCAATAATTTGAGGTCTTCCATCCTCTTTTTTAAACAAATATGACTCTTGTAAATGTCTAGAAATTGTATATCCATTCGGATTTTGTTCTAAAAATGGTCCAACTCCTACTTTGTTGTTATCTCCTTTAGGTAGAGAAAACAAACCAACATTTAAATCAGGATGAAAGCCAACAATAACAATTCGCTCTCTTCTTTGTGGAAGTCCGAAATTTTGTGCATCTAATATATCATAAAATACATTATAGCCTAACTCTTCTTCTAAACTTTTCAAAATTACTTTAAATGTATTTCCCCTATCATGAGTAACCAAGCCTTTAACATTCTCAAGTAAGAAAGCCTTTGGCTTTTTTTCCTTTAATATTCTCAATACATCAAAAAATAATGTTCCTTGTGTTTCATGAGTAAAACCTTCTCGTTTTCCGATATGACTAAATGGCTGACAAGGGAATCCCGCTAAAAGTATATCATGTTCTGGGATATCTTTTTCATCAATTTGCGTAATATCCCCAAAGGGTTTTTCACCATAATTTGCTTCATAAGTTTTTGCTGCATATTTGTCCCACTCCGAACTAAATACACACTCTGTATTATCATCTTCAAATCCTTTACGGATTCCGCCAATACCTGCAAATAAATCTATAAATTTTAATTTTTTAGAATTATTTTTGTTCATCTGACTATTTCTACTTTCTTTAGCGCTTAATATTCCTCTATCTATTAATTCGGAACATCTCTGGCTAAAATTTTTACAATTATCTAATTTTATAGCTTCAATTTGATTTATTTGTCCTTGAGTTAAATAAATGTTTTTCATTATTTTCTTATTAGCTTTTGGCTTTCTTCCAGCACCTTCTCTAATACCACCTTGCATTCAAGTCACCTCATTTGTTATTACGGTACTATTATACCACATTTTTGAAAAAGGGATATTTTTTTTCAAAAAAATATCCGTAAATCAAAAAATTAAAATACTAGCTCATTTAGATTTTTTCATGTACTAAGAACATATCTCTTTCCAACTCTGCTTGGGAAGTAACAATGCTATCTATATACTCTTCTCCCTTACTAAAGCTTTCTAAAATACTTTTATGTTGAGATATATCTCTCTGACTTTCTTCAATATATCCCATCAAACTTAACCAGCTTAGACTTGTATCATACAAGATACTACGTATAAGTTGATAAGCATTCTCTCCTCGCTTGTCTCTTTCTGCTTCTTCTTTTAAAAGCTTCAATAGCACTTCTTCGTAGAATGCTTTTATTTCTTTATCAATTTTTACAGTATACTTATTTTCAAAATAATCTGCATGTAATTGATAAAAATTTTCTCGTAAAAGTATATAGAGTCTTAATTTTGCTCTCCACATATTTTCAAACAATAAATCCATATCTAGATATTCGTGACCAGAATCAATTAACGAATCTAACCCTCCATCTTTAAATCTCTCACTTTCTTCATCTATGTAAGCAGCTGAGCGAGCAAATGGAAGAAAATTTTTATATAAACTATGAACTAACTCTTCACTCCCACTCGTTACTAGATACTCTAAACCAAAATAGAATAATTGTTCTAATATAGAATATCGTTCCTCCTCTTCTCCCCAGATTACTGATACATTACTGCTAAAATCTAGTCCATCTTTAATTTCATCAGTTATATATGGTGTCAGAAGATAATCATTCTTTTTAGGATAACGCCTGTTATTACATATATGAGAAAATAGTGACTCACGCTCTGGTGCCACTATCTCATATCTCTTTTTGTTAAGTTCCTTCTTTCTTTTAGAGATTCTTTCGCTAATTCTTTCGTAAAGTATTTCAGTTACATCTGTGATGACCTTATCTGACGTTGTTTCTAGTTCTACAGGTTTATCAATTTTATACATTACTTACCTCCTTGTAAACTATTATAAATAGTGGTTGATAAAAAGTCAAATTTAATTAAAATACGATATTTTACCGATACTTGTTTTGGTGTATACTGAAAACATAAAGAAGTCGACATCTTTATATAACTCATCTCTCGCTAGCAGAGAACTAGCTAGCTAGAAAGGCGTCAGGTCTATCAATCATGAATGATAATCTAAAAGAAAACCTGAATCAACTACGTTCGCTACGTATGCGAAAATTTGGAAATGTCGCTTATCAAAAGTTAACTAGTGACTATCATTTTGAAAATCTACCAAGTGAGCTTAGAGAGCTCTGGTACAGCCCTTATTCTCTCTCATTTGTCACTTTATCAAACATTACTAATTCTCAAATTGACTATGTGTCTACCAATGAATTAGTTTGTCTGATTGATAATGAATGTAACTTAATCGTCAGTCTCTGTGAAGTATTCGCAGACCTTGAAAAACAGAAAGCAGGTATCTAAATGGTGCAAATTACAAGTAAACAATTCGTACGCCCGATCTCAGAAGTTATTAAGCAGTCAACTCAACTGAAAGCTCTGGTAAGCGAGAAAACAGGCAAAGAGTACACCGCTGAAGTAGCTCCTCAAATTACAGCACATTTAATCTCCCTAGAAGAAAGAAATGGAAAGTATGCTTATCATATTACCGACGTGAAAAATGATTTACAGTATACAATCAAAGCTCCTAACAAAATTGAAGCTCGCTTTGGTTCTCCACTTCTATTTACAAATGTAAAAGGGGGCGTACTAAATAGCGGTGGCGTCTGGTTCTCGTCCGATTCCGTAGCAATTTTAAAACAAAATGCGTAAGTATCGTAGAATCAAACGTCATACAGACAGCAAACTTCAAAGCTATCAAATTTCTCTGGTAGCTTTGTTGCTATCTGTCGTGTGCTTACTGTTTTGTCTATTGCTGATGACTAGTAACTCCCTCGTTTCTGAACTTTTCAAGACTCCCACTATAGTATTCGCAATAGCTAGTATTGTATTAACAGCTGCTTCCTACTTCACTTTTAAACTACGTGAACAAGTTTCAACTATAACTATGGAAGAAATGTCTACTAAAGCTAAGAGATTAAGTTCAAAACTAAAACTCTTATTCAATGATAAGATGATTACTGACGTCCTCAAACTCTCAAATAAAACAAGATTTGGCGACGAAATGCCAGAAATCTATATTTATGTTTCTGATAAGCTAGACGAAGGTTATATAGCCATTGAAAACATTGCTAACTACGAACGAGCAGATAGAGAGAAGTTCGAACAACGAGTCAGCGGAATTTTAGCAGGTAAATACCAACGTTTTGCCGTCATCAGTTCTGAATTAACTCCTAGTGATAGCTATATCATTTTTCACTTTGAAGATACGCTTACTTCTCAACGTTTTATAATTGAGAATAATCAATCACTAGAAGCCTTTACTAGTCAAAATCCCCACGTTATCAAGCTAGCAAAAAACCTTGAGTGGCGTTCTGATATAGCGCCTCATATGAACATTATAGCTCGTACACGTGCGGGAAAATCTGTTTTAGCAGGCCGATACCTAGCTAAAGTAATGTTAAGTCAAGGCTGGATAGTTGAGTACAATTCTGCTAAATACGATCGGTATGTTAAAGAATTTTCAGGCCAATCTGATCCTATTAAAATTATAGAACGTGCGGAGCACTGGTGTTCTGTAATGGACGAAAGACTGAAAGAGATTAACGAAGCAGACAAAGAAAAGTATTTAGAAATGCCTGATATGCCTAACATAGCATTATTCTTCGACGAGTTGGGCAATCTAAACGCCGCTCTTGATTCAATTGATAAAGTCGATAAAAAAGCCAAAGTGATGGCAAGATGGACAAATGCTATCAATCGTCTGTCAGCTACAGGAGGCTCTGCTGGTATCCATATCATTGCCATCAGTCAGTTTGCCACCAAAGAGGCTTTTCTACCATCGTTAGCTCGTGTAAATTGCTCTGACGCAGTCGTAATGCTTGGAGGTGCTGCTGATTCAGCGGACGAACGCAAATACTTAATGAGTGGCTTTGCCGACCTCCCCAAGCGCTCCTATATCCAAGGCCAAGGAGTAGCCCGACTCCTTGGTTCAGGAAGCAAGTGGCAGAAACCCCATTTTTACGAAACACCATTGTTTAAAGGATAACTCTAAAATTTTTAGTCAATAGATTTATCTGTTGATTAAAAATTTTGCTTGCGAAGTCCACCGAGCAACGAGGGCAGTCGGTTTAAAAAACCGAAATTTTAACTTTAACTATTCCCCTACGCCTGCACGGCACTGGGCTTGTCGAGTGCCGTGCCTACCAAAACGCTAGTAAAATCGGCGTTTCCGCAATCCTAGTACAGCTGAAACGCTTGATTTTATAGGGGAATAATTAAATCAATAATTATGAAAAAAGAGGTTTAAACATGACTAGAACTCAAGCAAATTTAACAGCAATTATGCTTGTACAGCAACTAGACCCCGATTTTTGGCTAGGTTGGGTAGATAAAACTCCAATTGAATTATCCCAAAATGGAGACTGTAGACCACTATTACAAGAAGTTGTCAACCGTCTGAACAAAGAAGATATTCCAGTAGCTGAATCATATGGAATTATTCATGATAAAGACGAAATTAGCGTATGGAATCAAGAGCAAATGAAAAACGTTACTGAACTCAAAGCTAAGCATGTGCACTTCCTTCTAAAATTCGAAAAAGGTGCTTCTATTCAAAAAATTGCCCTAGCAATTGGAGTTGAACCCCAGTATTTAGAAAAGTTAAAGTCTGGTCGCTATGGTTTTGAAAATTGCCTAGCATATCTTGTGCATGCTAAAGATGAAAGTAAATATCAGTATTCCCCCGATGAAGTCGTTACACTCCTTGGTGAAGATTACTCTAGCATTTACAATCGACGCATGCAAATCTGGATTAAAGGACGTGCTACTAAAGAAGCTAAAGAAACTAGTCTTAGTGTTGATTATCTCCTTTCCGAAGTTCTAAAAGGTAATATTACAAAATCAAATATCCTTTTGACTGATGACTACTACAAAGTTTATTCTCTACATAAGCGTAAATTCGTAGAAGCATTTGACACCATCGCAGAACGCAAAGGCTATAAAGCAATCTCAGACATAGAGGCAGGAAATTTTAAAAAAACCGTCATTTTTATCTATGCAAAAAGTGGACAAGGGAAAACCAGATTAGCTAAATACCTAATTCAATTATTCCAAGCCGAGTCAAGAAAAAATGGGGAAAATTGGGAATCATGTCTAACTGCTTCTACTAATGCTTTTGATGAATACAATAGCCAAGAAATCTTGTTTTTAGATGATATCCGAGGTGATAGCTTAACACTTTCAGACTGGCTAAAACTTCTTGATCCCTACACCATCAGCCCCATTTCTGCCCGTTATCACAACAAGGTAGGGAGCGCTAAAGTAATCATAATCACAAGTACACGAACGCCTTTAGAATTTTTTAAACTATCTAAAGGAAGCGCAGGAGAAGATAGTGGACAATTTATAAGACGTATAGACTATCTGCTTGAATTGACAGACGATGGCTACCTATTGTCTATTCCCTTATCAAAAGCTCTAATCAAGATTAGAGATAACCCCAAAAGCAAACATGTTTTTGAGTCCCTGCCTAACTTCTCCTTCGGTAAACAACGAAAATACAAAAGAGGTGAAGCAATTTACAGACTCATAAAAATCGTAAAGCGTAACATGAAATGGGGGCAAAAAAAGACCATCTCTGACACCGACCAAAGTTCCAGAGACAGCCACAACTCACAACAAAAATAGTTAACAACCATTTTCGTTGTTGCTATTATCTCAAAAATCGAAAGAAAGTACAAGAGGTAAGCAAGATGAATACACAACAAGTAAAAACGGTAAATGCCGAATTCTTAACTACGCTGGGATTTCCTAAGGCTACTGCTCAACAAATCATTAGACAAAGTAAGCGAAATATGGTACAACAGGGATACACCATTTATAATAATCGACGTCTAGGAACCGTTCCTATTACAGCTGTTGAGGCAATTCTTGGTTTTAAGTTACTTGACTAGAAAGCAGGTAACTATGGCAAGAACCAATTTTCAAGATGTCTATGTCGATGAGAAAGGACAATTTTATTATGAAGTCAGTTTAGGTACTGACAAAGTAACAGGAAAACGAATCAAGCGAAAAGCACGAAAAAATGAGAATGGAAAGAAATTTTCATCTGCTAAAGAAGCTTACACAGAAGCCATCAGAATCAAGAATGACTACTTGCAGTCAAATGGTTATTCAAATTATGATTTAACCTATGAGCAGTTCATGAATGCAAGTTATCTTCCCTACTATGAATCTGAAGTTAGTCAGCATACTTATTCTACCCGTCAGCCTTCTTTGAAATTAATAATCAAGCGCTTTGGAAAGAAAAAGCTAAAGGATATTTCTGTTCGAGATGTTCAAAACTTCAGGACTTGGCTTCTCTCAAAAAACGGCGGAAATTATTCTCAGGCTTATGCTGCTCTCACCTTTGGAACCTTTCGAAAGACCTTGGATTTCGCCGTTGATATGCAATATCTTGATAGTAATATCTCTATGAAGGTGAAGGCTATCCCAAAAGGTAAAAGTGTTGTTGAGTACTGGACAAAGAAAGAATTCGAAGAGGTCATTAGTAATATTTTTATTGAAGACTTCTATGAGCATTTATGCTTTGTACTTCTCTGGCTTTACTTTTGTACCGGTATTCGTGTAAACGAGGGAACCGCTCTCTGGTGGAATAATGTAGACTTTGAGAAAAAAGAGCTAAGAATCAATCATATGCTAATCATGAAGAATAAAAAGAATTGGACACGTCAGAATCACACAAAAACTGACTCTGGACTGCGGACAATCTCATTAGACGATGATACTATTGCAGTTCTCAAAGATTGGAAAGAGCGTCAATCAAAATTAGGGAAATTCCAATTCATCCTTAGTTATGATGGTAATCCTATGCTGAAATCAACCATTTCACGAATTATTAAGCGTTATTCAAAATTAGCAAATGTTCCTGAAATTCAAGCAAAAGGACTACGACATTCTCACGCTTCATACCTTATCAATGAACTCAATGCCTCTGTATTGATTGTGTCAAAGCGCTTAGGTCACTCTAGCCCAGAAATCACTTTGAAGCACTACGCTCACCTCTGGAGTGGTGTAGATAAAGAGATAGCTGAGAATATGTCAGGACTAATCAATATTAGCCACCCAGAGCAAACTTCTGTGAACTTCAATGGCAACCAAGCATTATCGAAAGTGTCGCCAAAATCGTCTCCAAAAACTTAATTATTAGCTGAAAGCACTGTTATATCAACGTTTCTAAGTACCTAGTTAGTCGTTGAGTGGGAATGATGTATAAACATGATTTGAAGTGAAATGGTTGATTTAACAGCATTTTCAGTTATTATAAAAGGTTAAAAATCAATCAAAATTGATTGGTTCCCCACCAAAAACCCCACCAGAAATATTCTGATGGGATTTTTTTTATATTAAATTTTATTTTTCTATTATTCGATGCTTCGTTTTAATTTCAAAAATTTACCTTTAATCACTTCTATAGTTTCCTTGATTAAAATACATAATTTACATTTAAATTGTTATTGTTTTGTACATTTAATATACGGAGTGCATTAAAAATTATCACAAATATCTTTCAATATACTCTATGAATATAAAAGGTTCTATATCCTTGTGAGGGAGACCTTTAGATAGAGTAAGACATTGTTTTGCTGTCCCTTTTCCTGGTCGATAGTAAAATGTTCTAATCCCTTGAAGAAACATTCCAAAACTCGAATGACGTTCCGAGGCTGTCATCTCATCTAAATATTTGTCAACAGCTAAAGCGAATATATTTCCATAATACCTATCATCATCAAATCTTGTTCTAGTCATATAATCTCGAATATCATAAAGCATGGATCTCATATTTTGATAATTTGGTGCCCCAGCTAACTTTCGACTCGCTCGACATATTCCATCAACATAACTATATGCATCGTTTACAAAATTAAATTCCCAACACCTCTTAGAATCAAAATACTTGTATTCCAAATCTAACTGTGATTTTAATGACCGTAAGATAGTTAGCGCTGTACTATTGTCATTATTTTTTATAGCCAAATAAGCTTCTTCAACTCCAATAGTATAAAATTCAATATGCTGGTTAATTTCAAAACCTAAAACGCCTGTAATATCAAATTTAAGTAAATCATATTGTAAAGTAATCATATCTCCTCCTTATCTAAAACTAACCAAATAGAATAGTTTACTCATCAATTAAAGTTGAAACATCGACAATATCACTCTCTTCAAAATATTTTTGTGCTTTTTCAATAATCTGTCTATCATTACTTGGCATATAAATAATTAAATTTTTCATAGCTCTAGTAATGGTGACGTAAAATAATTTTCTCGTTCTATTTTGAACCTTCTCACTTGTAGAACCTTTGCCAAATAGAGTATCAAAATTATATTGATTCCATTTTCCATTATCTAACAAAATTAAGACATTCTCATACTCACTGCCTTTAACCTTATGCTGAGTTATGACAGACACATATTCTCTGAGATAGGCAATACTATTGACATATTCTTGAAATGGCATTATCTTAAGTCTCGACCATAAATAATATCCCTTATTGTTAATAAAATTAGTAAATAAGTCATCCTTTGAGATTAGTTCATGTTCCTCTGCAAGTTCTATTACTTTTCCAATTGTAATATCAGCAGCAGAGATTTCTGTCATAACTTTAGATAGACTAATTTTATCTCTGGACGAAGTTATTTTAAACTTAGTAATACGTAAAAATTCATTATGCTTACCTGTTTTATATAGTTCTACTAACTCATAGACTAAATCCAACCTTTTAAGAATCCTATCCCTATCTGTGCCCGCTTCATATCTACTGTTTAACCCATTAAATTTATAAGATAATAGCGATTCTTTATTAACTTTACTCTTATTACTAACTTCTTCAAACGAGCATGTCTTAATTTCATCGTAAAAAGCTGATAGTTCTGGATTGGATTTAATCTCACCAACTATTAAGGGACCACCCCTTCTAACAACTATTTGAGCTTCTTCTACTAGTTCTTCAAATGATTTTCCTTCATCAACTATCTTGTTTGCACTAATTCTCTTCCTCATTTCTGTAATTAAATTTACAAATAAATCAGAATTATATAATTCAAATAGTTTAGAGAAACCAGCCATTTCTGCATTAAGTTTATGTGTTAAGCGTAATTCCTTTGTTTTTTTAGATATATCAAATCCTAAATCTCTATATAATTTACTATTTCTAAGGACATTAAGTGCATCAGTATCATTCCCATAGACAAATTTAACTGTTCCTGTAATGATACTCCCATTGTGCATATTGGGAGCTGTGTCATCGTTAGAGGGAGTTTGAATCAAACCATCAATTCTAAATTTATTGGCTAAATCAATAACTTTTTGAGGATTACGACGATTTTGAGATTTTTGTATCTTTTCCAAATTATAAGACTCTAAGTCTCCTACTCCTGCATCATAAATTGCTTGCATAGAATCTCCAAAAAAACCTACAATATTCTTCTTTGTACTTTTTGGGAGATGCTCCAACAAAATTTTTACAATTAATGGACTTGTATCTTGATATTCGTCAACAAAAATATAGTTTGTAATATCCGCCAGAATATCGCATAGTTTCCTATATTTCGAAAACATTTTTTCAGCAACTATAAGAAGATGATCATGACTTATTTGAACTTTATTTTCGGATATATTCATAGAATACCATTCAGCATAGTCAACACGAACATTATCAAAGTAATCAAGTGAGATAGTTTCTCGACCAGATAATTCTTTTGGGACAATGAATAATTTTTGGGTATCATCATTTATTAATTCAACAAGGCATTCTTTAAGCTCTATTTGAAACCTTCCAATTATATGCCAAATAAACTCATGAATTGTCGATACCCATAAATTTTCATTAACGATCCGTGATTTTATCTCTGCAACAGCGTTGTTAGTATAGGTAATACATACAATTGATTTCTTGGGTTCTTCAATAGATATTTTTTCAATAATAGAAATTAGTGAATAAGTTTTTCCACTTCCGGCTCCACCTTCTAGAAGAAAATCATGGCCTCGTTTTATTGCTTCAAATACTTTCTCTACCTCTGGCTCTATTATTCTCTCAACCATAATAACCCCTCCTCAATATATTTGGGAACTTTCCAAGTGTTTTCTTCGCCTTCAAAATATAATAAACTTGATGCAAATGCAGATTTTTTGTTCACTTTATCTCTAGCAAATTTATAGAAATCCTCTATTTCACTATCATCAAAGTTTTTTAAAGCTTCAAATTTAATAAGACCTTCTTTTTGATTAATAATGAATTGTTTATTTAAACTGATAAAGGCATCCTCAAAGCTAGCAGGCTGATAACTACTTTCATCTTCAGGAATTTGGTATGCAATACGAATTCTATTATCTGATGTTATTTTTTCTGCAAAACTCTTTTTAGCTACCATTGAAAATACTTCATCCCCAGAAATGTCAAAAAAACTTTTAATTGAAGTATTTGTTGTAGAGGTAGCATATTCTGCCGAGCAAGAAGTCAAGCGATTATTTCCATTTTTATTCGCAGGATCAATATCCGTAATTATCAATACTTTTATTCCTAAAAAGTCAAATAACTTCCTAAACACTTGTGAATGAGCTCCTGTTTCAATGATTGAAATATTTTGCGAGAGCAAAGGCATAACATTAGAATCTTGCTCTATTGGATTAGCTATATCCACTTTCTGCATCATCGTTGGAAGTAATATCCTTTCAGTATCACCTTCAATACAGATTACTTTATCTGCAAAAAATAATTCACTGCTATTAAGAGTGAGGTACTGTTTTACAAATCTATATCCTAATTGATCCTCTCTATATTCTTCTTTCAATGAATTAAAAGCTTTTGATATTGCTTTGCCATTGTCACGCTTAAAATAAATTAAATCATCAAAGTTACAGTCAGACACTATGTGAGATGAGTGAGTTGTGATTACAGTTTGAATACTGCTAGTCTCTTCACTTACTTTTAATTCATCATCGTGTTCTTTTAGTAAACCTTTGATATTCTTGATAAAAATATATTGTAATTGTGGATGCGTATGAGATTCTGGCTCCTCAATATAAACTAGATTAATATCAGCAGGATCACTTTTTATACCCGCCATCAATGTCTCAATTTCAAAAATCATTCCGTATAGATTCAAATATCCCAGTCCATTGAATGATTCTGGTAATAAACTATCATCATGCTTATAATATAGCGTCGTATTGTTACTTAAAATATCTTTCTCAGACAGTGATGAATGAATTGTCAACTCTGCTTCACTATCATTTCCACCAAATTTTTTGACTCGCTCAAAGACTTGAGTAAATATACCTTCATTGCTATCATCACCACTATAGGCTTTCGTTAAAGCCTCATCTGCCTTTAAAATTGCAGATTGAAGTAAAGTATTTGCATTGCTGTCAATATCTTCACCATTATTTAATTTATAAAATAGATTTGACGTCTTAGACAATGAATGATTATTTTCTTTATTAGAGACTTCTCGACTAGCACTAATCCCTCTTACTTTAATAATTTTATGAACATCATCCATTTTAAGTAAATTAGATTTTTCTTCTGTTAATTCTTGAGTAGAAGGATTGTATCCCAGTGAGTAAACCTGCATTTCAAAAAATTCACTCATATTTTTCTTCATGAACAACTCAAACTTTGAAAACTCATTTATAAAATCACAAGCCAAACTACTTATCTCGCGAAGCTTTTTAGTAGGTATTATATACGAGAATTCAAGAATAATAAGATTGTTATCCGGATTTAAATCCATCATAAATCCTTGAATGTTTTGATAAGAATCTAATTCTGAGTATTGAATCCAAATTTGAAGATTAATTCCTAAAATAGACTCTAATTCTGAATCAGGAGTATCCGAGACCTTTTTTATATTTTCAAAAATTACTTTTCTATGATCTAAATTTATATCTTCCCAGGTTAAACTAGAACTTTTATTGATTATCTTATTCAATACAGATAAAACTGAGGTTTTGCCGCAATTATTTTTCCCAACAATTAAAGACAATTCACTCTTCAATTCTAAAGAAAAATCCTTCAATAGACGATAATTTTCAATATTAATTTTTTTAACTTTCATAAATTCTACCTTTTTTCATTTTCATAAAGTCCCCTCAATCTTTGCGTCCTAATTTCTACATTTCTTAACACTAATTTATTTTTCTAAAATTAAAGTTTGGAATGCATCTACTACTATGATTCACATGCTTTAAAGTTATAAATGAATAATCGTATTTCTTAAGAAAATTGAATTTACAAAAAAATTCTAAAGATTAATTTTAAAATGCTTTATAGCTTTTCAAACCTATTTTTAATATACTTGTAACGATTTATATAACTCTTCGTATTCTGATAAATCGTTTATAATTAAAAAAATATGATTTGAATGAAAATACTTGTTTAAAAATTATTTTCAGAAATTGGAATAGAAACTTTTTTAGCATCTCGAATTTTATAATTTTAAACAACTAAATTACTTCTGAACTGTATATGTTCTTTTGTACTTTAAGATACTCTTTTAGATTAATAATTTTGTCGTTCTGATAAGTTTTTCTTTTAGTTTCATTATGATATACATAGTTGTTTGCTTCAGCTAACTGCTCTGTATAAGTCTTTACCAATTCAAATAATTCATCAAGAGATGTATCTAATTCTAATTTCTTTAGCAGAGATTCATTTTTATTTAAGAAATTTAAAAACTTATCAATATCTTTCTCAGTCAATTCTCCTTTTTGAGCGGTAATTAAATACTGAGTTAACCTCTTTATTAAAGATTTTGATACACTATTCATTTGAATACTACGATAGCCGTAATAACCAATTCCTCCTACAGCTAAAACTCCTGCACCTATTAGTCCAACTTTTATAGCCTTATTGCCGATTAATTTATTTGAAGTATCTTTAGAAAAATCTACAGCTTTGTGATGCTTAATAATCTGTCCCTTATTATTTCTGATAACTGAACCAAATTGTTTGTATATACCTGATTCTAAGCCCTTTTGAATATCGTTGGGTATAACTAAATTAATATTATTAATAACCATAATAAAAACTCCCTTATATAAACTTCTCTTAAATTATACCATCAAAAATGACTATTTGACACCCCAATATTAGGAAAATATCTCGACTCTCTACTCCTCTTTTTAAATCCCTGAAACCATGCTATAATATAGTAAGCATAAGTCCAATAACCTGACTATAAAAGTCGGCTATAAAGATTTCTTACATCATCCGTAAGTGTTATTCTACTCTGATTCATACTATAATAAAAGTAACAAAAGATGGAGGTGTTTCACATGGAAACAATTTTACGAGTAGAATCATTAAAAAAGCATTATGGAAAAGAGCCTAATATCACTAAGGCCTTGAACGGCATATCTTTTCAAGTTGTCAAAGGCGAATTCTTAGGGATTATGGGAAGTAGTGGATCTGGGAAAACAACCCTTCTTAACTGTCTTGCCACTATCATCAAGCCAACTGACGGCTCCATTAAAATACAAGAAAAGGATTTAGGTCAGTTAAAAGGTAGTCAGTTAGCTGATTATCGTGGTAAGGAAATCGGCTACCTCTTTCAGAATTTTGAGCTTTTGGACAATCTGACAGCCAAAGAAAATATTTTACTCCCCTTGTCTTTGCACAAGGTCGATGCCAACGAAAGCAAGGTTCGGTTAGAATTGCTTTCCCAATATCTGGATATTTCTGAACTTCTGGATAAGTTCCCATCTCAATTATCAGGTGGTCAACGGCAAAGGGTAGCTGCTGCGCGCGCCTTGATTTTAGACCCTAAGATTGTATTTGCGGATGAGCCCACAGGGGCTTTGGATTCAAAAAATGCAACCATTTTGATGCAAAAATTATCCGAAATGAATCAAGTGGAAGAAACCACCATTCTCATGGTGACCCACGATTCAGTTGCAGCCAGCTTTTGCAACCGCATCTTGTTTATCCAAGACGGAAAACTATTCCATGAAATCCGACGCGATTATCCAAGAGAAAGTCAGGAAGATTTTTACCACAGAATACTGAAGGTCATGGCTGCACTGGCTGGAGGTGATGGCAATGTTTTCTAAATTAATCTCAAGAAATAGCAAGAGAGATCGAAAGAATAATGGCTTGTACTTCAGTTCTATGGTTCTTTCTATTATCTCCTTTTACATCGTCCTTTCTTTGTCCCATCAAGATGTGATGATCTTTCTAAAACAAATAGAGAGTCATGCTGTAAATAAACTCTTTAGCATGATTCCTATTCTTTACGTAGCAACGCTCTTTATTCTCTTTTTTCTAGTCTACTTCGCAAGTAGTATGCAGATGGAAAGGAGAAAACATGAATTTGGTGTCTATCTCACACTGGGAATGCGAAGAAGCAAACTGTTCTTGCTACTTCTGCTCGAGGATTTGAGAAACAGTGTCCTTGCCCTTGGAATAGGCCTTCCTATTTCCATCTTGATTTCAGAACTGATTAGCCTAATAACCGCTAAAATTGTGGGACTAGGGATTATTGAGCATCAATTTTCTCTATCTACTACAGCTCTATTCTATACAGTCATCGGCTTTCTGGCCGTAAAATTAGCTGTTTTTGTTCTTTTAAGTGCAAAAACAGCCAATAAGGAAATCGGAAACCTGCTTGCCTATTCACCTTCTGGGATGAAAAAACTACTTCCCAAAGGTATCTACCTTCTTGCTTCCGCCCTCGGAATTTTGCTTCTAGGAACAGCCTATTACATGGGTATGAGTGGACGAGCTTGGAAAAGTGTCATAACCATGGGCATCACTGTTCTCTTGGGGACTCTAGGAACTATCCTCCTCTTCTTTGGTATGCGTTTATTTATAGACTTTTTGGTCAAGCTTGGAAACAATCGAAAACTTCATGCCTATAATTTTAGACAGATTCAGGAATTAGTTATCCAGCGCTCAACTATACTGGCTATCTGCTCCCTCTTAATCTTCTCTGCCTTGTGCCTCTTTGGAGCAGGTGTTGCCATTGCAAGTGGCAATTCAGGCAATCAAACCCACGTTTTGGATTATACATTTAGAGATAGCAAGCAGGAAACAGATGAAAATCTTGATGTGAATACAGTTAAGAAAGAGCTTGAAGCTGCTGGACTAGCATCACAGTTTTCAAAGATTCTGCAAATTAAAGTCGGCAAACCTAAAGAACACGAGTCCGTGTCCTTCGAAGAGATCATCAAGGAGTTGAAAAAGCAAAAAGGCAGCAAGAACAAGGAAATTTTGCTCCATAAATTTAAACAGTCTACTAATTCCCACCTCATGCCAATTTCCAAATACAATGAACTTAGAAAAGCTGCCAATCTCCCTCCTCTAGAATTAACTAGCAAGGAAGCATACTTGTATATGGGGAAAGATTTTCTCCCAGATGAAAGTCTCGTCAACTCTGTTCTGAAGACGAAGCCTCAAATCAAAGTCATGGAAAATGATGTAAAATTGATTGGAGAGGTGGAGTCTTTACCGATTGTAACGGATCGTGAAATCACCCTCTCTGTTGCCCTCATAGTCCCAGATGAGACCTTTATGAGCTATACAGACGGTCACTATTCGAACTATGTCAGCGGTATCTTAGCTCCTGAGCTAGTCAAGGAAAAAGGCCTGATGAGAGCTATCTCAGATACCAATGAAAAGCTAAATCAAACCTCTCTCGGCTATGAAAGCTATATACAAAATATGGGGAGACAACTATTTTACATTATCTCTGCCAGCTATATCACTATCTATCTAGCTATCATCTTCCTTGTTGTGGCAAATACAATCATTGGCGTTCAATTTTTGATGGGACAAAGACAATCCTACAGACGATACCAAACCTTGATCCATCTCGGAGCCAACTACGAAACTCTTTGTAAATCGTCAGAAAAGCAAATCAATTGGTATTTCGGTCTGCCAATAGCCCTTGCACTTATCAGTAGTAGCTTCGGAGTGGGCTCCCTCCTCACAGGAATAGTACCAGCCAGTGCAAGAATGGCCATGGGGCAGAAATTTATCACAGCCATGCTGATAGTACTGCTCTTAGCAGGCTTTGAAGTCATCTATATCAGAATTGTAAAGAAAAATAGCAACAAGTACTTGTTGTCCTTGATGGAACCCAAAAGAGATGAATAAGGTAGAATAAAATAGGAAAAGGAGGAACCGATATGAAGCATATTCTGGTTATTGAAGATGAAGCCTTGATTCGAGATGAAATTGTCATCTTATTAGAGAAAGCTGGTTATCAAGTTGATAAGTTGACAGACTTCAAAGATACAACCCAGCAAGTACTGCAATACGACACGGATCTAATCATACTGGATTTGAATTTACCGGGAGAATCAGGTTTTCAAATTTGTAAAAATCTCAAGTCAAAACGCTCTGTGCCCATATTGGTTCTCACCTCCCGTGAACAACTAAAAGATGAGATCTATGCCCTAAAATTAGGGGCTGATGAGTACCTAACAAAACCTTTCAAGAAAGAAAGATTTTTGGCTCGTATAGAAAATATCTTGAAACGCTATGAAGGTAGACAAAATTTGCTTGAAAAAGATAATTTCCTGCTGGATAGAAATACCTATACCCTTTATATCAACGGACATTCGATTTTACTCCCTCAAAATCAAGGGAAATTGTTAGAAACCTTATTAGTGGCAACTGATTCTGTCGTCACAAAAGAAGAATTAAGCATGAAACTGTGGAATACAACTGAGTTCATCGATGAAAATGCCCTACAAGTAAACATTGCAAGGCTGAAAAAAGTTATGAAACAGGCTGGCATTGCCCTTCAAGTCAAATCCGTCAGAGGTATTGGTTACAAGCTAGAAGAGGTAAGTCCAGATGAAATATAATCTAAAATATCTAGCTACTTATCTGCCTTGGTTACTTGTTCTCTTAGCATTTGATCTATTTACAGCTGTCCTGCTTTGGCTTTCAGATGTGAGAATGTTTCAGGCCCTCATCCTTCTCTATATTTTAGCCACCGTCCTGCTCTTTCTCATCCTATCACTCCTACTGATAAGAAAAGAAAGAAAAAAATCCGCTACCTATAAAGCCTTCATAGCAAGTCCTAAGATCGATACTGAGCTTGAATTATTGCATTTATCAAGTGCCTCAGAGAAAGAAAGCATTGAACAAATGGCAGATACACTTTATCAAAAGCAGGCTGAAATAGGAAAGCTCAACTCATTACTAGCCGAGTACGAGGACTATGTTGAAAAATGGGCACATGAGATTAAACTCCCTCTATCGCTTCTTTCCCTCCTTTTGGACAACCAAAGTGACCAGTTACCGAAGGATACAGCTTTTAAATTGGACTATGTGAAAAATCAAATCCAAGAAAATGTATCGCAGATCCTATTCTACTACAGGGTAAAAAGTGAGAAAAATGATTTTCTATTTGAAGACCTTGACCTAGAAGAGTGTATCCAAGATCTTTTGGAAAACTTTGATCCCTTGCTCAAAGAAAAGAATTTTACGATTCAGCTAGAAAACATACAAGGAATCTGCTACACTGATCAACGCAGTTTTGAATTTATCCTCTCCCAAATTCTCGCCAACGCCCTTAAATACAGCTCTGACAAGCCCGAACTCAGTATTTCTATGTCAAAGGATAAGGGGCGCACAAGTCTGATTATTAGGGATAATGGTTGCGGAGTTAAAGCTTGTGACCTCCCTCATATCTTTGAAAAAGGCTCTACAGGTGATTCAGGAGAGATAAGGAAAAAATCAACAGGCATGGGCCTCTATCTGGTCAAACAATTAGCAGATGCTTTAAAAATCGAAATCACAGTAAAATCCGAATGGATGCAAGGATTTGAAATCACTCTTTCTATTTAGTAATTTTTCGATTAAGGAAGTTGCCTAATCATAGAAAGCACATATTTTATACCAAAAAGGAAAGCACTTCTGCTTTCCTTTTTTATTTGCGTTTTTTCTTCGCTTTTTTCATTTTGTTAGCCATGCGTTTCATAGACTGTTTCATGGCAAATTCACCAATTTTACCTTTGAGTCCACCACCAAACATCTGGCTCATATCTGGCATTCCTGCTCCTCCAAGAGCTGACATATCCGGCATGCCACCTTGTCCCATCATGCCTTCAAGAGCAGACATATCCATTCCGCCCATATTTGGCATACTCTTAGGGAGGTTATTTGGATTGATTCCCATTTGTTTCATCATTTTGTTCATATCGCCAGACATAACACCTTGCATGAGCTGTTTGGCCTGGTTAAAGTCTTTGATGAATTTATTCACTTCGATAAAGGTATTTCCAGAACCTGCAGCGATACGACGACGACGGCTTGGATTTAACAAATCAGGATTTTCACGTTCTTCAGGTGTCATCGAAGATACAATGGCACGTTTGCGCGCAATCTGACGCTTATCCACCTTCATGTTTTGAAGGGCTGGATTGTTGGCCATACCCGGAATCATCTTGAGCAAGTCTTCCATCGGCCCCATGTTTTGCACCTGATCCAATTGATCGATGAAATCATTGAAATCAAAGGTGTTTTCACGCATCTTCTCAGCCATTTCAAGGGCTTTTTGCTCATCGTATTCTTGAGAAGCTTTCTCAATTAAGGTCAGCATATCCCCCATACCAAGAATACGGCTTGACATACGATCTGGGTGGAAGGTTTCAATATCTGTAATCTTTTCACCCGTACCAGTGAACTTGATTGGTTTTCCAGTGATGTGGCGAACAGACAAAGCCGCACCACCACGTGTATCCCCATCAATCTTGGTAAGGATAACCCCAGTTACTTCTAACTGAGCATTGAACTCACGGGCAACATTGGCCGCTTCTTGACCAATCATGGCATCAACTACGAGCAGAATTTCGTTTGGTTGGGCCAATGCTTTTACGTCACGAAGCTCATTCATCAAGAGCTCATCAATCTGCAAACGTCCTGCCGTATCAATCAAGACATAGTCGTTGTGATTGACTTGGGCTTGCTCCAAACCTTGACGAACAATCTCAACCGCTGGAACTTCAGTTCCAAGAGCGAAAACAGGTACATCTATCTGCTGTCCAAGTGTTTTCAACTGATCAATGGCAGCTGGACGATAGATATCCGCCGCAATCATCAATGGACGGGCATTTTCTTCCTTCTTGAGTTTGTTAGCCAATTTACCGGCAAAGGTTGTTTTACCAGCCCCCTGCAAACCGACCATCATGATAATGGTTGGAATTTTTGGTGACTTAATAATTTCTGCCGTATCAGAACCTAAAACAGCTGTCAGTTCCTCATCAACGATTTTGATAATCTGTTGTGCTGGATTAAGGGTATCAATGACCTCGTGTCCGACTGCACGTTCACGAACCTTCTTGATAAAGTCCTTTACAACAGGCAAGGCAACGTCAGCTTCAAGCAAGGCCAAACGAATCTCTTTAGTCGCTTCTTGGACATCAGCCTCAGAAATTTTTCCTTTTTTACGTAGATTTTTAAAGACGTTCTGTAAACGTTCTGTTAAACTTTCAAATGCCATTTTTCTTCCTCTTATTCTCTATTATCAATGCTTGTTAAAACTTCTATCTGCTCCTGCAGAAAGTCATCCTTAGGATAACGATCCAAGATCTGGTCAAAAATCTGACTGCGGACAATGTAGTCCGAATACATGTGCAATTTCATCTCATAATCTTCTAGAATCTTTTCTGTCCGCTTGATATTATCATAAACAGCTTGACGACTGACACCGAACTCTTCAGCAATCTCAGCAAGACTGTAGTCATCAGCATAGTAGAGTTCAATATAGTTCATCTGCTTGTCTGTCAAAAGCGCAGCATAAAATTCAAAAAGCGCATTCATACGATTGGTTTTTTCGATTTCCATAACCTTTATTATATCAAAAAAACGATTATACTGCTAGAGTAGGAGCACTTTAAATAGGTCAAGAATAAAAAAAGAACCTTGCAAGGCAAGATTCTTTTAGTGTCTGACTTAAATAATTGTTCTTCTGGGAACTTAATCGAATTAAGCTTCGATTTCTGTAACCATACCTGAACCAACAGTACGTCCACCCTCACGGATAGAGAATGTAGTACCTTGTTCTACGGCGATTGGGTGGATCAACTCAACGTCGATAGTCACGTTATCACCAGGCATTACCATTTCAGTACCTGCTGGAAGTTCGATTGAACCTGTAACGTCAGTAGTACGGAAGTAGAATTGTGGACGGTAGTTGTTGAAGAATGGAGTGTGACGTCCACCTTCTTCTTTAGTAAGGATGTAGACTTCACCTTTGAATTTAGTGTGTGGGTTGATTGAACCTGGTTTAGCGATAACTTGTCCACGTTCGATTTCGTCACGTTGAATACCACGAAGAAGGACACCTACGTTATCTCCGGCAAGACCTTCATCAAGTTGTTTACGGAACATTTCAACACCAGTAACAACTGCTTTTTGAGTTTCGTCTTTGATACCAACGATTTCAATTTCGTCGTTGACACGAACAGTACCACGGTCGATACGTCCTGAAGCAACAGTACCACGTCCAGTGATTGAGAATACGTCTTCGACTGGGAGAAGCAATGGTTTATCTGTATCACGTTCTGGTTCTGGGATGTACTCATCAACAGTATCCATCAATTCCATGATGATATCTTCGTATTTAGTATCACCTTCAAGTGCTTTAAGAGCTGAACCTTGGATAACTGGAAGATCGTCACCTGGGAAGTCGTATTCTGACAAGAGGTCACGGATTTCCATTTCAACCAATTCAAGCAATTCTTCGTCGTCTACCAAGTCAATTTTGTTCATGAAGACGATAAGGTGTTTAACACCAACTTGACGTGAAAGAAGGATGTGTTCACGAGTTTGTGGCATTGGTCCGTCAGTTGAAGCTACTACAAGGATAGCTCCGTCCATTTGAGCGGCACCAGTGATCATGTTTTTAACGTAGTCCGCGTGTCCTGGAGCGTCGATGTGAGCATAGTGACGTTTTGCAGTTTCATACTCAACGTGCGCAGTGTTGATAGTGATACCGCGTTCGCGTTCTTCTGGAGCAGCATCGATAGACGCATAGTCTTTAGGTTGGTTAACTGCTGAAGGCAAGCGACGTGCCAATACAGTTGTGATAGCTGCAGTCAAAGTAGTTTTACCGTGGTCAACGTGTCCGATAGTACCAATGTTAACGTGTGGTTTACTACGATCGTATTTTTCTTTTGCCATTTGAGTAAAAGCCTCCAATAAAATATATTTTATAGATAGACAGTAGGCAATACAGTCTAACTTTCCTTACTATTTTATCAAATTTCAGCTAAATTGCAAGTGTTTTACACATATTTTGTGAATTAATCTGAATCTTATGAAATACTGCTCTTCTATTTCTTTACAGTAACATTATTTCAAGTTTGTTTCCATTTTGACGGTACTGTTTTCATCAAAAAATCAGGTCTCCCTGATTTTTAGATTGATTCTGATTTTTCCTGCTCTTTAGCTTCTTTATGGTTTTCATATAATTTAGCTAAGAACTTGGTAATTTCTTTTAGGATAGAATAGGTTGGCACTGCCACAATCATTCCGATAACACCATAAATATTGCTAGAAAGTAAGAGAAGGACCAAAATGGTGATTGGATGAACCTTCATGACCCCTCCAACGATACGAGGATAAAGGATATTTCCATCAATTTGTTGAATAATCAGCATATAAATTACAGCTATAAGTACTCTGTGTGGATCAGTAAAGACGTTGGCAATGATCATGGGGATTAGACCAATACTTGGTCCAACATAGGGAATAAGATTTGCCAAACCAGAGAAAATAGCAAATACTAGAGCATATCTCAACCCGATTGTATTGTAACCAATATAGGCTAAACATCCAATAATAACCGCATCAATCGCGACTCCACTAATATAACGTGCTATGGTCGTATTCAAATTGGTCAAGAGACTAGAAAAATTTAACTTATCATGTTTTAAAATCGTTCGCTCTAACATAGGAAGAAACTTATGACCATCTAACAAGAAATAAATCAAAAAGACCGGTGTCATAATGAGAATTAGAACTGTGCTAAACAAGGCTGAGAGAACGCTACCTAAACTGTTGCTGACACTATTAAGAATATTCTGTAGGATATCCACATAAGAAAGATTTAGCTGTTGAATCGTCTTTTGGATATCAATATTTTGAAAGACTGGATTCATTGATAAATCATATACCAAATCTTGCAAGCGGCTATAGATATTCTGGCTAGAAATAATCAAGCTTGTCAACTGATTAATCAAAATCGGTAGCAAGTAGACTACCCCTACTACTATTGTACCAATCAAGGCACAAAGAGTGATGAGCACACCTATCAAACGATTGACTTTACATTTCTTTTCTAAAAATGTTACGATGGGATTTGTCAGGTAATAGAAAAATCCTCCGAGCAAAAATGGAATCATAATGGTATTAGCTACCATCACAAAAGGTGTGACAATCGCTCCCATCTCTCTCCAAAGGTAGAAAATAAGAGTTAATAGTAAAATTTCAGCTGTCCAAAAAAATAACTTGTTTCTACGGAACATAGGCGCCTCCTTCTTTCTATTTTACCATAATTCTTCAAAAAGATAAGATGGCTTTACTATAAAAACGAGAATATTTTTTCGCTTTGTGATAGAATAAAACTACTATGAAGAAAATAATTTTATCCTTACTAACTCTTATCATTTTTGGCACAGCCATTCCTACTGTATCTGCGCAAGATTTTGATGTTGCTGCCAAACATGCCATTGCTGTCGAGGCTACAACTGGAAAAATCCTCTACGAGAAAGATGCAAATCAACCTGTAGAAATTGCTTCTATTACGAAACTTGTTACAGTCTATTTGGTTTATGAAGCCTTGGAACAAGGAACCATCAGTCTGTCTACACCCGTTGATATTTCGGACTATCCTTACAAGCTTACAACCAATTCTGAAGCGAGTAACGTCCCTATGGAGGCTCGAAATTATACTGTTGAACAACTATTAGAGGCTACAATGGTATCCAGCGCGAACAGTGCTGCGATTGCGCTATCAGAAAAGATTGCTGGTTCTGAGAAAGACTTCGTAGACAAAATGAGGGCAAAACTTCTTGAATGGGGAATCCAAGATGCAACTATTGTAAACACTACTGGTTTAAATAATGAGACCCTAGGCGATAACATCTATCCTGGTTCTAAAAAAGACGATGAAAACAAGTTGAGTGCCTACGACGTTGCAATAGTCGCTCGTAACCTCATCCGAGATTATCCTCAAGTTTTGGAAATCACCAAAAAGCCAACTTCTACCTTTGCAGGACTTGAAATCCACTCAACCAACTATATGTTGGAAGGAATGCCTGCTTATCGTGGTGGTATTGATGGACTAAAGACAGGTACTACTGACAAAGCTGGTGCTTCTTTCGTTGGAACAACTGTTGAGAAAGGGATGCGTATCATTACGGTTGTTTTAAATGCAGATCAACAAGATACCAACCCTTATGCACGTTTTACCGCAACTTCTGCACTTTTAGATTATATTTCTGCAAACTTTGCCTTAAAAACTGTCGTCCAGAAAGGTGAAGCATACAAAGATAGTAAAGTGACAGTTCTTGACGGGAAAGAAGATAGCGTTGCAGCCGTTGCTAAGTCAGACATTTCCATCGTCCAACGCATCGGAAGCGGTACTACACCTGCTCTCCAATTCACACCGAAAACCACACCAGAAATAGCTCCACTGGAAGAAGGCAAGGTTGTCGGTACCCTAACCTATGATGATCAGGATTTGATCGGCCAAGGCTATCTCACTTCCGACAAACCATCTTTTGAAATGGTTTCTGAAAAGAAAGTAGAAAAAGCCTTCTTTTTGAAGGTTTGGTGGAATCAATTTATCCGCTTTATCAACGAAAAACTATAAAAAAATCGCGAACAATCGCGATTTTTTCTTTATTTCATTTCTTTAAAAGCCGCTTCTGCATCAGCATTGCTAATAGCACCAAATTGGATTTTTCCGATTTTACCTTGACTGTCAATCAAGTATTCTGTTGGAATACTACGAATTTGGTAGGCTTGGAAGGTAGTTGCTTGCGTATCATATAGAACTGGAATATCCTTGTAACCTTGTTCTTGGTACCATTTTGGAAAGTCTTGAACTGTTTTTTCACCTTGTAAACCAGGTGCAATGACACTCAAAATTTCAAAGTCTCGATCTTGTTTGGCAGCTAGTTCCATCAACTCAGGCATGCTTTTTTTACATGGTCCACACCAAGAAGCCCAGAATTTCAAATAAACCTTTTTCCCTTTATAGTCTGATAACTTGACTTCTTTGCCATCCATAGACTGCAAGGTGAAGTCTGGAGCATCCTTACCGACTGCGATTTGTTGTACAGCAGGCTGTTTGGGACTGCTTGTCTGTTTGGTCTCTTTTTCACCACAAGCAATCAACAAGAATAGAGACATGAGGCTCAATCCAGCAAAAATAACTTTTTTCATTTTTTTCTCCTTTTATCCAAGAATTCCTGACAAGGCATTTAACTGCCCTAGCATTAATAATAATCCCATCAAAATAATCAAAGCTCCCCCGATTTTCTTTAGTAGAATCATATGGGGTTTTAATTTACTAAAATAAGGCATAATCCAACCCGAAGCCAAGGCCAAAACAATGAATGGTAGGGCCATTCCCAATGTGTAAACTAAGGTTAGTATAGCTCCTTGCCAAGCACCATTCCCACCTGAAGCTGCAAGAGCCAAGACCGAACTTAAAACCGGTCCGATACAAGGGGTCCAACCAAAACTAAAGGTTATCCCAAGCAAAAATGCTGACAGATAGCGATTCGACTGTGATTTTTTGAAGGTGACTGTTTTTTGCACTTCCAGTTTATTGAAATGCACGATTTCCATCTGGTGAAGCCCTAAAAGAATAATGACTATTCCCATAGCATAACGAAACCAGTCAGCATAGAGCATGTGCCCTAGGAATCCCGCTCCAAATCCTAAAATAAAGAAAATAAGGGAGATTCCTGCAATAAAGCACAAGGTTCGAATTAAACCAGACCATGCAACGTCTCTTCCAAAAAAGCGAAAGCTTTTCGAATTTCCCTGATCATCCAGTAAAATACCAGCATAGACAGGTAGCAAAGGAAAGATACAGGGTGAAAAGAAGGACAGGATACCTGCTAAAAAAACAGATACTAGAAATATAATCGACTCCAACGAATTACCTACTTTCACAAAATTCTAATCCTATTTTACTACAAAAGAAAAAATTTGTGACAACTTTGCTACGCTTGTCTATTTTATCTAAACTGAATATAAAAAAAGGAGCTAAGCTCCCTTCATTTTAATAAGTTCCTTCTTCACCTTGACTGGTCAGGATAACAGGGCCGTCTTTGGTAATCACAAACTGGTGTTCATATTGACAAGATAGGCCGCCATCTATAGTCTTATGAGCCCAGCCAGTCTTCATATCTGTATCAATTTCCCAGTCTCCAGTATTGATCATGGGTTCAATGGTTAGTACCATTCCTTCACGGAGACGGAGTCCACGACCTGCTACACCGTAGTTAGGAACCATTGGCTCTTCGTGCATAGTTGGTCCAACACCATGACCAACTAAATCACGTACGACACCGTAACCTCGACTTTCGGCATATTCCTGAATTGCTGCACCGATATCGCCGATACGATTTCCAACAACTGCTTGCTCAATCCCTATATACATAGCTTCCTTGGTCACATCCATCAGTTTTTTCACTTCTTCAGACGGTGTACCAACCGCATAAGCCCAACATGAATCTGCTAGACCGCCAGTATAGTTTTGAGTGTATTTTTTCATTTGCTCAACATTGTTGAAGTTGAGTTTAGATACATTGAGGTCTGATTTGGAAATCGGCCCTCCCAAAACCATATCAACCTTGAGCAAATCTCCATCTTTCAAGATGTAATGACGTGGAAAAGCATGAGCAACTTCGTCATTGAGAGAGCAACAAGTGGCATAGGGATAATCCATGACAGCGCCATCCACGCCAATCTGTAGAGGAAGGAAATTTTCCTCTTTACAACGTCGACGAACGTACTCTTCAACTTCCCACATATCCACGCCTGGCTTAATCAAATCACGTAAGCCGATATGGATACTTGCTAAGAAATCACCAGCCTTGTCCATGGCTTCGATTTCACGTGCTGATTTTAAAGTTATCATTTTTTCTCCTAGATTCTAATTGATTTTAACTGTAACGTTTGCTTTTGATACAATCTGATGACCATGATAAATATCATAATCAATAATAGCCGAACGTCTCGTGTGGTGAATAATACGTGCCTGAATCCGCAAAGTATCATCAATCTGAACAGCTTGTAAGAAGTAAATCAGCATCTGCTCAATGATTAAATTGCGTCTGCTATTTGCCACCAAATCCTGTGTCATGTGAGTTAAAATTTCAGCAAGAACACCATTTGCCAAAACTCCGTTCTTCTCAAGCATAAAGGGTTCAACTGTAATCACAACTTCGTCGTGATGATAAGACAACTTTTGACCGATTTGCTCTGAAAAAGTCGGCAAGGCTGAAACCTGAGAACGACTCATCTTATCCATGACATCTCGTCTCGTTACAACTCCGAGCAAAGTTTGATTGCTTCTCACTACCGGAACCATCTCAAAGTCTTCTGCAATCATTCGTTGACTGACATTGGCAATATTGGTCGCTAAGCCTGTCACGAAAATGCTGCGCGTCATCACCTTATCAATCGTTGTGCTGGGTGATTTGTCCCCTGCATCACGCATGGTAACAACACCCACAACCACTTGGTGTTGGTTAATGACTGGGAAACGACTACTTCTGTTCTTACGAACCAAGTCTAGATAATCTTTTACTGTGTCTGTTTCTCTCAAAAAACCATACTCATGGCTAGGACGATAGAGCTTTTCAACTGTCAGAATATCGGTTTTGATTTGAACATTTGAGAGAGCTCTGTTGATCATGGTCGCTACTGTAAAGGTATCATGCTTGCTTCGTAAAACAGGAATTCCTTTCTGATTAGCAAGTTTCAGTACATCCTCGTGCACATGAAATCCACCGGTTACGAGGACCGCATTTTCATTTTCTAGGGCTAAAAGTTGAATACGAGTACGGTCTCCGACAATTAACAAACCACCATCATGGAGATAAGACAGGATATTTTGCTCTGTCATAGCCCCAATAGAGAATTTACTAAACTCTCTCTCAAGCCCTTCCTGACCAGCCAAGACTTCAGAGGAAGTTACTTCTGCAATTTCAGCATAGGTTAGTCTCTCAATAGCCACTTTCTGAGATTTGACACGAATGGTTCCACTACGAGGACGGGTTTCTACAATTCCACGATTTTCAGCTTCTTTGATAGCTCGGTAGGCTGTTCCATCACTGACACCCAAGTGATTGGAAATACTACGAACGCTGACACGTTTTCCTATTGGTAGCTCTTCCAGATAACTTAAGATTTCCTGGTGTTTACTCATTGAATTCTCCTTTTATGTATCGAAATTCAAGATAGTCCCTCATTTTTCGTGTATAGCGATCGCTCCCCTTAAACTGTCGGACGAGGTTAAAGCCCGATTTTAAGGCTACTTTTTGACTAGCTTGATTCTCCAGATGGGTGATGATGGATAATTGTTTTAGACCAAATTCTTCAAATGAAAGCTGACAAAGTTTGGTAACTACTTCTGTCATAAAACCTTGTGACCAAGAATCTTTTTTTAAGAAATAGCCAATCTCTGCTTCTTTTTTGATTTCATCAATCTTTTCAAATTTAATGGAACCAATCATTTCCTGATTTCCCTGGAGACAAATTGCCCAAACACCTAGAGGATTCTTCATAAAATAGTTAGCAAGTGCGTACTGACTTTCTTCCAAACTTGCTTGACTGGGAAAAATAAACTGTAAATTCTCAGGGTTTGAAGCAATCTCGAAAAACGCTTGACTGTCACTAAAAAAGAAAGGACGCAAATACAAGCGCTCCGTTTCAAAAAAAGAAAACATTGCTAATTTGGTCCAAATATTCATAATCACCTCAACGGCTTAGTCTTCAACGAGTGTAATATCCGCTCCAAGACTACGCAATTTTTCAATAATATCTGAGTAGCCACGAAGGATAAACTCAATATTCGTAATTTCAGTCTGGCCTTGAGCCATCAAGCCAGCGATGACAAGGGCAGCACCAGCTCGCAAGTCTGTAGCCTTTACACTTGCCCCGTGTAAGTTACGACCACCGTTGTAGATAATGTGATCATTTGTAGTCGTAATATCCGCATCCATTTTTGCCAACTCAAAGACATGGTTGACACGTTTTTCGTAAATGGTATCAATAATAGTACCACGACCTTGAGCAGTTAGTAAAAGTGGGGTGATTGGTTGTTGCAAATCGGTTGCAAACCCAGGATAGGGAGCTGTTTTGATATTAATAGCCTTCAAATCAGACTGTTCTTCAACGAAGATACTGTCCTCAGAGACTGTCATGCGAACGCCCATTTCTTCTAGTTTGGCGATAAAACCTTCCAAGTGTTCATAGAGAACGTTGTTAATGCGAATTCCTTTACCAACCGCTGCAGCAAGTGAAATATAGGTTCCTGCTTCAATGCGGTCTGGAATGACTTGGTGGCGTGTTCCATGAAGTTTCTCAACACCATCAATAATGATAATATCAGTCCCCGCACCACGAATGTGAGCTCCCATATTGTTCAAAAGGGTAGCAACATCGATAATTTCCGGCTCACGAGCCGCATTTTCAATGACAGTACGTCCCTTAGCTTTAACCGCAGCAATCATAGTGTTAATCGTTGCACCAACGCTGACGGTATCCATGTAAATACTTGCGCCGTGAAGTCCCTTACCTTGGGCAGACAAATTCATATTGTCTCCCTCATAGCTCACCTTAGCACCCATGGCTTCAAAGGCTTTTAGGTGAAGGTCAATCGGACGAGGTCCCAGATCACATCCACCAGGAAGTCCAACTGTAGCTTCACCAAAGCGACCTAACAGACTTCCATAGAAATAATAAGAAGCACGAAGACTATTGATTTTACCATAAGGCATAGGAATGTTTTGAACACCTCTTGGATCAATCTCCAAGACATCCTCATAACGCTTAACAGTCGCCCCCATAATTTCCATGATTTCGACAAGACTAGCAACGTCTGAAATATCTGGGACACAATCCAAGGTGACGACATCATCTGCCAGTATAATAGCAGGAATTAATGCTACAACACTATTTTTAGCACCGCTAATGGTGATCTCACCTTGTAATGGGCGTCCACCGTTGATGACAATTTTTCTCATGTTATACTCTTTCAAAATTTACTAAAAAGGTCTTTACATTCTATTATACCATAGTTCTCTTATTTTTCCCATTCCTGTTTATTAAAATTAGTCTTCATTCTTATCTTCTATAAATGAAGGGAAATCAGCCTCTCCACTTGGAAAAGCTCCTCAGACCATCCACAATGAAATCAAGCGTGGGACAGTCCTATAATGTATTAGAAAAGGACGAT
>CAJNCV010000012.1 GCA_905221385.1 bacterium
GCTTCAGTAAGTGCAAGTACATCAGCGAGCGTCTCCGCTTCAACGAGTGCTTCAGTAAGCGCAAGTACATCAGCGAGCGTATCTGCTTCAACAAGCGCTTCAGTTTCCGCAAGTACATCGGCAAGTGCGTCTGCTTCAACGAGTGCTTCAGTTTCCGCAAGTACATCAGCGAGCGTATCCGCTTCAACAAGTGCTTCAGTTTCCGCAAGTACGTCAGCGAGCGCATCCGCTTCAACGAGCGCTTCAGTTTCAGCAAGTACGTCAGCGAGCGTATCCGCTTCAACCAGTTCCTCAGTAAGTGCAAGCACATCAGCAAGCGCATCGGCTTCGACAAGTGCCTCAGTTTCTGCAAGCACATCAGCGAGCGTATCAGCCTCAACGAGCGCTTCAGTAAGTGCAAGCACATCAGCGAGTGCATCCGCTTCAACAAGCGCTTCAGCAAGTGCAAGTACATCGGCGAGTGCATCAGCCTCAACAAGTGCTTCAGTTTCCGCAAGTACATCAGCGAGCGTATCTGCTTCAACAAGTGCTTCAGTTTCTGCAAGCACATCGGCAAGTGAGTCCGCTTCAACAAGTGCTTCAGCAAGTGCAAGTACGTCAGCGAGCATCTCTGCTTCAACGAGTGCTTCAATAAGTGCCAGCACGTCAGCGAGTGCATCAGAGTCAGCAGGTAAGACTAGACAGCAATTGCCGAATACAGGTACAGAAGCTTCCAAAACATCCGTGCTTTTAGGAGCTTTAGCAGCAGTTACAGGTATTGGATTGGTTGCGAAACGCCGTAAACGTGATGAAGAAGAGTAAGATAACCTATAAATTTAGGCTAAACTAACTCGTGCACATAAATCATAGAAACCCCTTGAAAAATTAGAATTTTCAAGGGGTTTTTACTATTATATAGCTGAAATTTTGACTAAAAAATTGTATAATAAATATAAGGAGAAAATCGCTAGTGGATGATAAAATAACGGTCATTGTACCGGTTTACAATGTGGAAAGCTATCTAAGAAAATGCCTAGATAGTATTATTGCTCAAACATATAAAAATATTGAGATTGTTGTCGTTAATGATGGTTCTACGGATGCTTCAGGTGAGATTTGTAAAGAATTTTCAGAAATGGATCACCGAATTATCTATATAGAACAAGAAAATGCTGGTATTTCTGCCGCACGAAACACCGGTCTGAATAATATGTCTGGAAATTACGTAACTTTTGTTGACTCAGATGATTGGATTGAGTCAAATTATGTAGAAACCCTATACAAAAAAATAACAGAGTATCAGGCTGATATTGCAGTTGGGAATTACTATTCTTTCAACGAAAGTGAAGGAATGTTCTACTTTCATATATCAGGAGACTCCTATTACGAGAGGGTATATGATAATGTTTCCATATTTGAGAACTTATATGAATCCCAAGAAATGAAGAGTTTTGCTTTGATATCTGCTTGGGGTAAACTCTATAAGGCAGGATTATTCGAGCGGTTGCGCTTCGACATAGGTAAATTAGGAGAGGATGGTTACCTCAATCAAAAGATTTATCTGTTGGCAGAAAAGATTGTTTATATCCATAATGGAATCTATTCTTATCGCATCAGAAATAATAGTTTATCCAGTTCTTGGACAGAAAAGTGGATGCATGCCTTGGTTGATGCTATGTCTGAACGTATCACTTTATTAGCTAGTCTAGGATATCCTTTAGAAAAACATTTAACTATTTATCGTCAGATGTTAGAAGGGAGTCTTTCTAATGGGAAGGTCAGTGGCTTAGAAGAAACTCCCACCTATAAAGAGTTTGAGGCAAAAAAATATCTACTAGACAAGCTTGAAAAAACTAAGAAAATACAAAAGAAAGCCATTGTCCTAGCAGCAAACTATTCCTATGTAGACCAAGTAATGACTACTATCAAGTCTATCTGTTACCACAATCGCTCGATTCGTTTTTATCTGATTAATAGCGATTTTCCTAATGAATGGATTAAGCAATTAAATAAGCGCATAGAGAAGTTTGATTCAGAAATTATCAATTGTAGGGTGACATCCGAGCAGATTTCAAGGTATAAGACAGATATTAGTTACACTGTTTTTTTACGCTATTTTATAGCTGATTTCGTGCAAGAAGACAAGGCCCTCTACTTGGACTGTGATTTAGTTGTAACGAGAAATCTTGATGAATTGTTTGCAACAGACTTACAAGGTTATCCTTTGGCTGCTGTTAGAGATTTTGGAGGTAGAGCCTATTTCGGTCGGGAAATCTTTAACGCAGGTGTTCTCTTAATTAATAATGATTTGTGGAAGCAAGAAAGTATGACTCAAAGGTTGATTGATTTGACCAATGAATGGCATGATAAGGTTGATCAGGCGGATCAGAGTATCTTAAATATGCTTTTTGAACATAAATGGTTGGAATTGGATTTTGATTATAATCATATTGTCATTCATAAGCAGTTCACTGATTATCAGTTGCCTGTAGGTCAGGATTATCCTACTATTATTCATTATCTTTCCCATAGGAAACCGTGGAAAGATTTGGCGGCACAAACCTATCGAGATGTTTGGTGGTACTACCATGGGCTTGAATGGACAGAATTGGGACAAAATCATCATTTACATCCATTACAAAAATCTCACCTTTATCCGATAAAGGAACCGTTCACTTGTCTCACCTATACAGCCTCAGACCATATTGAACAAATTGAAACATTGGTTCAATCCTTACCAGAGATTCAATTTAAAATTGCAGCACGAGTATTGGTCAGTGACTCCCTAGCACAAATAGTTCGGTATCCGAATGTCACTCTCTATTCAGGAATCCACTATTTAGTTGATTTGGATAGAGAGCTAAAAGAGGACTGTCAAGTTCTTTTGGATATCAATCACGGGGAAAAGACGGAAGAATTTTTAGAATATTTTACAGAAAATGGAAAACCAGTCTTGGCTTTTGAAAATACTAAAACGATAGATATGGGGCAGCTAACGTATCAGACAGATCAAGTCGGAGATATGATTGAAAAACTGAGAGAATGTGCAAGGGGATGGAGCTGAAGATGATTGGTGATGCTTTAATTTTAACTGTTAGTGACCAGATTGAACACTTGCTGTATCTCTTGGACCAGCTCCCACAAGTTTGCTTTCATATTGCAGCTCCCGTTGTATTTTCAGATAGAATGTTAGAATTACAATCAAAGGGAAATGTGCGCTTACATACAGTAACTGATGAAGCTAGTATTTCTTTTTTGATGAGAGTTTGTGATGTGTTACTGGATATCAACCATTATGAAGAAGTAGATCAGGTGGTGGCACGGTTTTCTCAGGCTGGCAAGAGAGTTCTTGCTTTTGATAATACTATGCATGGTCAACAAGGACAAGAATGCTATTCTTCCTCTACTCCTCAAGCAATGGTTGAGGCGATTTTAGATTGTTTGAATCAGCCTCATATCACCGTAAATGACTTGGACCGTATTTATCAGGAAGGCGTATGGAATTCCTTTGAGATAGGCTCTTCTGCTAGCCTATGTGTCGCTCAGAGGGTTACTTGCCGTAATTTTGAAAGTTTTCAACTACCTGCTGGAAAGCTTATTCTTTATGAAGGAGTCTTTTTGAATAACTACTGTAGTATAAACTGTATTGACCGCATCGAAATCGGATCTGGAACCATGATTGGAGAAGGTGTCCGTTTTTATGACCATGATCATACTTATACAGCAGAGAGGATTGAAAAGTGGGAGTGGAAGATGGCTCCCATAATGGTGGGGAAGGATTGCTGGATTGGCAGCAATGTAACCATTTTGAAAGGTGTTCGAATTGGTGATAACACTGTAATTGGAGCCGGTTGCTTGATACGTCAAGATATTCCTGCAAACAGTATTGTCTATAATAACGGAGATATTTTAATCAAGCCAAGAAAATAGTTAAAGACTAGAAAGGTCAATATGAAACTACATCTAACGAATCTATATGGGATGGCGGGAGACAGCACAGTCATTTTAGCCCAGAATGCGGTCCAAAATATTGCCTCAACTTTAGGTTTTCGTGAACTAGGAGTTTATTTTTATCCTATCACAGCAGATAGCAACTCTGAAATGAACAAACGAATAGATGGCATTATGTCGAGCGTTTCTATCGGAGATATTGTTGTTTTTCAGTCACCTACATGGAATGGCGTTGAGTTTGATCGCCTATTTATTGATAAACTCAAAGACATGCAAGTTAAGTTGGTTCTTTTTATTCATGACGTTGTTCCTCTAATGTTTGATAGTAACTACTACCTTATGAAGGATTATCTTTATTTGTACCAGCAGGCAGATGTATTGATAGTACCTTCTGAAAAGATGAAGAAACGATTGCTTGAGGAAGGGCTAGAAAATCCCAAAATACTGATCCAAGGGATGTGGGATCACCCTCATTCTTTAGCGCTCTATAAGCCAATCTTCAAAAGAGAAATTTTCTTTGCAGGCAGTTTGGAACGCTTTCCAGGATTGCTAAATTGGTCCCACCCAATCCCTTTGAGAGTCTTTTCAAATCAACCAATCGGAAAAAATCAAGCACCAACTTTTATAATAGAAGGCTGGAAGCGAGATGAGGAACTCCTTTTAGAACTTTCAAAGGGAGGATTTGGTTTGGTATGGGGGACTACTGAAAATCCAGGAGAAAATAGAGACTATTATGGAATGAATCTTTCTCATAAAGTTAGTACTTATTTAGCTGCTGGAATTCCTGTTATTGTTCCCAAAAATCTTTCAACGATGCAGTTTATTGTTGAACAGGGCTTGGGCTTTGCGGTTGATACTCTAGAAGAAGCGAGTCAGCTTGTCTCATCTATAACTGAGGAAGAATACCGTGATATGACAACGCGTATCGAAATGTTTAGTTATTTATTAAAAGAGGGATATTTTACGAAAAAAATCTTGGTTGAGGCTATTTTTCAACTGGGAGTAAGGTAGGAAGACAGATGAAAAAAACAATCGTAATGGCAGGGGATTCGAATTATCTGTCTCAATTAGAGACGACATTAAAATCAATTTTCTATCATAATAAAAATGTAAATGTCTATATTTTGAATCAAGACATCATGCCAGATTGGTTTCGAAAACCAAGAAAAATAGCACGTCTCCTAGGAGGCGATGTGATTGATGTAAAGTTACCTCAGGACAATATTTTCCAAAATTGGGGGACTCAAAATCATATTAGCCAGATAGCTTATGCTCGTTATTTTATCCCTAGCCTCATTGGAGAAGACAAGGTTTTATACTTAGATAGTGACTTGATTGTCAATTCTCCTTTGGATGACTTGTGGGAAATAAATCTAGGAGATCAGTTGTTAGCGGCTGTCACGGATACAGATGGTATCACCTTTAATACGGGTGTTATGCTGATCAATAATGCCAAGTGGAGAGAGGAAAATCTAGAAATCAAACTTGTTCATCAAAGTCAGTTTATGCAAAAAGAGATAGAAGAGGGGCGCTTTTTAGATTTTAATGGAGATCAAACGATTATTAACCAGGTGTGTAAAGAAAAATGGCTAGAATTGGATCGTTCCTTTAATCTTCAAGTGGGACATGATGTTGTTGCCTTTTATAATAACTGGGAGGGGCATTTAGAAGAGGTTCAGTCTCCGGTGATTATCCATTATACGACCTATCGAAAACCATGGACCACTTTAATTGCAAATCGATATAGAGAGTTGTGGTGGCAGGTGCATGACATGGATTGGACTCAAATGTTGCAACACCATTTGGGAGAATTTCAACTAAACTCATCCAAGAGAGAGCCTTTCAGTTGTTTGATCGTGACAAATTCACAAGAATTAGAAGCCGTTCACCAATTAGTAGTCAGTCTTCCAGAAATCATTTTTCATATTGCAGCTTGGACGGATATGGGAGGAAAATTAGTAGCATTATCTGTTCATGAAAATGTCCGCCTATATCCTCAAATAGTTCCGCCTGTTTTACATCAATTGGAACAAAAAGCTAATCTATATTTAGATATCAATCATGGGGAAGAGGTTCAGTCTGTTTTAGAACAAATGCAAAAAAATGATGTGCCTATTCTTTCTTTTTTGTCGACTAAACATGGAGAATACGGGCAAATAGTGGTAGATTCTGCAGCTGGGATGATAGAAGCGATTCAAGATTATCAGCAAAATGGTAGATTTACGAAAAATCTAAAACCACAATTTCATGCTTTGACCTTTACAGCCTCTCAAGAATTGGAAGGTTTAGGAAATTTGGCAACCGAGTGTCCTGAAATCGCTTTTCACATCGCTGCTTGGACGGATATGGGATCAAAACTATATGCATTATCTCAGAAACATGAGAATATTTATCTGTATCCTGCCATCTCTAGAGATGAGTTTGAGAGACTTAAAAACCAGATGGATGTCTACCTCGATATTAACTTGGAGAATTCGACAAGTGATATTGTGGCAGAAATTGCAAGTCTTTCCAAACCAATGTTAGCTTTTTATAAATCTCAAAACGGCTGTCATGGTCAACGATTGTATTCTAGCGAACATCCAGAACAGATGCTGGCAGACCTTCGATTGATGCTGGCAGGAAATGCTTTAAAAGAACAGAGTAAGTTTCCCGAAGTTAAAGGGATTGATGGAACCCTTGACTATGTTATTAAAAACAATGCTTCTTTGATCCGTTTTGGGGATGGGGAAATCAATCTCCTTGCAGGGCATTCAATCCCTTATCAAGATTATGATGAAGAATTAGTAAGTACAATGAGAGAGATTATTTCTCTTCCCTCTAGCGAAGACACCGTAATATGTCTGCCAGATATCTTCCAGAATCGCTTTATTTTTACTTGGTGGGCTATTGATTTTTGGAAAATTCATTTGGATCACTATGCGGATTTTTATCAATCTTTGTCTAGTGATTCATGGTATGGATCGACCTTTGTTTCACGCCCGTATATTGATTTTGAAGATAAAACGCAAGCAAACGAGCAATTTGCTAAGCTGAAGTCTATATGGAAGGGACGTGATCTTCTCTTGATAGAAGGTGCAACTTCACGTTCGGGTGTAGGGAATGATCTCTTTGCTGATGCTAAGTCGATTCAGCGAATCATTTGCCCGTCACATAGTGCTTATTCACGTGTTGACGAAATCGAAAAGGAAATTTATAAACACGCAAATGGACGCTTGATTCTCTGTATGCTGGGTCCTACTGCTAAAGTACTGGCCTATCGCCTAACGAAAAAAGGCTATCAGGTACTTGATATTGGTCATATAGATTCTGAGTATGAGTGGATGAAGATGGGAGCAAAAACCAAAATCAAATTTAACCATAAGCATACTGCGGAGTATAATTTTGATCAAGATATTGAATTTATCGAAGATGAAACCTATACAAGCCAAATCGTGGCTGACTTATCAAAATAATGTTACATAAAGGAGAGAGAATGAAAGAACATTCTGTTATTTTCGCAGGAGATTATGCCTACATTCGCCAGATTGAAACGGCGCTCAAGTCTCTCTGCTACCATAACAGCCATGTCAAGGTATATATCTTTAACCAAGATATTCCTAAAGAGTGGTTCAGTGCCCTCAGACCTAAATTACAGCAAATGGGTGGCGATCTGGTGGATGTCAAGATGCTTGGTCCCCAGTTTCAGATGAATTGGAGCAACAAATTGCCCCATATCAATCACATGACCTTTGCCCGTTATTTTATCCCTGATTTTGTCGAAGAGGACAAGGTTCTTTACTTGGACAGTGATCTGGTAGTGACGGCTGATTTGACACCTCTCTTTGAAATGGACTTGGGAGACAACTATCTGGCTGCAGCAGCATCTTGTTTTGGAGCTGGGATTGGCTTTAATGCAGGTGTTCTCTTGATCAATAACAAGAAATGGCGAGCAGAAGCTGTAAGACAAAAGCTAGTTGAGCTGACTGATCGAGAACACCAGCATGTGAGTGAGGGAGACCAGTCCATTCTCAATATGCTCTTTCAAGACAGCTACATTCCTTTAGACCATTGCTATAATTTCCAGATAGGCTTTGACAGTGGGGCTGCCTTACATGGACATGAATTTATCTTCGATATTCCTCTGGAGCCTCTGCCGGCAATCTTGCATTATCTATCTCCAGACAAGCCTTGGAACACTTATTCGGTTGGGCGTTTGCGTGAGATCTGGTGGCACTATCATCTGATGGAGTGGTCTACCATCACTGAGAAATGGCGTCAGGCTGGCCTTGCCTATCCAGTCGCAGTTTACCAGCCAGTGATGACTTGTGTCACCCTAACTAATTCTTGGTGTCTAGAGAAAATCGATTATCTCGTTCAAGCCCTGCCTAAGGTGCATTTCTACATTGCAGCCTATACGATGATGGCACCTGAACTCATGCTCTTATCGCGTTTTGAAAATGTTACCCTCTATCCCAACACCTTCCCCCTCTTGGTTGAGAGACTGATTCAGCAGGCAGATGTCTACCTCGATATTAACCATGATAAAAAACTAAGTGTCGTTTATGACTATGTCTCACGCTTTGATAAACCAATCTTGACCTTTGGCAATACCAAGGCTCAAGAACTGCCTGAAAGTGCTTATGCAGGTATTTTCCCAGCAGACAGACCAGAGGAAATGGTGGCTGCCTTGAAGGCTTATCTAGACGATAAACTTCACGAAAATTGAGACAAAGCTTTAAAAAGGATAAGAGGGGAGTGCTGGATTGATCCTATATAACATGACGATAGATAGAAAGATGAAAAAATAAAAAGGAGAAGCTAGTGAGAGAGTTTATTTCATCAATTGCAGTAAAAAAAGGGATGCGTACCCTGTTTTTGCTCTTTATTTATGTGCTCGGAAGTCGCATCGCTCTTCCCTTTGTTGACCTCAATAGTCGGAATTTTCTCGGAGGAAGTACAGCCTATCTGGACTTTTCAGTAGCCCTGACTGGCGGAAATCTTCGGAGCCTCTCCATTTTTTCCATTGGGCTTTCACCTTGGATGTCAGCTATGATCTTGTGGCAGATGTTTTCTTTTTCAAAGAAATTAGGCCTAAACTCTGTTCCTTCAGAGGTTCAAGATAGACGGAAAATGTATGTGACGCTAGGGATTGCTTTGATTCAGGCTTTGGCCTTGACTACAAATCTTCCTGTTCAATCCCCTTACAACCCCTTCTTGGTCTTTCTTCTCAATACCAGCCTCTTGGTAGCGGGGACCTTCTTCTTAGTTTGGCTATCGGACATCAATGCGATTATCGGAGTTGGAGGCCCTGTCGTTATTCTCCTTGCGAGTATGGTGGCTTCTCTCCCACAGGACATCATCCAGTCGATTCAAGTGTATAAAGTCTCCCCTTGGATACTTTTCCTCTTAGTAGTGCTTGGGCTGATTTTTACCTACCTAGTCGTTTTGTTTTATCGGGCAAGATACCGCATCCCTATTAACAAAATTGGGCTCCATTCTCGCTTTAAACGCTATTCATATCTAGAAATCATGCTCAATCCTGCGGGGGGCATGCCTTATATGTATGTGATGAGTCTCATGGGCTTGCCTTCTTATCTCTTGATTTTGCTTCAATATCTGGATAAGGACAATCCCCTCTATCCTGCTATTTTAGAGCAATATGCTATGGGGAAACCCTTATGGATCTATGCCTATATTCTTATTCTTTTTGTCTTTAGCATTGCCTTTGCCTTTGTTAATGTGAGTGGCGAACAAATCGCAGATCGGATGAAACAATCAGGTGATTATATCTACGGAGTCTATCCCGGTGAGGATACGAGTCGCTTTATTAATCGTTTGGTTTTGCGATTTGCTCTGATAGGTGGGGTTTTTAACGTCACCCTGGCTGGACTTCCGATGCTATTTGTCTTAAAAGATGAAGGATTGTTAAAAGTCAGCATGATTCCTGGACTCTTTTTAATTTTGAGTGGCATGCTGTTTACGATTCATGACGAATTGCAGGCACTCAGACTAAATGAAACGTATAGACCACTATTCTAGGAGGTTTTGATGTATTACTTTATCCCAGCTTGGTATGGCAAGGATCGTCCTTGGCATGTCGATCTGACACCTTGGTATTTTTCTCATTTTAAGCTAGAATTTGATGACACCTTCAATCAGATTCGCTTGATGCAACGTCAAGGGATTCCTGCTCAAGTCCTGCTCTTGTCTTATCAGCCTCATTTGCGCTATTTTCTCCATCGCCATGGCATTTTAGAAGCGCAGGTCTATTCCCTTTTTGATGACCTACAGGATTTTCACGAGATTCGACCACAGGTTTTGCAAGTCAGAGATATTGAGTGGGAAGAGGGATGTGAGTTTGTTTATAGTCCCTTTACCATTTTGATTTTGAGGAATGGAAAGCGCTATGCTCAGGTGGAGCATGGGATAGAAGGTTTTATCAGTACGATTCAGTATTTCGAAGAAAATGGACTCTTGTCTGCCAACTACCTAATGGATGATCGGGGGCTGGTTTCCAGTGTGATTTATTACGAAGATGGTCAAGCGATCTACCAAGACTACCTCAATCCCAAGGGACTGTGGCAGTTTAGAGAGTACTTGCAAGATGGGGGTCGTATTGAGATCAATCCTATCTTTGCTTTTCGTTTCCAAAAAGAGGCATACCAAGATATGGGAGAATTGATTGCTGAGTTTTTTGAGAAGAGATTGTCTCAACTCCCTGAGAAAGAAGCGACCTATTTTCTGCCTGCATGTGACCAGCACAATGCTTTCCTTTTAGATCGAGTTCCTCACCAAACAACTAAGGTTCTCAGTCTTTTTATCGGACGAAATCCTCAAGAACAATTACTGCAACTGGCGGATTTGTTGCCTAAAGTGGACCTTGTTCTGGTCGACAGAGAGGACACCTTGCACTTGGCTCAGTCTGTCTTTTCAGAACAAGCAACGAAGTTTCGTCATTTATCGCCTTTTGATACCCGCTTGGAGCTGGGAAAGAGCCAGACTCGGAAAGAGTCGCTCCTCTACTATCAACTTGATTTTGAACAAGGGATAGAGGATCAAGCTCTCTACCAGGTCCTACATTTCCTTTCTGAAAACAAGGATACAGAGCTGATCTTTGGAGCCTTTGCTGCCGATCAAGAAGAAGTGAGGCAGTTGGAAATACGTGTTGCAGAGATGATTGCAGAGAGATTTCCAGACCAGAAACTGGAGAAGGAAGTTGATTACCAAGGAGCTGAGAATCCGCTTGAGGATAATCGCCATCAGGCCATGCGCTATTCGTTTGTCAATATGAAGGATGAATCGGAGTTAATCAAGCAGTTGGAATTTGTTCGTTTGATTGTCGATCTGAACAGTCAGCCTCTCCTTTATACCCAGATAGCGGGGATTAGTGCTGGTATCCCTCAGATCAACAAGGTCAAAACTGAGTATGTTAGTCATAAAAAAAATGGCTATCTGTTGGAAAACATAGCTGATTTTACCCAAGCGGCCCATTACTATCTCGATAGCCTGCAGGTGTGGAATGATGCTCTGATTCATTCGATTGAAAAGATAAAGGAACACACTGGGGAGCAATTCCTAATCAAACTAGAAAAGTGGCTGGAGGAGGTGACTCATGGAAAAGAAGTATAAGATCTTGCAAATCGGTCCAGAGGATTGGCGAGATACACTTGCCCTACCAGCCCAACTAGACTGGTACCATGTCCTTCCCAATACACCGTCTGCCATCCAGGAAATCATGGATGAGAATGACTTAGAGCACTTTCATGCTGTCATCCTTACGGATGGAACCTACCTAGTAGATTTGTTGCCTTTTACATCTAGCTTAGAACCCTATACGGTTTTCTATCCAGAACAGTTTGCAAGTCAGGATGAAGATATTCAAAACCTCATCAAACAGTACTGCATGCAAGCGATGGACCTGTCAGACCGACAGGGCTTTGTTCGAGATCTTTCCACCTCCCTCTTTGAAGGTGGTTATGGGGACAAGCTGAGTCCAGCTACGATACGGATTCACCCGAGTTTTCAAGGCTCTGTCTCCTATCAAGGATTTGAGCATCTGGAGTTAGAAGGTGATTTTGGCAAGAACTATACCCAGCTAGCCTATTGGGCCTATAATCAGTCTGCCCAAGCCCACTCGCCAATCGAACTTTGGCTCGAATATGAAAAGACTGGGACGGTAGACTTGCGCCTGCGTTTGCGAAAGTTCCCAGCAGGATCTATCTCAGAGATTAGTCAGGAAATTCTCCTTGAGGAGGAAGACTTTGCCCCAGCAATTGTCGTGGAACAAGACTACGATGCTTATCTGAGCATTTCTCTTGAAGCGTGTGGTCAGGGAAAAGTCAAAATTGGCAATCTTCATCAACGCTGGAGCCGGAAACAGTTTGGAAAGTTTGTTCTCGGAGGCAATATCCTACATGACAAAAAACGTGAAGAAATCAACTATTTCTTTCACCCGGGAGATTTCAAACCACCACTTGCTGTTTATTTCTCAGGTTACCGTCCTGCAGAAGGCTTTGAGGGTTACTGGATGATGAAGAATCTCAGATGCCCCTTTCTCCTCTTTTCGGACCCTCGATTAGAGGGTGGAGCCTTTTACCTAGGAAGTGAGGAATTGGAAGATAAGATTCAAGCAACCATCCAGTACTATTTAGACTATTTAGGTTTGGATAGAAGTGACTTGATCTTATCTGGGCTATCCATGGGAACCTTCCCAGCCCTCTATTATGGTTCTCACTTTGAGCCCAAAGGAATCGTAGTAGGAAAACCTCTGACAAATCTAGGAACCATCGCACAGCGGGGCCGACTAGAGGCTCCAGGAGTCTTTCCGACTAGCTTTGATGTTTTGCACCTTCAGACAGGAGGAGTGAGCCAAAAGGACATGAAGGAGTTGGACCAACGTTTTTGGACCCAATTTAAAAAAGCTGATTTTTCACAGACAACCTTCGGCCTTTCTTACATGAAGGACGAGGATATGGATAGTGGAGCCTATGACCAGCTAGTAGAGACACTTTGCCAGACAGGCGCTAAGATCTTGTCAAAAGGGACAGCAGGTCGACACAATGATGATACAGGAACAAACGTTGCTTGGTTTATTCATTTTTACAAGATGATACTAGAAGAATACGGAAGAGGTGAAACATGATTATCATAAAGAGAGAGGATATTAGGTGGGGCGAGATGGGAGCTACTTATCTTTATGGTAGCCAGATCACCTATCATGCAGATGGTCATGTTACCCTGAAAAATCCTTTGTTGGCTTCAGGTGAAACCCTTAAAACTTGGTTTTCCAGTGTCAATTACCAGGCTACCAGAAGTCAACCAAGCCTCCCTCTTCTCAAGAAAAAGCATACCTACCGTCTATCTATGAAGATGCGGGTTCAACCGGTCAATGGCCTCTATCTCAAACTGATCTTTTTAAACCGTTATGAGGAAATCATAGAGGAGAAGATTGAAAGGCAATTTTCCTTTACCTTCACCTACCCTGAAACGGCCTACACTTATCGACTTTCCTTGATTAGTGCAGGCTTTGAGGCTCTTGATTTTGCTTCATTTACTATTGAGGAGGATGATGGTGCTTAATCGTTTGTATCAGAAAAGACAACTGAGAAAGGTCAAGAGACTTTTAAGCCAAATCAATGCCCTCAAAGAAGAGATGGCTACCCTCAGTGATGGGGAAATGGCTGCAAAAACAGAAGAGTTTCGCCAGCGCCTTGCCCAGGGAGAAACCTTGGATGATTTATTGGTAGAAGCCTATGCCCTTGTCCGTGAGGCAGATAAACGTGTCCTAGGTCTCTTTCCCTATGATGTGCAGGTCATGGGTGCCATTGTGATCCATCAAGGAAATGTGGCTGAGATGAATACGGGTGAAGGCAAGACCCTGACTGCAACCATGCCCCTCTATCTCAATGCTCTAACGGGCAAAGGCAGTATGCTCATCACGACCAATGACTATCTAGCTAAACGAGACGCAGAAGAAATGGGACCGGTCTACCAATTTTTAGGTCTAACTGTCGGTCTACCTTTTTCAGAGGATCCAAAAGAGGACTTGACTGCCGAAGAGAAAAGAAGAATCTACGCCTCGGACATCATATACACGACCAATAGTGTATTGGGCTTTGACTATCTTAATGACAATCTTGCCTCCACTAGTGAAGGAAAGTTCCTGCCTCCCTTTAACTATGTCATCATCGATGAGATTGATGACATTTTACTCGACAGTGCTCAAACTCCCTTGATTATCGCAGGATCTCCCCGCGTCCAGTCTAACTATTATGGGATGATTGATACTCTTGTGACAACCTTGGTTGAGGGAGAGGACTACATCTACAAGGAAGAAAAAGACCAAGTTTGGTTGACCCGTAAGGGTGCTCAGACGGTTGAAGGTTTCTTAGGAATCGATCATCTCTATAAGGAAGAGTACGCCAGTTATGTTCGACATCTAGTCTATGCTCTTAGAGCTCATACGCTCTTTACTAAGGACAAGGACTATCTGATTCGAGGTCAGGAGATGATCTTGTTAGACAAGGGAACAGGGCGCTTGATGGAAATGACCAAGCTTCAAGGTGGTCTCCATCAAGCTATCGAAGCCAAGGAACATGTAAAGCTCTCTCCTGAAACCAGAGCCATGGCTTCAATCACCTACCAGAGTCTCTTTAAGATGTTTCGTAAAATCTCAGGCATGACAGGAACGGGTAAGGTGGCAGAAAAAGAGTTTTTCGAAACCTATAATATGTCTGTCATTCGCATCCCGACCAATCGCCCGATAAGGCGGATTGATTATCCAGACAATCTTTATGTGACCCTACCTGAGAAGGTGTATGCTTCTCTCGAAGCTATCAAGACCTATCACTCCAAAGGCAATCCACTCCTGATCTTTGTCGGATCTGTAGAAATGTCTCAGCTATACTCGTCCTTGCTCTTGCGAGAAGGGATTTCCCACAATGTTCTCAATGCTAATCATGCGGCGCGTGAAGCTCAAATCATCGCAGAGTCCGGACAGATGGGTGCAGTGACTGTTGCGACTTCTATGGCAGGTCGAGGCACAGATATCAAACTCGGTCCAGGAGTTGCAGACTTGGGTGGTTTGATTGTGATTGGAACCGAGCGGATGGAGAGTCAACGGATTGATCTGCAAATCAGAGGACGATCTGGTCGCCAAGGGGATCCAGGTATGTCTAAATTTTTTGTGTCGCTTGAAGATGATGTGATCAAAAAGTTCGGGCCATCTTGGGTTCATGACCTGTACCAAGACTACCAAGTGGAAGACATTAGTCAACCCAACCTACTCAGAGGTAGCAAGTACCGCAATCTAGTCAGAAAAGCTCAAGAGGCTAGTGATAGTGCCAGTCGCTCAGCACGCAGACAAACCTTAGAGTACGCGGAAAGCGTCAATATCCAGCGTCAGATGGTCTACAAAGAAAGAGATCGCTTGTTGGATGGGAGCCGTGATCTAGAGCATATCCTTGAGAGCATGCTGGCAGAATATACTCAGCAAATTTCAGAAAAAATCTATAGTAGTCCCCAAGAGCTTTTTCATTTTATCGTGACCAATATTAGTTTTAAAATGAGAGAATTGCCAGCGGATTTGGATTTAGCTGATGCAGATCAGATTCGGGAGTTGCTGGAGGAAATAATAGCCAAGGAAATCGCAGCTAAAAAGGAACTCCTCCAACCTCACCAACTCTATGACTCTTTTCTGAGAATATCCATGCTAAAGGCTATCGATGACAACTGGGTTGAGCAAGTCGACTACCTGCAACAGCTCAGTCTAGCAATTGGGAGTCAGTCAGCTTCTCAAAAGAACCCTATCGTGGAGTACTATCAGGAGGCCTATGCTGGATTTGAAACCATGAAGCAACAAATCCGTGCAGATATGGTGCGCAATCTTCTCATGGGAATTGTGGAAGTAACGCCCAAAGGGAAGATTCTCACCCATTTTCCATAAAAAGAGAACCATATGATAATTTACAATATAGGCTGGATTAGACTGCTTATGTGAAAACCGACAGTAGTTATGAAATCCTCTCTGGTTTCAGTACTTGTCGAGCTGTTTGGTTGAAGCTGAGGAAAAGTATTTGATTCAAGTTTTTCCTTTCTAGATTTAGATATATTGAGTAGTAAGTTTGTTATTAGGAGGAAGTATGACCAAAAAGGATTTATTTTACAAGGATGTCGAAGGACGGATGGAGGAGTTGAAGCAAGGTGCTCTCAAGAAGGAAAAGTCTACCCGAGGAGAAAAGATCAGTAAAACTTTCTCTATTTTACTTGGCTTGCTCATCCTTATTAGCCTGATCTTTACATTATTAGGAATCTTGAGGTGAGACATGATGGAAGTTTTGATGATTGTAGGCATAATCCTAGCCGTCGCCTTGATTGTCCTGATTCTCATCCAACCTCGCCAAAGCCAACTCTTTTCCATGGATGCGACCAGCAATATCGGAAAACCAGGCTACTGGCAGAGCAATCGCTTGGTAAAAGTTTTAACTCTCTTGATTAGCATAGCCTTGTTTGTATTGCTCCTCGTTTTTATGGTGGTGACCTATCAGTAAAGAACCTCAGAGGAAGGCCTCTGAGGTTCTTTGCGTTCTAGTTTCCATATTTCTGGTAAAAATCGACCTTGACCTGGATAAAGGTTTCGGCTTCGCGTAGTAGCTGTAGGAGAGTGGCACGGGTCTCAAACTCCTCACGTGTTTTAGGGAGACTCCGATTGCGGAAGACTTGCAGATAGCGTTCGATGCCATCAAGTAGGTCATGAGCAGGATTGGTCTGACTTAGCTGGGCAGCAATCTTAGAAAAGAGCTGGGCCAAAATCAAACTCTCACTGGCGGCTAGGTGGCAGGTATTGATCTGCTGGGCCATATTTCGCAGGATACGACTTTGTCGCTGTCTCATCTCAAAGTAGTGGATATGGTAGTCTGTCTGGTGAAAGAGATGGTCCGAGTGATCCAGGTAGACTAGTTTGAGAGCTTCATCGAGGAGCTCATCTAATTCGTCAACGAGTCGGGCTTGATTGCGCCCGTCTCCCCTCGACAGATAGTATTTAAAGCGAAGCAGGATGTCTTTTAACTTTTCTTCAACTTGAAGGTGGTAGCTTTGAATGGCTTTCTCACGAGAGGGCATATAAAGGTTGACCAATAGTGCAAAGCTTGTCCCGATGAGAAAGAGGAGCACTTCATTAAGCAAGAGCTCTGGAGAGGTAGACTCCTGTACCAAGAGATGACTGACCAAGACACTGCTAGGGGTGATGCCGATTTCCCAGCCCATTTTGTAAGCAAGAGGCACATAAAGAGCTAGGTATAGGCCCAGACTCCAGATGTGAAAGCCTGTCAGCTGAAAGGCTAGAACACCGATAGCCAGCGCTAGGAGCATGGAAAAGAGGCGGTTACGTGCTAATTTCAGCGTGCTTCTGCGCGTGTCGGAGAGGCTTAAAAGAGCGATAATTCCAGCTGAAACTGCTGATGATAAATCTAAAAAATAAGCGAGAAAACAAGCGAGACAGGTCGCTAAGACCAGTTTGGTCGTACGTTGAGTGAGAGACATGAAAATTTCCTAAACTAATAGAATCAAGTGTTTAACGAGGAGTCAGAGACTAGGGGCGAAGTTTTTGGTTTGTAGCATACTCGGCAACCGCTGTAAAGAGGACATCTGTTGAAGAGTTCAGGGCTGTTTCGCAGGAGTCTTGCACGACTCCAATCACAAAACCGACCCCGACAACCTGCATAGCCAAGTCGTTGGAAATCCCAAAGAGGCTACAAGCGACAGGAATGAGGAGAAGCGATCCCCCAGCGATTCCAGAGGCCCCGCAGGCAGAAATAGCAGCTACTACACTGAGCACAAATGCTGTTCCAAAGTCTACCGAGATTCCGAGTGTATTGACAGCAGCTAGGGTCAGGATGTTAATGGTAACGGCAGCGCCAGCCATGTTGATGGTCGAACCAAGCGGGATGGAGACAGAGTAGGTATCAGGATTCAGCCCCAAGTCTTGACAGAGTTTCATATTGACAGGGATATTTGCGGCAGAGCTACGAGTGAAAAAGGCTGTAATACCACTGACACGTAGGCATTTCAAAACAAGGGGATAAGGATTTTTCCTCATAAAGAGAAAGGCGATGAGCGGGTTGATGATGAGAGCAACAAAGGTCATGGTAGCAATCAAAAGTCCTAGGAGGACACCGTAGTTAGCCAGACTGGCAATGCCCTTGTCGGAGATGGTCTTGAAAACCAAGCCTAAAATCCCAAAAGGTGCTAGATTGATAATCCATTCCACGATTTTAGAGGTGACATCTGCCATGGTTTTCAGTAATTCTTTGCTGTGTTTACTTGCCTCTCTCATAGCCAAGCCAAAGACGACTGCCCAAGAGAGAATCCCGATATAGTTGGCTTCAACAATGGCATTCAAGGGATTGTCCACCAGTTTGAGCAAGAGGTTGCTGAGGACTTGACCGATACCATCAGGAGCAGCAACTTCTGTATTTGCACTGGTCAGGGTGATTTGCACAGGCAGTATGAAACTAGCTAGAACGGCTACCAATGCAGCAGCAAAGGTTCCAAGCAAGTATAGGAAAATAACAGTCTTCATATTGGTGTTTTGTCCCTTTTGGTGTTGGGAAAGGGCATTGGCAACAAGGGCAAAAACCAAAATAGGAGCGATGGCTTTCAGTCCGCCTACAAAGAGGTCTCCAAGCAGACCAATTCCTGTAAGATTTGGGGAGAGCATCCCTAATGTAGCTCCCAAAATCATTCCAATAAGGATTCGTTTGATGAGGCTTGCCTTGGTCCAGGCTCTAATGATTCGTTTCATAGCAGTCTCCTTCAAATGTATTGTTTATAATTATAGTATAAATATGCTATAGAGGCAAGTGATATTTTGAAAATAGGAACGATAATTGAATAATTATGAAAGAAAATAGAAGGACGATTTTATGGTATAATAGTAAAAAGGAGTTTTATATGCAAGATTTTTTTCAACGCTATTTTGATAGACTTGACTTAACAACCATTTTAGAGAATCTCTTGACCAAGGTGATTTCTCTTTTGATTTTGTTTTTACTATTTTATATAGCTAAAAAGATGCTTCATGCGACTGTACGAAAAATTGTCAAGCCCTCGCTTAAATTTTCCAATCGAGATGCTGGCAGACAAAAGACCATTTCTCGTTTGCTGGAGAATGTCTTTAACTACATTCTTTATTTCTTTCTGCTCTACTGTATCCTGTCTATTTTAGGTTTGCCGGTTTCTAGCCTCCTTGCTGGTGCGGGAATTGCTGGGGTGGCCATTGGGATGGGTGCACAAGGTTTTCTGTCCGATGTCATTAATGGCTTCTCCATCCTTTTTGAACGCCAGCTCGATGTGGGCGACGAAGTGGTCCTCACAAATGGTCCTATTACCGTTTCTGGAAAGGTCGTTAGCGTAGGGATCCGTACAACGCAACTGCGAGGTGACGACCAAGCCCTTCACTTTGTTCCTAACCGAAATATCACTGTTGTTAGCAACTTCTCTCGTACAGAGTAGGTCTGCTATTTTAGCAGATTTGTGGTACAATAGAAGGAGTTTGGTAAAGGAGAGAGTATGCTATTTGTAGAGAAAAAACTAGGCCACGATTGTACTTGGATAGACCTTGACGTGGATAAGATCAAAAACATGGAAGATCTTTCTGACGTCTATGGATTGGACAAGGAAACCATCGAGTATGCTCTAGATAGAAATGAACGCGCCCACATGGATTATAACCGTGAAACGGGGACGGTAACCTTCATTTATAATGTTCTTGATTTGGAAAAAGATAAAGAATATTATGAAGCGATTCCGATGACCTTTATCGTTGAAAAACAACGGCTGATTACTATCAGCAATCATAAGAATACTTATGTGATTAATCGTATGGCTACCTACCTTGAAAGCCATGAAATTATTTCCATCTACAAATTTCTTTTTGCCAGTTTAGAGATTATTAGCAATGCTTATTATCCAGTTATTGAAGAGATGGATAAAAGTAAGGATGAAATCAGTGCACTTCTTCGTCAAAAAACAACTAAAAAAAATCTTTTTGCCCTCTCTGACTTGGAAACTGGTATGGTTTACCTGACAGCAGCTGCCAAACAAAATCGTCTCCTCTTGGAACACATCCAAGGGCATGCTCTTTATCGTAATTTTAATGAGGTAGAAAGAGAGCAGTTTGACGATGCCATGATTGAAGCCCATCAGTTGGTTTCTATGACAGACTTGATTTCTCAAGTTTTGCAACAACTCTCATCCTCTTACAACAACATCCTAAATAATAATCTAAATGATAATTTGACAACTTTGACCATTATCTCAGTCTTGCTAGCTATCCTTGCGGTTATTACAGGATTCTTCGGAATGAATGTTCCTTTACCGTTTACAGATGAACCAAATGCTTGGATTTATATTTTATTAGCTAGTTTAATATTGTGGGGAATCTTAGCTCAGTATCTAAAGAAAATTGCTAGAAATTAAAAAGAAAAGGAGCCAGAATGGCGATTGAAAACTATATGCCAGATTTTGCTGTGGAAGCAGTCTATGATCTGACAGTCCCAAGCCTGCAGGCGCAGGGGATCAAGGCTGTTTTGGTCGATTTGGATAACACCCTCATTGCTTGGAACAATCCTGATGGAACACCAGAGATGAAGCAATGGCTACATGATCTCCGTGACGCGGGCATTCGCATCATCGTGGTCTCAAATAACACCAAAAAACGAGTTCAACGAGCAGTTGAGAAATTTGGGATTGATTACGTCTACTGGGCCTTGAAGCCTTTCACTCTTGGGATTGATCGTGCCATGAAGGAATTTCACTACGAGAAAAATGAAGTGGTCATGGTCGGCGACCAACTCATGACGGATATACGAGCGGCCCACCGTGCAGGCATTCGCTCGATCTTAGTCAAACCCTTGGTCCAACACGACTCCATCAAAACGCAGATCAACCGAGCTCGCGAGCGCCGTGTCATGCGAAAGATCACTGAAAAGTACGGACCGATTACATATAAAAAAGGAATTTAACTATGGAAGAAATTCTCTGTATTGGTTGTGGAGCAACCATTCAGACGACAGACAAGGCTGGTCTTGGTTTTACTCCCCAGTCGGCACTTGAAAAAGGTTTGGAGACAGGCGAAGTCTATTGCCAACGCTGTTTCCGTCTCCGCCATTACAATGAAATCACTGATGTCCAGTTGACGGATGATGATTTCCTCAAGCTCTTGCACGAGGTGGGAGACAGTGATGCCTTGGTGGTCAATGTCATAGATATTTTTGACTTTAATGGCTCTGTCATCCCAGGCTTGCCACGTTTTGTATCGGGCAATGATGTCCTCTTAGTTGGAAATAAAAAAGATATCCTGCCAAAGTCTGTTAAACCGGGCAAGATTAGCCAGTGGCTCATGGAACGTGCCCACGAAGAAGGACTTCGTCCTGTTGATGTCGTCCTGACTTCAGCCCAGAACAAGCATGCCATTAAGGAAGTCATTGACAAGATTGAACACTACCGTAAGGGCCGCGATGTCTACGTAGTTGGGGTAACCAACGTTGGAAAGTCAACTCTTATCAATGCCATTATCCAAGAAATCACGGGTGACCAGAATGTCATCACGACTTCGCGTTTCCCAGGAACAACCTTGGATAAGATTGAGATTCCGCTTGATGACGGATCTTATATCTACGATACGCCAGGGATTATCCACCGTCACCAGATGGCCCACTACTTGACGGCTAAAAACCTCAAGTATGTCAGCCCTAAAAAGGAAATCAAGCCCAAAACCTATCAGCTTAACCCTGAACAAACCCTGTTTTTAGGTGGTCTCGGACGCTTTGACTTCATTTCAGGAGAAAAGCAAGGATTTACTGCTTTCTTTGACAATGAACTCAAACTTCACCGTACCAAGCTAGAAGGCGCTAGTGCTTTTTATGACAAGCATCTGGGAACCCTTCTGACACCACCAAATAGCAAGGAAAAAGAAGATTTTCCAAAACTAGTCCAACATGTCTTTACCATCAAGGACAAAACTGACCTAGTCATCTCAGGCCTAGGCTGGATCCGCGTAACAGGCACCGCTAAAGTCGCCGTCTGGGCACCAGAAGGCGTCGCCGTCGTCACACGAAAAGCCATTATTTAAAACAAAATCGCTGAGCGAATAAAGTGAGCTCATATAGCGATAGTTATTGCCGTGGTGTCTTGCCAATCGATAGATTGGCAAAGGGCACAATTGAGACTTAGGCTCAATTGTGAGGTCAGGAAATCCATTTTTCAAAGATGAATTCTTTGGAAAATTAGTTCCGACCGTCCCCCACCACCTAAAATAACTATCAAAAAAGGAAGAAAGAATATGTCATTAACCTCAAAACAACGTGCCTTCCTCAACAGCCAGGCACACACCCTCAAACCCATCATCCAAATCGGGAAAAATGGACTTAACGACCAAATCAAGACCAGCGTCCGTCAAGCTCTTGACGCCCGCGAATTGATTAAAGTTACGCTCTTGCAAAACACAGATGAAAACATCCATGAAGTAGCTGAAATCTTGGAAGAAGAAATTGGTGTGGATACTGTCCAAAAAATCGGACGCATCTTGATCTTGTATAAACAATCCAGCAAGAAAGAAAATCGCAAGATTTCCAAGAAAGTCAAAGAAATCTAAACACCTACTCCAAACAACTGTTTTTACAGAGAATTAAAGGAAGACGAGCCTATGGCAATCGAATTATTGACTCCCTTTACCAAGGTAGAGTTGGAGCCAGAAATCAAGGAGAAAAAACGCAAACAAGTCGGGATTCTAGGAGGGAATTTTAACCCTGTTCACAATGCCCATCTTGTTGTGGCGGACCAAGTACGACAACAGTTAGGACTGGACCAGGTCCTGTTTATGCCCGAATACCAACCACCTCATGTAGATAAAAAGGAAACCATTCCCGAGCACCATCGGCTCAAGATGCTTGAGTTGGCGATTGAGGGGATTGAAGGTCTGGACATTGAAACCATTGAGTTAGAGCGCAAGGGCATTTCCTACACCTACGACACTATGAAGATTTTGACAGAGAAACACCCAGACACGGATTATTACTTCATTATCGGGGCTGATATGGTGGACTATTTACCTAAGTGGTACCGAATTGATGAGCTGGTCGACATGGTTCAGTTTGTAGGAGTTCAGCGTCCGCGCTACAAGGCAGGGACTTCCTATCCAGTTATCTGGGTGGATGTGCCTCTCATGGACATCTCCTCCAGCATGGTGCGTGACTTCATTGCCCAAGGTCGGAAACCTAACTTTCTCCTACCTCAGCCAGTGCTAGACTACATCGAGAAGGAGGGGCTTTACTGATGGCATACCAAGACTATATCAACTGTTCTCGCGAGGCTTTGTTGGAAAAAATGGCAGAGCTTCTGCCTGAAAAACGCTTAACCCATTGCTTGGGTGTGGAGCGTGCAGCTATAGAGTTAGCAGAGAGATTTGGAGTCGATGTTGAGAAAGCTGGTCTAGCAGGCCTTCTTCATGATTATGCTAAAAAGTTGTCAAATCAGGAATTTCTAGACTTGATTGACCGTTATCAGCTAGACCCTGACCTCAAAAACTGGGGCAATAATGTCTGGCATGGTATGGTTGGAATTTACAAGATTCAGGAAGATTTGGATTTGCATGATTCTGAAATCCTGCGAGCTATCGAAATCCATACAGTCGGTGCTGGTCAGATGACAGACCTTGATAAGGTTATCTACGTTGCAGACTATATCGAGCATAACCGCGCCTTTCCAGGCGTGGACGAGGCACGTGAGATTGCTGAGCTATCGCTCAATAAGGCAGTGGCCTACGAAACGGCACGAACTGTGGAGCATTTAGCTCATCAGGGATTCCCCATCTATCCCCAAACCCTTAAAACCTATAACGCCTTTGTGCACTATTTGAAAGAGGACTAAATGAACGAAAAAGAATTACTAGAACTAGTCGTGAAAGCGGCTGATGAGAAACGTGCGGAGGATATCCTCGCACTTGATGTACAAGATTTGACCAGCGTGACGGACTACTTTGTCATCACGAGCTCAATGAATAGCCGCCAGTTGGACGCTATCGCTGACAATATCCGTGAAAAAGTAGCTGAAGCTGGCTTTAAAGGTAGCCATGTCGAAGGCGATGCAGCTGGAGGCTGGGTTTTATTGGACCTTGGCGGTGTCGTCGTGCATGTCTTTTCAGAAGAAATGCGTGCCCACTATAACCTAGAAAAACTATGGCATGAGGCGGCTTCTGTAGATATTTCAGAAGCCTTGGCCTAGTAGATGAACTCAGTTGCAGGCAACTGGGTTTTATTTGCTTATTTTAGAAAAAATGGATAGAAAGGTGAGGGCGTCGTGTTTTGTTCATCTCGAAACTGAACACGAGCTAAAAGCTGCGAGAAAAAGAGTAACTTCCTTTGTATCTGATGATACAGCAGAAAGTTTCCTATTTTCTCCTTGCTTTTAACGCTCTTTGTATCTTAGAAAGGATTTGAACCCGTCCTGTAATCGTCGGAAAATAGATAGCCTTCCTTGGAGCTCGGCTCCATCGTCAAGCTCCTAATTTTCATTCCGATTACGGGCGGACTTGGTATCATGAATATGGCTACTTATGAAACCTTTGCGGCGGTCTATGATGCGGTCATGGATGACAGTTTATACGACAAATGGACGGATTTTTCGCTGCGACATTTGCCAAAAACCAAGGAGAGAAAGAAACTCTTGGAATTGGCTTGTGGGACAGGCATCCAGTCTGTGCTCTTTTCTCAGGCTGGTTTTGAAGTGACTGGACTGGACTTGAGCGCAGATATGCTGAAGATTGCGGAGAAGAGAGCGACTTCAGCCAAACAAAAGATTGATTTTATTGAAGGCAATATGTTGGATTTATCCAAGGTGGGTAAATATGACTTTGTCACTTGTTATTCGGACTCTATCTGTTACATGCAGGATGAGGTGGAAGTAGGGGATGTCTTTAAGGAAGTATATAATGCCCTCAACGAAGATGGCGTCTTTATCTTTGATGTGCATTCGACCTACCAGACAGATGAAGTTTTTCCAGGCTATTCCTACCATGAAAATGCGGAAGATTTTGCCATGCTCTGGGATACCTATGAGGACGCAGCACCTCACTCTATCGTGCATGAGTTGACCTTCTTTATCAAGGAGGCTGATGGTTCCTTTAGTCGCCACGACGAAGTGCATGAGGAGCGGACTTATGAGGTCCTGACCTATGATATTTTGCTGGAACAGGCTGGTTTCAAGTCCTTCAAACTCTATGCGGACTTTGAGGACAAGGAGCCGACAGAAACCAGCACCCGTTGGTTTTTTGTATGTAATAAATAATTTTATGGATTTGAAAAGGGGATGCAAATTAGATGCTTAAATTTTTACATTTAGAAGATTATCGTTGTTTCAAAGATACAAAACTAGAGTTTAAAGATTTAACAATTGCAGTTGGAAAAAATAATGCAGGGAAATCAACCATTATTGAAGCATTGAGAATAATTTCTTATGCCTTATCCAAACCAATTTTTAGAAATATTCCTGACGGTTTGGCTCGCGATTTCGCTAAAAAAGCTAAATGTATTATTGTTAACGGTAAAATGTTAAAAATCAACACTAGTACCATCCCACATAAATATGAAGAAGATGCCAAACCAAAACTCACTGCTGGATTTCATGGAGGATATAAAATTATAGTTCATTTCTATGATGACTTAATATTTGCACTTGTTTATGACTCAAATGGTAACATTATTACTAATAAAAGTACTTTTAATAATTCTGGATTCCCCAAGCTAAATATTTTACCTCAAATAGGTCCACTAAGAAAAATTGAAAAATACTTGTCGAAAGAAACAGTTAAAAAAGATAAAGATACATATTTATCATCATTACACTTCAGAAATGAAATATATTTAGAAATGACTAATGATGAAAATGTATTTAATGAATTTTATTCATTAATAAATCAAACATGGAAAAATCTGCACATAAATCCTCCAAAGCTTGATTTCTCTTCAGACGATCCTTTGGTTTCTCTGGTTGTAGGAGAGAATGACTTTATGACAGAATTAGGATATGTTGGGAATGGACTTCAAATGTGGTTACAAATGATGTGGTTTGTGACTAAATCAAAAAACCAAGGTATAACAACGGTTATTTTAGATGAGCCAGATGTTTATATGCACCCCGATTTACAACGAAAATTATTGAAATATGTTCGTAGAAATTTTCAACAAGTGATCATTGCGACTCATTCTATAGAAATTATTTCTGAAGTAGATTCTGAGAATATTTTGAATGTTAGTAATAAAAAGAAAAATTTGAAGTATACGAATGAGTTACTTGCTGTTCAAAAAGTGGTAGATGAAATCGGAAGTATTCAAAATATGTCTTTGTTACGTTTGTTTACGTATAAGAAATTACTATTTCTTGAAGGTGAAGATATGTGGTTTTTGAGGAAGTTTTTTGATAAGTTATATCCTGAAAGTGATTTTTCAATTGATCATATATTTTCTATAAAAATAGGAGGTTTTTTGAACTTTAACAAATACTTTAAAGTGGCTGATTTTTTTAAGAGTATTGATAGTGAGATTAGTATAATTGGAGTATTGGATAGAGATTATTATCCAGATTCGTATTTGAATTCAATAAAAGACATAGCAGAAGATAAAAATCGTCTAAAGTTACATATTTGGACTAAAAAAGAAATAGAAAATTATCTTTTGATTCCTGAAGTTTTATTTAGAATATCAAAAGGAGAAGATAGAGCTAAGTTTTATCAAGAATTAGAAGATATCTGCGAAACTTTTCGAAAAGAGACATTAGGAAAATTTTATGATAAGATGATTGCTTATGGAACATGGGATGGTAAAGAATTAGATTCTAAGTGGGAACCATCAAAGCAGTATTCTAAATGTCAGGAATTATTTGATAATCGATGGGAAGTTAGTTTAGAAAATAAGATATCTATGATTAATGGTAAAGATTTAAAAAGTAAAATTTATAAATTTATTAATGAAGAGTATCATCAAAGTTGCACAGATAATGTTATATTTAAAGAAATAAATAGAGAGGAAGTGCATGAGGATATTGAGAATTTATTTTTAGATATTATTGATGGTATAGAAATATAGTCGTTAAAAGTAGGAGATTATCATGACCATAACAGGTATTATCGCGGAGTTCAATCCTTTTCATAATGGGCATAAATACCTGCTGGATCAGGCGGAGGGGCTGAAAATCGTTGCCATGTCTGGAAATTTCATGCAGAGAGGCGAGCCTGCTATCGTGGATAAGTGGACAAGGGCTCAGATGGCACTGGAAAATGGCGCAGACTTGGTAGTGGAATTGCCCTTTTTAGTTAGTGTTCAGGCAGCAGATTTCTTCGGTCAAGGAGCTGTGGATATCTTGGCTCGCTTGGGTATTGATACTCTAGCTTTCGGGACGGAGGAAGTTCTGGATTATCAGAAAATTGCCGACCTATACACAGAGCAAGGCGTTGAGATGGAGAAATTTATGGAAAATCTGCCTGATTCCCTTTCCTATCCCCAGAAAACCCAGGCCATGTGGAAGGAATTTGCTGGTCTTGATTTTTCAGGCCATACCCCCAATCATGTCCTTGCTCTGGCCTATGCCAAGGCGGTTGCAGGACGCAACATCAAGCTTGAGCCGATTCAGCGTCAGGGAGCGGGTTATCATTCTGTGGACAAGGATGTGGACTTTGTCTCGGCGACAGCCCTTCGTCAGCATCAATCAGACCAAGGTTTCTTAGAACGCTTTATGCCTTCTGTTGCCCTCTTTGAGCAGACCAGTAAGGTGAGCTGGGATGACTATTTTCCCTTGCTCCGCTATCAAATTTTGTCAAATCCAGACCTAACAACGATCTATCAGGTCAATCAAGAAATGGCTGTGCGCATCAAGGAAGCTATCAAAACAGCCCAGTCTGTTGACGAATTGGTCGAGGAAGTTGCGACCAAGCGTTATACCAAGGCGCGTGTCAGACGCCTCTTGACTTATATTTTGGTGCAGGCCAGAGAAAGCGACTTGCCAGAAGCTATCCATGTTCTTGGCTTTACTGAAAAAGGCAGACAACATCTCAAGTCACTGAAAGAGCAGGTCCATCTAGTCAGCCGAATTGGCAAAGAACCTTGGGATGCTATGACTCAAAAGGCAGACCAGATTTACCAACTAGGACACCCAAGCATCGCAGAGCAAAGTTTCGGCAGAGTACCCATTAGAATAGAAACAAATGAAGTTTACTGAAAGGTAGGCTTTTTGAGATTTTTTCGAATAAATAGATAGAAAAGAAAAAACTTGTACAAATTCCTGACAATTTCTTTCTTTTCGTGTATAATAGTGGAAAAGAGGTAAAACGAGGTATGGTTATGGAAGCAGTTCTTTACTCAACATTCCGAAATCATTTAAAAGACTACATGAAGAAGGTAAACGATGAATTTGAGCCTTTGACGGTGGTCAATAAAAATCCAGACGAGGACATTGTAGTTCTTTCAAAGAGCGAATGGGACAGTATTCAGGAAACCCTGAGAATCGCTCAAAACAAGGAGCTATCTGACAAAGTTTTGCGAGGAATGGCTCAAGTCCGAGCTGGAAGTACTCAGGTCCATGTTATTGAGGAGTGAGAAATGCTGCTCAAATTTACAGAAGATGCCTGGGCGGATTATTGCTATTGGCAAAACCAGGACAAGAAAACACTAAAAAGAATTAATAAATTAGTCAAGGATATTCAACGCGATCCTTTTGTAGGAATGGGGAAACCAGAACCACTCAAGTATGACTATCAAGGAGCTTGGTCGCGGCGCATTGATGCAGAAAATCGCTTGATTTATATGATAGATGGAGATAGCGTGGCTTTCTTGTCCTTCAAAGATCATTACTAAGTCTATTGAAAGGTAGGCTTTTTTATTGTAGAAATTTTAGCTAGCAAATTGAAGATAAAATTTTTTGGCAAATGACAGATTTCCTAAGTTAAGAAATCAGTGAAAAATTTTAGTATAATAACTAAATCCTTGTTCCTTGAATCCGCTTTATAACTCTTATTTTGTGGTATAATGAAGAGAATTGTTTATGATTATGTAATAAAAAGAAGATTTATAAGAATAATTTGTATTTAGATAATACAAGCTAATGATAGGATGGTTCAAATATGGAAGAAAATTATAACTTATCTATAACTCAACTAAAGAATTCTATTAAAGAAAATTCTTTAGTTTTGTTTGTCGGTGCAGGGATTTCAGCAAATTCTAATCTACCAACTTGGGACGAATTGATTCAATCATTAAAAAAAGAGTTGAACTTACCAGAAGAAAGAACAGATAGTCCTCTGAGAATTGCACAGTATTATTATGATACTTTTGGGAAAAATCAGTACACAAAAAAGATAGAAGAAATTTTCTTTAAGAGGGGATTAAGTAAACCAAATGAGTTACATAAATTAATAGAAAAAATAGCACCCAAACATATTATTACGACAAACTATGATTCACTTCTGGAGAGTCAGTTTGAAAGTGGCTTGTTAAAGTACAATGTAGTAGCTGAAGATAAGGACATCCCCTATACGAGTTCGGAAAGATACTTGATTAAAATGCATGGAGACTTCAGTAAGAAAAATATTGTTTTGAAAGAAGAAGATTATTTAGACTATCCTTTGAACTTCCCAATGATTTCTACTTTAATCCAGTCATTGATAATGAATCATACTTTATTATTTGTGGGGTATTCTCTAAGTGATTCGACTTTTAATTCAATTTTTAGAATGATTCAAAATACATTTAAATTGGATGCTAAAAATGCTTATTTTTATACTCCCGAGGAACCGTCTATGATTATCCGAGAGTACTACAAAAAGCAAGGAATTATCATTATCTCTAACGAAGAGAATCCAGGTGAGGAGGCATCAGAAAAACAGAAAAAATTGTATTGCAGGACAAAATATTTTTTAGAGACTCTATCAGAAAACCGAAGTCAAGATGTAAATAATGCTGATGATCTATGGAATCAACTGGCTTTTTTAGATAGACTTAGTTTTATTGATGCGAAAGATTTTTCTAGATATTCTGCTTTAAAGAAAAGGGCTTTAAACTGGGATGACGAGTATCGCTGGTTTGGAAATAATCAATTAAAATTTGAAGTTGATGGTCATGAAGAATTACGAAATATGGTATATAAAAAATCTTTATTAAACCGATTTCTAGATATGAATATTGATGAACCTAGAGATTTAAAGGGGAATCGCTTCTTAAGTGAGGCTTTTAAGTTGTATGAAGAAAAACAATATTCCTTAGCAAAAGCAAAATTTAGAGAACTAGCTAATATAGCATTTCGTCAGAAAGACTATTTTAATTTTCTAGTTTGTGAATTTAATTTTCAGCAAATTCAAATAATTGATAGACGCGAAAAAACACCTAGTTATGCAGAGCCACTTTATGATGGAGAATTAAGCGAATTAACAGAACAAATTATTAACTCGGTTACAGGAGATGAGAAAAAGGTTATAGAATTTTTTAGAGATTCAATCCTTAATCTTAATTTTTTATATAGAAAATTAGAAGCTATTAATGAACTATTTGATAAAATTCGTGAAGAGCATGAAAACTATAGAAGAGGAGGATGGTCTGATAATAATCATCTCTTTAATGCGGAGTTCACAGTAAAAAATCTTTATAACTTTTTAAAATTAAATTGTTTATGTGTTGAACATTATAAGATTTATAAATCAATCATTAATAGATATTTAGAAATATTATTACTCAGTTATGATAATTCATATGTAAATCCTGAGGCAAGTATTTTCGATAGAACAGCCTCTTGGCTTAAAAATCTTGATTTGGATGATGTTCAATTAATTCTTCCGAGTATAGATTTTAAGGTTGTAAATTTATATTTTAGAAACTATTCATTTGGCAAAATAAAAGTTACTGAGGAAGCGAAAGACTACTTGTTGAATCGAATTACTCATCTTCAAGAAAGACTTGAGATTACTGAAGATGAAAAACTTCGAGAACTTAAAAATATACTAACTTTTCTTCCTCTTGTTGATGATATTGACATAGAAAGAGTAATAGATATTTTAAATACTCAAACACTGTATTATAATTGGAGTGAGGAAGTTAAGGGACTTATTAAAATTGTTCTCGCTAATATGGATGCTATTGATAAAAATTCATTGAAATCTAAGATAATTGGGACTGTAAATAAACATTTAAATGAAATTTTGGAGAAAAATTTTTCTTTATATAATTCAGTGTATCCACTCTATTCACGGTTACTAGAATATTGCTCAACTGAACAAGAAACTGCAATAATAGTACTCGAAAAATTTAATACAGATATTTTAAGAATAAAATATAAAAATGATGATGTAAAAAGTATTGTAGAATATTCTGATTTGATATGCCACTTATTTAAGTATTTTGAAGAAGACATTAAAGATGATATTCTGGATACTCTAAAAGCCTACGAAGAATCAGAAAACATTATTTACTACAAAGTAATTGATCTGATGAGTTCTAATGTCTATGATTTTCCTCGGATACAAAATAAAATCTACCATCATTTGATTAAAAGAATTAATGATAAAAGAGATGAGGGGGTTAAAACTTTCCCAGATCCAAGAGAAAAATCTGTATCGGATTTATACAACTTAAGTAGAAGAGGATATTTTTCTGATTTTGAGATTTTAAAAGATATTGAAGAAGATATTCGAGGGCTTTATCCTGAAGTAGATTGGACCTGGTTTCATGATAGAAGTGATGATGTTATCCATCGTCTATTAGAACATAGAACTCCCAATAATATTAAAACTTATTTTTCAAAAAATGAAGAAGATAATAAATTGATTAATGAGTATATTTTAAAAGCTGTTGAAGAGGATAAACTAATATTTAAGAAATAAATTGATACAGCTAAGTAAAAACTGTTAAGTTATGACAAATATAATCTTGAAGATATGTTGTGGTTTCCCAAAATGAGTTTTCAAAGACTTGAAAGTAAAAATGTTTAAATCTAGCGGAATATTATTCGGCACGGTACCAGATAATCCATAGCTGTAGAGATTCTGTGGAACTTTTTGATAGTGATAATGAATTATCTCCTAAAAAATTCAAGGAATTGTAGTCCTAAAATTCACACAAAACTCTTCAATTTGGATTTGTGAAAATCGGTTTTTTATGATAGAATATTAAGGAATGTATGTCATTCGATAAACAAATTTAATGAGGTAAAAACATGGAAATCATGACACTTGCGATTGCTGTTTTTGCCGTCATCATTGGTTTAGTCATTGGATATGTCAGCATCTCAGCTAAGATGAAATCATCTCAAGAAGCTGCAGAGTTGATGCTTCTAAATGCTGAACAAGAAGCAACTAATTTACGAGGACAAGCTGAGCGAGAAGCGGATTTATTGCTAAATGAAGCCAAGAGCGAAAGCAAGTCTCTTAAAAAAGAAGCACTATTGGAGGCCAAAGAGGAAGCCAGAAAATACCGTGAAGAAGTGGACGCTGAATTTAAGTCAGAACGTCAGGAGCTCAAGCAAATTGAAAGTCGTTTGACGGAGAGAGCTGCGAGCCTTGACCGTAAGGACGACAATTTGACGAACAAAGAAAAAACACTTGAACAAAAAGAACAAAGTATTTCTGATAGAGCCAAAAACCTTGATGCACGTGAAGAGCAATTAGAGGAAGTCGAAAGACAAAAAGAAGCTGAACTTGAACGTATCGGTTCCCTTTCCCAAACTGAGGCTCGAGATATTATCTTGGCTCAGACAGAGGAAAACTTGACCAAGGAAATTGCTAGTCGCATTCGTGAGGCTGAGCAAGAGGTGAAGGAACGTTCAGACAAGATTGCGAAAGATATCTTGGTTCAGGCTATGCAGCGTATCGCTGGTGACTATGTAGCAGAGTCAACAAACTCGACAGTTCACCTACCAGATGATACCATGAAGGGACGCATTATCGGACGCGAAGGTCGAAACATCCGTACCTTTGAAAGTTTGACAGGGGTTGATGTCATCATCGATGACACGCCAGAAGTGGTAACCTTGTCAGGATTTGATCCGATTCGTCGTGAAATTGCTCGTATGACCATGGAAATGTTGCTCAAGGATGGCCGTATCCACCCAGCTCGTATCGAGGAGTTGGTGGAGAAAAACCGTCAAGAGATTGACAATAAAATCCGTGAATACGGTGAGGCTGCTGCCTACGAGATTGGTGCGCCAAACCTCCATCCAGACTTGATGAAGATCATGGGGCGCTTACAGTTCCGTACTTCATATGGACAAAATGTCTTGCGTCATTCGATTGAAGTTGCTAAGTTATCTGGTATCATCGCCAGTGAACTTGGTGAGAATGCAGCTCTTGCCCGTCGTGCTGGATTCCTTCACGACATCGGGAAAGCTATTGACCGTGAGGTTGAAGGTAGCCACGTTGAGATTGGTACGGAATTGGCTCGTAAGTACAAGGAACACCCAGTTGTGGTAAATACCATTGCTAGCCACCACGGCGATGTGGAAGCCGAAAGCGTCATTGCAGTGATCGTTGCTGCAGCAGATGCCTTGAGTGCAGCGCGTCCAGGTGCTCGTAGTGAATCTCTTGAAAACTATATCAAGCGTCTCCATGATTTGGAAGAAATCGCTAATAGCTTTGAAGGAGTGCAAAATAGCTTTGCCCTTCAAGCAGGACGTGAAATCCGTATCATGGTTAATCCAGGACAAATCAAAGACGACAAAGTCACAATCTTAGCTCACAAAGTTCGTGAGAAAATTGAAAATAATCTCGATTACCCAGGAAATATCAAGGTAACCGTGATCCGCGAACTTCGTGCAGTAGATTATGCTAAATAAATAAGAAAGAGCAGTTGAAATATTACTGCTTTTTTGTTACACTAGATAGAAAGACTGTAGAAGGATAACTGACGCTATCATCACTATCCGAGAGAAATTTTACTTTATTTCACAGACTAACTAAAGGAGACATAATGGCAGACCGAGGCTTGCTAATCGTTTTTTCTGGTCCTTCAGGAGTTGGGAAAGGAACGGTTAGAAGAGAGATTTTTGAGAGTTCTGAGAATCAATTTCAATATTCTGTATCGATGACGACGCGTGCGCAACGTCCTGGTGAAGTGGACGGGGTGGACTATTTCTTCCGTACTCGTGAAGAGTTTGAAGAGCTGATCCGTCAAGGTCAGATGTTGGAATATGCAGAATATGTCGGTAACTACTATGGAACTCCTCTGACCTATGTTAACGAAACCCTAGACAAGGGAATCGATGTCTTTCTTGAGATTGAAGTTCAAGGAGCCCTTCAGGTTAAGAAAAAGGTTCCAGATGCTGTCTTTATCTTTCTAACGCCACCAGACTTGGATGAATTGCAAGATCGTTTGGTAGGTCGTGGAACAGATAGCGCTGAAGTGATTGCCCAACGAATCGAAAAAGCCAAGGAAGAAATTGCCCTCATGCGTGAGTATGATTATGCCATTGTCAACGATCAGGTGCCCCTCGCTGCTGAACGTGTCAAGCGTGTGATCGAAGCAGAACACTTCCGTGTGGACCGTGTCATTGGTCACTATCAGGAGATGTTACCAAAATCTCCAACTACCCGATAAAATTTAGAAAATAGGTACAAGCAAATGATGTTAAAACCCTCTATTGATACCTTGTTGGACAAGGTACCATCAAAATATTCACTCGTAATCTTGGAAGCAAAACGTGCCCACGAACTAGAAGCAGGCGCGCCAGCAACTCAAGAGTTTAAGTCTGAAAAATCAACTCTTCGCGCTTTGGAAGAAATCGAGTCAGGAAATGTAACCATTCACCCAGATCCAGAAGGAAAACGTGAAGCGGTTCGTCTCCGTATCGAAGAAGAAAAACGCCGCAAAGAAGAAGAAGAAAAGAAAATCAAAGAGCAAATCGCTAAAGAAAAAGAAGATGGTGAAAAAATTTAAGGTTGGGGGGACTCAATCTTATTTTTTCTATTGCAAGAATGTACTGACAAGAAGGAGGTGAGAAGATGGCTATCGCAAAGATTATCGTGGATGTTCCCCTGATGCAGACGGACCAGCCCTATAGTTATAAGGTCCCAGAGGAATTTGTTGAAATGCTGGAAGTCGGCATGCGGGTCCATGTTCCTTTTGGCAAAGGCAATCGTTTGATACAAGGAATTGTGCTAGGCTTGGAGTCCCAGTCGGATGAAGAAGCTGCCAATCAGGACTTGAAGGAGATTGCAGAGGTACTGGACTTTTCCCCTGTTCTCACTCAAGAGCAACTCTGGCTAGCTGAGGAGTTACGCAAGTCCGTCTTTTCTTACAAAATCTCCATCCTAAAAGCCATGCTACCAGGGTTTTTAAACTCTAGCTATGATAAGATTCTCTATCCTCTGGAAGGTCTGAGACAGTCAGACCGAGAGCGCTTGTTTGGTTCAGAAGAGTCGCTAGCCTTTTCTTCTCTAGATTTGGCCAACCAGGCAGAAATGATGCGCTTGACCAGGAAAGGTTTGCTCCGTTTAGAATACCAGGCAGTCGATCAAAAGAAGGTCAAGACCCAGTCTTGGTATGAGATTGATGCTACTCGACTAGAGCAGATTGAGATTTCTGCGCGTGCTAAGAAAAAGGCAGAGCTGAGAGACTATCTGCTAGCTCATTCTGAAAGTGCTCCTCTGGCTAGCTTGTTAGAATCCTACTCACGCGATCAAGTCAATTTTTTTGTGGAGCAAGGAGCTGTGTCCATAGTCCAAAAGGAAGTGCAACGCTCAGCTGCTTATTTTGAAGGCATTGAAGTCAGTCAACCCTTGGAATTGAATCCTGAACAAAGACAGGCGCGTGATGCGGTTGTCAGTGCTATTGGCAGTCAACAGCCTCCTTTCCTCCTTCAAGGGATTACAGGAAGTGGGAAAACTGAGGTTTACTTGCAGATTATCCAAGGAGCCTTGGATAAGGGTAAGACGGCTATTTTACTGGTACCTGAGATTTCTCTGACGCCACAAATGACTGAGCGTTTTATTGCTCGATTTGGTGAGAAAGTAGCCATTCTCCACTCAGGCCTATCCAATGGTGAGAAGTACGACGAATGGCGCAAGGTTGAGCGTGGCGATGCCCAAGTTGTTGTTGGCGCTCGATCAGCTATCTTTGCTCCTTTGAAAAATCTAGGTGTCATGATTATCGATGAAGAGCATGAAGCTAGCTACAAACAAGACAGCAATCCCCGTTATCATGCTAGAGAGGTCGCCATTTTACGGGCCCAGTACAATCAAGCAGCCCTGGTCCTTGGTTCGGCAACACCGAGCTTAGAGAGCCGTGCGCGTGCTGGAAAAGGTGTCTATCAACACTTGCGACTAACCCAACGGGCCAATCCTTTAGCCACCATTCCTGAGGTTCAAGTGATTGACTTTCGTGACTATATCGGGCAGAATGAGACATCAAACTTTACACCTCCTTTGCTAGAAGCCATTCAAGACCGTTTGGATAAAAAAGAGCAGGTAGTCCTCATGCTCAACCGTCGGGGTTATTCTAGCTTTGTTATGTGTCGGGAGTGTGGTACTGTGGATAGTTGTCCCAACTGTGACATTTCTCTGACTCTCCACATGGATACCAAGACCATGAACTGCCATTACTGTGGCTTTTCTAAGGGAATTCCTCATGTCTGTCCCAACTGTCAGAGTCGCAGTATTCGCTACTACGGGACGGGGACTCAGAAAGCCTACGATGAGTTAGCAGAACTCTTTCCTCATGCTCGCATTCTGCGGATGGATGTGGATACGACTCGCAAGAAAGGCAGTCACCAAGCTCTTCTTGACCAGTTTGGCCGAGGGGAAGCAGATATTTTGTTGGGAACTCAGATGATCGCTAAGGGTTTGGATTTTCCAAATGTGACTCTAGTCGGAGTGCTCAATGCGGATACGGCCTTGAATCTGCCAGATTTCCGTTCCTCTGAGAGAACCTTTCAGCTCTTAACTCAGGTGGCAGGCCGTGCAGGTCGGGCTGAAAAAGCTGGGCAAGTCTTGATCCAGTCTTACAATCCAGAGCATTATGCCATTCGTTTTGCCAAAGACCAAGACTACGAAGGTTTTTATGCCTATGAAATGGGCATCAGACGCCAACTCGGCTACCCGCCTTATTATTTCACTATTGGGATTACCCTCTCTCACAAGAAAGAAGAAGAGGTTGTCAAACGTGCCTATGAAGTCATGGGGATTTTGCGCTCAGGTTTATCGGAAACTAGTAAAGTCCTTGGACCAACGCCTAAACCCATCGCACGTACCCACAACCTTTATCATTACCAGATTTTGATTAAATACCGTTTAGAAGATGAGCTGGGACCAACTCTCAATCGAGTTTTGGCCTTGACTCAAGAACGGGAAAATAGCGAGCTCCGTCTCAGCATTGACCATGAGCCGCAGCAATTTTTATAAGAAGGAGAAGAAATGACAAAACTAATCTTTATGGGGACTCCCGATTTTTCATCGACAGTTTTGAAGGGGTTGTTATCAGACGACCGTTACGAGATTCTAGCTGTTGTAACCCAGCCTGATCGCGCTGTCGGCCGTAAAAAAGTGATCCAAGAAACCCCGGTTAAGCAGGCTGCCAAAGAAGCAGGCCTTCCTATCTACCAGCCTGAAAAATTATCTGGAAGTCCAGAGATGGAAGCCATTATGAATTTAGGGGCGGATGGGATTGTGACCGCTGCTTTTGGGCAGTTCCTCCCAAGTAAACTTCTTGATAGCATGAACTTTGCGGTCAACGTTCACGCTTCCCTCCTTCCAAAACACCGTGGTGGTGCACCTATTCATTATGCCTTGATTCAAGGGGATGAGGAAGCTGGTGTGACCATTATGGAGATGGTCAAGGAAATGGATGCAGGGGATATGATTTCTCGTCGCAGTATTCCTATCACAGATGAGGACAATGTCGGGACCTTGTTTGAGAAATTAGCCATTGTTGGTCGTGATTTGCTTTTGGATACTTTGCCTGGCTATATTGCCGGGGAGATCAAACCTGTGCCTCAGGACCCAAGCCAGGTCACTTTCTCACCAAATATCAAACCAGAGGAAGAAAAGTTGGACTGGAATAAGACTAACCGTCAACTCTTCAACCAAATCAGAGGCATGAATCCATGGCCTGTTGCCCATACTTTTCTCAAAGGCGACCGCTTTAAAATCTATGAAGCCCTACCAGTAGAAGGTCAGGGAAATCCAGGGGAGATCCTGTCTATTGGTAAGAAAGAATTAATCGTTGCAGCGGCTGAAGGAGCTCTGTCTCTAAAGCAAGTGCAGCCAGCTGGTAAACCTAAGATGGATATCGCTTCCTTCCTCAACGGAGTGGGACGGACATTGACTGTAGGAGAACGATTTGGTGACTAAAGTAGAAACGGCTAGAAGTCTAGCTCTAGCAGTGCTAGAGGATGTTCTAGACAACCAAGCATATTCGAATATTGCCTTAAACAAACACCTCAAGGGGAGTCAACTCTCAGTAGCAGATAAGGGTTTGGTGACAGAGATTGTCTACGGAACGGCAGCCCGAAAACTCACTCTGGAATGGTACCTGTCCCACTTTATCGAAGACCGAGATAAGCTAGATAACTGGCTCTATATCCTGCTCCTTCTGAGCGCTTACCAACTTCGGTATCTGGATAAGATTCCTAATCACGCTGTTGTTAATGAAGCAGTGGAACTAGCTAAAGTGCGTAAAAAAGGCAGTGAAAAATTGGTCAACGCCGTCCTTCGTCGTATCTTGCGAGAAGGCTGGCCAGACATTGACAGTATCAAACGCAAAAACAAGCGTGATTCCATTGCCTATTCTCTCCCAGTTTGGCTAGTATCTAAGCTCAAGGAAGAGTACGGTGAAGAGAGAGCACAAGCCATCTTTGAAAGTCTCTTGGTGCGCAACAAAGCTAGCATCCGGGTGACCAACTTGAGCCGAAAAGAGGAAATCAAAGCCGTGTTAGAGGCGAGTGATTCTCCTTTGACTGGCTCTGGTCTGGTCAAGGAGCAAGGCCACTTTGCAGGTCATGATTTGTTCGCAGAAGGGGCTATAACCATCCAAGACGAGTCCAGTCAATTGGTTGCTCCGACTCTTGATCTACAAGGTGATGAACAGGTCCTGGATGCCTGTGCCGCTCCGGGTGGGAAAACAGCCCATATGGCCTCTTATCTCACATCTGGTAAGGTGACGGCTTTGGATCTTTATGATCATAAGTTGGACTTGATCCTAGAAAATGCGGAGCGTTTAGGAGTAGCAGATCAAGTGCAAACGCAAAAATTGGATGCCAGAAAAGTGCATGAGTTTTTCGGTCGGGACTCTTTTGATAAGATTTTGGTAGATGCTCCCTGTTCTGGAATTGGACTTTTACGTCGTAAACCAGACATCAAATACAATAAAGAAACAGCAGATTTCACATCCTTACAGGAAATTCAGCTGGAAATATTAGGTAGTGTTTGTCAAACGCTACGAAAAGGTGGTATAATAACGTATAGTACCTGTACTATTGTCTCTGAGGAGAACTTTCAAGTCGTTGAGGCGTTTTTAGAAAGTCATCCCGAGTTCGAGCAGGTTAAACTAGAACACGAATGTAAAGATATCCTGAAAGATGGCTGCATCCTGATTACTCCAGAATTGTATGGAAGTGATGGATTCTTTATCAGCCAATTTCGTAAGATATCAGAATAGGAAGGAACTGACACAATGGAAATAGCATTATTAACAGATGTTGGTCAGAAACGAACAAATAACCAAGACTATGTCAATCACTTTGTCAACCGAGCAGGGCGCACCATGATCCTCTTGGCTGACGGGTTGGGAGGACACCGTGCAGGCAATATCGCTAGTGAGATGGCGGTAACAGACCTGGGCGTGGCTTGGGTTGATACCCAAATTAACTCAGTCAATGAAGTTCGTGAGTGGTTTGCCCACTACCTGGAGATTGAAAATCAAAAAATTCATCAACTAGGTCAGGACGAAGCCTACAGAGGTATGGGGACAACGCTAGAAGCTGTTGCGTTTATTGACAACCAAGCTATCTATGCTCACATTGGAGATTCTCGTATCGGTTTGATTCGTGGAGAAGAATACCACCAGTTGACGAGTGACCATTCCTTGGTTAATGCTTTGTTGAAAGCAGGTCAATTGACTCCAGAAGAAGCAGAAAGTCACCCTCAAAAGAATATCATCACACAGTCTATCGGACAAAAGGATGAAATTCAGCCAGATTTTGGGATGATTACGCTGGAGACTGGGGATTATCTCCTGCTCAATAGTGATGGGTTGACCAATATGATTTCGGCAAGTGAGATTTATGATATCGTAACCAGTGATATTTCCTTATCAGACAAGGCGGCAACCCTCATTCGTTTCGCTAACAATGCAGGAGGTTTAGACAACATTACGGTTGCCCTTGTTTACATGAACGGGGAGGCAGCAGAATGATCCAAATCGGCAAAATTTTTGCCGGGCGGTATCGGATTGTCAAGCAGATTGGTCGAGGAGGCATGGCAGATGTTTACTTGGCCAAGGATTTGATCCTAGACGGGGAAGAAGTGGCAGTGAAGGTCCTGAGGACCAACTACCAGACGGACCCGATTGCTGTGGCACGTTTCCAGCGTGAAGCGAGGGCCATGGCGGATCTGGACCATCCTCATATCGTTCGGATAACAGATATTGGTGAGGAAGATGGTCAACAGTACCTGGCTATGGAATACGTAGCAGGCCTTGACCTCAAGCGTTATATTAAAGAACACTATCCTCTTTCAAACGAAGAAGCAGTGCGAATTATGGGACAGATTCTTTTGGCTATGCGTTTAGCACATGCTCGCGGGATCGTTCACCGAGATTTGAAACCTCAAAATATCCTCTTGACTCCAGATGGTACGGCCAAGGTCACGGACTTTGGGATTGCAGTAGCCTTTGCAGAGACCAGTCTCACTCAGACCAATTCTATGCTGGGATCTGTTCATTATCTGTCACCTGAGCAAGCGCGTGGTTCAAAAGCGACTTTCCAGAGTGATATCTATGCCATGGGGATTATTTTCTATGAAATGCTGACGGGTCATATTCCTTACGATGGGGATAGTGCGGTTACAATTGCTCTCCAGCATTTTCAAAAACCACTACCATCAGTCATTGCTGAAAATCCATCTGTACCTCAGGCTTTAGAAAATGTCGTCATCAAGGCAACTGCTAAGAAGCTATCGGATCGCTATCAGTCGGTTTCAGAAATGTATGTGGACTTGTCGACTAGCTTGTCTTATAATCGTCGAAACGAACCGAAACTTGTCTTTGATGATGCCAATAAGGCGGATACCAAAACCTTGCCAAAGGTTCCGCAAAGCACTCTAACTTCTATCCCTAAAACTCAGGTGCAAGAAGAACGTCCATCAGTAAGAAAACCAACTCAAGAAATTTCAAATCAGGCGTCTGTACAAAAGCCAGCTAAAAAACGGAAGTTTAAGGCTCGCTATATGATTATACTAGCTAGTCTATTGTTAGTTGCAGCCTCTCTCATTTGGATTTTTTCAAAGACCCCAGCAACGATTGCTATTCCTGACGTAGCTGGACAAACAGTTGCTGAGGCTAAAGAAGCTCTTAAAAAATCCAAGTTTGAAGCGGGAGAAGAAAAGTCAGAGCCTAGCGATACGGTAGCAGAAGGACGCGTTATTCGAACCGATCCAGAAGCAGGAAGTGGTCGAAAAGAAGGGACCAAGGTCAATTTGATTGTTTCTTCTGGTAAGCAATCCTTCCAGCTGGGCAACTATGTAGGACGCAAGTATACGGATGTCGTAGCCGAACTCAAGGAAAAGAAGGTTCCCGAAAATCTAATCAAGATGGAAGAGGAAGAATCCAGCGAAAGCGAACCTGGAACCGTCCTCAGACAGACCCCTGCTTCAGGTACGACTTATGACCTTTCAAAAGCTACCACGATTACCTTAACGGTTGCTAAGAAGGTAACTAGTGTCAGCATGCCGAACTACATCGGTTCAAGTCTCGAATTTACAAAGAATAATTTAACCCAGATTGTGGGTGTAAAAGAAGCAAATATTGAAGTTGTTGAAGTATCGACTGCTCCTGAAGGAACTGCTGAAGGAACAGTTGTAAATCAAACTCCAAAAGCAGGGGAAAAGATTGATCTTGCTAGCACTCGTATCAAGCTTTCGATTTACAAACCTAAAACACCGCCATCTACTTCATCATCAACATCAGCCCAGCGTGGCAACCAAGGTTCTACCACAACCACACCAAATCAGGGGAACCAACAAGGGAATCAACAGGGCAATACTCCCTCAACTAGTCAACCACATAGTGAAGGGAATAATGAAAATTCACGTGATTAACCCAATCTTTGTCATGAAATCATGGCAAAGATTTTTTTTCACAAGATTTTGTGATAAAATATAGGAAGTAGAAAAAAGGAGGAGAAAATGGACGAATCAAAAGAGTTAAATGCTGTCATTGATGTGATTATGCTAGCTGGAACCATTCTCTTGAAAAGTGGTTCGGAGATTCATCGGGTTGAGGATACTATGATCCGTATTGCCCATTCGCAGGGAATTATGGATTGCAATGTTCTTGCCATGCCCGCAGCTATTTTCTTTTCTATTGAAAACACCAATATTTCTCGGATGAAACGGGTGACCTCATCCTCTTATAACATTGAAAAAGTTTGTGATGTCAACCAAGTATCACGGGAACTTGTGGGCGGTCAGATTGATCTCTCGACAGCCTTTCAAAAGCTGAAAGAAATCGGCAATCAAGCTCTTCCTTATACCAAGTTCCAAGTGACCGTAGCAGCGACCCTCAGTGCCCCCTTCTTCTCGATTATGTTTGGGGGCAATGTTTATGACGCTTTTGGCGCGGCTATTGCAACCTTATTTGGATTTGCCTTCTCTCTCTACGTAGAGAAGTTTGTCCGCATTCCTTTTGTAACGGCCTTTGCGGGTGCCTTTGTTTTCGGATTGATCGCCCAGTTCTGGGCCCGCTACGCAGGATTTCCTTCGACGGCAGACCTGATTATAGCAGGAGCGGTCATGCCCTTTGTTCCAGGTATTGCTCTGACAAATGCAGTACGGGATATCATGACCAATCATATCAACTCTGGTATGAGCAAGATGTTTGAATCTTTGCTCATTACCCTCGCTTTAGGGGCTGGCACCTCCGTCGCCCTGGTTTTGATGACATAAGATGACTCTAACAAGTATTTTGCTCCAAGCAGTGGCGAGTTTACTCGCCATTATCACCTTTCTAATCGTACTAAATGTCCAGCGTTCCATGCTCTTGCCTGGTGGTGTTTTGGGAATGGGTGTCTGGCTCCTCTACCTCGTGCTCAAAGAACCAACCAATGTTATTGTTGCGACCTTTATCGCAGCAGTAATTGGCTCTTGCATCAGTCAAATTTTAAGTATTGTCTATAAGACACCAGCGGTGGTTTTTGTCTTGGCTATTCTTGCCCCCTTGGTGCCAGGTTATTTATCCTATCGAACGACAGCTTTCTTTGTGACAGGCGATTACAGCCATGCTATTGCCAGCGCGACTTTGGTGGTTATGTTAGCTCTGGTCATTTCTATCGGAATGGCAAGTGGAACGGTAATTCTAAAGCTTTATTACTACATCCGAAAGCAGCGAGGAATCTCTTCCTAATGCAGTCAAAGCAAAGACTTGATTTGTTGAATCAAGTCTTTTTTCTCTCTTTTGTCCCTATTTGTGATAAAATAGAATGAAACGATTTTTTACAATGAATGAAAAAACAGAGGTAAATATGACAATCGGTATTGATAAGATTGGTTTTGCGACCAGTCAATATGTCTTGAAATTACAAGACTTAGCAGAAGCGAGGGGAGTTGACCCCGAAAAATTTAGCAAGGGACTCTTGTTAAATGAAATTAGCATTGCGCCACTGACTGAGGACATTGTTACCTTGGCTGCTAGTGCAAGCAACTCTATTTTAACAGACAAAGAAAAAGAAGAAATCGATATGGTCATCGTGACGACCGAGTCAGGGATTGACCAGAGTAAGGCAGCGGCAGTCTTTGTTCACGGCTTGTTAGGCATTCAGCCTTTCGCCCGTAGCTTTGAAATCAAAGAAGCCTGCTATGGAGCGACAGCTGCCCTTCATTATGCAAAATTGCATGTGGAAAATTCTCCAGAATCAAAAGTCCTAGTCATTGCCAGTGATATTGCCAAGTATGGTGTGGGAACTCCTGGTGAGCCAACTCAGGGTGCTGGAAGTGTGGCGATGTTGATTACCCAAAATCCACGCATCATGGCCTTTAACAATGATAACGTTGCCCAAACGCGAGACATCATGGATTTCTGGCGTCCGAACTATTCAAGCACTCCTTATGTAAACGGCATGTACTCGACCCAACAGTATCTTGATTGCCTGACAACGACTTGGAATGAATACAAGAAACGCTATGATTGGACTATGGATGACTTTGCGGCTATCTGCTTCCACTTGCCTTATCCTAAGTTGGCCCTAAAAGGCTTGCGCAAGATGATGGATAAGACTTTGTCTCAGGAAAAAAAGGATAGTTTGCAAGAAAACTTTGATAAGTCCATTCTCTATAGTCAGATGATTGGGAATATCTACACAGGTTCCCTCTTCCTCGGCCTTCTCTCTCTTTTAGAAAATGCAGAGACTTTGAAGGCTGGAGATAAAATTGCCCTCTACAGTTACGGAAGTGGCGCGGTTTCAGAGTTCTTTAGTGGTGAATTGGTCGAAGGCTATGAGGCCTATCTCGACAAAGAGCGCTTGAGCAAACTCAAACAACGTACAGCATTGTCTGTTGCAGACTATGAAAAAGTCTTTTTCGAAGAGGTGCAGTTGGATGAATCTGGTTCAGCCCAATTTGCAGCTTATGAAAATCAAGACTATGCCTTGGTTGAAATTGTCGACCACCAACGCCGTTATAGCAAGGTTGAAAAATAATGAAGTTAAGTTGGAATGCATTTTCTAAAAAATCATACCATGAGCGCTTTGAGTTGTTGCGAGCTCAGGCGCTCCTTAGTCCTGAAAAGCAAACCAGTCTGGAGCAGGATGAACAGATCAGTTTGGCTGTTGCAGACCAGCTGAGTGAGAATGTGGTAGGAACTTTTTCTCTTCCTTATTCGATCATTCCAGAGCTTTTGGTGAATGGTCAGGACTATACAGTTCCCTATGTGACAGAAGAACCCTCAGTGGTTGCTGCGGCCAGCTATGCCAGCAAAATCATCAAACGGTCAGGTGGCTTTACTGCTCAAGTACATCAGCGCCAGATGATCGGTCAGGTAGCCCTTTATCAAGTTGCTGAACCTGAAAAAGCGCAAGAGAAGATTGCCAACAAGAAAGCGGAGCTCTTGGAACTTGCCAATCAAGCCTATCCTTCTATCGTCAAACGTGGTGGCGGGGCGCGTGATTTGCATGTAGAGCAGATCAAAGGTGAAACAGACTTTCTCGTTGTCTATCTCCATGTCGATACCCAGGAAGCTATGGGAGCCAATATGCTCAACACCATGCTGGAAGCCTTGAAGCCAGTCTTAGAAGAACTCAGTCAAGGACAGAGTCTCATGGGAATTTTGTCCAACTACGCGACTGATTCTCTGGTGACTGCAAGCTGTCGTATCGCCTTTCGCTACTTGGGCCCTCAAAGGGACCAAGGACGAGAAATTGCGGAGAAAATAGCCTTGGCTAGCCAGTTTGCGCAGGCTGATCCCTACCGAGCAGCTACTCACAATAAAGGGATTTTTAATGGTATCGATGCCATTTTAATCGCCATGGGTAATGACTGGCGTGCTATCGAATCTGGGGCTCATGCCTTTGCCAGTCGAGACGGACGCTATCAAGGTCTTAGTCGATGGAGTCTAGATAGGGACACAGAAGAATTGGTCGGTGAGATGACCTTACCCATGCCAGTAGCGACCAAGGGTGGCTCTATCGGTCTCAATCCTCGTGTAGCCCTTAGTCATGAACTACTAGGAAATCCTTCTGCCAAAGAATTAGCTCAGATTATCGTGTCCATCGGCCTTGCCCAAAACTTTGCGGCCCTCAAAGCCTTGGTAAGTACGGGAATCCAGCAAGGTCACATGAAATTACAGGCCAAATCCCTAGCGCTCCTAGCAGGTGCTAGTGAGTCCGAGGTAGCTCCCCTCGTTGAGCGCCTCATCGCAGATAAAACCTTTAACTTAGAGACAGCCCAGCGCTATTTAGAAAATTTACGATCATAAAAAAACTCAGACGAATCAGTCTGAGTTTTTTTGTGCTTATACTCTTCGAAAATCAAATTCAAACCACGTCAGCTTCGCCTTGCCGTACTCAAGTACAGCCTGCGGCTAGCTTCCTAGTTTGCTCTTTGATTTTCATTGAGTATCAAATACTTTTTCCTGGTAATAGGGTGACGGGTAAGAAGTAACCAGTTGTCGCAACTTCCTTGCCTTCAATCTTCTGTAAGAGGAGATCGACAGTGAGTTGGGCAATCTCTTTCATAGGTTGCTTAATCGTTGTCAAATGAGGATAATAGTTCTCGATAAAGTAAGTCCCGTCATAGCCGATGACCTTGAGCTCTTCAGGAACAGAAATTCCCAGCTCTTGAGCAATTTTGATAACCAGGATAGCTGTCAAATCATCCGAAACAAAAATCGCATCTGGCTTCTGATGGGTCAAGATATTCTTGATTTCCATTTCTTTTCTGACGGGAGAAAAGTCGCTCGAAACATTGATAATAGGCGCTTTTGGGAGAACGGAGGCAAAGCCAGCGTGGCGCAGTCCAGTCGGTGAGTTAGAGTTGTCATTTCCTGTAATCATGATGATAGACTGGGCGCCAGTCTTGACCAGAGTTTGGGCGGCGAGAACCCCTCCACCGTAGTTATCAGAGGAGACGACAGGGATGTCTGGTGATAGATTTCGGTCAAAGGAAATGATCGGTGCCGTCACACGATTGTAGTCTTCGATTCCCAAGTTATGACTTCCCGAAATGATACCATCGACCTGGTTGGCCTCCAGCATTTCAATATACTCCCGTTCTTTTTCAGAGTCATGTTCGCTGTTACAGATGATGGTCTTGTAGCCATTTTTGAAGAGTTGGTGTTCCAACTTGTCAATCAACTCCGCATAAAAGACATGACTGATGTTTGGGAAAATGAGCCCAATCAACTTGGCAGATTTCCCTTGGAGGCTTCGAGCCAGATTGTTGGGTTTATAGCCCAATTCTCGCATGGCTTCATTGACCTTTTGAATGGTTTTCTCAGATAGATAACCCTTTTTATTGATGACCCGTGAGACGGTAGTAGGGCTGACGCCTGCAAGTTTTGCGACATCAGTTAGTTTTGCGACCATAATCTAATTCATAGTAAGTTCCGGTTGGATTTCCAGATTTGATCAGGATACCATTTTGATCCGCATGTGGGAAGACACGACCAGAAAATACTTTTTCTCCTTTATTGATGAAAATTTCAAAGACTGACTTATCGATGAAGATAGTGGCAGTAGTAGCTTGGTTATCGATAGGGCAAGAACGAGTAGTACCAAATTCTTGGGCGTACTGTTCACCAGCCTGACTACGATCCACTGTCACCTGTCCATTGACAAGGTCAAAGTGGATGGAAAGCCCCTTGCCTTCTTTATCAGCGAGCAAGACAATCTCGCTTTGGCTATTGGCCTCCAAGTTGAGCTCGAGTTCATAGGTGTTATTGGTTTGAGTACGATTTGAGAAGGCCTCTTCAGAAGAACGAAGTTCTTTGACGGCTGCGACCGGATATTGGTAGAGTTTGCCATCTTTGATAGTGAGTTCTTTGACTAATGAGAAGGTTCCTTGGTGGTCAAAACGGTCAGATGGGTAAGAAACATCTGGTAACCCAAGCCAGCTTACTGCCAATGTACGTCCATCCGGAGCGTTGAAGGCTTGAGTCGCATAGGCTTCAAAACCATAGTCTAGATTTTGCAATGGAGACACATCTACCATTTTGGCATTTTCAGGATCAAAGGATGCTCCGATTTTGTACATGTTTGGATAGATATTATCATAATCTAGAACACCTTTATCCAATCCTTGTGGGCAGTAGAGAAGAACAGGTTGTTCGCCTACAAAGACTAGATTTGGACATTCCATCATGTAGGCAGTGCGGTCGTTAACAAAGTCAAGGTCGCCAACTGCTTGCCAGTTTGTGTAGTCATTGTCCACAGCCTTGTAGAGACGGACGAAGCCTTTTTTCTCCAAGTCCTGTCCACCGACGATAGCATAATATTGCCCCTTGAAGTTAAAAATTTGCGGATCGCGGAAGTGGTCTGTAGAGTCTGATGGCTGATTAATCAAGATCTTATCAATCTTTGTAATCTTGCCATCCTTATCCATCAAAGCGCCAATCTGGTATGGGTGACGGATCCAATTTTCATCGCGGACATTTCCAGTATAAAATAGGAACAACTGATCGCTGAACTGCATAGCAGAACCAGAGTAGGCACCGTGGCTATCCAATGGAGTATCTGGCAAAATTTTGACTCCAGTTTCTGTAAAGTGCACTAAATCATCACTTTCAAGCTGCACCCAAGACTTCAACCCATGGGCTGCACCAAAGGGGAAGTTCTGGTAAAAGAGAATCCATTTGCCATCAAAATAAGAAAAGCCATTTGGGTCATTGAGAAGGCCCATTTTAGGCTCGACATGGTAACGAGTATGCCAAGGAGATTGTGCCATCTTTTCCTTGATTTGCTTGATTTCATCACTAGACCAGTTTTCATAGCGTCTGTAACGGCGCTCGGTTGTCCATTCCATTTTATCTTTCCTCCATAAGTTCTATTCTATTATTAATAGTAAACGTTTTCGACAAAAAAAGCAAGTCTTTTATGTTAAAAAAGAGAAAAAAATGTCAAACGATTGCCAGAAACCAAGAGAAGGAAATATGGCAAATTTTCACGAAAAAATGAAAGAAAATGTAAATAAAAGCTTTGAATCCTCTAATATAAAGATATTTTTTTGAGGAAAAAGAAAATATCCCTCAAAAACGAGCAAAAATAATCAGAGAAAAAAGAAAGGGAATAAAAATTTCTGCAAAACGCTTGACATATTTTAGAAACGTGATAAAATAATAGTCGTAGGGCGAATAAAATCGCTTTCAAACAAGAACAAAATTTTATAAGGAGATTTTTGCAAATGAACAATCAGGATATTGCAAAAAAGGTCGTCGAAGCCCTTGGCGGACGTGAAAATGTCAACAGTGTTGCCCACTGTGCGACTCGTCTACGTGTCATGGTCAAAGATGAAGGGAAAATCAATAAGGAAGTGATTGAGAACTTGGATAAAGTTCAAGGAGCTTTCTTTAACTCAGGTCAATACCAAATTATCTTTGGTACTGGTACAGTAAACAAGATGTACGACGAAGTCGTTGCGCTTGGTTTGCCAACATCTTCTAAAGAAGACATGAAAGCAGAAGCTGCTAAACAAGGAAATTGGTTCCAACGTGCTATCCGTACTTTCGGTGACGTTTTCGTGCCAATCATCCCAGTTATCGTAGCAACTGGTCTCTTCATGGGTGTTCGTGGTCTCTTGAATGCTCTTGGAATGACACTTCCAGAAGATGTTACCATTTACAGCCAAATCCTCACAGATACAGCCTTCATCATCTTGCCAGGTTTGGTTGTATGGTCAACCTTCCGCGTATTTGGTGGAAATCCAGCTGTTGGTATCGTCCTTGGTATGATGCTGGTTTCTGGTTCACTTCCAAATGCTTGGGCAGTAGCATCAGGTGGTGAAGTAACAGCTATGAACTTCTTTGGCTTCATTCCTGTTGTTGGTTTGCAAGGTTCCGTTCTTCCAGCCTTCATCATCGGGGTGGTCGGAGCCAAGTTTGAAAAAGCCCTCCGCAAAGTGGTTCCAGATGTCTTGGACCTCTTGGTGACACCGTTCGTGACACTTTTGGTCATGTCTATCCTTGGACTCTTTGTCATCGGACCAGTCTTCCACGTGGTTGAAAACTATATCCTTTTCGGAACAAAAGCGATTCTTGGCTTGCCATTTGGTCTTGGTGGTTTGGTTATCGGTGGGGTTCATCAATTGATCGTCGTATCAGGTGTACACCACATCTTCAACTTGCTTGAAGTGCAATTGCTTGCTGCTGACCATGTGAACCCATTTAACGCCATCATCACTGCAGCGATGACAGCTCAAGGGGCTGCAACTGTTGCCGTTGGTGTCAAAACGAAGAATCCTAAACTGAAAACACTTGCTTTCCCAGCTGCTCTTTCTGCCTTCCTCGGTATTACAGAGCCTGCTATCTTCGGGGTAAACTTGCGCTTCCGTAAACCATTCTTCCTTTCATTGATCGCTGGTGCTATCGGTGGTGGATTGGCATCTATCCTTGGACTTGCTGGTACTGGTAATGGTATCACCATCATCCCTGGTACAATGTTGTACGTTGGAAATGGTCAATTGTTCCAATACCTTCTTATGGTAGCTGTATCATTCGTTCTTGGTTTTGCCCTTACTTACATGTTTGGTTACGAGGATGAAAAAGAAGTTGCTTCTGAAGTAGCGACAGAACGTTTGGTTCAAGAAGAAACAACTGGTAACATTCCAGTAGCTCTTCAAAATGAAACAATCCAAACTCCAATCGTTGGAGATGTGGTTGCTCTTGAGAATGTTAACGACCCAGTCTTTTCAAGTGGTGCAATGGGACAAGGGATTGCTGTAAAACCAAGCCAAGGTGTGGTTTACGCACCAGCTGATGCAGAAGTATCAATCGCCTTTGCTACAGGACATGCTTATGGTTTGAAGACAGCTAATGGAGCTGAAATCTTGATCCACGTTGGTATCGATACGGTGACTATGAACGGTGAAGGCTTTGAACAAAAAGTTGCTCAAGGCGACAAGGTCAAAGCTGGTGACGTTCTTGGAACCTTTGACTCAAACAAAATCGCTGCTGCAGGTCTTGACGACACAACAATGGTTATCGTAACCAACACAGCAGACTACGCTTCTGTGACACCAGTCGCAAGCGGTTCAGTTGTCAAGGGTGACGCTATCATCGAAGTGAAAGCCTAGTTCTCTTCAAAAATCAGATTTAAAAACAAAACGAACAAATATCATGTTTGTTCGTTTTTACTTGGATGGTAAGATTTACAGAGGAAAATCTAAAATATTGAGAAACCTAGCCCTTTAAAATGTGCTATAATAGAGAAAACAAAGATAAGAGGTTTATCATGACAAAATTATATGGAAGCTTAGAAGCGGGCGGTACAAAGTTTGTCTGTGCTGTCGGAGATGAAAATTTTAATGTTGTAGAAAAAACACAGTTTCCTACAACAACTCCTATCGAAACGATCGATAAAACCATCGAATTCTTTTCAAAATTCGATAATCTTGCAGGTCTTGCCATCGGTTCCTTTGGTCCTATTGATATCGATAAAAACTCAAAAACCTATGGTTTTATCACAACGACTCCAAAACCTCACTGGGCAAATGTAGACCTACTTGGTGCCCTTCGTCGTGCCCTCAACGTACCCATGTATTTCACAACTGACGTAAATAGCTCTGCCTATGGTGAAGTGGTTGCTCGTAACAATGCTGGTGGCCGTATCGAAAACTTGGTTTACTACACGATCGGTACAGGTATCGGTGCAGGTGTTATCCAACGTGGTGAATTTATCGGTGGTGTCGGTCACCCTGAGATGGGCCATTACTATGTGGCTAAACACCCAATGGATGTAGAAAAAGAATTTAACGGTGTTTGTCCTTTCCACAAAGGTTGTTTGGAAGGCTTTGCGGCTGGTCCAAGTCTCGAAGCCCGTACAGGTATTCGTGGTGAAAACATCGAACTCAACAGTTCTGTCTGGGATGTTCAAGCCTACTATATTGCTCAGGCTGCGGTCAATGCTACTGTGACTTTCCGTCCAGATGTGATCGTCTTTGGTGGTGGGGTCATGGCCCAACAACACATGCTGGACCGTGTGCGTGAGAAATTTACAGCTCTTCTCAACGGTTACCTACCAGTACCAGACGTGCGTGACTACATTGTCACTCCAGCAGTCGCAGGTAATGGTTCTGCCACACTTGGAAACTTTGTTCTTGCTAAGAGTGTCGCAAAATAAAACAAACAAAACATCCGCTTGGGAAACCAAACGGATTTTTCTATTCTCAAAACATCTGCCAGAAGAAATCGATAATATAGGTCAAACCATAAGTATAAACTACTAGGGTAAAGGGTTTGGTCAACACGATGATAATCATATAGCGCTTGAAGGTCATCTTGGTAAGGGCAGCGAGCATGCAAAGAAAGTCAGCTGGACTGATAGGCCAAATCATCATAAAGATAAAGAAACGTTCGAAACGATTGCCCTTATCTAACCAACCGATGTATTTGTCATAGGTGTGCTTGCTGACGACTGACTGGACAAAGGCAGCTCCGTAGAGACGAACCAGGTAAAAGATAATGGCACAGCCAATCACGATGCCGATATAGTTATATATGGTTCCGATGATATGACCGTATATAAAGACTCCAGCCACTGAAGTCAAAGCACCTGGAATGATCGGAACGACGGTTTGTAGAATCTGTAAAAAGATAAAGAGTGGTGGTCCCCATACCCCAGCTTGCTGGATAAAGGCTGATAGGGTTTCCTTGGACTGTAATACTCCTGCCTGATAGGCCCAAATACAGAAAATCAAGGTGCCGACTCCCCCAACGATAGATGAGATATTGATGACTTGCTGTAGAAGGGGAGAAACAGCTTTCATTTGCTTATCCTGTGACATGTAAACTCCTCATAGATAGTATGATTCTACTATACCATATTTTGAGGAGAAAAACTATCTGGATTATCTGATTGGTGAAATAAGTGTGGTAAAATGAGAATAAGAAAATGACGGTATAGAATGAGGGAGTATCATGTTAGGTTTAAACTTTAAAGGAAGATGGCGCCAATATCAAAAACAGGTCTTGGATCGTTTTCAGGACTATCAAGCAGACGGTCATGTTCATCTAGTGGCAGCTCCAGGGTCTGGAAAGACAACCATTGGTATCGAGCTAATCGCTCGTTTTGGCAACCCAGACCTCATCTTAGTTCCGACTGTCACCATTCGTGAACAATGGGTAGATAGGATTCAAACTGCTTTTCTAGAGGATGGTCAGAGGCTTTCAGACCTCGTTTCCCAAAACTTAAAGGAGATGAAGGCATTAACGATTGTGACCTATCAGGCTTTTCATAGCGCCATGAACCAATTGCAATCACAAGAAGATGGAGAAGCAGAGGATTTTGTGGGGTTTGATTTGCTTGCAAGCCTAAGAGATCAGAAAGTTGCGACTCTTTGCTTGGATGAATGCCATCACCTGCGCAATGAATGGTGGAAAAGTCTGGAAGCCTTTCGCAAGCAGTATGGACAGCTGCAAGTCATCTCCCTGACAGCAACACCACCATATGACAGCGAGCCAGAACTCTGGGAACGATATATCCGTATGTGTGGGGAAATTGACCAAGAAATCACGGTACCTGAACTAGTCAAGGAAGATACTCTCTGCCCTCATCAGGATTTTGTCTATATGTGTTCACCAACAGCTGAAGAGTCGGAACGTCTCAAACAGTTTGAGGAGACTAAGTGGGACTATATTCATCACCTTATAGTTGATCCTGATTTTCAAACATTTGTAGCAGGGGCTAAGGTCCTCAAAGGGGATATTTCATCTGATTTACTCTTAGAAGATCCCAAGTACTTGTCTGCTATGTTGATTTATATGCATTCTCAGGGATTAACGATTCCTCCTTCTTTGCAAAATTTACTGGGAACTCAGAAGCTTCCAGCGTTGACCTCCTACTGGCTGGAAACACTGTTGCAGAGCATGCTCTATCAGACACCGGATTGATATGAGGATTCAGATGGATATAGGAAAAAGTTAGAGGCTGATTTGAAGGCGCGTGGGTTGGTGGAAAAGCGTCAGGTTTATCTGGTTAAGTCAAAGGATTCCGATCAGCTTTTAACCCAATCTCTGGGGAAGTTGTCCGCCATTGCCGATATCTTCTTGACAGAGTATGAGAGTTTAGGTCAGGAACTAAGACAGTTGATGCTAGCTGACTATATTCGCAAGGATTTTGCTAGTTATCTGGGAGATAATCAGGCGACCATTTCTCAGTTGGGGGTTCTTCCTTATTTTGAAAGCATTCGTCGAAAAGCTCAGGAGCAAGAGATACCTGTGTCTTTGGCTGTCTTGTCAGGTAGTGTCGTTATTTTGCCTACCGATGTGGCAGCAGAGTTGAAGGAGCTCTTGCCTCAGGTTCCTCTTAGTTTCTCATCTATTGGTCACTTGAATCCAAAAGATTATGTGCAGGTTGGTTTTCCGAGCTCAGCTAAGGGAATCGTAGCGGCAGTGACGGAGCTTTTTCAACGAGGGCGGATTCAAGTCCTAGTCGGAACCAAATCTCTCCTCGGAGAGGGTTGGGATGCTCCTTGTGTCAATTCCCTAATCCTCGGAAGCTTTGTGGGGAGCTTTATGCTGAGTAACCAGATGCGCGGGCGTGCCATTCGTATCTGGCCGGGACATCCAGAAAAGACCAGCAACATCTGGCATCTGGTAGCCGTTCAAGCGCAAGCACTTATCACTCTTCCTGGTGAGGAGCCTAGACCAGAGAGCAATCAGGATCTGCAGACCTTGACGCGACGGATGGAGCATTTTCTTGGCTTGGCCTATAATCAGGAGAGTATTGAGACCGGTTTGGATCGTTTGGATTTTCCAAAGCCCCCTTTTAAGAAAAAGCAAATTAGTGAGTACAATGAGCGAGTTAAGAGTCTCTCCAAGGATCGAGCAGGCTTGAGAAAAAAATGGCAGGAAGCTCTTGTCGTAGCAGATCAATTTGAGATTGTCACTGAAGTTGCGACTCAAAAACAGAAAATTCCAATCATGCTCCAGTTTGATGCATTAAAATGGGTACGCATGTCTTTGTTGCTGTTAGCAGTGGATTTATTGGTTTTGTTGTTTAGAATGAGACTGACTGGAGTTTGGTGGCTTACAGCAGCTTGTCTTCTCTTTTTGGCCTTTGCATCTTGGCGCTACCTCTGCTATAAGAGTCCCTATAAACGCTTGCAGTCTCTGGGTGAGCAAATCCGAAAGGCTCTGCTAGATGCGGGGCATCTAACGGATGATCAATCCCGTGTTCAGGTAGAGGAGAATAAGGAAAATTACATGGTCTTTGCCTATCTCAAGGGAGGAAGCATGAGGGACAAGGAGTTGTTTGCTCAGACTGTGGGAGAGTTCTTTGCTCCAGTGGACAACCAGCGCTATCTCTTGAAGGCAGAGAAAGTCCGGCAAGGTCAGTCACCTTACTATGTCGTGCCAAGTCTTTTTGACAAGCGCAAGGAAGAAGCACAGAAATTCCTCGACTTTCTGACGCCGACTATCGGACGTTATCATCTCGTCTACACACGAACAGAGGCAGGAAGGAAAACCCTTCTCGAAGCTCGTATCCAAGCTCTCTCTAACAAAAACGACCGTATCTTGACTAAGAAGAAGGTTAAAAGCCGGTTGGAGTAGGGTAGGTAGCTATTCGAAGTTTCGAAGATATGAATTTACTAAAGTTTATATGCATTCTAAACTTAGAATGATAAGAAATACATAAATTTATGAGTGTTCTAACCTTCGAATGGTCTATCTGAGAAAGTTTTGAGGTCTTCGAGCTTTCGAATAGTTGTCTTTCCTAAAGTTTAGATGTATTCTAAAGCTAGAAGAGTTAAAAACTAAAAATAGTAAGAGTCTCTATCTGACAGACAGGTTATGTTTCCAGTCAGATAGGGATTTTTTGTTTTGGAAATAAAAGATTTGCCCTGAAAAGTACATTTTAGATGGAAATATTGACAGTTCAGAGGAAGGGGGACAAATCTTTTAAAGTAACTGTTAGAATGGATTTATAAATTTAAGGGAAAACTCCTTTTTGAAATAATGAAAAAAGAAAGGTTATCATCATGACAAAAACATTCACTATTCGTCCACTAAGCTATACCAACTTTACCAATCGTGAGTTTGAAAGTCTCATGGTAGACACGGGTCAACTACTAGAAGTTTTTGCCAAGACACATAAGGACGAGGATATGTATAGCAAGCACCTTGATTCTTTCAAGAGCAAACTAGCAGACTTCCAAGCCCAACTAGCTATCGTAGAAAAGAAAGAAGCGACGAATCTGACTGAAGTCGATCGCAATCGTGATAGTGCTTTAGTCGGTCTCTTTACCCTTCATCGAGGATTTGCTAAGATCAAGGAGACCAAACTCAAAGAAGCTCATGAGACCTTGAAACCAGTCTTTGCCAAGTACAAGGATATCACCAAGCACAGCAATGATGTGGAAACGGCAGAAATCAAGAGCCTTCTCAAAACCCTAAGCGAAGAACCCTACCAGACAGCAGTTACCAGTCTAGGACTAACCCCTATGCTGACGGCGGTGGTAAATGCGCAGGAGGAGTATGATCAGGTGGAAAGTCAGGCGCGTGCGCATAAGTCTGCTAAGGAAGTCGGCAAGACCAGACAAGTCCGTACCGAACTAACCAGCATCTACGACCTCTTTATGCGCTATACCGCAGCCAGCGCAGAAGCCTATCCTGAAAAGGAATACTTGACCAAACTCCTCAAGGACTTAAATACAATCCGAGATAGTAAACGACGATTGACCAGTTCGAGTAAGAAGGAGAAGAAAGTTAAAGTAGAAGAAATAGAACAAGTAGCTGGATAAAAATAAACGTCTTTAGATATATTATTATCTAAAGGCGTTTTTTGGTGGATTCGTGGTATAATTTTGGTAGGAAAATAAATTCGATGTAAGATAGAAAGGAAAAGAATGGAAATACAGTTGATTAATTATAATGGGCGTAATGAAAATGATTATGTTGTAAAGGAGTGTAACTCATTTGGACAGGCTCATTCATTAGATTCCTATGATTTAAATATTATTGATTTGACCAGTTCGTCAATTTGGTTAAATCATTCTTCTATTACGGATTTTGAAACTCTAGTCTGCGATAATGACTTTCAAACACTATTAACCAGCGTTTATAACTCATCTAAGACAAAATTCTTATATATTTTACCTCCAAATAATAGATTGAAAACAAAATATACGACATCCATTAGAGGAACAGGAAAAGATTTTTTGGCTAGGGAGCAACTTAAAGATATTATCAGGTATTTGGTTCATAATTTAGAAAAAGTAATACCAATTAAAATTGATTTGTATTATGAAAAAACTCATACAAACTTGTTCGGTACAAGACTATCAGCTGATTTCTATTTTGCCCCAAGAATGGCGAAAAATTATTATGACCGTTATAATCTACCAGAGAACATGATTTATTCTGATGGAAGTGAAAAGTTAGTATTTGTATCATGTGGTAGATATTCATTAACTACACTACAGGCTACAAACAATAACGAGTTATCAGTCTTAATACAAAACATTTTGATGGACCAAACTGAAGAGGAGGAACCTGATTGGTTTCAAGAACTACAATTTTTTGATGATAGTAAGCAGTCGGAAGTTATACAAATAGAAAATAGAAAGATTGAAGAGTCAAAAGATAAAATAAAAATATCAGAAGCAATTATTCGTGAAAATAAACATTTTGAATCAATTTTATTTAAATCAGGATCAGAGTTAGAAGTAATTTTAAGTGAAATGTTAGAAATAATGTGTGATGTTCAAAGTGAATTTGAAGATAGAAAAAATGAAGATTATTCTTTCGAGAAAGATGGGATTCATTACATTTTTGAATTTAAAGGTCTAACAAAAGATGTAAAAAAATCAAATGTTTCACAATTAGTGACTCACGGACATATTTATGAAGAAACAAAAGAAGTTGTTCCAGACGTAATTAAAAAGATAATCATAGTAAATCGATTTAAGGATATAAGACCTGAGGAACGGCTACCTGTTAGCAATAATGTTATTACAGTAGCCAGCAATGCGGCTAATAATGTGTTGATAATAGATAGTCTTATTTTCTTAAAAATGTTTGAACAGTTTAAAACAGGAAAATTAAGTTCAGAAGATATACTATCTCGTTTCCGAGAAGTCGGCTTGTGTGAACTAGATAGATTGAAGGAATATGATTAAATCAAATATTAAACAGCATGTTGTTCCTAAAAGTTATTTAAAACGATTCGGGAAGAAAAATCTTAATAATAAAGGCTATAATATAGCAGTTAAACAATTAAAATCTAACAAAATTTTTATAGATTCAATTAACAATGTAGCATTTAAGAAAAATTTTTATGATGTTAGTGATAAATTTAATCCGAAATATTTGGAGAATTATTTCTCCAGAGAGATTGAACCTTTATATGGACCAGAGATGACCAATATAATTGCTTCGCTAACATTATCTCAAAAAAAGGATGATGTTTTAACAGTTTCTCAGATTCACTCGTTATCTAAAATGATCTCTTTTCAAGTATTAAGAGTACCAGGATTTTTAGAACGTAGGTTTAAGCATGGGGAAATTATGTTTGATGAGACAATCAACGAAACATCACAATGGTTTCAATTATCTCCAGAAACAATAAAAAGCATCTTAGATGATTTTATAAATAATAAAGGTGACTTTATAAAAGATGAGACTCTTCCATTAATTGCAGATAAAGATATATTGGATAAACTATCGGAGGTATTAGCTGATAAAATTTGGTTAATTTATTTCAATAATTCTAGTGTTCCATTTATTACGAGTGACTCTCCAGTTGTGATGTATAATTTTATTAGAAATTCAGTTTCTTACGCTGACAACGGGGTGGGAAGAGAGGATATATTTATCTATTATCCATTATCCAGTAAAATTCTTATTAAAATAGTACCAAGGAACTTTTTGGGAGGAATTATGAAAAATTTGAATAACACATTAGGGTTTCTTTCAAATGCTGATATTTCATTTATAAATTTAGTTAATGATTTTCAAGTCAGGCATGCTGAGAAACAGATATTTGTTTATCCAGACTTCATGGATTCCTTAAAGACTATTTCTAATACATAACCAAAATAACTTGATATTTTTCATTTTTATATCAAGATACAAGGCTCTTGTCTTTCTTAGTTCGTTTTTTACAAAAATTTGATAAAATAGAAAGAAAATACATTTCCTTTAAAAATTAAGATACAACTTTGTTTCCATATTTCCTGGAAACTGATAGAAAACAAGGAGAAAGATGGAAACTAACCAAAAATCCCATTGTCAGCAACTCTGGGCTAGAAATAAATATCTCGTTTTGAGCCATTCCAGCAATATTTACAATGAGATTCGCAAATATTTGAAGAATGAACAGGTGGAGCTGAGTCAGGTTCAAGAGATGATTGACCGTGCTTGCCATATTCCAGAACATAGGGGTCAGGTTTGCAACGCTTTTCAGCATATTTGGGGCTATTTTAAAAAGAAAGCGACAGATGCTGAGCGAAAGGACTATATGCTCTTGCTGGATCGCTACCGCTTTGGTCAGGCTTCCAAGGAAGACTTAGTCGCTAAAACTCGAGAGTTGCTTGAACACTATCCAAATACCTACTTGCAACATTCGACTTTACTGAAAGGAGACCCCCATGAGACTTTGGCATGAGGCTTTGATTTTACAACTTCCCCGTCCGCAACTTTTGGGGCAACATCGAGAGTGCTGCGCCCTGCGTGGTAATGGCTGGGGCAGAAAGCATGCGACGGTGGACTATGTCTTTACCCACTCGCCCTATCGTCTCTATGCCTATCATCGCTTGGTCATGGAGGAGATGGCCGACCGTGGCTACAATGTCAGTCCAGAGTGGCTGGATAAGAACTACCGTGGCAAGACCTGCCCTTCCTATGAAGGCTTGCCTGAGGAAAAGTTGGGCAATCCCATCTATAGTGAGCATGATGCAGAATACTATGAGGAGTGTCTGGCTAATCTCCGTGAGAAAGGCATTGAGTTGGTGTAAGAGTCAGGAATAGCTCCACATTATAACTCTTCTCATAATTTTTTCGAATAATAAAGATGAGACCTTTAGAGTTTTTCTAAGGTCTCCTTTTTATGAGTATTAGGATTTACTTTTAATAACTTTTAAGTTATAATTTAATTATGTGACTATTAGTCCGTCTCGCTCCGTAAGGTGCGAGACAAATAAACCACCCGCTATGCGGGTGCGCATCGA
>CAJNCV010000013.1 GCA_905221385.1 bacterium
GCTCACAGCTCACAGCTCACAGCTCACAGCTCACAGCTCACAGCTCACAGCTCACAGCTCACGCTGATTATGTAATCAAGCGTATTTTTTGTCAAGCCCTAAAACAGACTTTTTCGCATTTTTGTGAGAAGGTCTTTTCTGTTGTGTATGAAAGTGAGGGACTTGTATGAGTCAGGCATTCGAAACAGCGATTCAACAAGCCCTACGAGAGGTGGTAGAAAGCTTTGATGAACAGTATGTAGCTGAGGGACTATTAAAAAAAGACGCTATTATAACCGATTTAGATAATTATAGACCCGAGTTGGTTGAAAAGATTTTGACAAATACAATTCTAAATGAAGCATTTACCGAGGATATTGCTGGTGCGACAATTTTGAAAATCAATGATATCATTCAAATGCTTGAAGTTGATGAATATTGGTCAAACTCTTACACACGTTACACTAACAAAATTGGACTATCTACGAATAATCGTTATTTGGATGAAGTGACAGATGTTGTACTGGATTTTCCATACAAAGATACCATCTTAAAGGCAGGAATGAGTAAAGAAGATGTATCGAGGGAAGATGCTGAAGAATCCTTTTTAAATGAGATAGTTGCTAGAGAAGAGATTGATGTCCTTCTAGATAAAAAGATTTTAAAAAATGCTAAGAAATATGACAAAAATGGCTCTTCTCCTGTATCAGAAATCAAGGATACGAATAACCTGATTATCAAGGGAAACAACCTGTTAGCACTCCACAGTTTGAAAAAACGATTTAGTGGAAAAATTAAAAGTATAATTGTTGATCCACCTTACTATTTTAAAAAAACTAAGAGTAGTGATGCATTTAATTATAATTCAAATTTTAAATTATCTACTTGGTTAGTTTTTATGAAAAATAGATTAGATGTTGCCAAGGAGCTGCTATCTGATGAAGGATTATGCATAATTATAGTTGGAGAAGAAGGATGTGCTCAATTAAAATTATTAGCAGATAATATATTTGGAGAGGATAAATATATTGGTACGATTTCGTGGAGAAAATCTGATAATCAAGCAAATATTGGAGAATTTGCAAAAGTAACAGATTATATACTTATTTATAAGAAATCGAGTGGGAAATTAAATAAGTTACCACTAACCGACAAAGCTAGAAAAGAATATCGTTATTCAGATGAGAACGGTTATTTCAGACGACAAATTTTATTGCATAAGACTAGGGGTAAATATAATTATGAACTAACAACTCCTACAGGAAAAAAACTTTATGGCCCCTGGATGAAAGAGAAAGAAGAAATAGAACGGTTAGATAATTTAGGAAAGATATATTGGACACGAGGTGGGCAAGAACAACCATATGGTAAACTATATTTACAAGATTCGGAGGGTCAAATACCAAATGATTTTTGGGATAACTCATTTGGTACGAATCAACGTGGAGCTGAGGAGATTAGAGAGTTATTTAGGGGTGATAGGTTATTTGATTTTCCAAAACCTGAAAGACTTATTTATAATTTGATGAAAATTAGTAGTGAAGAAGGAGATATTGTCCTTGACTTCTTTATGGGTTCGGGAACTACTGCAGCAGTAGCTCACAAGATGAATCGTCAGTACATCGGTATTGAACAAATGGATTATATTGAAACCGTAGCTGTCGAGAGATTAAAGAAAGTTATCAATGGAGAACAAGGTGGCATTTCTCAAGATGTTGCTTGGTCTGGCGGTGGTTCATTCATTTATGCTGAGTTAATGGACAAAAATGCGACCTTTATTGATGCCGTTCTTAACTCTAAACATTCTGATGAATTAAAGGCTATCTTTGATGACATGAAAACCACACTTGATTTTGATTTCAGAGTGGATTTACAAGAAGTTGACCAATCTATCTGGGATGAAGATTTTGAAATGCAGAAAAAAATTCTTGTAAAAATTATTGACAAAAACCAGCTCTATCACAACTATTCTGAAATTGATGATGAAACCATTAAATCGCAATTATCCCAATCAGATTATGATTTCAATAAGAGTTTTTATGGGGAGAAATGATGGTTAGAAAAGCAAAGAAAAAAGAACTGATCTTTGAACTCTTCGATGAATTGAAACAGCTGGATATGGATATTTTGAACGAACAGCATGGTTGGGAATTACCACAGTATATTGTAGAAAATCTCAAGCATGAACCACGTTCTTATCAAAGTGAAGCTATTCGCTATTTTCACTACACTCAAGCATCAGATACTTTTACGTTTCGAAAGCCAAGACAACTCATGTTCAATATGGCAACTGGTTCAGGAAAGACTGATTTGATGGCTGGTTTAATCCTCTACCTCTATAAAGAAAAAGGGTATCAAAATTTTCTGTTTACAGTGAATACAAATGGTGTTCTGAGTAAGACCATTGATAATCTAACGAATGCTCAATCTACTAAGTTTCTTTTCAATTCCAACTTAGAAATTGATGGGGAACATATCTTTATCAACCAGATTTCAGGAAGATTTCCAGATTTTCCTAATAAAAATGTAATTAATATTAAGTTTGTTTCAATTCAAACATTGACAAATGACCTCTTCACACAGGCAGAAAATATCATGTCATTAACAGATTACCAGAAGACAAAAATGGTTATTCTGGCGGATGAAGCCCATCACTATTCTGCTTCTACGAAAAAGAAAAATAAAGCAGAATTGGAAAAAGTCTCATGGGAAAAAAGCCTACTTTCTCTTCTTCACGCACACGCTGATAATCTCTTGCTGGAATTTACCGCAACACTTGATTTTGACGATGAGACCATTTATCAAAAATATCGAGATAAGATTATTTACCGTTATACCTTGGATTCATACATCAAAGAGCGATATTCAAAAAATGTAAGACGCATTCAGACGGGGAATTCCAATGAAGGTAATATGCTTAGTACCGTTCTTCTGAGTGAATATCGTCGTAAATTTGCTCTAGAAAAATTTGGGATTGAGATAAAACCAGTCATTCTTTTCAAATCACATAAAATTGATGCTTCCTATGAAGCAAATAATCTATTCAATGAGATGATTGACAATCTGACCGTGGAAAGCTTAAGGTCGTTCCTTATTTCACAATTGAAAAGTGTATCAGAAGAGCAAAGCCATACCCTACAGCTAGCTTATCAGTATTATCTCGAAAAGGATGATCTTTCAACTGTTGTACGAGAACTTAAGCGTGGTTTTTCACCAGCTAGAATTCTAAATGCAAATGATTCAGACAGTAGTTCAAAAGGGTTGCTAGAAACAGGACAGTATCAAGCCCTCAATTCGCTTGAATCGCCCAATAATCTGTATCGTGTAGTCTTTGCAGTAGCAAAATTAACAGAAGGTTGGGATGTCCTCAATCTTTACGATATCGTTCGTATTAGCAACTTGGGAAAAATGAATGATAAAAGAGATGCTAAATCAACCAATTCCGAGGCTCAGTTGATCGGACGTGGGGCGCGATACAATCCTTTCTCCTTAAATCAAAAGATTTCTTACCAAAGACGATTTGATGAATCAGATGAAACAGCAAGTCTTTTGTTGGAAACACTACACTACCATACCCTTAATGAACCGCAATACATCAAGAATTTGATGGCATCACTTGACAAGATGAATCTTGCGACTGGGACGGATGAAAAAAATCCTCCGATTGAAATCAGACTAAAACCTTCTTTTAAGAAAACCCAAATCTTTAAAACAGGTAAGCTTTACTATAATGAAACTGAGGAAATTCCTGACAGTCACTATGTGAATTTCCGTGCATATGGCATTGAAATTTCTAAGCTAGCCAATGTAACCTATTTTAAATCCACCTATGAAACAGCTTACCTTTCAGCTGAAGCAATAGAGTTAAAAACGTCCCAATTGAGGGGAATTGATATTCGTTACTTTAAAAAATCAATTAGTCGCTCTAATTTTTTCCGTTTTGAAAATCTGAAAAAATATCTTCCAAATCTCAAGTCTATGGATGAGTTTTGGGGTGAAAATTGGTTAAATTTGCGGAATCTTATATTATATGTTACAACAGAAAAAGAAACTGTCGTGGAAGAATTTTCTGCTATGGAAAAGCTGAAAATTGTTGATAACTTTTTTAACCTACTGGCTGCCCAAATAAAGGCAGGTTATCGCAAAGCAAGAGGTACGAACCGCTTTATCGGATATCCAATTACAGAATATCTCGTTGATTATCGCAAACGAATACCTAATTATGATACAGCCAAACAGAGTGACTCCTACATCGAACAAAAAGTAGCTAATATTAGTTTTGAAAAATTTGACTTTTTTGCTTATCAATCCGCTATAATCAATAGAAATGAAGAAAATCTAGTTAATGCTATCGCCAATCATATTGATGAACTAAGAGAACAATACGGTGATGTTTTCCTCATTCGAATGGACGAAAACATGCTAAAGGGGACAGATAAAGTTGAACGATTGAAATTGCACCAATTTGAAGAGAATCCACGGGAAATCAATTTTTCAGGATTTCAACCAGACTTTATCCTACTTCTTCAAAATAAGGATTACTATCTTCAAATCTTCATTGAACCCAAAGGTGAACAATTGGCAGAAAAAGATAGATGGAAGGAGGAACTTCTTTCATACATCAACGACCATCAGGAAGATTTGATTTTCGAAGATGAAGTTGATGGAGTTATCATCAAAGGTCTTAAATTCTATAATCAAGAAAATAGTGAACAAGCACTCAATCAATTAGCACAGGTAGCTCTTGAAAAACCACATTTTGGTGGAAATATTAGGCTGGACTTATTCTAAGTACCAAAAAGACGATTTCCACTTGGATAATCGCCTTTTTTGCTATTTTATCTTGTACTTGGTATAAACTAGTATATATTCCACTAGATAGTATGCTCTATCCCTTGTACCAAAACTGTAGTTCGCATTAATCGGTGTGTAGCTGTCATAGTCTTTCATTTGAATGGAAGTTTTATCTGCACTATCAAAAATCGTTCTTTCTGTTCTTTTGATTACCTCCGAGTTTGGGACTGATCCAGCCTAGCATAGCAATAATATTTTTTTCTTCATTTTCTTCTCCTTATAAAAAATTAAAGCCGAGCAAAAATACTCCTCACTCAAGGATACCAAGAGAGAACAAAAAAAGCCTAGATCAACTAGACTTTCTTAGCTTATTCTACTGTTACTGACTTAGCAAGGTTACGTGGTTTGTCCACATCGAGGCCACGGTGGAGTGTTGCAAAGTAAGCGACCAATTGTGTTGGCACGACCATTGAGATTGGTGAGAGGTAAGGGTGGACGGTCGTAAGGACGATATCGTCTGTCTCTTTAGCAACATTCTCTTCTGCAATAGTGAGAACCTTGGCACCACGGGCTACGACCTCTTGGATATTTCCACGAGTATGGTTGGCAAGGACTGGATCTGACAAGAGGGCCAAGACAGGCGTTCCCTCTTCAATCAAGGCAATGGTTCCATGCTTGAGCTCTCCTGCCGCAAAGCCTTCACACTGGATGTAAGAAATCTCTTTGAGTTTGAGACTTGCTTCCATGGCTACATAGTAGTCTTGACCACGTCCAATGTAAAAAGCGTTACGAGTTGTTTCAAGAAGGTCACGAACCTTGGCATCAATGGTTTCTTTTTCTGAAAGAGTTGATTCGATAGACTGAGCTACGATTGACAACTCATGAACCAGGTCAAAGGCTTGCGCTTTGGCATTGCCGTTTGCTTCTCCGACTGCTTTTGCAAGGAAGGCAAGAGCTGCGATTTGTGCTGTGTAGGCCTTGGTTGATGCCACGGCAATTTCAGGACCCGCGTGAAGAAGCATAGTATGGTTGGCTTCACGTGAAAGAGTTGAACCTGGCACGTTTGTCACTGTCAAGCTTGGGATTCCCATTTCATTAGCCTTGACCAAAACCTGACGGCTATCCGCTGTTTCACCAGACTGACTGATAAAGATGAAGAGTGGTTTTTTGCTGAGAAGTGGCATACCGTAGCCCCACTCAGATGAAATTCCAAGTTCAACTGGTGTATCCGTCAATTCTTCCAGCATCTTCTTAGAAGCAAATCCTGCGTGGTAAGATGTCCCAGCTGCAAGAATGTAGATGCGATCTGCGTCTTGAACAGCCTTGATGATAGCTGGATCTACTACTACTTGACCAGCCTCATCTGTATAAGCTTGGATGAGTTTACGCATAACCGTTGGTTGCTCATCGATTTCCTTGAGCATGTAGTAAGGGTAAGTTCCCTTACCGATATCTGACAAATCAAGTTCAGCAGTGTAGCTAGCACGCTCACGACGATTTCCATCATAGTCTTGAACTTCAACGCTATCAGCTTTCACGATTACCAACTCTTGGTCATGGATTTCCATGTATTGGTTGGTTTCACGAATCATGGCCATGGCATCTGAGCAGACCATGTTGTATCCTTCCCCAAGACCAATCAAGAGTGGTGATTTATTCTTGGCTACATAGATGACATCTGGATTTTCAGAGTCAATCAAGGCAAAGGCATAAGAACCACGGATGATGTGAAGAGCTTTTTTGAAGGCTTCAAGAACTGAGAGACCATCCTCTTCCGCAAATTTTCCAATCAAGTGAACGGCGATTTCCGTATCTGTTTGCCCCTTGAAGTGGTGACCCGCAAGATATTCTTCCTTGATTTCAAGGTAGTTCTCAATCACTCCATTGTGGACCAAGACAAAACGTCCAGTCTCAGAGCGATGTGGGTGAGCGTTGTCCTCAGTTGGTTTGCCATGAGTCGCCCAACGAGTATGACCGATACCAGTTGTCCCTTCAACACCAGCTGTCTTAGCAGACAATTCTGCGATACGACCAACAGCCTTAACCAGGTGATTTTCAGCACCACTTAGGACAAAAATCCCCGCAGAATCATAACCACGGTATTCGAGCTTTTCAAGCCCTTGAATCAAAATATCAGTTGCATTTGTGTTTCCAACAACACCAACAATTCCACACATAGTATATACGACACAGACCAGCTGTGCTTTCCCCTTAAATTGGTATAGTCTGATTTCCCTTTTACAGAATCAGCAAAAACAGTATATACTTGTTTTTATAACTTGTCAAGGATAAAAATTGGTATAGTTTTTCTAGAAAACAGGCCATTAGGATTTCATCTAATAGCTGACAAGCTGATATTGAACGATTAAACTAGAGAAAAGAAAGATTAATATCTAAAAACCAAAAGCTAGGCAGGAAAATCTAGCTTTTAGAGGTAACAAAAAACGCGACTTCCTTATTTCAAAATCAAAATACTAAGCAGAGTTAGAATAGCAGGCCCACCTTGCTTTAGAATAATCTTCTTGTCTGCTGTCAGAGAACCGTAGGTCGCTGCACCAAGCACAAATAAAACAAAGATGGTCACAATTTCCAAACTTTGTGAGAAATAAATCCCATACAAAAGAAACACACCTATCAAAGCATTATAAATTCCTTGATTTTTAAATAATGAACTCACTGAAGGACGAGCCAGTTCTTCCTTATCCACATTAAACACTCGACTAGTAGTGTCTGATTGAGTAGCCACACTTTCCAGATAAAAAATGTAAAAATGCTCCAAAGCAACGATAGTTGCTAAAACAATTGTAAAAATAGACATATTCTTCTCCTTAAATTTCTATCTCTTCTAAGCCCGATTGCAACTTTTCTAACAAGCGACTGAACTCTTCTCGCTCTCCTTTTGTAAGTACGCTTTCCATCTGACTCTTTACCTTTATATGTTGTTGGGGAGAGTTGGTTACTAGTTGCCCTCTCGCAAAGTCTGTCACTTCCACTAAAACCTCCCTCTGGTTTTCAGGATTCCGACGTCGATTAACCAAACCTTCCTTTTCCAAAATTTTAAAGTGCCGTGTCAAGGCAGCCTGATCAATCTTCAAACGCTCCTGAACTGCTATTTGATTACACGGTGACTGATCGATTAAGAAACATAAGATTTGATAACGAGTCAGACTAATTCCTAATTGGCGTTCGAATAATTGTGTCATAGACTGATCTGCCAACCGTAGCTGATACAACAAATCTTGGATTGCTACCATCATTCCCACCTAATATATTTGATTTATCAATAATTGACTTATCAAGTATAATACAAACCAAAAAATAAATCACGTAATATGCTTACATTCCCTTGAAATATTACTCACTTCCTCATATTTATCCCTTTTACCCTGAAGGAATAACACACAAAAAAGAAGCGGGGACTCAATCAGTTCCCAACTTCTATTTTAATGATTAATTCATTGAAACGTGAACATGGTCATAGTGGTTTTCGGTCACACTACCACGATCTGGCATTGGATTCCATGTGTAGGCTGGTCCATATTTACTATCGTATGGAGCGTAGAATCGTTGTTTCCAGATGATATAGTTGATACCACGGCTAGCCATATTTTGGACTGCATATTCTGCAATTTGATCTCCGAGTGCTGAACTCACTGGAACCATAAAGTCGATGGCCAAACCTTTACCATGATCCCCACTGTCACCAGGACGGTAACCACTAAAGGATGTGATACCAAACAAGTTGGCGATTTCTTCTTTAAAGGCTGCTGTTTGTGGTTGAAGACCAGCATTCTCAGACTTAGCTACAGCAAGTCCTGCATAGTCAGGAGCTGCTGGAGCTGAATAAGTTCTTGAAGGAGTTTGGCTTTGCTCTGCCTGATAAGTCGAAGCTGCAGTGTCAGAAGTTGCTGTTGATGCTGCTGTTTCTTCTGTTGCACTTGTTCCTGTTGTATCAGCAGGTGTTTCAGTTGCTGGAGCAGCTACTACTGGCGCTTCTGCTGGAGTTGTTGCTGCCGTTTCTTCGGTAGCTGGAGTCGCTGCTTGAGGAGTTTCTTCTTCAACTGGGCGAGTTGTTTCTGCTACTGGTGCTTCCGCTGGAGTCGTTTCAGCTGTTTCTTCAGCTACAGGTGTTTCTGTAGATGGTGTATCTTCAGCAACTGTCGCTGTCTCAGAAACTTCTGAACTTGGCGCTACTTCTGCTGGTTTTTCAGTCTCTGTTGCAGTTGGAGCTTCCTCAATTGGTTGAGAAAGGTCTTCTACTTGAACTGTTTGTTCATCAACTGTCACTTGATTTGTCGTCAAATCAGCTGTCGCAGTCGTCACTTCTTCACTAGCATCTGCTTGAGGAGTTTGGATTTCAACTTCCGTTACCTCTTCTTCCTCATTGACAGTTGTAGTGAGGACAGTATCTGGGAAAATCAAGTCCATATTGGTGATTTTGTTTAAATTAGCAAGAACCGTCACATCTACTCCCAAAGCTTCTGCAATCGTGCTCAGGGTATCACCATACTGAACTGTATAGCTATTTTTGTTCTCGTTTTTAGTCACATCATTTTTGATTTGCTCAACAGTACGAGCAGTCCAAAGGATCTCCTCTGCTTGAGTTGCCAAAACTGGGGCAAGAGACAAGGCTACTGTTGAAGCTAAAATAATTCTTTTCTTCATTCTTTCCTATTCCTTTCAAATGAATACCTGTCTATCATAACACAAAAAAAGCAGAAAAAAAGCCCTCTCGGGCCTATTTAACAGAACTGTCTATTCCTTGTAACAAACTCGATTACTTGAAATAGTTTGTTAGCTTTCTGTCACAAAACTGACACAATCTTTTTATTGATCAGTACCAAAAATATGGGGAATATCTGCCAGTCTTTGAATACTACGATTCCCTTCATAAGGCGACTCCAAAAAGTTAATGCTTTGGATACCGCTATTCTGGGCAAATTCCACATCCAAAGTCCGGTCACCTATATAATAAGTAGTTCTAGAATCCAACTCATACTTGTCTAGCAGATAGTTAGCCGCTTCTGGACTGGGCTTGCGCGCAAAGCCACTCTGACTGGTTAGAATCTCTGTAAAATAGCATTCCAACCCCAAGTCTCTTAGAATAGTAAAAGCATTGTCCCCCTTATGAGTATAGACAAACTGCTGAATCCCTGCTTGGTCTGCCCAAGCTAGCACTTCACGCGCACCTGGCATCAAAACTACCTGAGCATTCTTCTCAGCCAGGCTCTGGGCACGTACCTGATTGAGCACTCCCGCATCCAGTTTTCTCTCTTCTGCCACCTGCTCCAGCAAATCCTGCACTGAATACCTAAGGATAAACTCTCTCACTTTCTCCTTATCATAAGGAATAGAAAACTGAGCAAAGGTCTCCTCAATCCCTGATAAAATCGCTTCGTATGAGTCCAATAAGGTCCCATCCAAATCCCAAATAAAGGCTATTTTTTGCATCTCTTATCCTTTCGAGCTCATATAACGCTGGTAACGGTAACGTAGAAATAACCAACGAAAACCATTATCCAAGAGAGTCCCTGTCCAAATACCAGGCAAGCCCCAACCAAGAACAAGCCCCATCAGATATCCTGTTCCAATGCGGATACACCACATCCCAATACTTGTCGCATAAAAGGGGAGTCGAGCATTGCCCAAACCCTGCCAAACTGCAGTATAGATGACCGTTCCTATCGTCATAGGGGTTCCTAGTAGAGAGAACAGTGCCACCAAAACACTCGCCTCGACTGCTATAGGGTCCATCGTATAGAGATGAGTCAGTGGCGTCCCCAAGGCATAGGTACTGAACGTCAAGGGCAACATGAGAAGTAGAGAAACCCAAAAGGTTTGCTTACTCAAACCATCTACTCTTTCCCAATCATCCTCTCCAACTGCTCGGGCTACCTGCATGACCGTCGCCGTAGCCACACCAAAGGCAGGCATGTAATTAAACTGGGTCAAAACTTCTCCGACTGCATTTCCCGCTACTGCCTCCGTCCCAAAAGAAACGACCAAAGCGATGATTACTACATCTCCAGCCCGCATCATGAGACGTTCTCCTGCCGCTGGCAAAGCCAAAGTCAATAGTTCCTTATCTAAACCAAAAGTCGGTTTCTTAAAAGGCAGTTTTAATTGCGACCACAAAATCACAAGACCGACTAAGCGAGACAAGATAGTCCCCCAAGCAACACCCGCTATGCCCATATCAAGGACAAAAATAGCAAGACTGGAAAAAAGAATATTCAAGGCATTGGATAAAAGACTAACGTAGAGAGGCAGACGTGGATTATGCGTTGCACGAATCAAAGCACCTAGACTGGTCATCAAACCCAAGAGAACAGTTGATCCGCCTACCAAAGATAGGTAGAGCCCACCACTCTCGGCAACAGCCTGCTCAGTTCCCAAAAGTCCTATCATCTCTTGCCCGGCAAAGATGGATAAAGCTCCTAAAAGGAAACTTAATAGTAAAGTAATCTTCAATGTCTCAGTCACATGATAGGCTAGCTTAGACTGATCCTTCTGCCCAATACTTTTTGAAATAACACTAGAAATAGCTGCCCCCAGAGCGATGAAAATCGCCTGATAAATCGTGATAATATTACCAGCTACTGAAACACCTGAAATAGCGATTAAGCCCAAGTGAGCGACCAAGTAACTATCCACCATGCCCATGAGCATCTGCAAAAAGTTTTCACCCATAGCTGGCAATGCAATATTAAGAATGTCTTTATTTTTCTTAAACAATCCTTCCTCCTGATGAAAAGAAACTCAGTTGATTTCCCAACCGAGTTTACTTCCTCTGTCTTAAAGTCCTAGATAAGCCTCAACTGCTGCTTGCATGTCAGCAGCTGCCACTGTTGTCTTATGACGAACAGGAGCTGTTTCAAGCCCATCAACCGCTGGTGGCACTGCCACTCCTGAAATGTCATGCAATTGAGCCAAGGCTTCAAAGTCTGTCAAGCCTGCTTTCCCTGTTACAGCTTCTACTGCAACCACTGGGAACTTGTAAGGACTAGCTGTTGAAGCAATCACTGTCTTAGTCGCATCGCCAGTAGCCGCCTGGTATTTTCTATACACTGCTGAGGCAACAGCTGTGTGTGGATCCTCGATGTAGGCATCTGTTTGATAAACACGTTTAATTTCTGCCGCAGTTTCTTCCTCAGTTGCATATTCAGCTGCAAAGAGATCCAGAATCGCAGCATCAAAGTCTGTCAATTGATATTGTCCTTGTACGCTCAAGGCAGCCATGAGTTCAGCTGTCTTAACCGCATCATTCCCCAAAAGATGGAAAATCAAACGTTCCAAGTTTGAAGATACCAAGATATCCATAGATGGACTAGTTGTTACTTTAAACTCACGTTTCTTGTCGTAAACACGTGTCTTGAAGAAGTCTGTCAAAACATTGTTGTCATTGGAAGCACAGATCAATTTACCAACTGGTAGACCAATTTGCTTGGCATAAAAGGCAGCCAAGATATTTCCAAAGTTTCCTGTTGGTACTGTGAAGTTGACCTTTTCACCAGCCACAATCTCACCAGACTTAACCAACTGAGCATAAGCATAAACATAATAAACAATTTGTGGTACCAAACGACCAATGTTCATAGAGTTAGCTGACGAAAATTGCAACTTGTTTGCTGCCAATTTTTCACGAAGAGCTACATCGTTAAACATATGTTTCACATTTGTTTGCGCATCATCAAAGTTTCCATCAATGGCGATAACATGCGTATTGTCGCCAGTCTGAGTGGTCATTTGCAACTCTTGTACCTTGCTGACACCATCCTTTGGATAAAAGACGATAATCTCAGTTCCAGGCACATCGGCAAACCCCGCCATAGCAGCTTTTCCAGTATCACCAGATGTCGCTGTCAAAATGACGATTTTGTTCTCTAAACCATGCTTTTTAGCAGCTGTCGTCATAAAGTATGGCAAGATAGACAAGGCCATATCCTTAAAGGCAATCGTTGAACCATGGAACAGTTCCAAATTGTATTGCCCATCCAGTTTCACCAATGGTGCAATAGCTGGAGTATCAAATTTACTATCGTAAGCATTGTTGATACAGTAGTCCAACTCTTCAGCCGTAAAGTCATCTAAAAATGCTGATAAAACTAATTTAGCCACTTCTTGGTAAGAAGCATCTTTTAATGTGTCAAAGTCCAAATCCACCTTTGGATAAGTAAGTGGTGTAAACAGACCACCATCCGTCGCCAAACCTTGCAAAATAGCTTGGCTGGCAGTTACTGTATTATTGGCATCACGCGTTGATTGATAAACTAATGTCATGAATCTCTATCCTTTATCTATAGTCTCTTCCATTATATCACGATTTTTCAGAAAATTCTCCCTTTATAAGAGAAATTATAATCCCAATTCTTTCTTCAAAGGCTCTAAATAAACCATTTCTTGCTTATCTCTTTTCTCCAGTCCTTCCTCAGCTAGGGTGAGTAAGTCTTTAGAAAACTCGAGAATCGCAGCTTCTTCCTGATATGTAAGTTTTTTCTTAGAAAATTGTCGCCTTAAAGACTTGTAATCACGACCAGCTGTGGTAAAAAAAGGAGCAGTTCGCAAGTAAGCCTCAAGCTTGTCTAAATGAACCAACAAGCCCAAGTGAAAAGCTGCTGAAGTAAAAGTCCTATCAAGTGGCTGTGTACACACACTACGAAATTCAATAGTTCCTCGAGTCGTTAAGTCTTGGTACTGGTAACTACGATGAGTTTCAAAATCCTTCTCCTGAGGATAAAGAAGAATCTCCTCCCCATCAAGAGCAAAGGCATGAATTTCAGTGGTTCCTAAGTAATCTTTTGCTCGAATTGGATAAAAATAATAGGTTTCACCATCCCTCTCTGCTGTAAAAATCGCAGAATGATTTAGGTAATCCAAAAAATCATCCTCATCTTTAAAGAGTCTAGCATTGACACCAATGTTCTCTGGATAGATACCATGCATGGATTCTTCCCAAAAAATATCTCTCGAAATTTTGGTATCCCAATCTGCCCCCGAAAACTCAGAATTTGCAAACAAATAAGCTTTGGCAGCTTCAATCTGAGTAAAAGCGTTGATAACACGCAGGTAGTTGGACCTTGAAACGTCCAGTTGAACCTGACTACCGCAGATAAAGGCTCCATACTCAGGAAAATCGTGTAAACCTCTACTAGTCTTACTTCTACTTAAGTTCAAATAATCCATCAACATCTGATAGCGGGGAAAAGCCACTGGACAATTCTCATTTTTATCCCAGTTAGGATGAAGGCCACAGCCAACAATAGCATGATTAGCTTCACCTAACTTATTCTGAATCGTAGCCATATAGAAGTTAAAGCGTTCTTCTACCTCTTGGATAGATTCAGCTTTTCCGAATGCAAACTCAATTGTCGTATAAGCAACCTCAAACAAGATCGTATCTTGGCTGACTGGATCAAGTAACTGAATTGGATTTCCAAACTCATCTACTTTTTCGATAGTAACCCCCAGAACTGATGGTAAATATCGAAAGAGTTCCTTAACAACCTCAATATCCGTAGCCTTGCCCTCTAAATTTACAACAGGATACTCCAGCTCAACCCCAACAAATAAATCTGGGTTCTCTTTTATATTTTCTAAGTAGCGCTTCTTAAGCAAGTCAACCGAACGAGACATCAAACACCAACACTTTCATAATCAAAATAAAATGTGAATAAGTAATATTATACCAAAAATGTGGCAGGTTTCTAGTCAAAATATTCTTTGCCTTCCTATTTCTATTCTTTTTATAGTTAAAAACTTATTTTCGATGGGAGAGCATCGAAAATATTAACGAATAAAAGAAAACTCTGACCAATTAAGATAATCGGTCAGAATCTCTTTTTAAAATCCATTATTATCGCTAAGTTCTTTGAACCAGTGGCCTGATTTCTTCAGGCGACGTTCTTGCGTTTCCAGGTCTAATTCAACCAAACCATAGCGATTTTTATAGCTATTAAGCCATGACCAGCAGTCGATAAAGGTCCAGATTAAGTAACCTTTACAGTTAGCTCCGTCTTCAATGGCACGATGGAGTTCACGCAAATGCCCTTTGACAAAGTCAATACGATAGTCATCTTGAATCATGCCATTCTCACGGAATTTATCTTCACCTTCAACCCCCATGCCATTCTCTGTCAGCATCCACTCGATATTGCCATAGTTTTCCTTGATGTTTTGGGCAATATGGTAAATTCCTTGCTCATAGATTTCCCAACCACGGTGTGGGTTGATTTTACGGCCCGGCATGACGTAAGGCTCATAAAAATGTTCTGGTAAGAGGGGACTATCTGGATGTTTAGCAAAACGCGGAGCCATAACACGCAAAGGTTGGTAGTAGTTGACTCCAAGAAAGTCCACTGTATGTTGGCGAATGAGTTCCACTTCCTCTGCTGTAGATTCTGGCAGTAAATCATGCTCTGCTAAAATCTCCACTAACTCTTCTGGGTAAGCTCCCAAGACAGATGGATCTAAGAAAGATTGAGCTTGGAAGAGGTCCGCAATGCGCGCAGCTTTGACATCAGAAGGATGCTGGCTACGTGGGTAGGCTGGTGTCAAGTTAAGGACAATCCCAATCTTGGAATCAGGCAAAACCTCATGACAAGCCTTCACCGTAAGACTACTAGCTAGTTGTGTGTGATAGGCCACCTTAACTGCCGCTTTGGCATCTACCTTGTGAGGATAATGGGCATCATAGAAGTAACCAAACTCAACAGGAACGATAGGCTCATTGAAGGTAATCCATTGGTCCACCAAGTCACCATAAGTCTCAAAACAGAAACGAGCATAGTCTTCGTAGGCTGAGACAGTGGCCTTATCTTCCCAACCATCCCCATCTTCTTGAAGGGCAAAAGGCAGATCAAAGTGATAGAGATTGACTAAAAGGCGAATACCCTTGGCCTTGATCGCTTCAAAGACCTGACGGTAGAAAGCCACACCTTGAGGATTGACTTCTCCACGACCTTGCGGGAAAATACGAGACCACTGGATAGAAGTCCGAAAGGCTGTATGACCTGTTTCTACCAGTAGTTCAATATCCTTTTCCCAGTTTTCGTAAAAAGTCGATGTTTTGTCAGGTCCAATTCCATTGTAGTAGCGATTGGGCTCTACCTGAAACCAATAATCCCAGAGATTGTCTCCCTTGCCGTCACCAGGCACACGACCTTCTGTCTGTGGTCCAGAAGTCGAGGAACCCCAGACAAAATCCTTTGGAAATTTTAACATACTTATACCTCTTAACTTGATGATGTATTTATTCATTCCCATTATATAGAAAAAACAAGGCAAAAACTAGTTACATTTTTGCCTTGTTTTTCTTCTGATTATAGTTTTTATTTCTTGCTGAGGATTTCAAGGGTTTCAAGCAAGTTGTCTGCGTGAACTTCAATGGTATCTCCAGTTGCCTTGATCTTAACTTCTACGATACCATCAGCCGCTTTCTTCCCAACAGTGATACGGATTGGAAGACCAATCAAGTCGCTATCGCTAAACTTCACTCCGACACGTTCGTTACGGTCGTCTGTCAAGACTTCGTAACCAGCATCCATCAAGTTAGCTTCAAGTTTATCTGTCAAGGCTTGCGCTTCGTCATCCTTGACATTGACAGTGATCAAGTGCACATCAAATGGTGCCAATTCTTTAGGGAAGTTAATTCCCCAAGCGTAACGGTATTCACCTTTTGGCGTTTTGTTGACAAAGAGGCGAGCGTGTTGTTCCATAACTGCTGAGAGAAGACGGCTAACACCGATACCGTAACAACCCATGATGATTGGCACAGCACGGCCATTTTCATCCAAGACATCTGCACCCATGCTTGCTGAATAGCGAGTGCCGAGTTTAAAGATGTGACCAATTTCGATACCACGCGCGAAGTTTAGAACTCCTTGTCCGTCTGGAGAAATTTCACCCTCACGAACTTCGCGGATATCCACGTATTCTGCGGTAAAGTCACGACCTGGATTCACACCCGTCAAGTGGTAGCCATCTTCGTTAGCCCCCACAACTGCATTGCGAACATCTTGCACCTTACGGTCTGCAATAATTTTCATATTTTCTGGCAAACCAACTGGGCCAAGCGAACCAAAGCCGGCTTGAACAGCACTCGCGACTTCTTCTTCGCTCGCAACATCAAAGAAATCTGCACCCAAGTGATTTTTCAACTTGACTTCATTAAGTTGGTCATTTCCAACTAAAAGGGCTGCAACAAGTTCTCCATCTGCCTTGTAAAAGAGAGTTTTGATCGTTTGCTCTTCTGGCACGTTGAGGAAGGCTGCAACTCCATCGATGGATTTAACACCTGGAGTTTCGACGCGAATCACTTCTTCTTCCGCAACGACACGGTTACTTGGTTTGTACTCGTTTGTTGCCATTTCTAAGTTAGCTGCATAGCTAGACTCACTTGAGTAGGCAATGGTGTCTTCACCAGAAACCATCCATTTGAGCAATTCTGCCTTGATTTCTTCTTGTACTTCTGCAGGAATTTCGTCAAAGGAGGCAACTGACTTGTCCAAGACAACCCAGCGGTCGAGGTCTGTACGGGCTGGTGTAATGGCCATAAATTCTTGGCTATCCTTACCACCCATGGCTCCACCGTCACCTATGATGGCCTTGAAGTCCAAGCCACTACGAGTGAAAATACGTTCGTAGGCTGCCTTGTACTCGTCATAAGTCACATCCAAACTATCGTAATTAGCATGGAAACTATATCCGTCTTTCATGATAAACTCACGCGTACGGAGAAGTCCGTTACGTGGACGTTTTTCATCACGGTATTTAGGTTGGATTTGGTAAAGGTTGAGTGGCAATTGCTTGTAAGACTTAACTGAATCACGGACAATAGCTGTAAAAGTCTCTTCGTGTGTCGGACCTAGGATAAAATCTGACTTTTCACGGTTTTTCAATTTATAGAGGTCTTCACCATAGGTTTCATAACGACCTGATTCACGCCAAAGATCGGCACTGAGAAGGGCAGGGGCCAACATCTCCACCGCACCAATCTTATCAAACTCTTGGCGCATGATATTCTTAGCCTTTTCAATCACACGGTTAGCGAGTGGTAGGTAAGAATAAACACCGGCAGAAACTTGACGAACATAACCGGCACGCAACATAAGGGCGTGGCTGATAACTTGAGTATCGCTTGGCATTTCGCGAAGCGTAGGAATTAGCATTTTACTTTGTTTCATAATTACTCCTTTAATGTTTAAAAGAAGGTTCGCATGATGTCATTCCAAGTCACGGCGAGCATCAAAACGACCATAATGACAACCCCAACTAGAGTGACATAGGTTTCAATTTCTTGTTTAAGGGGTTTACGGCGAATAGCCTCTAGGATATTGAGCACAATCTTTCCACCATCCAAAGCCGGAATCGGGATCAAGTTAAAAATCCCGATATTGATGGAAATCATGGCTAGGAAGTAAAGGACATTCTCAAGACCATTTTTAGCAGCATCGCTACTCGCCTTAAAAATGGCAACGGGACCGCCGAGTTTGTTCAAATCTGGATGGAAAATCAAGTTTTTCAGAGCAGAAAGGATACGGAGCCCCGAGTCAGCAGCGGTTGTAAATCCACCAACAAACATGGACAGGAGGTCTGACTTGACCCCCGGTTGAACCCCGAGAATGTAACGTCCTTGATTTTCTTCTGGAGTCACAGTGACTTGCTTTTCGCTACCATTTTCAGAAATGGTCACATCCAAGGTCAGGGCAGTCTTATCCTTGGTATCTGCTTCCACAGCCTGAATCAAGTCTTGCCAATCCTTAACCTCATGCGAGCCGATCTTGGTGATTTGAGCAGTCTCAGCTACGCCCACCTTAGCCAAAGCTCCCTCTGGCATGACATGAAAGAGATTGGTCTGAGTGTCTCTAACACCACCCTGCAAAAAGATTAGGATCCAAAAAACAACAACACCTAAGATAAAGTTATTCATAGGACCTGCAAAGTTGGTGATGAGTTTACCCCAGATAGAAGCATTTTGGTACTGCACATCCAGAGGAGCGATACGCACTTCGGTTCCATCTGCTTCAACAACTGTTGCATCGTGATCCACTGTGAAGGTTTTTTCTTCTTCCAAGACCAAGCCTTTAATGAAGAGCTTGTCTTCAAAGTCAAACTGGGTTACCTGCATAGGGAGAGCTGTTTGATCCAGTTTCTTCCCTGAGAGGTTGATTCGTTTGACCTTACCATCCTCTGCAAGTGTTAAACTGACCGGGGTTCCTGTCTTGATTTCTGTCGCATCATCACCCCAACCAGCCATACGAACATACCCTCCTAAAGGAAGGATCCGAATGGTATAAGCAGTGCCGTCCTTACCGATATGGGCAAAAATCTTGGGGCCCATACCAATAGCAAACTCACGGACTAAAATGCCTGATTTCTTGGCAAAATAAAAATGTCCAAACTCATGCACCACCACAATAATCCCAAAAACGAGGATAAAGGTTAGCAATCCAATCATTCAATATTCCTTTCTTTAAAACAGGCCAAATAAGTGCATCATTGGAAACACAACCAACATGCTATCAAAGCGATCCAACACACCGCCATGTCCTGGGATAAATTTCCCAGAATCCTTGACACCGAAATGGCGTTTCATGGCACTCTCAATCAAGTCACCAAACTGACCTGCTACACTGAAGGAGGCAGCAAAGAGACTCATTCTATAAATCCCATAAGGAAGAGCAACTGTGCTGTCCACTAGCATGAAGATTACCGTTATCAGTACAGCACCTAGAATACCACCGATGAAGCCCTCAATACTCTTATTAGGAGAAACCCTCGGAGCCAGCTTATGTTTACCAAAATTCATCCCTGTCAGGTAAGCAGCACTATCTGTCGCCCAAACGATAAAGAGGGCCAAAAGTACCTTGTCAAAACCTGCCACCCGAGCATCCAGTAAGGCATTGAAACCAAAACCAACATAAAAACTCACAGCAATTGGAAAAGCAGCATCTTCAATCGTATAGCTTTTACTGAAAATGGTCGTCCCTAGCATAATTGTAATCAAAACACTGTAGGCAACCACATTCCCATCAACTGGTAGGAATGTCAGATAGTTTTCTAAAGGAATTGTTAGGGCAAAGGTCGCAAAGAGAGTCAAAGCCCCCTCAATGGTCATGGTATTTAGCCCCTTCATCTGCAAGAGTTCATGAACAGCCAGCATGGCTAACAAGCCAATCCCTATCTGCAACAAAAGTCCCCCCGCAAACAAGACTGGAAGGAAAATCGTCAGAGCCAATACCGCAAACAATGTTCTCTTTTGTAAATCCTTGGTCATATCTTCTCCTAAATTCCTCCAAATCGGCGATTGCGATGGTTAAAAGCAGCAATAGCTTCCTGCAAGGCGGCTTCATCAAAATCAGGCCACAAGGTATCCGTAAAATAAAGCTCACTATAGGCTGCTTGCCATGGCAAGAAATTACTCAAACGCAACTCTCCGCTCGTACGGATAATCAAATCAGGATCTCGCAAATCCTTTGGCAGGTGTTGCGTGAAAAGATAGTCCCCAATCATATCTTCTGTGATATCACCAGGATTGATTTTAGCATCTAAAACATCTTGAGCCAAGCCCTTAAGAGCCTGCGTAATTTCAGCACGACCACCATAGTTAAGCGCAAAATTGAGAATCAAGCCCGTATTGTTCTTAGTCAACTCCTCTGCTTTTTTCAAAGCTTCAAAAGTCGGCTTAGGCAGACGGTCTGTCTCCCCAATCATCTGAATCTTAACGTTATTTGCGTGCAATTCAGGGACGTAGTTATCATAAAATTCGACTGGCAAGTTCATGATAAACTTGACTTCTTGATCTGGGCGTGTCCAGTTTTCCGTTGAAAAGGCATAAACCGTGATGACCTTAACTCCCATCTTGTTAGCTGCCTTGGTTACCTTTTGGAGGGCTTCCATCCCTGCCTTATGACCAAAAACACGTGGTTGCATCCGTTTTTTTGCCCAACGGCCATTCCCATCCATGATGATACCAATATGAGCAGGAACCTGTGTTGGAACCTCAACTTCTACAGCTTTATCTTTCTTAAAAAATCCAAACATGTTCTTATTCCTATTCAAAAATCTATCGTTTCATTATACCATATTTCCCTATTTTCTTCTATTGCTAAGTTATTAGCTCTCCGTAAAGACAAAAAAAAAAGCCGCCTGATTGGGCGACTTAATTTTATAGGGAGATTATTATGAAAAAGTTTTAGGAGTTTAAGTTAAGTTTCTCTTAACTTATGGACTTAGTATACCGTTCCTAACTTAAAGTTTTCTTAAGTTTTTGAAAAAGTGAGATTTTCCCATTTTTCTTGCCAATTTTTCTTGGACAAGCGCTCTTGGTAGAGCTTCATTCGGTCTTCATTCTCTAAGAAATGAGGTGTTGGGCGAACTTGAAAGTTCAAAATATCCTCGAGACCATAGGGAGCAAAGAGTTCTAAAGTTGCGTCGGCATGCAAGCGAAGCCCTATCGCCGTACAGCGCTCGGGATATTTACTCATGGCATCACGAGAACTCGTGTAAGGCACAGTGTGGGGACTGTGCTGATGCATATAGACCTGATTTTTCAACTCCCACTGATACTGAGGAAAATCTTCTCTCAGCTTTTTCTCTAGGGATACTGTTTCCTCATAAGAAACATCTGGATCAAAGAAAATCACATCAACATCCGTCTCACGGTCAAAAGCTGGTCTGTCTGACAAGAGATTCCAGATGAAATTTCTAACCGAACCCGCTGCCAACCACGAGTCTTTTAAATCAAGGTCTCGGATGATAGTCAGAATGGTCATCATGTCAGGATTTTCTCTAACACTATCTAAGATTTCTTGTTTATTTTTCATTATACTCATACCCCAAATGTTCGTAAGCCTTAGCAGTCGCAACTCGTCCAGACCGTGTTCGCATGATAAAACCTTTTTGAATCAAGTAAGGCTCATACATGTCTTCCACCGTCTCGCGCTCCTCAGCAATATTAACAGAAAGTGTTCCCAGTCCGACAGGTCCACCACCGTACATCTCAATCATGGTGCGAAGGATTTTTTGGTCCACATAGTCCAAACCTTCATGGTCAACGTCCAGCATGGTCAAGGCCTTATCAGTAATAACATCATCGATAACCCCATTCCCCATAATCTGGGCAAAGTCGCGCACGCGCTTGAGGAGACGATTGGCGATACGAGGAGTTCCACGACTGCGTAAGGCCAACTCAGCTGCAGCTTCATGAGTGATTTCCATCTCAAAAATATCTGCCGTTCGTTCAACAATCTCCGTCAAGTCATCATGAGCATAATACTCCATATGACCTGTAATCCCAAAACGTGCTCGCAGAGGATTTGAAAGCATCCCCGCACGTGTCGTAGCCCCAATCAAGGTGAATGGTGGCAAATCCAAATGAACACTGCGACTGCCCTCTCCAGCCCCAATCATGATGTCAATGTAGAAGTCCTCCATGGCACTATAAAGCACCTCTTCCACCGACATGGGCAAGCGATGAATCTCATCAATAAAGAGAACGTCTCCAGGCTCCAAATCATTCAAAATTGCTACTAGATCCCCCGCTTTTTCAATGACAGGACCAGACGTTTGCTTGAGATTGACTCCCAGTTCATTGGCAATAACAAAGGCCATGGTCGTTTTCCCCAAACCTGGTGGCCCAAATAAGAGTACATGGTCCAGTGCTTCATCCCGCATTTTGGCAGCCTCGATAAAAATTTGCAGCTGATCCTTGACCTTGTCCTGCCCAATATATTCACGTAAATACTGAGGACGGAGCGTACGTTCTACCAACTCCTCATCCCCCATGATTTCATTATCTAAAATTCTACTCATGGCTCTATTATATCAAAAATCCAAGCCACAAACAAAAAAGCCACCTGATTGGGTGGCCTCTTTAGGGAGATTATTATGAAAAAGAAAGGATTAGGATTTCATTAAATAAAGTTAGGAGGTCTTTATTTAATGGTTATATAATACAAGATGAATCTTAAAGCTAACTTAACTTTTTCTTTGATTTATCATTTTTTAAAAAATTTTTTCCAAATGGAATTTTCCTCTCCAAGTCATAAAAAAGCCACCTGATTGGGTGACTTCTTTAGGAGATTATGATGAAAAAGAAAAGTTTGGGATTTCATTAAATAAAGTTAGGAGGTCTTTATTTAATGATTATATAATACAGGAAAAGGCTTAAACTTTACTTAAGAAAAAATAATTTTTTATTTTTTTCGATCGACCCAAATCATTCCTGTACAATCATAAGTAGATAAGGTTTCAAATCCCAGAGAACGATAGAATACCAAATTTTTTTCTGTCTGTTCGGTTACTAGTTGGACTTGATAGGCGTCTTTGAAATCAGCTAAAGCCTTTTTCATCAAGTCGCTACCAATCCCTTGGCGCTGATAGCTAGGCAAAACGATCAAATCCTGGACAAAAATCGATGAAAAACCATCTCCGACCAAACGGACCAAGCCCACCACGGCATCACCATCAAGTGCCAGATAAATCGCTAGTGAGTGAGACAAGGCCTTCTCCAGCATCTGGGGTTGATGGGTATAGTTTGTCCAACCGACTGCCTGATAGAGATGCAAAACATCATTTATATTTACTAATTCTTGCTTTCTCACGCTAATCATGTCATCACCTCTTAGAGCTCTCTCAAGCTCTTGTACTGCCGTCCATTTCTATCAAAATTTTCAGGAGACAGCCATGCTTCCAAACGAGCTTTAACTTGAGGCCAGTCCTTATCAATCATAGAGAGCCAATCCGTATCCCTCGTGCGCCCCTTATAAACAACTGCCTGGCGGAAGGTTCCTTCATAGACAAAGCCCAAACGTTCCGCAGCTCGTCTTGATGGGAGATTTAGAGCATCGCATTTCCACTCATATCGACGATAGTTAAGCTCCTCAAAAACATAGCGAGCTAGGAGATATTGAGCCTCTGTCCCTATCCTCGTACCCTTAAGAGCAGGAGAAAAAGTGACAGCACCCACTTCTATTACTCGGTTATTCTGGTCAATACGCATGAGAGAAAAAGTCCCCAAAGCCTTACCAGTTGCCTTGTCTATAATCGCATAGTAAAAACGGTCCTTACGAGTTAACATCTGATTTAAGACGGTAACCAGTTCCTCCATATCTGCCACTGACTCCTGAAAGAGGTAGGTCCACATCTCCCGAGGAGTATCCGGACCATATACAGCCAACAAATCCCCCGCATGCTTGTCCACCGAAAGAGCCTCTATCCGAGCATAACGCCCTTCTAAGAGATCAATCGCAGGCAATTCACCAGGTGTATAACCTTCCATTGACTCCCCAATCATTTGACCATATTCATTTACTGGCATCGTTTTTCTCCTTGTTTTACGCTGAAAATACTATATCATAATTTGCTCTATATGGAAACTAGCACTCTCCTCAAACCTCATCCTCAACACTACATTAGTGATTCGTTTTCTTTCTTTTATCTTCTAAGGCTTGATTAATTCGTTGGGTTAGTTTGTGAGTTTGCCAGATCTGGTACAACCATATCAGTCCATAAATCAACAAGAAAAAGAACCAAAGCAAGGGACTCAACAATGCTGAACCCCAGCCAAAAAATAGGTAGGTCAATACTAAAATAGTAGCTGTCGCTAATAAATGTACTCCCACACGCATACTATAAGCAAGAAACTCTAGCCTTTCAAGGATTAAGGTCAATACCCCCATAATTCCACTCATCAAAAACAAAGCTAGAATATTTTTTGTCGTTGGTGCGGGATAGGTAATACCTGAATAAAACTGAGCCAATAACACCAAACTCAAATAAACAAAGGAGGCCGTACGCATTCCCGATACAAAATAAGCAATCAATCGCTTCATGATTTTCTCCTATAAACCTAGATAATCCATTAAGGACTTAACGTATTTCCGACTCACACTAGATTTGATACCCCGAGTCATCTTAGCCATCATGTTCCCTGAAAAGCTATCCGATAATGACTCTAAATGGTCAATGTTTATAACTGAATGACGCGATATCTGTATAAAATTACGTCGATTAATTCGATTCTGAAAGTTTGTCAATGTTTCCTTAGTTTTATAAATCCCATCTACCGTATAAATGGTCAACAAATTTTTATCGATATCTGCTAGAATAAGATCCTCAATTTTCACCATAACCAGATGATCATCCGTTCGAATAGGAATGACCACCTGATTGGTCGTTGAAAATTGTTCTAAATACTCCATGACCTCTCTTGCTTGGTCGGTTAACTGAGCCGCCTGAATTAAAATGTGTGGGTCTTTTTCTGAAAACTCTGTCTTCATTTCAAAACGAATCTTCATTTTCTCTCCAATACATCTTTATTTTCTCTTGCTAAACACTTTAACAAATAACATCCAAAGAAGAATAGCGACGAGACTGATAATAACCACTATAAAGTATGTTTCTTCCTTTGTCAATAGTTCTTGCCAGTTGATTTGGATTCCCATTTTTTCTTGAAATTCCTGTAACAGACTGTTATTTCCTGAAAATGCGGTCTCTAACCGCTCTTTCATCAAGACTTGTCGATAGAGAGAAGCAATATAAGTTGCAGGGGTACATTTCATGAAAAGCTGTGCAGAATCAGGTAATACTCCAATAGGGATATAAGTTCCTACTAAAAATCCAGAGGCAGTTCCCACTATCGTTGCCAGTTTCCCAAGACTATCTACAGATTGAAAACGATAAATCAAGAGAATATTTACCACACTTGAAAGCAGACTACTTAACAGCATAATCAAAGTAATTTCCGGTAAATGGCTGATAACTGGGCTCTCTTTAAAATAAAAACTCATAACAGCATACATAAACACCTGCATGACAAAAGAAATGACAATACTACTGATTAGATAGGACGCCTGTAAGCCCCAGTTACCTAAATCTGTCAAGAAGAGATCTTGATCCACTTGATTTTCGCGGTCCTGAACCATTTGTTTAAGAGCCGTAAAACTGGTTGTCATCCCAGTCACAGCCAACGTCCCACCCATCAGCCAGTTGTTTAAAAGGTTCGTACTATTAGGGAGTTGGGACCAAGAATCCGTCAAATTCTTCTGCAAAAAAATGATATAAAGGAGGAAGGAAATCAATGCCCCCAATAATGAGAAAAATACTCCCGAACGATTACGAAAATATAAGATAAAATTCCGTTTCAATAAAGCTATCATTAGCGAACCTCTCTTCCTGTAAGTGCAATAAAGGCATCATCCATAGTACCCGGACGAAACTCAAAAGAATCAATTTCTTCTCGAACTTTTGCCAAATATTCAATGGCCTCCTGTGACGTCCTTGGATAAAAAAGATATTCCAACTCATTTTCTTCCTCTACTGTCATTCCAGTCTGTAGCAGCTTTTCTAAATCCTTCATTTCTTTAAAACGAATTTTTAGGATATTAGATGCATACTGACTTTTAATAGCAGTCGCAGAACCTTGCGCAATCACTTTCCCATGATCAACGATATAGATCTGATCCGCTTCATCCGCTTCATCCAGATAATGAGTCGTTAAGATAATAGTCATCCCTTCATCCTTTTGTAGTCGATACAGTAGATCCCAGATGGATTTGCGCGTCTGAATATCAAGACCTGTCGTTGGTTCATCCAAGAAAAGAATATCTGGCCGCGAAAGAAGAGCACGCGCAATATCAACCCGACGTTTTTGCCCACCTGACAAAGTCCCATATAGTTGTTTCTGGAAAGCAGTCAAACCCAGTTGATGAATCAAATCATCCACACGACTTGCCGCAATCTCCTTATACTGTTGAGCACGAATCGTGAGATTTTCCCTAACCGTCAACATCTCATCCAGTACACTAGCTTGAAAAACCACTCCGATTTTCGTATTTGGCGCATATCGAATCTGACCTTGTGTCGGCTTTTTCAAACCGATTAACATGGAAATAGTGGTTGATTTCCCTGCACCATTGGGCCCCAAAATAGCATTGAAACTTCCTCTTTCAAACTCTAACTGAATATCATCAACAGCCATATGATTGCCGTACCGTTTAGTCAAATGTTTAGCTTGTAAAATCATATTTTCCCCTCCTCTTTACCACACTAGTTTAACAAAAAGAATGAAAGAAAAATCGACTTTTGAGATAAGCAGTTAAAATGAAAGGACAAGTGGTAAAATAATGGGGGCTAAGTTAAAGTGGTGCAGGCTGCAACCGTTTTTCTTCTATCGAATCACTAGAGGAAGTTTAAAATCACTTACAACCACACATTATATTTTTAAACATGCGCTATAAAAGAGGTATTTTATAGCATCCGGCAGAAAAATCCAAGAGTCGGTAGTATTGTTCTCACCAAAGCAAACAATAAAAAATGAATCAGAAATCATGGCACACACTCCCTTCTAGTAAAATGAAAATGCTGAATGGGGCAGGATTGAATTTGAAGTAAGCAAGTATGGTCCTGAATTTGAAACTGCCATTAACGATAAGTCTATCTATTAGGAAAGAAATCTTCAATACAAGCAAAAACAGCTCTTGTTATCCAAGAAGAGCTGTTCTATTTTATGAAAGAGAGAGTCACTAGTGCCCCTTGTGCTTCTCTCTACGTTTTTGCTGTTTGCGTTCAAATTTCTCTTGCTTGAGCAATTGCTTTTGGAGACTAGACTGTTGTTTTGAATGCTTTTTTCGTTCCTCGTACTGCAACTGTAAAAGTTCTTGTGACTTAGAAGAAACTTTCTGCTTCACCTGTTTCTTTACAGCTCGCTGCAGACGCTTCGGATTCTTAATCTTCACATGCTGTTTGACTGTTGCCTCTGGACTAAAAGATAACCCAGCAAACTGAGTCTGTAAAAGTTTCAAAATTTCATCCTCTTTTGGTTCCTGACCAAATGTCACACGACAAACTTGATAAGTTCCCTCATACTCTTGTTCAAACAATCCATGCCAAAATCCATCTTCAAAATAAACTGTCAAGCCAATTGAAACGATTTTCACGACAGCACCTCCTTAAATCTATCCCTAAGAATGGACAACCAAGGAGGAAGGTTACTGATAGGCTTACCTACGTCTGGACTACCAACCAGAACTGTGTTTTTATCTTAGTTGGGACTATTATAGCATAATCCAATTTAAAAATCCTCCAGATTCTACTCTGAAGGATTCATTTTTATTTTACAACAATATTGACCAGTTTGTTAGGTACCGCAATCACTTTTATGATTTCCTTACCGTCAATTTCAGCTTTGACTTTTTCATCCGCTAGAGCAATATCTTGCAATTCTTCGCGTGACAAGTCTTTCGCGACCATGAGTTTAGCACGGACTTTCCCTTTAATTTGGACGACTATTTCGATTTCGTCTTCAACTAATTTACTTTCGTCCCATGTTGGCCAAGCTACGTAAGAGATGGACTCACCTGTTGCTGCAACTGTTTGCCAGAGTTCTTCTGCCAAGTGAGGTGCAAATGGGGCAATCAATTGGATAAAGCCTTTGGCATAGTCTACATAGAGTTTGTCTTCCTTGTTGGCAGCGTTGACAAAGACCATGAGTTGGGCAATGGCTGTGTTGAATTTCATGGATTCGATTTGCTCAGTGACAGCTTTGACTGTTTCATTGTAAACCTTGTCAAGAGCACCATTGTTTTCCGTAACGATTTCTTTACTTGTAATCAAACGGTAAACACGGTCAAGGAATTTACGGCTTCCTTCCAAACCTTCTTCAGACCAAGCGATTGAGGCATCGAGTGGCCCCATGAACATTTCATAGACACGAAGGGTATCGGTACCGTATTGTTCCACCACGTCGTCTGGATTGACAACGTTCTTGAGGGATTTAGACATCTTGGCTGGTGCTTGCTCCAACTCTTCCCCTGTTTCCACATGGAAGAAGGATCCGGCACGTTTTTCAACCTTGTCAGTCGCTACAAGAGCTCCACGGTGGTCACGGTAGCTTGTTCCCAAAATCATTCCTTGGTTAAAGAGTTTTTGGAATGGTTCTTTGGTTGGAACAACACCGAGGTCATAGAGGAATTTGTGCCAGAAACGAGCATAAAGTAAGTGAAGAACGGCATGCTCCGCACCACCTACATAGATATCTACTGGCAACCATTGTTTGAGGAGATCCTCGTCAGCCAATTTATCAGTATTGTGTGGGTCAATATAACGGAGGTAGTACCAGCTTGAACCAGCCCATTGTGGCATGGTATTCGTTTCACGACGACCTTTAACACCATCTTCACGAGTCACTTCAAGCCAGTCGGTCAAGTTAGCCAATGGACTCTCCCCAGTACCTGAAGGGCGAATGTCCTTGGTTACTGGCAGAACAAGTGGCAATTCACTTTCTGGAACAGCTGTTGAAGTCCCATCTTCCCAATGAATGATTGGAATTGGCTCACCCCAGTAACGTTGACGGCTAAAGAGCCAGTCACGGAGACGGTAGGTGACTTTTTCTTGACCGTAGCCTTTTTCTTCCAACCAAGCCACAATCTTAGCAATAGCGTCTTCTTTGTTAAGGCCATCTAGGAAGTCTGAATTGACATGAAAACCATCTTCAGTATAGGCAGCTTCTTCAACGTTTCCACCTTCCAGCACTTCTACGATTGGAAGACCAAACTGTTTAGCAAATTCCCAGTCACGCTCATCGTGGGCAGGTACGGCCATAACAGCACCTGTACCGTAGCTTGCAAGAACATAGTCGGCAATCCAGATTGGAATTTCCTTGCCATTGACAGGGTTGATGGCATAAGCACCCGTCCAAACCCCTGTTTTTTCCTTGGCAAGGTCTGTACGAGCCAAGTCTGACTTGAGGCTAGCTTGGTGTTTGTAGTTTGCAACTGCATCAGCTTGCTCTGGACTTGTGATGGCATCTACTAGTTCATGCTCAGGAGCCAAGACTGTGAAGGTCGCACCGAAAAGAGTATCAGGACGAGTAGTAAAGACGGTAAATTCCTTGTCAATCCCTTTCACTTTGAAAGTTACATTGGCACCAGTGGATTTGCCAATCCAGTTGCGTTGCATATCCTTAATAGACTCTGGCCAATCCAACTCATCCAAATCATTAAGCAAGCGCTCTGCATAGGCCGTGATTTTAAGCATCCATTGGCGCATTGGTTTGCGGACAACGGGATAGCCACCACGCTCAGAAGTTCCATCAGGAAGCACTTCTTCGTTGGCAATGGCCGTTCCCAATTCTTCCACCCAGTTTACTGGTACTTCCGCTTCATAGGCCAAGCCTTTTTCGTAAAGCTTGGTGAAGATCCATTGCGTCCACTTGTAGTAGTTTGGATCTGTTGTATTGACTTCACGGTCCCAGTCGTAAGAGAATCCAAGCGCATTGATTTGGCGTTTGAAGTTAGCAATGTTTTCTGCTGTGAATTCCGCTGGGTCATTCCCTGTATCCATAGCATATTGCTCTGCAGGCAATCCAAAGGAATCCCATCCCATTGGGTGAAGGACATTGTAGCCTTGCGCACGTTTGAAACGGCTAAGGATATCTGTCGCTGTATAGCCTTCTGGGTGTCCTACGTGCAGACCCGCTGCAGATGGGTAAGGGAACATGTCAAGCGCATAAAACTTCGGTTTTGAAGCATCTGTTCCTGTCTTAAAGGTGTGATGGTCAGCCCAGTATTTTTGCCACTTAGACTCGATTTCTTTATGATCGTAAAAACTCATAGCGTCTCTCTCCAATTTTGTGATGTTACTATTATACCATTTTTGAGGGAATTTGAAAGACGAGAAATGCTCTTTTAGACTTGGATAACAAGAAATACTGAGTCGCCAATCTAACTTATTTAACAGTAAAAAAATTAGCTCCTAATCGGAGCTAACTTCTATCAATTTTTTATTTCTTCCATCTTCTCACGTCCCAGTTCTCGATAGCTACGGTCACCGACGATTTCAACAGTAAACTGGCCGTTCTCGTATTCTAGGATGGTCACACTGCCATTATCCAGACCATGCGGATGCATGCCATTGATCAGATAAACAATGGTACCAATCGTCATTCCATGGCTCACAACGAGGGCATTACCCCCACCTTGTTCTTCCATTTCTTTAGCAATCGCTTCAAAGCCTTCCTTGATTCGACCACTGAGTTTTTCCCAACCTTCAGCCCAGCCTGCAGTATCAACCTCAACTAGACCTTCTGCTAGCTCTGCATAGGACAACTGATGAACATGGTCTACATTGAAAATTCTCGGAATCAATCCCATAAAGAGATCCCCATCATAGGCCCCATCAAAACTACCAAAGCACCACTCTCTGATGCGCTTGTCCATGCGGTAAGGGATTTTTCCCTGCAGGCCAAGTTCTTCTAGGATAATTCCCATGGTTTGAATAGTCCGCCCTGAATCACTGGAATAAGCGCGATCAAACTGCAAGCCAGACTCTCTCAAGCCAATTCCCAGTTCATGGATTCCCAACTCACCTTCTGCAGTCAGAGGTGTATCACTCCATCCTTGAGCACGTCCAATGGTGTTAAACATCGTTTTCCCATGACGGACCAAGTACAATCTTACTTTAGACATTTTCCATCCTCCATTTTCTTCTATTATATCATGGATCAAAGAAATATTCGGCTTTCAAAAGCAAAGCCAACATTTGTAAATTATCCAAAAGAAAAGCTACCCTCATGGTAGCTTTCCTAGGAGATTATTATGAAAAAGTTTAGGATTTCTATTAAATAAAGTTAGGAGGTCTTTATTTAATGATTATAGTATACACAGTCATCCTTAAACCCAACTTAAATCCTCTCTCTTTTTTATTAATTTTTAAAACTATGGATAGGAGCAGGAATTTGACCTCCACGAGTGATGAAATCAACAGACGAAGCCCCGTTGACTTTCATAACTGGAGCTGTTCCTAGCAAACCACCAAACTCAATCATATCGCCTTCTTTGCCCTTTGGAATGATACGGACGGCCGTTGTCTTCATGTTAATGACACCAATTGCCGCCTCATCCGCAATCATAGCTGCAATGGTTTCAGCAGGCGTATCTTCTGGAATGGCAATCATATCCAACCCAACAGAACAGATAGCCGTCATGGCTTCTAGTTTTTCTAAATTCAGAGAGCCATCTTGCACTGCAGCAATCATCCCCTCATCTTCAGAGACAGGGATAAAAGCACCTGACAAGCCACCGACCTGGTTACAAGCCATCACTCCGCCCTTTTTAACTTGGTCATTCAAAAGAGCGAGGGCAGCCGTCGTTCCATGCGTACCAACTGTTTCTAGACCCATTTCCTCAAGGACACGTGCCACAGAATCACCAACCGCAGGAGTAGGTGCCAAACTTAGGTCGACAATTCCAAAGTCAACACCAAGGCGTTCACTCGCCATTTGCCCAACCAATTGACCGATACGAGTAATCTTGAAGGCTGTTTTCTTGACTGTTTCCGCTACTACATCAAAGCTCTGTCCACGAACTTTTTCTAAGGCACGCTTGACAACTCCCGGACCCGAAACCCCGACATTGATGATAACATCTGCTTCACCGACACCGTGGAAGGCTCCCGCCATAAAAGGATTATCCTCAACAGCATTAGCAAATACGACCAACTTGGCAGCTCCCATATCCGATAAGCTCGCTGTTTCCTTGATGATGCGTCCCATATCTGCGACCGCAGTCATGTTGATGCCTGACTTGGTTGAGCCGATATTGACAGACGAACAAACCTTGTCTGTCTCAGCTAGAGCTCGCGGGATAGAATTGATGAGGATTTCATCTCCTTTTTGGTAGCCTTTTTGTACCAAGGCCGAAAAACCACCGATAAAGTCAACACCAATCTCCTTGGCAGCCTTGTCAAGTGCCCTTGCCAAAACGACATAGTCCGTCGCATCAGTTGCCGCCCCAATCAATGAAATCGGAGTCACCGATACTCGTTTATTGACAATAGGAATCCCAAGTTCTGCAGCAATTTCATCTCCTACAGCCACTAGATTTGCAGCTTTAGTTGTGATTTTTTGGTAAATTTTTTCAGCAGCACGTTCGATGTCTGGATCAATACAGTCCAAAAGGGAGATCCCCATGGTGATGGTCCTTATATCGAAGTTCTGCTCCTCAATCATGGCAATGGTTTCCGTAACTTGTCTAATATCCATGATGACCTCCTAGATATTGTACATAGCATCAAAAATCGCTGCACTTTGAATATTGATTTTGACATTCAAGGTCTGACCGAAAGTTTCAAACTCATTTCTGAGAGAGGTAAAATCTTGTTTTTCATCACTTGATACGACTGCCATCATGGTGAAATACTCATCCAGTACTGTTTGAGAAATATCATCAATATTCAAACCCAACTCTGCAATCTTCGTAGACACACCTGCAACAATCCCAGCCTTGTCCTTACCAACCACTGTAATAATAGCCTTCATTCTTATACCCCATTTCTACGATTTTAGAAAACCTGAACGTTTTTGATTTTCTTTTTTCCTAGTATAGCATATTTCCATAGAAAATACTAAAAAACGCCTGCTTACGAAGTTGTTCTTAAGAAAAAAACAATTTCGTAAACAAGCGTCTACCCTATCAAATGATGATGAGTGTTCCCGCTAGGACCGAAGTCCCAGCGGTAGACCAGAGCTAGACTAAGAGCACAAGACTCCATCATCATAACACTCAACAAAATTGATGATTTTATACTAATTCGATGATCGCCATTGGCGCTGCATCACCACGACGTGGTTCAGTTTTAAGGATACGAGTGTATCCACCGTTACGTTCAGCATAACGAGGTGCGATTTCTGAGAACAATTTTTGAAGTGCTGTAGTAGAAGTGTACTTATCAGTTGCTTCATCATAGTTTTCAGATGCGATTTCATTACGTACGAAAGCAGCTGCTTGACGACGTGCATGCAAATCACCACGTTTACCTAGAGTAATCATTTTTTCAACAGTTTTACGGATTTCTTTAGCACGAGCTTCAGTTGTCACGATTGATTCGTTGATCAAAAGGTCAGTTGTCAAATCGCGAAGCATTGCTTTACGTTGTGAGCTAGTGCGTCCTAGTTTACGGTAAGCCATGTATTCCTCCTTTATTTATCTTTTAATCCAAGACCCAAGTCAATGAGTTTGAGTTTCACTTCTTCCAAACTCTTGCGTCCAAGATTTCGTACTTTCATCATCTCTGCTTCAGATTTTTCTGTCAAATCATGCACAGTGTTGATACCGGCACGTTTCAAACAGTTGTATGAACGCACAGACAAGTCCAGTTCCTCAATCGTACGATCCAAAATACGATCGTCAGATTCAGTATCAGCTTCTTTCATCACCTCAGTTGACTTAGCAATCTCAGTAAGATTTGTAAACAAATCAAGATGTTCTGTCAAGATACGTGCTGAAAGCCCTAAAGCATCTTCTGGAATAATTGTTCCATTAGTCAAGATTTCAAGGGTTAATTTGTCAAAACCATCGTTGCTACCTACACGAGCAGGCTCTACTTGATAGTTGACTTTTGTAACTGGTGTATAAATAGAATCTACAGCAAGTGTTCCAACTGGTGCATTATCTTTTTTGTTTTCATCAGCAGGTACATATCCACGACCACTGTTAACAGTCATTGTCGCTTTTAGGGAAGACCCTTCACCGATTGTAAAGAGATAATGATCTGGATTTACAATTTCAATATCACTGTCAGTCAAAATGTCTCCAGCTGTAATTTCAGCAGGGCCTTCAACGTCAAGTTCAATGATTTTTTCATCTTCAACGTATGATTTCACTGCAATCCCTTTAATGTTCAGAATGATTTGCATCACGTCTTCACGAACACCTGGAACTGTGTCAAACTCATGCAAGACACCTTCAATGTTGATAGATGTCACTGCTGCTCCTGGTAGAGAAGCTAGTAGTACACGACGAAGAGAGTTACCAAGAGTTGTACCGTAGCCACGTTCAAGTGGTTCGATTACAAACTTGCCATAATCTTTATTTTCATCAATTTTTGTTATATTTGGTTTTTCAAACTCGATCATTTAGTTACTCCCTCTTAAACGAAAAGCAGTGTAATGCAATGATTATACACGGCGACGTTTTGGAGGACGAGCACCATTGTGTGGCACTGGAGTCACATCACGAATTGCTGTTACTTCAAGACCAGCGGCAGCAAGCGCACGAATAGCTGACTCACGACCAGAACCTGGACCTTTTACAGTAACTTCAACTGATTTAAGACCGTGTTCTTGTGCAGATTTAGCAGCAGCTTCAGAAGCCATTTGAGCAGCGAATGGTGTAGATTTACGAGAACCTTTGAAACCAAGAGCACCAGCTGATGACCAAGAAATTGCGTTACCATGCACATCAGTAATCATAACAATAGTGTTATTAAATGTAGCGTGAATATGAGCAATACCAGATTCGATATTCTTTTTCACACGACGTTTACGTGTTGGTTTAGCCAAGACTTTTACCTCCTATATTATTTTTTCTTACCAGCAATCGCAACAGCTTTACCTTTACGAGTGCGAGCGTTGTTTTTAGTGTTTTGTCCACGGACAGGAAGTCCACGACGGTGACGGATACCACGGTAAGAACCGATTTCCATCAAACGTTTGATGTTCAAGTTTACTTCACGACGAAGATCACCTTCAACTTTGATTGCATCCACTTCACGACGGATAGCATCTTCTTGATCTGATGTCAAATCTTTGACACGGATGTCTTCTGAGATTCCAGCCGCAGCCAAAATTTTCTTAGAAGTTGGAAGTCCGATACCATACACATAAGTAAGTGAAACGACTACACGTTTGTCATTTGGAATGTCAACTCCAGCAATACGAGCCATGTTTTCTCCTTTCTATCTTATCCTTGACGTTGTTTGTGTTTTGGATTTGCTGGGCAAATTACCATAACACGACCATTACGACGAATTACTTTACAGTATTCGCAAATTGGTTTGACCGATGGTCTTACTTTCATTTCTTATCCCTCCAAGTTTTTCGATTATTTAAAGCGGTAAGTGATACGTCCACGTGTCAAGTCATATGGACTCATTTCGACAGTAACACGATCTCCCGCTAAAATACGAATATAGTTTTTACGAATTTTACCAGAAACTGTTGCTAAAATCTGATGTCCATTTTCAAGCTCAACCGTAAACATTGCGTTAGGCATTGTATCGACTACTTTGCCTTCAACTTCAATCACATCGTCTTTTGCCACGCAAAAGCACCTCCATAAATTTCGATTTGATGCCTCTGAAAACAGAGACAACAATTATAAGTCAGACTATCTCAGTATAACATTTGTAGCGATTTTTTGCAAGTGTGAAAAACGCTTTATTTCAAATTTGTCAATACTTTTTCGATGTCCTTGAACACATCATTGATATCTTGATTTCCTTCGATATCGTGGACCAAACCTTTAGCACGGTAGTGTGCAATAATGGGTTCACCTTGGGCGATATTGACATCCAAACGACGCTTAACTGTCTCAGGTTTGTCATCTTCGCGTTGGTAGTAATCTTCTTCTTTGTAGTCAGCTGGTGGGTTAAAAACTTTATGGAAGGTTTCACCTGTTTTGCGGTGGATGATACGGCCACTCAAACGTTCCAAGAGAGAGCCTGGATTCACTTCGATGTTGATCACACCTTCCAGTTCGATACCAAGTTCAGCCAATGTTTTGTCCAAGGCATGCGCTTGTTCAATCGTACGTGGGTAACCATCCAACAAGAAACCTGTTGCCTTGATATCGTCCTGTGAAAGGCGTTCTTTAACAATTCCATTTGTAACTTCATCCGGAACCAACTCACCTTTGTCAATGTATGACTTTGCAAGTACACCCATTTCAGTTTGATTTGCCATAGCAGCACGGAACATATCTCCAGTTGAAATGTGTGCCACGTGAAATTGTTCCACAATTTTAGCTGCTTGCGTTCCCTTACCTGCTCCAGGTAAGCCCATAATCAAAAGATTCATGATAGGATCTCCTTATTTTGTATTTAAATAGAAGCAGAAAACTTATTTCAACCCCTATTTAAAAACAAAATAGAAGAGGGGAGACGAAAATCTCTCTGATAGATAGACCTTCATACTCCACTCTCTGAGCCATCTTATTCTCTATTGAACAAGATTTGCTTCTATTCTGTTGTATTCATGAAACCGACATATTTTCGTTTCAATAGATAACCTTCCAACTGTTTGATTCCCTCAATTCCTGTCGAAATGATAATCAAAAGACTAGTTCCCCCAAAAGCAACGGCTTCTGAAAGTCCAAAAACATCTTTTGCTACAATTGGCATGATGGAAATGACTCCTAGGAAAAGGGAGCCAACGGTCGCAAGGCGACGAAGAAGTTTTGACATAAACTCTTCAGTACCTTTACCTGGGCGAACACCATGGATATAGGCTCCACTCTTTTGTAAATTCTCTGCTGTTTTTTCAGGATTTATTTGTACAAATGTATAAAAGAAAGTAAAGAAAATAATCAAGAGAGCATAGGTAAAGATACCACTAATGGTTGTTGTCGCAAGAAGCGACTGGGCTGTTCGTACCCAAGATGCATTGTAACCCATGGCACTTACAAATTGGAAGATGGCTGCTGGCGCAGCTGTAATCGAACTTGCAAAGATAACTGGGATAACACCCGCAGGATTGACCTTCAAAGGAAGATAAGAGCTTGATGGAGCACCTTGAGCAAGTTTTGTATATTGAATTGGAATTTTATATTCTGCTTGCTGTACATAAGTTGTAAAATAGATAATCAACAAAACAGCGACGACTAGGATAGCGACAAAGATTATAGACGAATTCAAACGACTACTTGGAACATTGACAAAATAGTCAACATAGATGCTATGAATCATCTCTGGGATTGAGGCTACAATCCCTGCAAAGATAATCATAGAAACTCCATTACCATATCCTTTATCAGTAATTTGTTCCCCTAGCCAAGTCACAATCATACTTCCAGCAGTAAGAATGATACCAATCGTAATAAAAACTTGTGGTGTAAGGTCAGTTGTCAATAATTTTGCACCCGAAAGAGTGTTAAAACCAGCTGTAATACCCACTGATTGCACAAAAGCAAGTACAAGCGCAATATAGCGAGTCGCTTGGTTCAATTTTCTTCGACCTACTTCTCCTTGTTTGCCCCATTCTACAAACTTCGGTAAAATATCCATTTGTAACAATTGGACAACGATAGAAGCAGTGATGTACGGACTTACACCAAGTGCAAAAACGGAGAAGTTCTTCATGGCATTCCCTGAAACAAGACTAAGCATGTTTAAGAAAGATAAACCACTGAGAGCTTCTAAACTTTTTGCATTCACCCCCGGAACAGTAATACTAGTCCCAACACGGAAAACAAGAATGACAAAAATCGTAAAGAGAATTTTTGATCGAACTTGTTTAACCTTGAGAGCCTCTTTTAATAATTTAAAAAACATAGGTCACCTCTCTTAGATGACTTCTACTGAACCACCTTTAGCAGTGATAGCTTCCTCAGCTGATTTAGAGAATTTAGCTGCTTTCACAGACAATTTCTTAGTCAACTCACCGTTACCAAGAATTTTAACACCTGATTTTTCAGCCTTTACAATTCCTGCTTCGATAAGAACAACTGGAGTAACTTCAGTACCATCTTCAAAGACATTCAATTGGTCAAGGTTTACAATTGCGTATTCCTTAGCGTTGATGTTAGTGAATCCACGTTTTGGAAGACGACGGAACAATGGAGTTTGTCCACCTTCAAAACCAAGGCGAACTCCGCCACCGCTACGAGCTTTTTGACCTTTTTGACCGCGACCAGATGTTTTACCGTTACCTGATGAAGTACCACGACCAACACGGTTACGTACTTTACGAGAACCTTCTGCAGGTTTTAATTCATGAAGTTTCATTGTTATTTTCTCCTCTTTTGTAAAATGCTAGCGCCGATAAGAGAGAAAAGGTTGTCTCCCTTATCAACTCGCCTATACATTCGTCATCTTAGATGACTATATCTAGTTTTAGGGGATGAGTATTGCCACATCCCCTAAAAATTCATTAGTTTACTTCTTCAACTGTTACCAAGTGAGATACTGCAGTGATCATACCACGGATAGCAGCGTTATCTTCTTTGATAACAGAGCTGTTCAATTTGCCAAGTCCAAGTGCTACAACAGTTTTACGTTGTGATGGAATGCGTCCGATTGGAGACTTAGTCAAAGTAATTTTAATTTGAGCCATTTTATCCCCTTTCTTATGCCAAATCAGAAACTGAAATACCACGAAGGGCAGCAACTTCTTCAGCGCGTTTCAATTGTTTCAAACCTTCAACAGTTGCACGAACAATGTTGATTGGAGTGTTAGAACCAAGTGATTTAGATGTAATATCTGCCACACCTGCCAATTCCACAACGGCACGAACTGCACCACCAGCGGCAACTCCAGAACCTTCTACAGCAGGTTTCAACAATACTTTAGCTCCACCGAATTCTGAAAGAACTTCGTGTGGGATTGTTGTTCCAACCATAGGAACTTCAATCAAGTTTTTCTTAGCATCTTCTACTGCTTTGCGGATTGCTTCTGGAACTTCTTGAGCTTTACCAGTACCAAATCCTACGCGACCGTTGTGGTCACCAACAACAACAAGAGCTGCGAAACGAAGACGACGTCCACCTTTAACAACTTTTGTAACACGGTTGACAGCAACTACGCGTTCTTCTAATTCAACTGCATTGTCTTTAAATGCCATTTTCTAGTGTCCTCCTATTAGAATTTCAATCCGTTCTCACGAGCTGCATCAGCCAAAGCTTTCACACGTCCGTGATATAGATATCCACCGCGGTCGAACACCACTTCTGAAATACCTTTAGCGTTTGCACGTTCTGCAACGAGTTTACCGACAGCAACGGCTTGTTCAGTTTTAGTTCCTTTTGAAACTTCTTTGTCAAGAGTTGAAGCACTTGCGAGCGTTACACCCGCTACGTCATCAATCACTTGAGCGTAGATGCCTGTATTAGAACGGAATACGTTCAAACGTGGGCGATCAGCAGTTCCAGAGAGTTTTCCGCGAACGCGACGGTGGCGTTTTTGACGGAGTTTATTTTTATCTGGTTTAGAAATCACAGTTTTCACCTCTTTAGTTTTAAATCGCGTGCTATGCACAAAGTTGGAAAATAGGTTGATAGTTGAAAATCAACCACTCAACATTATTTACCTGTTTTACCTTCTTTAAGACGAACGTACTCTCCAACGTAACGAATACCTTTACCTTTGTAAGGTTCTGGTGAACGAAGGCTACGTACGTAAGCAGCTGTTTGACCAACTACTTCTTTTGAAATTCCGCTAACAACAATTGTTGTTGGGTTTGGAAGTTCAAAAGTAATCCCTTTTGGAGCTTCAACTTCATCTGGATGAGATTTACCAACAGCCAAAACAAGTTTTGATCCTTGAAGTTGTGCACGGTAACCAACCCCACGCATTTCAAGTTCTTTCTTGAATCCTTCTGATACACCAATTACCATGTTGTTCAAAAGGGCACGAGTTGTTCCGTGGATAGTTTTCATTTCTTTTGAATCGTTTGGACGGTGAAGAGTTACTTCAGTACCTTCCACGCGAATTTCAATATCTTTTGAGAACTTACGAGTAAGTTCTCCTTTAGGTCCTTTTACAGTTACTACGTTGTCATTGTTAGTGACTTCAACACCAGCAGGCAACACGATAACTTTATTACCAATACGTGACATGTTTATTTTCTCCTGTTAAATTGTCAGGCCTTGACGGCCAGTTTTCACGGGGGGCATTCGGATTAGAGCAAACCTAGTTTCTTTCGAAAAGCTTTGACAAACTCCTGATATTCTGTCAATACATCAATAGCCGCAGGACTATAACCAATTTCACATAAAAGAGATACAAGGTCATCTTTTGACAATTCAGCCAAAGCGTCTTCTGCAACAATAAGTTTTTCATTCAATTCATTAGCTTTCATCTTTTTCTCCTAAACTAATTTACTCTCTATTTAGCTGATCAGTAAATCAGCTAAATTGAACACGAGCTATGGTCTGTGTGAAAAAGACAAATCTTCCTAGAGTGTTAACACTCTTTGTCAGATTTCCTATTTTCACATTGCCCATGACGCTCTTTGTATCTTGATTTTACCAAACGTAAGCGATAACTTCCCCACCAACATTCTTTTGGCGTGCTTCTTTATCAGTAAGCAAACCTTCAGATGTTGAAAGGATAGCAATTCCAAGTCCGTTAAGAACTTTTGGAAGATCTTCACGTTTTTTGTAGACACGAAGTCCTGGTTTAGAAACACGTTTCAAGTTAGTGATAACTTTTTCACCGTTTGGTCCGTATTTAAGGAATACACGGATGATGCCTTGTTTGTCATCTTCGATGATTTCTACGTTCTTAACAAAACCTTCGCGTTTAAGGATTTCAGCAATCCCTTTTTTGATGTTTGATGCAGGCACTTCAAGTACTTCGTGTTTTGCTTGGTTAGCGTTACGAATACGAGTTAGGAAGTCTGCGATTGGGTCAGTCATAACCATTTGTTTTTCTCCTCTTACTAGTAGTTTGCAAGTCGCACTTGCTAGTTAATACATGATACAAAGAGCGTAACAGCAAGAGCAAAAATAGGCAATTTGATGCAGGAGCGATGCTCCAAAGCAAATTGGTCTTTTTTGTCAAAGCTGTAGCTCGTGTTCAAATTGGGCATTCCAACTGAACCCGGGCTAAACTCTGTGTGAAAAAGATAAACTTTCCTAGAAACTTTAGTTTCTTCGTCAAGTTTCCTATTTTCACTTGGAGTTTTGACGCCCTTGATATCTTAAATTACCAAGATGCTTTTGTTACACCAGGAATTTGTCCTTTGTAAGCTAATTCACGGAAGCAAACACGGCAAAGTTTAAATTTGCGGTAAACTGAATGTGGACGACCACATTTTTCACAACGAGTATAAGCTTGCGTAGAGAACTTCGCTGGACGTTTGTTCTTAGCAATCATTGATTTTTTAGCCATTAGATTTACCTCCTATATTATTTTGCAAAAGGCATTCCAAGGCCTGTAAGCAATGCACGTGACTCTTCGTCAGTGTTAGCAGTTGTTACGATAACGATGTCAAGACCACGAGTTTTGTCAACGTCATCAAAGTTGATTTCTGGGAAGATCAATTGTTCTTTCACACCAAGAGTGTAATTTCCGCGTCCGTCAAATGATTTTGTTGGAACACCGTGGAAGTCACGCACACGTGGAAGTGAAACTGAAACCAATTTATCCAAGAATTCGTACATACGTTCCCCACGAAGGGTAACTTTTGCACCGATCGCTACACCTTCACGAAGACGGAAGCCGGCGATTGATTTTTTAGCTTTAGTGATAAGTGGTTTTTGACCTGAGATAAGCGCCAATTCTTCAGCAGCTTTTTCAAGGCTTTTAGCGTTTGATACAGCTTCACCAACACCCATGTTCAAAACGATCTTATCTACTTTAGGCACAGCCATCACTGATGAGTAGTTGAATTGTTCTGTCAAAGCAGGAACTACTTCATTAAGATATTTTTCTTTTAAACGATTTGCCATTATACTTCTCCTTTCCTTCGTGATTAATCAAGCACTTCGCCTGATTTTTTGTTGTAGCGAACTTTTTTACCGTCTACAAATTTGTAACCAACACGACCAGCTACACCATTTTTGTCCAATACTTGAACGTTTGATACGTGGATAGCTGCTTCTTTCTCGATGATACCACCTTGAGGAAGCTCGTTAGTTGGACGTTGGTGTTTCTTAACGATGTTAACACCTTCAACGATAACTTTGTTTACTTTTGGAAGGGCAGTAAGGACAACAGCTTCTGTTCCCTTATCTTTACCAGCGATTACGCGAACTTTGTCGCCTTTTTTTACAAACATTAGGTTTCTCCTTGATTTTTCTTACGCCCACAAGGGCACCCTAGCTTGAAGCTAGGGGACTAGTTTGTTTCTAAAAATTAAAGTACTTCTGGAGCAAGTGACACGATCTTCATGAAGCCACCTTCACGCAATTCACGTGCAACTGGGCCAAAGATACGTGTTCCGCGAGGAGTTTTGTCATCACGGATGATAACAGCTGCATTTTCGTCAAACTTGATGTATGAACCATCAGCACGACGAGCACCTGATTTAGTACGAACGATAACAGCTTTTACAACGTCACCTTTTTTAACCGCACCACCAGGAGTAGCTTGTTTTACAGATGCCACAATAACATCACCGATGTTCGCAAATTTACGTTTAGAACCACCAAGAACTTTGATAGTCAAGATTTCGCGTGCACCGCTGTTGTCTGCGACTTTCAAACGAGTTTCTGTTTGAATCATTTCAGTTTTCTCCTTTCAGGTTTGATTAGATGATGACCGCTTCTTCAACAACTTCTACAAGACGGAAACGTTTTGTAGCTGAAAGCGGACGAGTTTCCATGATACGTACGATATCGCCTTCTTTGGCAACATTGTTTTCATCATGCGCTTTGTATTTTTTAGAGTAGTTAATACGTTTACCATAGACTGGGTGGTTACGTTTTGTTTCAACTACAACTGTGATTGTCTTGTCCATTTTGTCAGATACAACACGTCCAACAAGAACTTTACGATTATTGCGTTCCATTGAAATTTCTCCTTCCCTAGTCTATTATTTCGCTTCAGATTGAACTGTTTTGATACGAGCGATTTGTTTTTTAACTTCTTTCAAGCGAGCTGTTTGTTCTAATTGACCAGTAGCAGCTTGGAAACGAAGTTCAAACAATTCTTTTTTCAATTCGTTTTCGCGCTTCGCGAGTTCTTCTTGAGAAAGACCACGAAGTTCTTTAACAAATTCTTTTACTTCATTAAGTTTCATGCCTTCTCCTTATTCTGCTTCACGTTTTACGAATTTACATTTAACTGGCAATTTGTGGCTAGCAAGACGAAGCGCTTCGCGAGCGATTTCCTCAGATACACCAGCGATTTCGAACATCACTTTGCCACGTTTAACTGGTGCTACCCAACCTTCAGGTGCCCCTTTACCAGATCCCATACGCACACCGATAGCTTTAGCAGTGTATGATTTGTGTGGGAAGATTTTAATCCAAACTTTACCACCACGTTTCATGTAACGAGTCATGGCGATACGAGCAGCTTCGATTTGGCGGTTAGTGATCCAGTGGCTAGTTGTAGCTTGAAGACCGTATTCACCGAATGCTACTTCTTTTCCACCTTTTGCTTCACCGCGCATTTTTCCACGGAATTCACGACGGTGTTTAACACGTTTAGGTACTAACATTGGTTATTTACCTCCTTTAGTGTTTTTACGAGCTGGAAGAACTTCACCACGGTAGATCCATACTTTAACACCAAGTTTACCGTATGTAGTATCTGCTTCTTCCCAAGCGTAATCGATATCTGCACGAAGTGTGTGAAGTGGAACAGTTCCTTCAGAGTATCCTTCAGCACGGGCGATATCTGCACCGTTCAAACGACCTGATACTTGAGTTTTGATTCCTTTAGCTCCAGCACGCATTGCACGTTGGATTGCTTGTTTTTGTGCACGACGGAAAGCGACACGTTGCTCCAATTGACGAGCAATTCCTTCACCTACAAGGTGAGCATCCAAATCAGGTTGTTTGATTTCGATGATGTTGATGTGTACTTGTTTTCCAGTCAATTTGTTAAGTTTTGCACGGAGTGCATCAACGTTAGCACCACCTTTACCGATAACCATACCTGGTTTAGCAGTGTGAAGTGAAACGTTAACTTTGTTTACTGCGCGTTCAATTTCGATAGTTGAAACTGCTGCGTCAGCAAGTTCTTTTTGAACGAATTTACGGATTGCAAGATCTTCATGAAGGTAATCCGCGTATTCTTTTTCAGCATACCATTTGGCATCCCAATCACGGATGATGCCGACACGCATACCAATTGGATGTACTTTTTGACCCACGATTTTACCTCCTTATTTTTCTGCAACAGCTACAGTGATGTGAGCTGTACGTTTGTTGATTGGTGAAGCTGAACCTTTCGCACGTGGACGGAAACGTTTCATAGTTGGTCCTTCGTTTGCGAATGCTTCAGATACTACCAAGTTAGCTTTGTCCAAACCAAAGTTGTTTTCAGCGTTAGCTACAGCTGAATTCAAAACTTTCAAGATGATTTCAGCAGCTTTGTTTGGTGTGAATGTCAAGATTGCAATAGCATCGGCTACGCTTTTACCACGGATGTTGTCAAGAACAAGACGTGATTTACGAGGTGAAACACGTACTGTACGAGCCATTGCTTTAGCTGAAGTAATTTCTGCCATTTATGTTCTCCTTATTTTCTACGTGTTTTCTTGTCGTCTGCAGCGTGACCTTTGTAAGTACGAGTTGGTGCAAATTCACCAAGTTTGTGACCTACCATGTCTTCTTGGATGTAAACAGGTACGTGTTTACGTCCGTCATAAACTGCGATAGTGTAACCAATGAAACTTGGGAAGATCGTTGAACGACGTGACCAAGTTTTAATAACTTTTTTCTTTTCGTCGTTAGCTTGAGCTTCAACTTTTTTCATCAAATGCTCATCGACGAAAGGTCCTTTTTTAAGACTGCGTCCCATTTTTATATTTTCTCCTTTAAATGTTGTACCACAGCGGCTTGCGCTGACTAAGCAGCGCTACCGAGCTGGCGGATTTTCTAGTTGCTTAGGCGACTAGTTTACTATTATTTCTCGTTGCGACGACGAACGATAAGTTTGTCAGATTTCGCTTTCTTGTTACGAGTTTTAAGACCAAGAGCAGGTTTGCCCCATGGAGTAGATGGCGCTTTACGACCAACTGGTGCTTTACCTTCACCACCACCGTGTGGGTGATCGTTAGGGTTCATTACAGAACCACGAACTGTTGGACGGATACCTTTCCAACGGCTACGACCTGCTTTACCAAGGTTAACCAAGCCATGTTGTTCGTTTCCGACAACACCAACTGTAGCACGGCAAGTACCAAGGATCATACGAACTTCGCCTGATTGAAGACGAACAAGAGTGTATTTACCTTCTTGACCCAATACTTGAGCAGAAGCTCCAGCGGCACGAACCAATTCTCCACCGCGACCTGGTTTCAACTCAATGTTGTGAACCAAAGTACCAACTGGGATGTTAGCAAGTGGAAGAGCGTTTCCGACTTTGATATCTGCTTCAGGACCTGAAACGATACGTTGACCAACTTCAAGACCTTTTGGAGCGATGATATATGCTTTTACACCGTCTGTGTAGTGTACAAGAGCGATGTTTGCAGAACGGTTTGGATCGTACTCGATAGTTTTAACAACTGCTTCAACGTTGTCTTTGTTACGTTTGAAGTCAACCAAACGGTAGAAACGTTTGTGTCCACCACCTTGGTGACGAACAGTGATACGACCGTTGTTGTTACGACCAGCCTTGTTCTTCAAAGCAACAAGCAATGATTTTTCAGGAGTGCTTGTTGTGATTTCAGCGAAATCCAAAGAAGTCATATTACGGCGACCGTTTGTTGTTGGTTTATAAACACGAATTCCCACGATATTTCCTCCTTAGATTATTCAGCTTCAGCAGCTCCGAACAACTCGATTGCTTTTGAATCTGCTGTCAGAGTGATGATAGCTTTTTTAGTTTTGTTAGTAAAACCAGTGTAACGTCCAACGCGTTTTGCTTTAGGTTTTACGTTGATAGTGTTGACATTAGCAACTTTAACTCCTTCAAAAGCAGCTTCAACAGCTTGCTTGATCAAAAGTTTGTGAGCGCGAGTGTCTACTTCAAATACGTATTTGCCTGCTTCAAGTTGAGCCATTGAGCTTTCAGTGATAACAGGTTTTTTGATAACATCATACAAATTCATTATGCAAGAACCTCCTCGATTTTAGAGATAGCTGCTTGTGTGACAAGAAGTTTGTCGCTATTTGCGATGTCAAGAACACTTGCAGTTGTAGCAGTTGCAACTTTCACGTTTGGAAGGTTACGAGCTGAAAGAGCTGCGAATTCATTTCCTTCTTCAAGGATAACAAGAACTTTAGAATCGATGCTCAATGCTGCAAGAACTTTTGCAAATTCAGCAGTTTTTGGAGCTGTAAATGAAAGAGCGTCTACAGCTACGAATTTGTTTTCAGCAACTTTTTCAGAGTAAACTGATTTAAGAGCTAGGCGACGAACTTTTTGTGGAAGTTTGTAGCCGTATGAACGTGGAGTTGGTCCGAAGACAACACCACCACCACGCCATTGTGGTGAGCGGATAGAACCTTGACGAGCACGTCCAGTTCCTTTTTGACGCCATGGTTTGCGTCCACCACCTGATACTGCAGAGCGGTTTTTAACAGCGTGTGTTCCTTGACGAAGGCTTGCGCGTTGGCTGATGATCACATCAAACACAACTGATTCATTTGGTTCGATACCAAATACTGCATCGTTAAGAACAACTTGGCCAGCTTCTTTACCAGTTTGGTCAAATAATGTTACGTTTGCCATTGTGACTGATTTCCCCTTTCTTTATTATTTACCAGCTTTAACTGCTGATTTGATAGTGATAAGAGATTTCTTAGCACCTGGTACGTTACCTTTGATAAGGATAACGTTCTTTTCTGGAACAACTTGTACAACTTCAAGGTTTTGAATTGTTACACGGTCGCCACCCATACGTCCTGCAAGGTTTTTACCTTTGAATACGCGGTTAGGTGCAACAGGTCCCATAGAACCTGGACGACGGTGGTAACGAGAACCGTGAGCCATTGGTCCACGTGATTGTCCGTGGCGTTTGATAACACCTTGGAAACCTTTACCTTTAGAAGTACCAGTTACGTCAACAACGTCTCCAGCTGCGAATGTTTCAACTGTGATTTCAGCACCAACTTCCAAGCCTTCAACGTTTTTGAATTCACGAATGAAGCGCTTAGGAGCCGTGTTAGCTTTCGCTACATGTCCTTTAGCAGGTTTGTTGCTCAATACTTCACGTTTGTCATCGAAACCAACTTGGATAGCGTTGTAACCATCTGTTTCTACAGTTTTAACTTGAAGAACAACGTTTGGAGTTGCTTCAATAACTGTTACAGGGATCAATTCGCCAGCTTCAGTGAAGATTTGAGTCATTCCCACTTTTTTCCCTAAGATTCCTTTTGTCATGAGAAAATAGTTCCTTTTCTATATTTTTTATTCAAAAAGTTTTTAACGAGCGTTTTTTATGCTCAAAGGTATCAAGCTTTAAATTAAAGTTTGATTTCTACGTTTACACCACTTGGAAGATCCAATTTCATCAAAGCATCAACTGTTTTTTGGGTTGGGTTAACGATATCGATCAAACGTTTGTGTGTACGCATTTCAAATTGTTCGCGAGAGTCTTTGTATTTGTGAGTCGCACGAATGATTGTGTAGAGGCTACGCTCAGTTGGAAGTGGGATTGGACCCGCAACTTGTGCACCTGTACGAGTAGCTGATTCTACGATTTTTGCAGCCGCTGTATCAAGCGTACGGTGTTCGTAAGCTTTCAAACGGATACGGATTTTTTTATTTGCCATCTTTTTCTCCTTTTCGTCTATTTAAGATAATAGGCTAGCTCCACAAGAAAACCGACGCGCGTTGCGTGGCAATGCAACCGAGCGTGTCGCAACCTCTTGCATCACAGCTAAAGCTGTAATTTACAGCACCATAATAGAATAACACAAAGCCCCTGCGATTGCAAGGGATTTGTGAACTTTTTTCGTTTTTTTACTAACCTAAGTTACTAGAGTATGTTCTGATCCTCTTTCGTAAATAAAACTTAGTTTGACAATTTACCCATTTTTGGGGGTGGCGATAAAGATAGATACTGTCTGATCTGGATCATATTTTTCAAAATCAATACTATACTGACGTTGCAGTTCTCTTGCTTCTTCTGCCTGCCAAATTTGTTGCCAGGTATGGAGAAAACCTTTTGAATCACTTGTATCCACCTCAAATACTTGGTAGGTTTGTCCTGAAGTGTCAAAATCCCAGTCTTCTTTATCGGATAGACTACAGAGCGACAAGCTGTAATCCCCCTTGTAGTCGCTGACATAATCATGATAGACTGCATAAATCGGAAGCCCTTGGGCAAATGCCTCCTCTACTTCTTTCTGGTGCTCCTGCCATAGATGGCTAATTTTTTCCATCATGTTTGGATCTTGGAAATTATTTGTAGAGATACTACTGATTATTTTTAAAAACATTCCTTCGCTCCTTTTACTTTCACTTCTAAGGTGACTGACTAGCAATCAACCTCAGCTCTAAACTTTCTAACTACCAAGAGGCTAATTCACGCAACAAAATGAAATAGCATTCTTTGCGTATAGGATATATCACACCATTCACTATCAACTCCCTTTTCCCAGAAAAAACGGTGCCTATAACAAACAAAACGTTCAATTTACCGGTCTCAACTAGAGCTGAAAAACAATGCAGGCTTCAACCAAGATCATCCTTCCAATTCTTATTGATATAGTCTGGAAAGTTTTTAACGAACATTTTTTGTGCTCAAGTCTAAGACATAAAGGGATTCAAACTCAAAGCAAAAATAGGAAATCGACGCGCGTTGTGTGGCAGTGTATCCAATCGTGGTCACAACCTCTTGCATCACAGCTAAAGATGTGATTTACAGCACCACGGTAGAATAACACAAAGCCCCTGCGATTGCAAGGGATTTGTGAGCTTTTTTTCGTTTTTTTAAGATGAAGCCGTTTTCTCTTTTTATCTTTCCAAAATTACGGATTTATATCTATAAAAAACTACCTTTTCTTCTATATATTGTGTGTCATTTTGACCTCAATTTTACCTTCTGATTGGTCCACTAAGATATCCGCCTTAGACTCAGTTTCTTTATAGTAGTGTAGATATTGCTCCCGTCTCATCTGATGGCTAGCCAATATAAAGGATGCATCGCGATTCCTAACAGTCGTATCTCGAGCTAGACGTCGCTTTAATTCGGTCTCCTCATCCGTATAGAAACAGATGGTTTTGTCAAAGAGTTCCTTGGGTAGAAAGCCCACAGACATCCCTTCAACAATCAGAATCGGCTTAGCTCCAGACAAGATCTCACTAGCCCTCCAAGGTTCTTCAATTGTCAAGACATCCATACCCGCCTGCAAGGCTAAGATATCTCTCTGCAAACTTGCCAATTCATGTGCCACCGGCAGACAAGCTGTCACCTTTTGCTCTGTCGCTTGCTTTGGTACTACCAGATGACGGTCTGAGGTAATATAGGGATCTGTTTCTAGCAAATTTACTGTAGTAGAATCTAAAGCTTGGTACAATTCCTGTGCAAAAGTTGATTTACCCGAAGCCCCATGGCCGTAAATTCCCAGTGTTTTGACTTTTCCGATTTCTATCTCTGAGACCAGTTGTTCTATCAGGTCTTTTTTCTTCATTCTCTCTTCACCTGTTCATAGCTTTCTTTTCCGTCATTAAGCTTGTCCCAAATCACTACTTGCCCACTTTTGAGAGATTTTTGCACATCGATAATCCGTTGATTAGAAGACCCTCGAAACTGGAGCATGAGATTGCGCTTGCTTTTATCATACCGTCCATCGACAAGGATGTCAATCAGCGACAAGAGTTCCAATTTGTCTGGAGTCTCCAGCATCATTTCTTCCCAAGTGTAGCCCGTCCAGGACCAGATGTCTTTGTCTGGCAGTTCCTTTCGAATACGTTTAACGAGAGGTAAGAGGATACCCGTATTAAGAAAAGGTTCTCCTCCCAGCAAGGTCAAGCCTTGAACATAGGGCTGGGCAAGGTCTACCATAATCTGTTCTTCTAACTCTGCTGTATAAGGAATACCTGCATTGAAAGACCAAGTCGCAACATTATAGCATCCTTCGCAGTGAAACATGCAACCTGATACATAGAGAGAGTTTCGCACACCTTCTCCATCGACAAAGTTAAAGGCCTTGTAATCAATGATTCGCCCTTTACTAAGTTCCTCACTTTTCCATTCACCTGGTTTTGGTGTATTCCATGTCATGCTGTCTACTCCAAGTCTATCCAGTAACGTTCTACACCATTGCGAATATCCTCAATAAGACCTCCATTTGCAAGAATGACGGCTCTGCTAGCCGGATTTTCCACACTGCAGGTCACAAGCGCTTTTTTGATATTCTTTCCCTTAGCAACTTGTAGACCTTGTCGGAGGGATTCTTTGGCATAACCCTTACCTCTTTCAGATGGACGAATGGAGTAGCCAATATGGCCCCCATTTTCTAGTAAGTAGTCATTTAATCGGAGACGAAGGTTGAGAAAGCCAAGAGCCTGGCCTGCTACGTCAAAACTAACCAGCTGGATAGCAGGAACCCAGTTTTCAGGAATATTGAGTCCCGCTTCCGCTTGAAGATTTTCTTCTAGCCACTCTTCATAAACAAAATTGTTGGCGTTCCAAAACCCACCATCGTGGGCTGATTGAGTCTGTTCAAACTCTGCCATCATCTCTAAAACTGTTTCTTTATCTGCCAATATCGGTCTGCGTAGTATCATTTTTACCTCCAATTAAGAGAAAAGTGAGAGCAGACTCTCACTTTTATTTTTTCTTGTTCTTGTTTAAAAACTGTTCTTTGAGGTTGAGCAAGCGTTCTTTTTTACCTGTTCCACCTTTCGAGTGTTTCTCGTGATAACGGGTCACTTGTGCACGTCCCTTATCATCTAATTGGTATTTTCCCATTCCATTTCCTTCTAATTTGTTACTTCATGTCCTGCTGTTTTAATAGTTGAACCGTTCATGTGTTTGACACGCGCAGCGATTTCCTTGTGGCGTCCATTAACCATCGGACGCGCTTGAGGATTTCCCAGATAACCACACGTACGTTTGACCACATCTACTGTTTTAGGGTCACTATTGCCACAGTTTGGACAAGCAAATCCTCTTTCAGTTGGTTCAAAATCCCCTTCAAAATCACACTTGTAGCAACGATCAATCGGAGTATTGGTTCCTAGATAACCAACTCGGTCATAGGCATAGTCCCAAACAGCTTCCAGGGCCTTAGGATTTTGTTGAAGAACTGGATACTCACAATAATGGATGAAACCACCTGACGCACCTGCTTCTGGATAAACTTTCTCAAAGTCTAATTTTTCAAACGGTGTGGGATTTTTACGAACATCGTAGTGGAAGGAGTTCGTATAGTATTCCTTGTCAGTAATATCCGGAACAACCCCAAACTTCTCTGTATCCAAGCGACAAAAGCGGTCTGTCAGACTTTCAGACGGTGTGGAGTAGATAGAGAAATGGTAACCATATTGGTCAGACCACTCTTCCACACGACGTTTCATATCGCGAATAATATCCAGTGTAAATTCCTTGGCTTCAGGATTGCTTTCCCAGCTGTTTCCAAAGAAGACTGTAGCCACTTCGTACAAACCGATGTAGCCCAGCGAAACTGTCGCACGACGATTCTTAAAGAGCTGATCAACGCTCTCGTCTTTTCCAAGACGGCGTCCGAAGGCCCCGTACTGATAGAGAATAGGGGCGTTTGCTGGTGTTGCTTCCTTGGTCCGTTCAACACGGTAAACCAGAGCATCTTCTGCGATGTTTATACGCTCATTGAAGATTTCCCAAAACTTATTCAGATCCCCTTCAGATTCGAGGGCGATACGAGGCAGATTGACTGTCACAACACCTAGATTCATCCGACCTGAATTGACCTCAACACCATTTTCATCTTTCCATCCTTGGAGGAAGGAGCGACAACCCATAGGAACCTTGAAAGAACCAGTCAACTCGATAATCTTATCATAGGACAAGACATCTGGGTACATCCGCTTAGTTGCACACTCGAGGGCCAACTGTTTGATGTCGTAGTTAGGTGAACCTTCCTCTAAGTTGAGTCCTCTTTTTAGCGTAAAGATGAGTTTAGGAAAGATGGCTGTGCGATGTTCTGAACCAAGCCCTTTGATTCGGATGTTTAAGATAGCTTTTTGAATTTCTCTCTCAAAACGGCTAGTTCCCAGACCAAAACCGAGCGAAGTAAAAGGTGTTTGTCCGTTTGAAGTGAAGAGGGTGTTGATTTCATACTCAAGAGATTGCATGGCATCATAGATGTCCTTTTGGGTTTTCTTCCAAGCGTAATCTTCCCGTTTTTCAGGCAAGACCCACTCTTCCGCATCCTTGAGGTGCTTTTGATAATTCTTCTCTGCATAAGGCGCCAAGACTTCATCGATACGGTCAGCCGAACAGCCCCCGTACTGGCTAGAAGCAACATTGGCAATGATTTGGGAAATCTGAGCTGTCGCAGTTTGGATAGACTTGGGACTCTCTACCTCCGCATTTCCAATCTTAAAACCATTTTCCAACATACCCTTGAAATCAATCAAACAGCAGTTTGTCATCGGAGTATAGGGGCTGTAGTCCAAGTCATGATAGTGGATATCCCCTTTTTGGTGAGCATTGGCTACGTGCTTAGGAAGCATTTGCAGTCCGATTGACTTTCCAACAATCCCTGCTGTCAAATCACGCTGGGTGTTAAAGACATCACTGTCTTTATTGGCGTTTTCATTGACAACTGCTTGATCTTTATTGAGAAGTTTATGGATACTAAAGTTTATATCTGTCGCTTTTGAGCGCTCAAAATCCCTTTGTGTCCGATAAGTGATATACTCCTCAGCCAAGGCATATTCTTTGGCTTCAAGGAGTTCATGTTCTACGACATTTTGAATTTCGTAAATCTTGACACCTTGAGGGAAGCGGCTGTGAATTTCAGTCACGATTCTTTCAACTAGACCATTTAGGCGTTTTTCTACTAGAGGCGTAACGTCCATAACCTTTTCCGCTGCCTTGTGGAGAGCCTTGTCAATCTTGTCTACATCAAACACCACACGTCTACCATCTCGTTTTTCAACGAACAAGGTGGGAACGGTTGCAAGCTTTTCTTCTAATACAATCATATCCATGCTCTTTTCTAAAATGTTGTTCTATGAAGTATTATACCACTCTAAAAATAAAAATCAATATCTTGTGTTAAAAATCCTAAATTTTTTAAAATTCCACAAGATATTGATTTTTATTATTTAAATTTATAAAGTTTGAACTCGCTAGTATCTGTCTGAACAAGCTCATAGTTTTCACTGAGCCAGCTCTCTACATCTGACCACAAGGCAACTTTTTGATTGACCACAATCATCTTCGGTTGATTTTCTTTCAGGTCATTCATCAGTTTGGTTTTATTTTCATCGCTTGCAGTATAGAGTGTTGGAGTTGATAGAGAAGTCGGCGCCAAGCGTTCACTTGCACGGTAGAAATCAGGACGATCATCCCAAGCATAGACACGATCCTCAGAACTCGTTTGTTGTTTGACCACGCTAGCAAGACGGTCTCTCTCCTGATAAGTCGCTGGGTGCGAAAGGTAGCGACTCACAATAGGAAGAACAATGAGATAGGCAAGGGCAATCAGTGGTAGATAGAAATTTCCTTTAAGGTAGCGACTAAAGAGTGATGAAGAGCGGACTCTTCGTCTACTACGACTGATGCGTTCAGGATTCCCTTCTTTGATGTTGGTCAGCAGTAACAATATCAGAAAGGGTAAAATCGCTGCCAAACGTGAGCCATGCAAAGGTTCCTTTGAAAGAATTAACAGAGCAAGAGTTACTAATAAACCTAAATTAGCGCCTATTGAGATAGCAAATTGTTTGGCTGGCTTAGATTGAACAATCCCTGAAAGAATCAATGTCAACAATCCTAAGGCAAGGGCTAACAAGCCATAAAAAGCTGCGTTATCAATCAACTTGGTATTTGAAAGCAATCCAAGAGTTGCTACTGGATACAAGGTATGACTTATCGCATCGCCAAAAGTTCCTGTCACTACTGTATAGTAGCCAATCGGATAAAAAATGATAGAAAACCCTAAAGCTGATGCGAAAAATTGATACAAACCATGAACAAATCGACGCTTGGCAATATTAAATCCCAACAACATCAATGCGAGGGCAAGGGCAAATAAAAGTGTAGGGATAGGAGATAAAAAGAATGCTAATGCTAAACTCATCCCAACGAGCAAAAATCCTTTGTCATTGATTGGATTCTCTAGATAGTCAGCTATCAAGCTAAAAGCATAAAACAAGAAGGGCATCGCTACAATCACAGCATAGCTACCACCAAATCCCAGACTGGCTACAAGAAGATAGAAAATAGCCAATAATTGTCTAGCTTGACCTCTTTGACCTGTCAATGTATTTGCAGATTTGAATAGAAAAAAACCAGAACCAAACAATGCTACCCACTCTACCAGTGCAAATAGAATGCTACCTTGAGAGAGATAAGTTAGTAAATAATAAAGCAGCCCGTTTGAGCCATAATAGTCTGTGTAAATTTGGCCATTCTGGTGCAATGCCCAACCAGTATAAAAGTCTTGCATTTGTTGGGGACTCACCAGACCAAAGATAAAGGGTACCACACCCGAGATGACTGTAGCAAATAGGCTCCAAATTAAGATACTAAAAAATGGAAAACCACTTGTTTTAGTAGCATCTTGATTTAGTTGTAAATCCTCCTCTTGAACTGCTTTAAACTGTTGTTCATAGGGGTAAGTAGCTGCCCCCTCATCATTTTTTCCATATACGTTCATTCATCTTCTCCTCTAAGTTTATCTGTTTTAGTATATCAAAAACTTAGAGGAATGTCAGCTGGTGATTGATATTTCCTTAACTTCTTATCTAACTCAGCAAAACGTTCAATTTCACGAAATCGGTGTAAACTACTTGTTTGAAACTCTAGCATAAACTCATACTCTTCTTGTCTTATCATTTTATCTCCTTATTTATCTATTCGAAAAAAAGAAAAATTTGTCCCAAACTTGATTTCTTCATCTATTTTTGAACATTTATCACATTAAAAATTTTGATCATTACCTATGTTCTAGTGGAAAATTCATTATACTGCTTAAATGGCAAATCATTCACTATCGTAATTTCAATTGCTTGAGAGATCAAATCACCAAGATTTTATTCACCTTGCCATTTTGAGTTTCGAACAAACACAAGGTGAGTTGGTCGCTTGATTACATGTACTTTGAAACTTCAAAACTGTAAAAGTAAAATTTCGTTATTTTGAATATTACAAAGGAGGGAGAATCACTCTGATTCTCTCTTCTGCTTAGTTTGATATCTGCCACTACTGTTGATATAGACCCATTAGCATTGAATCAAAAAAAAAACGATAACTTCGTTAAGAAGTTATCGTTTCTCAGAGTTGACATCTAATAGCTTTCAACTCTTCATTGATTAACCATCAAGACAAGATAAATTATTCTTCCTCTTCTCTCAATCTAGGTTTAATCAAGCTAATACCAGCAAGTGCTGCAGCAATTCCCAAGCCAAGTACTGCCGCAGAAGATGATTCCTCACCTGTATTTGGCAGAACAGCAGTTCTAGGAACTCGTGGTTCTACTGGCTTGTTCGGAGCTGGTGCTGGGGCAGGAGCTGGGGCAGGAGCTGGGGTAGGAGCTGGTGGTACCGGAGTTGGCGGTACTTCAGCTTTCTTGTAAGTTACGACTTCATCTGCTGGTTTCGCTGAGTCTGCTGTAACTTTCACATCTGCTACGCTAGCTTTATC
>CAJNCV010000014.1 GCA_905221385.1 bacterium
TCGCACAACTGGATTTGAGAACATTGATGAACTCAATAAAGTTCTCCAAACCACAGCGACTTCATGGACTGAACGTGCGTAAGATTTTAACTGGACTGTTTAAACATTTTTGTCTAAAAATAGAATTTTTGTGATTGAAAGTGTTTACAATCTTTTATCTTGGTGATATAATTAAACCATAATTTAATAGTAGTGAGTGTTACTAAGTAATATTAGGCATGATCACAGATGAATTGGAAAATAGTAGATTTTCTAACCTCATTTGTGGTCATTTTTTGTACTCATATACCTTTAGGATACAAAAGGAGGTTGCCATGTATCGAATTCTAAATCCAATGAATCACAATGTCTCGCTTGTCAGAAACGACGAAGGAGAAGAAGTGATTGTGATTGGTAAAGGGATTACATTTGGAAAGAAGAAGGGGGATTTAATTTCTGAAAACCAAGTAGAGAAGATCTTTCGAATGAAGACAGAAGAGTCCAGAGAAAACTTTCAGACTCTCTTAAGAGATATTCCACTGGATATACTAACGATAGGCTATAGTACGATTGATGAAGTCGTCGAAAAGTATCACTTTCCCATCCAAGAATATCTCTACGTTACTTTGACTGACCACCTATACTCCGTCTATAAAAGATTATTAAGTGGTTCATATCAAAAAAGTCATCTTCCTGATATTTCAAATGAATATGTCACAGAATTTTCAATGGCTCGAGATACAATTAAAATTTTAAATAAGAAATTATCGATTTTGTTTCCTGAAGATGAAATTGCTAGGATTGCTTTACATTATATCAATGCAAAAGGTGAGTATGAATTATCAGAAGAATTAACCGAGAATGTTGCAAAGAGAGTTTTAAGCATAGTTGAAAAGGAACTATCAAAATTTCATATTGAAAGAAATACTGAGAATAGTAATTTATATGATCGCTTGATGATTCATTTGTCTTATCTAGTAAATCGTCTTCAGAATGATAAACAAGATATGACTCCGTTAATACCATTGGAAGAGCATGTTAAGTTGGATTATCCTAAGGCCTATCAGATTGGACAGAGAATTCACCAGGTGATTGAAAGAGAACTAAACATTGATTTATCGAGAAGTGAGCGTGTATATCTCGTTTTACATATTCAACGCTTGTTAAAATAAGGAGAAAAACATGTACAAATTACCAGAAGATTTTATTTTTGGTGGGGCTACAGCCGCCTATCAAGTTGAAGGAGCAACACAAGAAGGAGGAAAGGGTCCGGTGGCCTGGGATGAATTTTTGTCAGAACAGGGCCGCTTTAGTCCAGATCCCGCTAGTGATTTTTATCATCAGTATCCAAAGGATATTGAACTGTGTGAAAAGTTTGGTGTCAATGGACTTCGTTTGTCTATAGCTTGGAGTCGTATTTTTCCAAATGGTACTGGTGAAGTGAATCAGGAAGGTGTGGACTATTATCATAGAGTATTTGCAGAATGTAAAAAAAGACAGATTACAGCTTTTGTAACCCTCCATCACTTTGATACACCAAAAGTATTATTTGATAATGGAGATTTTCTAAATAGGGATACAATTGAAGCATTTGTAGATTATGCAAAGTTCTGCTTTGAAGAATTTACAGAAGTTCTACATTGGAGTACTTTTAATGAAATCTATCCAGTAGCAACAAACCAATACCTTCTCGGTATTTTTCCACCAGGAATTAAATATGACCTTTCAAAAGTAATTCAATGCCTGCACAATATGATGTATGCACATGCCAGAGTAGTTAACTTGTTTAAAGATGGTGGCTATCAAGGAGAAATTGGAGTAGTACATTCTCTTGAAACGAAATATCCTGCGAGTGATAGTGAAGAAGACAAACATGCAGCATTTCTAGATGATGCCCTTTCAATTCGTTTTTTGCTGGATGCTACATACTTAGGCTATTACTCAAAAGAGACTCTCGATGCACTAGAGGAGATTTGTCAAGCAAATCAGGCAACATATGAATTCTTAGATAGTGATTTTGAAGAAATGAAAAAGGCAAGTCATCGAAATGATTATCTAGGAATTAATCATTATCAATGCCACTTTGTGAAGGCTTATACAGGTGAAAATGCTATTCACCATAATGGTACTGGTGATAAAGGGACCTCTGTTTATAAAGTAAAAGGAATTGGAGAACGTATATACAAAGAGGGGATTCCAAGAACCGACTGGGATTGGATTATTTATCCAGAAGGACTATATGATTTATTGCTCCGAATCAAATCGGACTATCCTCATTACAATAAGATTTTCATCACTGAAAATGGTATGGGTTATAAAGATCAATTTGATAACGGAATCATCATGGACCAACCTCGAATTGAATACCTTAAAGTTTATCTACAAGCAATTTCAAAAGCAATTAGCACAGGTGTTAATGTTAAAGGTTACTTCTTATGGTCATTGATGGATCTGTTTTCTTGGTCAAATGGATACAATAAACGTTATGGTCTGTTTTATGTCGATTTTGAAACACAGAAACGGTATCCTAAGGCATCGGCTTATTGGTACAAGCACATCAGTACGACCAAAATTGTAGAATAGAGGAACTGAAACATGAAAAAAAATGAATTACAAATGCTTGGATTTGAAATTGTTGCATACTCGGGTGACGCTCGCAGTACACTGTTGCAACTATTAAAAGAAGCAAGGTCTGGAAACTTTGACAATGTCGAGCGAGCTATGCGTGATGCTGATGAGAATCTAGCGAAAGCCCATAATGCTCAGACAAAACTATTAGCAGAAGAAGCCGCTGGTGAAGATTTGGATATTGGTTTTATCTTTATCCACGGTCAGGATCACCTGATGACAACCCTGTTGCTTCGTGATTTAATTCAGGATTTTATAGAACTTTATAAAAATCATTAATTTAAAAGAAAGGATATAACCAATGCTTAGTAGAATTTTCCTCCCTTTCTACTAGGCATTGATTGTAGGGAGTTTTATCATGAATAAACTCATTCAACAAATTGAAAAAGGAAAACCCTTTTTCGAGAAGGTCTCACGTAACATTTATCTGGGCGCTATCCGTGATGGTTTCCTAGCAGCTATGCCAGCGATATTATTTTCAAGTATTTTTATCTTGATTGCTTCCATACCGGATGTTCTTGGTGTCAAATTACCCGAAGACGTTTCAGCTTGGCTTTGGAAAATATATAACTATTCAATGGGAGTAGTTGCTATTCTAGTTTCTGCCACAACTGCACGTTGTTTAGCTGAATCTGTTAATAGAAAAATGCCTGCAAACAAAAAGATTAATGCAGTATCCGTGATGCTAGCTTCTATCGTTAGTTTTCTCCTATTAAGTGTTGATCAAATAGATAAGGGACTTGCTAGTGGTTACATGGGGACAAAGGGAATTCTAGCAGCATTTGTAGCAGCTTTTATCACAGTAAATATGTATAAATTCTGTGTTTTGAAAGATATTACGATTAAGATGCCTAAAGAAGTGCCAGGGACTATATCCCAAACCTTCCGAGATATCTTCCCATTCTCATTTGCAGTTTTTGCAGCAGTCATTATTGATACGCTTGTCCGCCATTTCTTTGGACATTCATTTGCGGAAGCTGTAATCACTTTAATGCAACCGTTATTCAGCGCCGCTGATGGTTATCTAGGAATTGCCATTATCTGGGGTGCGATGGCTCTCTTCTGGTTTGTAGGTGTACACGGACCATCTATCGTAGAACCAGCGATTGTAGCAGTTATTTATGCAAATGTTGAAACAAACCTTCAATTGGTTAAGGCAGGAGAACAGGCTTCAAATGTTTTGACAGTTGGTTTGGGTAATTTCGTTGGTACCATGGGTGGTACAGGTGCAACGTTAGTTGTTCCCTTCTTATTCCTCCTTTTTGCAAAATCAAAACAATTAAAAGCTGTAGGTAAGGCTTCCTTCATTCCAGTAAGTTTCGCAGTTAATGAACCTTTACTTTTTGCCACACCAATTATTTTAAATCCATATTTCTTTGTACCATTTTTATTTGCACCAATTGCAAATGTTTGGATCTTTAAGTTCTTTGTAGATGTCTTAAAAATGAATAGTTTTATGTACGTTCTACCTTGGGCCACACCTGCTCCAATAGGATTGATCCTCGGTACTGGTGTAAGCGTTCTCGCAATTATCTTAGTATTTGTCTTAATTTTTGTGGATAGTATTATCTATCTTCCATTTATCAAGGCTTATGATGACTCACTTCTTGAAGAAGAAAAGCAAAAAACAAGCGAAGATAGAACAGAACAGTCTAATCCTGAAACAGTATCAAATAAAGAAGTTGTTACCAAATTAGGGAATCAATCAATCAATGTATTGGTCCTTTGTGCTGGAGCAGGCACGAGCGCTATGCTTGCAAATGCAATCACTGAAGGAGCCAAAGAAACAGGAGCCACTATTTCAGCATCAGCTGGTGCTTATGGATCTCATTATGAAATCATGAAGAACTTTGATATGATTATACTGGCTCCACAGGTAAATTCATTCTATGAAGATATCAAGAAAGACACAGATGCCCTCGGTATAAAACTTGCTGCTACAAAAGGTGCTGAATACATTAAATTAACACGTGATCCTAAAGGAGCCATTTCATTTGTGCTATCCTATTTCGATTGATATTTAGGTGATGATATGAGATATAATTCTAAATTGGTCAATTTCATCTCGATGACTTTTCTGTTAGCATTCCTCTTTATCTTACCAGCTAAAAATGTCTTTGCAGATGATGATTTTTATGTCGAAAAGGTTGAAAACTTACCCAGTGATTTTATTAAAGGAGCTGATATTTCAACATTAATAGCACAAGAAGAAAGTGGTGTTCGCTATTATGATGAGAATGGTAACGAGAAAGATTTAATCACTATTCTGGCAGAAAATGGTGTCAATTATGTTCGTGTTCGAATATGGAATAACCCTTATGATGACAAAGGTCATGGGTACGGTGCTGGTAATAGTGACCTCTCTAAGGCGATTGCAATTGGGAAAAGAGCTACTGCTGCAGGGATGAGAGTTCTGGTGGATTTCCACTATTCAGATTTCTGGGCAGATCCGGGTCGTCAGGTCTCTCCAAAAGCTTGGGCCAATATGACGATCGATGAAAAATCTAAAGCTTTATATCAATTTACAAAAGAAAGTTTGAACACACTGCGTGCTTCAGGTGTCGATGTTGGTATGGTTCAAGTTGGGAATGAAACAACTAGCAGTGGCATGGCAGGAGAAGCAGGTGACGAACGTTATCAGTTATTTAAAGCGGGTACGCAGGCTGTCAGGGATGTTGACAAATCCATATTGATAACCTTACACTTCACCAATCCAGAAAAGAAATCAACGATCTTGTATTATGCAGAAAAGCTAAAAGAGAATCAGATTGATTATGATGTTTTTGCAACGAGTTACTATTCATTTTGGCATGGAAGTCTTGAAAACTTAAATTCAGTTTTGACAGAGATTAGAGAAAAATATGGAAAACAAACTTTAATCGCAGAAACAAGTTATGCTTATACATTGGAAGATGGTGATGGTCAGAAGAATGTGATCAAATCTGAGCAACAAACGAAGAATGGAGGGTATCCTCCAACCGTGCAAGGCCAGGCCAATAATTTGCGTGATGTGATTGCTACAAGTCAATCTGCAGGTGCTTTAGGAGTGTTCTATTGGGAACCTGCTTGGGTACCGGTCGGTAAAGCTGATAGAAATTCGAACCTCCCTATTTGGGAGCAATATGGTTCTGGCTGGGCTTCATCATATGCCATCTCTTATGATCCTAACGTTGATGAATCAAATTATGGAGGATCTGAATGGGATAATCAAGCACTATTTGATTTTAATGGAAAAGCCCTTCAATCTTTAAAGATATTTAAATTTGTCAATACAGGTTATGGCACAGTACCTGAGAAAAAGGATAATCAAAACAGAGAGAAAGAAGACGAGGACACCACAAATTTACTTCAAAACGGAAGTTTCGAAGAAGAGAACTTAGAAGCCTATAAGATCAGTCAAAGCTATGTTGAACGTCAGAATGATACCCCTAAGACGGGTCAATATGCCCTTCATTTTTGGTCAGATAAGAGTATTGATTATCAAGTAGAGCAAGCAGTTACTCTTGAACCAGGAACCTATCGTTTCTCAATTCAAATGCAAGGGGATAAAACAGGTAGTAGTGAAAGAATCTTCTCTTATGTGAGGTTCAATGATACAACTTCAGAAGGGAATCAACTACACTTGGAAGGTTATGCTATTTGGAAAGAGAGTGTTATTGAGTTTAAACTTACTGAAAAGACTCAGGTAAATGTGGGTCTATCAGTTACAGCAGATGCGGGAGCTTGGGGAACAACTGACGATTGGAAATTGAAAAAAATCGATGCAACTGAAAATTCCCAAACCCCGTCAGAACAGACTCAAACTGATGATAGCCATGAAGGAAAGCTAGAACCACCATTATCTTCATCAGAGGATCCAAAGTCTAAAACAGAACCATCAACTTCCTCCCAAAAAGTGACTACTAACCAGTCGGTTCGAAAAGATGAAGGTAGTAGAACCCAGAATGATAAACGTAAAAATCTTCCTGAAACGGGAATGAGAGATCAAAAGATATTGTTCATATTGGGATTGGGAGGTATCGTATTAGTTATAGGAACAAATTTGTATCGTAGGAAAAAATAGTTGAAATTTTAACTTATCGATTAAACCTTAATATGAAAATTCCCCGCCAAAAAGGCAGGGGAATTTTTATGGTTTTGATAAAAGAATGGTTGTTTGTTTCGACAGTTCCTCAAATGTTTCCTGGCTCAGTTTGGAATCTGAAACGATGGTATCAATCTCTGAGATATTGTAGAAAGTATAAAAATCAAACTTATTAAACTTACTGTGGTCTGCTAGTAAGTATTTTTTATTGGCATTGTTCAAGGCGATTCGTTGTACCTCGCCCTCTTCTTCACTGAAAGTAGCAATTGCCTTATCCTTAATACCATTACAACTTACAAAAGCTTTAGAAAACTGAAGGTTGGTCAAATCCTGCAAGGTGAGTGTCCCTACAAAAGCACCAGTGATAGAGCGATAATTTCCACCAATCAAAATCAAATCTGTTAGTTTTCGTTCGTTTAGGATGAGAAAGACTGGAAGACTGTTTGTTACAACACGAATATTATCAATTGGGAGCTCACGAGCAAAACATTCTAAGGTTGTTCCTGGCCCGATAAAAATAGTTTCACCTTCGTCAATCAAATGACCAGCAAAACGACTAATTTCTTGTTTTTCAGCAATCTGCAAGCCTTGTTTTTCAACGTTTGAGCGTTCGTTGTTTAAGAGAGAACCTGTACGAAGTTTTTCAGCGCCACCGTGCACACGAACCAGCAAATCCTTATCTGCCAATTCTTGTAAGTAGCGACGAGCTGTCATATCTGACACATCAAGACTCTCCATAATCTCTTTTACAGTAATAGTGCCTTTTGTGTTTACTGCTTCTAGAATACTATCTAGTTTTTCTTGCTTTAGCATCCTTATCACCTCGATTTCTACTATTATTATCTTACCATAAAACGCTCAATCAATCAAATAGAAAAAAACAAAATAAAACAAAAACAAAAATATCATGGTTGTTTTAAACAAACCATGATATTTTGAATGATCGGCCAAATTAGTCTAAACCGTAGTTGTAGTCCTCGTCTTGCATGGCTTCAACTTCACCAAGGAGGTAACCATTTCCGACTTGAGAGAAGAAGTCGTGGTTAGAAGTTCCTGTTGAGATTCCGTTCATGACGATAGGATTGACATCATCAGCTGAATCTGGGAAGAGTGGATCTTGTCCTAGGTTCATAAGGGCCTTATTGGCATTGTAACGAAGGAAGGTTTTAACTTCCTCAGTCCAGCCAACACCGTCATAGAGGCTTTCTGTATAGCCCTCTTCGTTTTCGTAGAGCGTGTAGAGCAGGTCGTACATCCATTCTTTGAGTTTTTCTTGCTCTTTTTCAGGCAATTCGTTAAAGCCAAGTTGGAATTTGTAACCAATGTAGGTTCCGTGAACAGACTCATCACGAATGATCAGTTTGATGATTTCCGCAACGTTGGCCAGTTTGTTGTTACCGAGATAGTAAAGCGGTGTAAAGAAACCAGAGTAGAAGAGGAAGGTTTCAAGGAAAACGCTGGCAACCTTCTTTTCAAGGGGGCTACCATTGAGGTAGATTTCGTTGATAATTTCAGCTTTTCTTTGTAAGTAAGGGTTGGTGTTGGTCCATTCAAAGATTTCTTCAATCTCAGCCTTGGTATTCAAGGTCGAAAAGATAGAAGAATAAGATTTTGCATGGACAGATTCCATAAATTGGATGTTGTTGAAAACAGCTTCCTCATGCGGTGTACGGATGTCTGAGCGAAGCGCCTGAACTCCTGTTTCAGATTGCATGGTATCAAGAAGCGTCAAACCACCAAAGACTTTTCCTACTAAATCTTTTTCTTTGTTTGATAGTTTTCTCCAGTCGTCTAGGTCATTTGACAAGGGGATACGCGTATCGAGCCAAAATTGCTCCGTTAGCTTTTCCCAAGTTGATTTGTCGATGACATCTTCGATGGCATTCCAGTTAATGGCTTTGTAGTAAGTTTCCATTTGAAATCTCTTTCTGTATGTAATAATGCGATTATAGATCATCTCTATTTTATCATAGTCTGAGAAGAGTATCGCACAAAAAGTCGGGAGACCGACTTTTCATTTTTCATAGTATTAAGATACTTATCAAGTTTTGTCTGGCGGGTAATTTAATCAGTAGTCTGAGAAAATGTGGTTGTCTCAGATAAAAATTAAATCACACAGCTTTCACATTGGTTAGCACCAACTTCCCCACCGTCGTCTGTAAAGGTACGGACGTAGTAGATAGACTTGATCCCCTTGTTAAAGGCATAGTTACGAAGGATAGACAAGTCACGTGTCGTTTGTTTGTTTTCTTTCTTCCATTCGTAAAGTCCTTTTGGAATGTCACTACGCATGAAGAGAGTGAGCGAAAGTCCTTGGTCCACGTGCTCAGTCGCAGCAGCGTAAACATCAATCACCTTACGCATATCCATGTCATAAGCAGAAGTGTAGTAAGGAATGGTATCTGTAGACAAGCCTGCAGCAGGGTAGTAGATTTTACCAATTTTCTTCTCTTGGCGTTCTTCGATACGTTGCGTAATCGGGTGGATAGAAGCCGAAACGTCGTTGATGTAGCTGATAGAACCATTTGGCGCTACAGCAAGACGGTTTTGATGGTAAAGACCATCTGCTTGAACCTTTTCTCGAAGTTCAGCCCAGTCAGTAGCACTTGGAATAAAGACATCTTTAAAGAGTTCTTTAACACGGTCTGATTTTGGAACAAACTCGCCTGTCACATACTTGTCAAAGTAGCTACCATTAGCATAGTCTGATTTTTCGAAGTTGTGGAAGGTGATACCGCGTTCGCGCGCAATATTGTTTGACTCAACTAAAGTCCAGTAGTTCATAAGCATAAAGTAGATGCTGGTAAATTCAATTGACTCAGGTGATCCGTATTCGATCAGTTGTTGGGCAAGGTAGCTGTGCAGCCCCATGGCACCAAGACCAAAGGTGTGGGCCAAACTATTTCCGTGGTCGATAGTAGGAACAGCCACGATGTGTGAACTATCTGTAACGAAAGTAAGGGCACGAACCATAGCGCGGATTGAACGACCAAAGTCAGGTGAGGTCATCATGTTGACCACGTTAGTTGATCCAAGGTTACATGAAACGTCCGTTCCCATTTGGAGGAATTCTTGAGCATCGTTGATTAAACTTGGTTCTTGAACTTGAAGGATCTCAGAACACAAGTTACTCATGATAATCTTTCCATCAACTGGATTTGCACGGTTAGCCGTATCAATGTTGACTACATAAGGGTAGCCGGATTCTTGTTGCAATTTAGAGATTTCCGTTTCCAAATCACGCGCCTTGATTTTTGTCTTGCGAATGTTTGGATTTGCGACTAGTTCATCGTATTTCTCAGTGATGTCGATGTAGTTGAATGGTACCCCGTATTCAAGCTCTACGGAGTAAGGGCTGAAGAGGTACATCTCTTCATTTTTGCGAGCCAATTCGTAGAATTTATCGGGTACTACAACACCGAGTGAGAGGGTTTTGACCCGAACTTTTTCGTCAGCATTTTCTTTCTTGGTAGAAAGGAAGGCGATGATATCTGGGTGGAAGACATTGAGGTAAACAACCCCAGCTCCTTGACGTTGGCCCAGCTGGTTAGAGTAGGAGAAGCTGTCCTCAAAGAGTTTCATAACAGGCACAACGCCAGATGCAGCTCCCTCATAGCCCTTGATAGGCGCTCCAGCCTCCCGCAGATTGCTGAGGGAAATTCCGACTCCGCCTCCGATACGAGAGAGTTGCAGGGCAGAGTTAATGGAGCGGCCGATTGAGTTCATGTCATCTGTTACTTGGATGAGGAAACAAGAAACCAATTCACCACGACGAGCACGACCTGCGTTCAAGAAGGAAGGAGTAGCTGGTTGGTAGCGTTGGTGGATGATTTCATTGGCAATATCAGTCGCAATTGTTTCATCACCGTCAGCAAAATAAAGCGCATTAAAGAAGACACGGTCTTCCATGCTTTCAAGATAATATTCCCCGTCGTTAGTTTTTAAGGCATATTGATTATAGAACTTATAGGCAGCCATGAAAGATTTGAATTGGAAGTTTTGATTCTTGATAAATTGATGCAATTCTTCCAAAAACTCTGGACGGTATTTCTTGATAAAAGCTGTTTCGATGTAGTTGTGTTCAATGAGGTAGTTGATTTTATCAGTGATTGAATCAAAAACCATAGTGTTTGGAACTACATTTTCTTTAAAGAAAGCATCCAAGGCTTCTTTATCTTTATGAAGCATGATTTGTCCATTGACAGGACGGTTGATTTCGTTATTGAGACGGAAGTAAGTTACGTCCTCAAGATGTTTTAATCCCATAAAATTTTCCTTATCTAACCTGATTACAAAAGAAAGGCTTCTAAGTTAGCCCTAGAAGCGAGTTTCTTCTGGATGATGTACTAAGATTATGCTAATTGTTTCAGTTTTCCTGGTTGGAAGCCTGAAAAGACTTCAGTTGGTGTTTGGATAACAGGAGCAGCACTGAAACCGAGCTCTTTAACTTGATCGATATACTCAGGTTGCTCGTCGAGATTGATCTCACGATAAGCGACATTGTTGCTATCCAAGAAACGTTTGGTCATTTTACATTGTACACAATTATTTTTAGAATAAACCGTTACCATTTCGTAACTCCTCATAAAATTTGATTACTTTCTTAGTATATCAGAAAAAAAAACTTTGTCAAACTTTTTAAACTAAATCTTGTGCCTAAAAGTTACAGTTTTAAAATTAAAATACAAGATATAGTGGTTTTTGAAAGAAGTTGAAAATAGCAAAAATCGTAAGAGCATGAATAAGTTTAGCGGAGACAATGCTTTAACAAAACTGAAACTGTAATATTAATGAAAAAAAGAAAGTCTCTGCACAAGATGTCCCTATATTTTGTATTAAAATATTTAAAAGATAACTAAAATGAAGATGTTAGATTATACTGCATTCATCCAAATAGATTATGAATTTCGTATTCTTGATAGAGAGTATATAACTGTAATTTTTGGGAAGTATTCGCTTTATGTGGTATACTAGTAGTGACCATAGAACTTATAGATAGGAATAAATTTAAAAATGAAGCTATGAAAAGAGTTTATAGCGATTACGATATTTAGGTATATAGACTATTTAAAAAATATAAAAGACAGTAGATGAGTTAGATAAATGTTGAATATGCAAAAACTATTAGAATAGAGTTATTCACTTTAGAAACTTATACTTACTGTGGAAATATTATATAGTATAATGTTGTTAGGGAAATAGAATTAATAGATTAATAAATGAAAGAATGCAAATCAGGAGGTGCGTGGTGAAAGAAAACGAGGTCATTTTAAAACGGCAATCTACTCGCGTATTTTTTAAGAATGGGGATACGGATTTTTTCTTTAATTGGTTGCTAGGAATCGGTGAAGTTTTTGGCTTCTCTCATGGAGAGCTGTATTATCTTGCTCAAAAGTTAGGTAATTCACCAAAACCTGATGACTGGAAAAATGAGTTTTTATCACATGTGAACTATCTTGAACAAAAGGTTAGTAATTTAGGTTTGAGTGAACAAACAAAGGCGCAGTATTATCTCGCACAGACCTACTCACTTCGATCGGCAATCCAGTTTACTGATCCATTTTCTGCCGAATACTTACCTATCGTTTGTCAAATGGAGAAGGCGTTCTCTAGTGCAATTCATTCACTAGGTACACCGATTGAAAAACTAACTATTGCTTATCAGGATTCCTACTTGCCTGGTTATTATCTTCATAGCGGTGATAATTGCCCAACGCTGATTATGATTGGTGGAGGTGATACTTATCGCGAAGATTTATTTTATTTTGCAGGATATCCTGGATGGATACGAAATTATAATGTTTTAATGGTTGACCTTCCTGGTCAAGGGAGCAATCCTAGTAGAGGGCTAATCTTTGATGTGGATGCTTCTATTCCAATTTCATTATGCATAGACTGGTTGGAAAATAGAAATCCTAAACTAAATTATTTAGCCATTTATGGTGTCAGCGGAGGGGGATATTTTACCGCACAAGCTGTCGAAAAGGATCCAAGAATTCATGCTTGGATTGCTAGTACCCCTATTTACGACGTTGCAGAGCTCTTCAGAAAAGAATTCGGATCAAGTTTGAAAGCACCTAGTTGGTTAATAAATGCCATTTTAAAATTAGCTGGAAATTTGAATGAATCAGCAAATTTGAATCTTAAAAAGTATGCATGGCAGTTTGGTACTTCTGATTTTAAGAGTGCTATTGATGATGTATTTAACTATGCAAAGATTGTAGATTATCAAAAAATTCAATGCCCATGCCTGTTTATCATGGGAAAGGGTGAGGGTGCTGAACTGCAGCATCAAACTAAGGTAATTTATGAATCACTTAAATCTAAAAATCAACAAACTAAACTTCAAGTATTTGAGGCGGAAAGTGGTGCGGACGCTCATTGCCAAGTCAATAATTTAAGACTCGCCCATAATGTCGTTTTTGATTGGTTGGATACTTTATTTGAATGGAATCAATCAAAGTTTTAGTTCTACTTATACTACTTAGATATATCTACATTTTTACTGTTAGGTGCTACAAGCCTATCTTACTTTAAGTAGCAAATTGAATAAATTCTCTACTGTTGATGGTAAGAGTAGGTTTTAGAATTTCAGTATTTAATGAAGTCTTTTCAAATAATAGGTCGGCTGAGTTATATTATTATAACTAAATAGTATTATTTTTTCATTATTTACTAGGATTGTCTTCTGATTGATATTAAGAGAAAATAGCTTTGAAAATTGAATTTTGATGATAACATTTTTGAACAATTAGTGTTTAGATATGCTATTTAATTGCTAGAGTGCTCATTATAATAGAAAAAGAAGTAATTTCATTTTCAGTAAAAGTCCATAAAATACTTGAAAAATTATCTTGAAGATGATATAATACAGTCTTGTAAGGGTTATCACATATAACTCAAATAGAAAACACTTAAAGGAGAGTCAAACTATGGCTTCTAAAGATTTCCACGTAGTGGCAGAAACAGGTATTCACGCACGTCCAGCAACATTGTTGGTTCAAACAGCTAGCAAATTTGCTTCAGATATCACTCTTGAGTACAAAGGTAAATCAGTAAACCTTAAATCTATCATGGGTGTTATGAGTCTTGGTGTTGGCCAAGGCGCTGACGTTACAATTTCAGCTGAAGGTGCGGATGCTGACGACGCAATCGCTGCTATCACTGAAACTATGGAAAAAGAAGGATTGGCATAAGGAAAATGACAGAAATGCTTAAAGGAATCGCAGCATCTGACGGTGTTGCAGTTGCAAAAGCATATCTACTCGTTCAACCGGATTTGTCATTTGAGACTGTTACAGTCGAAGATACAAACGCAGAAGAAGCTCGCCTTGATGTCGCTCTACAAGCATCACAAGACGAGCTTTCTGTTATTCGTGAGAAAGCAGTAGGTACGCTAGGGGAAGAAGCAGCTCAAGTTTTTGACGCTCACTTAATGGTTCTTGCTGACCCAGAAATGATTAGCCAAATCAAGGAAACAATCCGTGCGAAGAAAGTGAATGCAGAAGCAGGTCTGAAAGAAGTAACAGACATGTTTATCACTATCTTTGAGGGCATGGAAGACAACCCATACATGCAAGAACGTGCAGCGGATATCCGCGACGTGACAAAACGTGTATTGGCAAACCTCCTTGGTAAAAAATTGCCAAACCCAGCTTCTATCAATGAAGAAGTGATCGTCATTGCACATGACTTGACTCCTTCTGATACAGCTCAATTGGACAAAAACTTTGTTAAAGCTTTTGTAACCAACATCGGTGGACGTACAAGCCACTCAGCTATCATGGCACGTACACTTGAAATTGCTGCTGTATTGGGTACAAACAACATCACTGAAATCGTTAAAGATGGTGACATTCTTGCCGTTAACGGTATCACTGGTGAGGTTATTATCAACCCGACTGATGAGCAAGCAGCAGAATTCAAGGCTGCTGGTGAAGCTTATGCGAAGCAAAAAGCTGAATGGGCTCTCTTGAAAGATGCTAAAACAGTAACTGCTGATGGTAAACACTTTGAATTGGCTGCCAACATCGGTACTCCAAAAGACGTTGAAGGTGTCAATGACAATGGCGCTGAAGCTGTTGGCCTTTACCGTACAGAGTTCTTGTACATGGATTCTCAAGACTTCCCAACAGAAGATGAGCAGTACGAAGCTTACAAGGCTGTACTTGAAGGAATGAACGGTAAACCTGTTGTCGTTCGTACAATGGATATCGGTGGAGATAAGGAACTTCCTTACTTTGATATGCCTCACGAAATGAACCCATTCCTTGGATTTCGTGCCCTTCGTATCTCTATCTCTGAGACTGGAGATGCTATGTTCCGCACACAAATCCGTGCCCTTCTTCGTGCGTCTGTTCACGGTCAATTGCGTATCATGTTCCCAATGGTTGCGCTCTTGAAAGAATTCCGTGCAGCGAAAGCAGTCTTTGACGAAGAAAAAGCAAACCTTCTTGCTGAAGGAGTTGCAGTTGCGGATAATATCCAAGTTGGTATCATGATCGAAATCCCTGCAGCAGCCATGCTTGCAGACCAATTTGCTAAAGAAGTTGACTTCTTCTCAATTGGTACAAACGACTTGATCCAATACACAATGGCAGCAGACCGTATGAACGAACAAGTTTCATACCTTTACCAACCATACAACCCATCAATCCTACGTTTGATTAACAATGTTATCAAAGCGGCTCATGCTGAAGGTAAATGGGCTGGTATGTGTGGTGAGATGGCTGGTGACCAACAAGCTGTTCCACTTCTTGTCGGAATGGGCTTGGATGAGTTCTCTATGTCAGCAACATCTGTACTTCGTACACGTAGCTTGATGAAGAAATTGGATACAGCTAAGATGGAAGAGTACGCAAACCGTGCTCTCACAGAATGCTCAACAATGGAAGAAGTTCTTGAACTTCAAAAAGAATACGTTAATTTTGATTAATCGAAAAGTCCTTGCAACTGTGTTGCAGGGATTTTTTTTTAGAATTTTCAAGATAATTTTTCTTATATAAAGTCCAATCTTGAAAAAGTAGCAGTGAAGAATAAAAAATACTTAACTGGTTCATAAAATTCTTGACAAGTTGCAAATTTAAGAGTAAACTATTAACCAGTTAACTATTAGAGAGGAGTTTCTGCAATTTAGAAATGAATTGCAACTAGAAATATAAAAAAGAAAGAGAGTTTCGATGAAAATTAATAAAAAATACCTTGCTGGTTCTGCGGCAGCTTTAATTTTAAGTGTCTGTTCTTATGAATTGGGACTGTATCAAGCTAGAACAGTCAAGGAAAATAATCGTGTTTCCTATATAGATGGAAAACAAGCAAGGAAAAAAACGGAGAATCTAACTCCTGATGAGGTTAGCAAGCGTGAAGGAATCAATGCGGAGCAAATCGTCATCAAGATAACAGACCAAGGCTATGTCACTTCACATGGCGACCACTATCATTATTACAATGGTAAGGTTCCTTATGACGCGATTTTCAGTGAAGAATTACTCATGAAGGATCCAAACTATAAGCTAAAAGATGAGGATATTGTCAGTGAAGTCAAGGGTGGTTATGTTATTAAGGTAGATGGAAAATACTATGTTTACCTTAAGGATACTGCCCATGCGGAAAACGTCCGTACAAAAGAGGAAATCAATCGACAAAAACAAGAGCATAGTCAGCATCGTGAAGGTGGGACTTCAAGAAACGATGGTGCTTTGTCCTTGGCACGTTCGCAAGGACGCTATACCACAGATGATGGTTATATCTTTAATGCATCTGATATCATTGAAGATACTGGCGATGCTTATATCGTTCCTCATGGCGATCATTACCATTACATTCCTAAGAGTGAGTTATCAGCCAGCGAATTGGCTGCCGCAGAAGCCTTTCTATCTGGTAGAAGTGGTCAATCAAACACTGCTACTTATCGCCGTACCAATAACAACAGTACCAGCAGCGATGTAGATAGATGGACCCCATCCTATAATAATCAAGGTGGTGGCTATACGAACAAAAACACGGCTAACAACAGTAACAGTAGCGACGATAGCCAAGCAAGTCAAAGTGATGACATTGATAGTCTTTTGAGACAGCTCTACAAACTGCCTTTGAGCCAACGACATGTGGAATCTGATGGCCTTGTTTTCGACCCGGCGCAGATTACAAGTCGGACAGCCAGAGGAGTTGCTGTGTCTCATGGGAACCATTACCATTTCATCCCTTACGAACAAATGTCTGAATTGGAAGAACGAATCGCTCGCATCATCCCGATTCGCTATCGTTCGAACCATTGGGTGCCGGATTCAAGACCAGAACAACCAAGTCCACAACCGATTCCGGAACCTAGTCCAAGCCCGCAACCTGCACCAAATCCTCAACCAGCTCCAAGCAATCCAATTGACGAAAAATTGGTTAAACAGGCGATTCGAAAAGTAGCTAATGGCTATGTATTTGAGGAGAATGGCATCTCTCGTTATATTCCTGCCAAGAAGCTTTCAGCAGAAACAGCAGCAGCTATTGATAGTAAACTAGCCAAGCAAGAAAGTTTGTCTCATAATCTAGGAGCTAGGAAAACCAACCTCCCATCTGGTGATCAAGGATTTTACAATAAGGCTTATGATTTACTAGCAAGAGTTCATCAAGATTTACTTGATAATAAAGGGCGTCAAGCGGATTTTGATGCTTTGGATAAACTGTTGGACCGCCTCAATGATGCCTCAAGTGATAAAGTCAAGTTGGTTGATGATATCTTGGCCTTTCTAGCGCCGATTCGCCATCCAGAGCGTCTAGGAAAACCAAATGCGAAAATTGCCTACACTGATGATGAGATTCAAATAGCCAAGTTGGCAGGCAAGTATACAACAGAAGACGGTTATATCTTTGATCCTCGTGATATTACTAGTGATGAAGGGGATGCCTATGTAACTCCACATATGACCCATAGTCATTGGATTAAGAAAGATAGTTTGTCTGAAGCCGAAAGAGTGGCAGCCCAGGTTTATGCTAAAGAGAAAGGTTTGATCCCTCCTTCGACAGACCATCAGGATCCAGGAAATACAGAGGCTAAAGGAGCAGAAGCTATCTACAACCGCGTGAAAGCAGCTAAGAAGGTGCCGCTTGATCGTATGCCTTACAATCTCCAACATACCGTGGAAGTTAAAAACGGTAGTTTAATCATACCTCATTATGACCATTACCATAACATCAAATTTGAGTGGTTTGACGAAGGACTTTATGAGGCACCTAAAGGGTATAGTCTAGAAGATCTCTTTGCGACTGTCAAGTACTATGTCGAACATCCAAACGAACGTCCGCATTCAGATAGTGGTTGGGGAAATGCAAGTGACCATGTTCAAAGAAACCAAAATGGTCAAGCTGATACCAATCAAACGGAAAAACCAAACGAGGAGAAACCTCAGACAGATAAACCTGAGGAAGAAAAGCCACGCGAAGAAAAACCGCAAAGCGAGAAACCAGAATCTCCAAAACCAACTGAGGAACCGGAGGAAGAATCACCAGAGGAGCCAGAAGAGCCTCGGGTCGAGACTGAAAAGGTTGAAGCGAAGTTAAGAGAGGCTGAAGAGCTACTTGCAAAAATCCAAGACCCCATTATCAAGTCCAATGCCAAAGAAACTCTCACCGGCTTAAAAAATAACCTGCTATTTGGTGCACAGGACAACAATACCATTATGGCCGAAGCTGAAAAGTTGTTGGCTTTATTAAAGGAGAGTAAGTGAAGGTAGTAGCATTTTCTAGCTCCTAAAAACAGGATAGGAGAACTAGAAAAGTTAAAAAAGAAAGTGAGAACAGAATGTGAGTTCTAGTTCTCATTTTTTTCATGAAAATATGCAAAATAGCTTGACATATAGTGTAAATAAAGATAAACTATTTACTAGTTAATTAAATGGTTAAATACTAGTTAAGGAGTAATGATGAAAAAAAGAACATTTCTATTATTAGTGGCAAGTCTGCTGGTTCTTGTCTTAGGAGCATGTAGTCAAAAAGAAAAACAAGAATCAAAAGGGATGAAGATTGTAACAAGTTTTTACCCAATCTATGCCATGGTCAAAGAGGTATCAGGTGACTTGAATGACGTACGGATGATTCAGTCAAGTAGTGGGATTCACTCCTTTGAACCGTCAGCAAATGACATTGCTGCTATCTATGACGCAGATGTCTTTGTCTACCATTCTCATACGCTCGAATCTTGGGCTGGAAGTCTAGATCCTAACTTGAAAAACTCAAAAGTTAAGGTTTTAGAAGCTTCTGAAGGAATGACATTGGAGCGTGTTCCAGGTTTGGAAGATGTAGAAGCTGGTGACGGTATTGATGAAAAAACACTCTACGACCCTCACACTTGGTTAGATCCAGAAAAAGCAGGTGAAGAGGCACAGATTATTGCGGATAAACTTTCGGAGCTTGACAGTGCTAATAAGGAAACGTATCAAAAGAATGCTAAAAACTTTATAGCAAAGGCCCAAGAATTAAGCAAGAAATACCAGCCTATTTTTGAAAAAGCGAGCCAAAAGACTTTTGTTACACAACACACAGCTTTTTCTTACCTCGCTAAACGCTTTGGATTGAAACAACTTGGTATAGCAGGGATTTCCCCTGAACAAGAACCAAGTCCGAGACAGTTGACAGAAATCCAAGAATTTGTCAAAACCTATAATGTCAAAACGATTTTTACCGAGAGCAATGCTTCCTCTAAAGTTGCTGAGACCTTGGTCAAATCAACAGGAGTTACTCTAAAGACACTCAATCCTTTAGAAGCAGATCCTGAAAATGATAAAACTTACTTAGAAAATCTAGAAGAAAACATGAATGTTCTTGCAGAAGAATTAAAATGAGGAGATGATGAAAATGAAGAAGAAATACCTTGCAGCAGGATCGGCTCTTGTCCTTTCCCTAAGCATTTGCATCTATGCATTGAACCAACACCAGGTGGAAGGAAACAAAGATAATAACCGTGTGTCTTATGTCGACGGGAAACAAGACTCTCAAAAAACAGAGACCCAGACACCAGATCAAGTTAGCAAAAAAGAAGACATTCAGGCTGAACAAATTGTCGTGAAAATCACCGATCAAGGTTATGTGACTTCACATGGTGATCATTTCCATTATTACAATGGTAAAGTTCCTTTTGATGCAATCTTTAGCGAAGAGCTTTTGATGAAAGATGGCAATTATCAACTGAAAGACGCTGATATTGTCAACGAAATCAAAGGTGGCTACATTATCAAGGTTGATGGAAAGTATTATGTCTACCTTAAAGATGCGGCTCATGCTGATAATATTCGTACGAAAGACGAAATTGAGCGCCAAAAACAAGGTCATACTCATGATGCACCAACTTCTAACAGTGCAGTGGCGCTTGCTCAATCTCAAGGACGCTATACCACTGATGATGGGTACATCTTTAATCCGTCTGATATTATCGAAGATACTGGTGATGCTTATATCGTCCCTCATGGTGGACATTACCACTATATTCCTAAGAGTTCCTTGTCTGCTAGCGAATTAGCTGCTGCCCAAGCCTACCTTTCTGGAACTAGACAACAAGCAAGTGTGACTGACTATCGTCCGAGTCCAAACACAACTAGTCAAACTAGCAATCCGAGTCAAGAAGCTGAAAGACCAAGCAATCCAGAAGAGAGATTACAGAGTCTATTGCAGCAACTCTATGCTCTTCCAAGTAGTCAACGTTATGCTGAATCAGATGGCTTGATTTTTGACCCTGCTAAGATTTCAAGCAGAACACCAAGTGGCGTAGCGATTCCACACGGAAATCACTATCATTTCATCCCATATACAAAGCTTTCTGCCTTGGAAGAAAAGATTGCTCGTATGATTCCTCTTGCTAGCGACAGTGGGAAGCCAACACCTTTGGAAAATCCAAGCAAACCAGCAGAACATCCAGCTCAACAAGATCATCATGACCAAGACGGTGGCCATGGAAGTCAGGATACCAACCATGAAGACCATGACCATGATGGAGAGGAGCAAGACCACCATCACGGTGAAGAACACGATCATGGTTTTGCAGTTGACCGCGTCATTAGTGAAGATGAGCAAGGGTTTGTAGTATCTCACGGAGACCACGCTCATTATTTCTTTAAGAAGGACTTGACTGCAGCCCAAATCAAAGCTGCCCAAGACCACTTGAAAGAAAATCATCAGCCTCAGCACGTTCAACCACTTGCAAAGACTGTGGAAAGTTTCTCAAGAGATGCTAGCGATGAAGAAAAAATCAAGTATATCTCACAGACCTACGGGGTTCCGCTCGAAGCGATTCGTATTTCAAATGGATTCTTTGTCTTTGGAAATCCAGACCAAGCTTATGATCCAACCCATATCCATCCCTATGCTGTTCGAAAAGAACATGTTCGTATTCCTCTCCAAACTGGGAATCCAGAACTGGATTTCCTAAATGAACTTTATACGACCGCCCTACGTGATGGGGTGTCTCCTTATAGTTTACAGGTAGAAAGTGGTAGTTTTGTGATTCCTCACGGAGACCACAATCACTACATCAAGGTTCAAACTAAGGGCTATGAAGTAGCTTTGAAAAATAAGATTCCGGCCCTACAATCGACCTATCAACCTGGAGCATTTGATGAACAAACAGTTCTATCTAAGGTGGATCAACTTTTAGCAGATAGCAGAAGTCTCTACAAAGACCAGCCAATCATGCAGAGACGGGTTGAACTTGCTTTGGGGCAATTCACCGAAAATATGAAAAAACTGGCAACAAACTCAACTGCTGGATATCTAGCAGCCTTGGATCTCTTTGATAAACAGTATATCCATGTGGATCAAAGTGTGGCACCGGTTGAAACTTCACCTTTAGATAAGAAGTACCAAGCCCTAGTAGATAAGATCAATACATTGGATACAGATACTTATGGCTTGCCTAAGAAAGATCTTTTGGTACATTTGCAGGAAGCAAAACTAGCACAGGATGAGACAGAGCTGGCTGCCATTGAAGCGAAACTGCAGGCCTTGCAAGATTTCCGAGATCGAACAGGGGTTACAACAGTAGAGTACATCAAGTATTTCTATGAACATGTATCTGATGGTCGTTTGAGAGAAGAACTTCGGAACCGTGTTGCCAAATTGACTTGGGAACTTTACCAGTCACAATCTTTCCTCAAAGCAACCGACTTGAACAAGCTATTCCCAACTATTTACCAAACTAAGCTAGAAGTAGAAGAAGCTCTCAAAGAAGAACCCGTATCTACAAAAGCTGGTAAGACTATTCTAGATACGGAAAAAGTAGATAGTCAAACTGCTAAGACAGCCATCTATGAATTCCTAAAAGAACTCTATGGTGACTTTATGCCAGAAGAACGTGTCACTCATGTGAAGAAGGAAGAAGTTGAAGCACTTCTAGCCAAAGTAACAGACCTCTTAGCACGTGTCAAAGAAGATGGTGTCAAACAATCCCTAGCTGAAGAAGTAGCCAATATCAAAGCGGCTACTGAAAAGGAAAATGCAGACTTTGATGAAACCAAGACACAGCTTGAGGAACTTTTGAACCGTATTGCAGCAACTATCCAACGAGAGGAAAAACAGGCAGAACAAGATCCGCAAACGGTGATCATCTATCAAAAACTTTATAATGTCTTGCTCTCTCTTCACAAGTACCTTGAGGATAACAAGGGATCGGATGCAGACTTTGAGCGTGTTGATGCCCTATTTGATCAACTCGCAGCCAAAAGTAGTGATAAAGAAGGTCTCCTCACTCTAGCTAAAGAGATTATTAGCTTGAACCAAGAACTCCGTTCAAAATCAAGTGAAACTGCTAACCAATCTAAGTCTGAGAAAGATAGTGAAACAGCTACATCTCAAGCAAGCGAAAAGCAAGAGCAAAGTGAGTCTGACTCAAGTGCTCAACCAAACGAATAAAAAGAAAGACGAAGTAGCTGAGCTACCTCGTCTTTTTTAGTCATTATAGGATACAATACCAATAATGGTATCTACTGCGCGCTCCATAGTTTGAAGGCTGACGTATTCAAAACGGCCGTGCATGTTTTCACCACCAGCAAAGATATTCGGAGTTGGAATACCCATAAAGGAAATCTTAGACCCATCAGTCCCTCCGCGAATCGGTTCAATGATTGGTGTGATTCCAAGATCTTCCATAACGGCTTTGGCAATGGTAACGGGTGTCATGTCTTTCTCGATGACTTCTTTCATATTGTAGTACTGGTCTGTCAGACTCAAGGCTACTCTATTATTCCCAAGCTTTTGATTCATCTTATCAGCAATGTCCTGCATGGCTTCCTTACGAGCTTCAAAGGCATCTTTTTCAAAGTCTCGAATGATATAGCTTGCACGCGCCTCCTCGACACTACCTGACACATCCATAAGATGATAGAAACCTTGGTAACCATCTGTCAGCTCTGGTCGGTCGTTCTCAGGAAGTTGATTATGAAAATCAATCGCTAGCTGAAGGGCATTGACCATCTGTCCTTTGGCAGTACCAGGGTGGACATTACGCCCTTGGAAATGGAGGTCAGCAGCTGCTGCTGAGAAAGTCTCGTACTGGAGTTCCCCTAGTGGTCCTCCGTCAACAGTGTAGGCGAAATCAACATCAAAATCTTTAGCATCGAATTTGTTAGCACCAACGCCAATTTCTTCATCTGGACCAAAACCAACTCGAATTTCACAATGCTTGATTTCGGGATGAGCAGTCAGGTATTCGATAGCAGTCATAATTTCAGCAATCCCAGACTTGTCATCAGCACCTAGCAAGGTCGTGCCATCAGTTGTGATAAGCGTTTGGCCATGATATTTTTCAAGGCTCTTGAAGTCAGCAGGATCTAGTTCAAAACCAGAAGTACCTAAGTCGATGACTCCACCATCATAGTTTTCGATAACTTGCGGCTTCACCCCTTCAGCATTAAAGTCAGCTGTATCCATGTGGGAGATGAAGCCAATCTTGCGTGTCAAGCTAGGATCATTAGCTGGTAAGGTACCAATAGCAAAACCATTTGGAAGGTAGTAAACATTTTGCAGACCGACACGTTTCATTTCGGGAATAAGAACATTGGTCGCAAAATCTACCTGGCTTTGCGTACTTGGAGTAGTAGTAGAGTGTTCATCAGAACGCGTGTTGACCTTAACGTAGGTCAAGAAACGCTCTAAAAGGTTGGGATAAGTCATAAAAACTCCTTTAATAATCATTTTTTTCATTGTATCATAGAATGGAGAGAAAAACAAAGAGGAGTAAATAAAAATAAAATGAATGAAAGCGTTTATTTATTATATATTTCATGGTACAAAGGTAATTGAAAAAAATATCACAAGGACGTATCAATGAAAAAAGCAATTTTAATGATGACATTCGGTTCGCCAGAAGAGATTACCTTTGAGAGTGTGGCAGATTTTTTTACCAATATTCGTCGTGGAGTTAGACCCAAAGATCACGAGATTCAGACTCTCTATGACAATTATGTTCGTATAGGTGGTACGCCCCTGCAGAGGATTACACGTGAGGAGGTCAGTCTAGTCAAGGAACGGTTAGGAGAAGAGTATGGCATCTACTTTGCTAACAAATTTTCTCGCCCCTTTATCCCTGATGTGATCAAACAGATGGAAACTGATGGTGTCGAAGAATGTATCTGTTTGATTTTGGAACCTCATTATTCCTTTTACTCAGTCATGGGATATGAAAAGTTTCTGGAAAGTCAGCAGATACGATTTTTAGTCATTAAGGACTGGTACCAACAACAGCCTTTGCTGAACTTCTGGACAGATGAGATTAGAAAAATTTTACGAAATCAGGTGGGAGAAGAATCTTTCAAGGTAATCTTTTCAGCACACAGCGTCCCCATTTTTGCCTTGGATTATGGAGATCCTTATATCGACCAGATTTTCGATAATAGCAAGGTCATTGCTGAACAACTCAGCTTAACAGCCGACCAGTATACCAATACTTGGCAGAGCGAAAGCGATATTGGAATCCCTTGGATCAAGCCAGATGTCTTAGAATATTTACGAGAACAAAAGCAACATCCAGAGCATTATATTTTTGTCCCGATTAGCTTTATCAGTGAGCACATCGAAGTCTTGTTTGATAATGATGTGGAATGTTATGATTTGTGTCAAGAAATAGGTGTCACCTACCATCGTCCACCTATGCCCAATACGGATAGCCGTTTAATTGACGCTTTAGTTGCTACTGTAAGAGCCAATGAAGACAAAGAATTTAAAGCTTTTCTCCCAGAAGAAGAAACCTTTGATGAGTTAGCGCCTTCAGCAACTACCAAGGACATTATGGAGGAGACAGACGACCTTCAGATGCCAGAATTTGTGAAAAAACTGATTGAGAAAAAAGGCCGTGAAAATGTGAAGATGCCATACTTGATTAAAAAAATGCTCGAAAAGGCTGGTAAGTTACCAAAAGAGTAAAGAAAAAAGGATTTAGCTTTAAGCTAGATCCTTTATCTGTCTTATTTTTTCTCAAGAAGAGCTTTGATTTCTTGAAGAACTTCGAGTTCAGTTGGAGTAGCAAGAGCTTCCTCAACCACTTCCTCTTTCTTACGAAGGTTTTGCGCTTTTTCAATACCTTTGATAACGAAGAAGAGAACTGTACCAACAACGAGGAAGTTGATAATCGCACTCAAGAATTTACCATATGTAACACCATTCCATGCAAGCTCAGCGATGTTGTTAGCATTCGCAGCTTCCAAAGCTGGGTTCAAAAGAAGTGGTGTGATGATATCATTAACAAATGAAGTTACGATAGCACCAAAAGCAGAGGCAATGATTACACCGACAGCAAGGTCAACGACATTACCACGAAGCAAAAATTCTTTAAGTTCCTTTAACATTTTCATAAATTCCTTTCCTAATTTTCTAATTTATTATATCCTAAATTATGACAAAAATCAACTTGAATGCTCAAGGAGGTCAGTTGTTCCCTTTAAAAATACAGACTTTACTGAAAACATAATTTAGTGCAATAATTAAAATTTGAGATAAAATTGTTTCAATGGAGTTCACTAAATCTAAGTTATGCCCAACAAACTGCCCGATAATATCAGGATATGATGTAACAAAGATATAGGCTAAAAGAGTATCAAGACTCAAAGTAAAAAGACGTGCTGGAAAAAACTTAGAAAGACGGACCGTCCAGTTCTTTCGTTTTTGCTTGAAGACAATCGTATCATTCGTGATGAAAGCAAAGACAATAGCAATAAGATTTGCTAATACTGTCGCTAGGATTTCTTGGTGGCTGATATGGTAAATAAGCAAACGTGATAAAATTGAAATCAGAGTAGTAGCCCCACCGAAAAATAAGTAGGAGAGAATCTCGTTATCAAAGAAAACTTTTATTTGATTTTTCATGGTTTTAGTATAGCATAAAGTCATATATTGTGCTATACTGGTAAGGTTGATTCAATCAACCCTTGGTGCTTAGCTTCTTTCACCAAGCATATTTTACGCGGGAAACCGCCAAAGGAGAAAACATGAAAAAATTAACTGTTCGCGACATGGCAGACATCGCTATTGTTGCTGCTATCTATGTGGTTTTGACCATTACCCCGCCCCTTAATGCCATTAGCTACGGTGCCTACCAGTTCCGTATTTCAGAGATGATGAATTTCTTGGCCTTTTACAACCCTAAATACATCATCGGTGTGACGATTGGCTGTATGATTGCTAATTTCTTTAGCTTTGGTCTAATTGATGTCTTTGTCGGAGGGGGATCTACCCTAGTTTTCCTAAGTCTAGGCGTATGGCTCTTTAGCAAATACAAAGATGACTATTTGTTCAATGGTTTGATTCGAAAAGATCATTTCTTCTTTTCAATCCTCTTCTCAATTTCAATGATTACCATTGCAGCTGAACTTCATATCGTTGCAGAAGCTCCATTCTTCTTGACATGGTTCTCTACTGGAATTGGTGAGTTTGCATCACTTATAGTAGGTGCGATTTTGATCAGTAAACTGGGACAGCGAATCGATCTAACAAAATAAGAAGTCTATAAGCTAGATACTTGCCAAATCTAGCTTTTTTCATTCCATAAAATTAAAAGAGAGCGCTTGACAAGAACATAGAACTATAGTATACTTTTTAGGTAAGCTGATTTAGCTCAGTTGGCAGAGCGCATCCATGGTAAGGATGAGGTCGCCGGTTCAATCCCGGCAATTAGCATGATAGAGACGAAAAAACCTTGGAAAACCAAGGTTTTTCTTATCTACCTGTATAAATGAAGCAAAGAGTTTTGGCTGTTGACAAAAGTGGCTCTATCTAGTAGAATAGTAGATGCGATGAGTCGATAGGTAGTCTTCGGACTGCTATTGAGCATAAGGAGGTCGTAACGCAGGAGCGGACCTTGATGAGTTGTGTGAACCTGCTCATCACATGAAGATGCCTCTTAGTCCCTGGTCAATGGCTAGGGATTTTTAGTTTTCAGAAAATATAGTCTAAAAATACTTTTCAATTTCTGTAAAAAGTAGTATAATACATCTATTATAGAAATTTTTAGAAAATTCCGAAAGAGGTTATTTATGGGATATACAGTTGCTGTAGTCGGCGCGACAGGTGCTGTCGGAGCTCAGATGATAAAAATGTTGGAAGAATCAACACTTCCAATCGATAAAATTCGTTACCTTGCTTCTGCACGTTCAGCAGGCAAGACTTTGAAATTTAAAGACCAAGATATTACGATTGAAGAAACGACTGAGACAGCTTTTGAGGGTGTTGATATTGCACTCTTCTCAGCAGGTGGTTCGACATCAGCTAAGTATGCACCATACGCAGTTCAAGCTGGAGCGGTAGTAGTGGATAATACATCTTATTTCCGTCAAAACCCAGATGTACCATTGGTTGTTCCAGAAGTCAATGCTCACGCACTTGATGCCCACAACGGGATTATTGCCTGTCCTAACTGTTCAACAATCCAAATGATGGTGGCTCTTGAGCCTGTTCGTCAAAAATGGGGTTTGGACCGTATCATCGTTTCAACTTATCAAGCAGTCTCTGGTGCTGGTATGGGTGCGATTCTTGAAACACAACGTGAACTTCGTGAAGTGTTGAATGATGGTGTGAATCCACGTGATTTGCATGCGGAAATCTTGCCTGCAGGTGGTGACAAGAAACACTATCCTATCGCCTTTAACGCTCTTCCGCAAATCGATGTCTTCACGGACAATGATTACACTTACGAAGAGATGAAGATGACCAAGGAAACTAAGAAAATCATGGAAGATGATAGCATTGCAGTGTCTGCAACATGTGTTCGTATTCCAGTCTTGTCAGCTCACTCTGAGTCAGTTTATATCGAAACAAAAGAAGTGGCTCCAATCGAAGAAGTGAAAGCAGCTATCGCAGCCTTTCCAGGTGCAGTTCTTGAAGATGACGTAGCTCATCAAATCTATCCTCAAGCCATCAATGCAGTTGGTTCTCGTGATACCTTTGTTGGTCGTATCCGTAAAGACTTGGATGCGGAAAAAGGAATTCACATGTGGGTTGTTTCAGATAACCTTCTTAAAGGTGCTGCTTGGAACTCTGTACAGATCGCAGAAACGCTTCACGAACGTGGATTGGTTCGTCCAACAGCTGAGCTGAAGTTTGAATTGAAATAATGGTTTAGGAGTTCGGATGAACTCCTTCTTTGAAATAGAGAGGTGTTTTCATGTCTTATCAAGATTTAAAAGAGTGTAAAATCATCACGGCCTTCATTACCCCTTTCCATGAGGACGGTTCCATCAACTTTGATGCCATTCCTGCTTTGATTGAGCATTTGTTGGCCCACCATACAGATGGTATTCTGTTAGCTGGAACTACCGCTGAGAGTCCTACCTTGACTCATGATGAAGAGTTGGAACTCTTTGCGGCTGTGCAAAAGGTTGTCAATGGACGTGTTCCTTTGATTGCGGGTGTAGGGACCAATGACACACGTGACTCTATCGAGTTTGTCAAAGAAGTCGCAGAATTTGGAGGTTTTGCAGCTGGCCTTGCTATCGTCCCTTACTACAATAAACCTTCTCAAGAAGGGATGTATCAGCACTTTAAAGCTATTGCGGATGCTTCTGACCTACCAATTATTATCTATAACATTCCGGGTCGTGTGGTTGTCGAATTGACTCCCGAGACCATGCTTCGCTTGGCTGACCATCCTAATATTATCGGTGTTAAGGAATGTACTAGCTTGGCTAATATGGCTTACTTGATTGAGCACAAGCCAGAAGAGTTCTTGATTTATACTGGTGAGGACGGAGATGCTTTCCATGCCATGAATCTTGGTGCGGACGGGGTTATTTCTGTTGCATCTCATACAAATGGGGATGAAATGCACGAGATGTTGACTGCTATTGCAGAAAGCGATATGAAAAAAGCGGCAGCTATTCAACGTAAATTCATTCCTAAGGTCAACGCCCTCTTCTCTTATCCAAGTCCTGCTCCAGTTAAGGCAGTCCTTAACTATATGGGATTTGAAGCTGGACCAACTCGTCTACCTCTAGTTCCAGCACCAGAAGAAGATGCCAAACGCATTATCAAGGTTGTCGTAGATGGTGACTACGAAGCAACTAAGGCAACTGTAACTGGTGTTTTAAGACCAGATTACTAATAAAGATAATAAAATCCATGACCGAACGATCATGGATTTTTCTTATTTTCCTAAACAGAATTGGCTAAAGAGTTGGGTAATGAGTTCATCTGGAGCGGCATCTCCAGTGATTTCTCCGAGAATTTCCCAAGTACGGGTCAAGTCAACTTGAAGCAAATCAACTGGCATCCCCAGTTCCAGGCCTTCATTAACTGCTTGTAGGCTTTCAACGGCCTTTTCAATCAAGGAAATATGACGGGCATTTGACAAATAAGTGGCATCTTGCTCAACCAAACCAGCATTTTCAAAGAAGAGGTTGTTGATTCTATCTTCAATCTTATCGATATTTTGATTTTTAAGAACTGAAATACGAATGACATCTTCTGGAAGTTCCGAAGTTTCAATTGTTTCTGGTAGGTCAGTTTTATTGAGTAGAATAATGCGGTTGGTATCCTGACTGATTTCTAAGAGTTGTCTGTCTTGTGCTGTTAGTGGCTCACTAGCATTTAGCACTAGTAGTACCAAGTCAGCTTCCTTGAGGGCTTTTCTCGAACGCTCGACACCGATTTGTTCCACGATATCATCTGTATCCCGGATACCGGCTGTATCAATCAATTTGAGAGGAACACCATTGATATTGACGTATTCTTCGATGACATCTCGAGTAGTACCAGCAATGTCTGTAACGATAGCCTTGTCTTCACGTAGGAGATTGTTTAGGAGGCTCGATTTCCCAACGTTGGGGCGTCCGATGATGGCAGTTGAAATTCCCTCACGAAGGATTTTGCCACGTTGTGCTGTTCTAAGGAGATTGGTCAGCAGTTGCTCAAACTCCATAGTCTTCTCGCGGACGACTGCAGTAGTGGCTTCTTCAACATCATCATACTCAGGATAGTCAATATTGACCTCTACTTGGGCAAGTGTATTGAGGATTTCTTGGCGAGTATTGTTAATGAGGGCAGAAAGAGAACCGTCCAATTGTTTGACTGCAATATTCATAGCCTTGTCTGTCTTGGCACGGATGATGTCCATCACCGCCTCAGCCTGTGTCAAATCCACACGACCGTTTAGAAAGGCGCGCTTGGTAAATTCACCAGGTTCTGCCAACCGAGCTCCTTCACGGATAGCTAGCTGGAGAATTTCATTGGTCACCGCAATCCCACCGTGGGTGTTAATCTCGATAATGTCCTCACGAGTGAAGGTCTTTGGAGATTTCATGGCCCCAACCATAACCTCGTCCATAACCTTACCAGTTTGAGGGTCAACAATGTGACCGTAGTTAAGAGTGTGGCTAGCAACCTTGCTTAAGTCTTTGCCTTTAAAAATCTTTTGCGCAATAGCAAAACTATCTGTTCCGCTCAAACGGACAATACCAATGGCCCCTTCACCTAGTGGAGTAGAGATAGCAGCGATGGTATCAAATTCACGTGTAATCATACTAATTCCTTTTGTAATTCTTTTCTTAGGATATGTATCCAAGCATCTCTTCAAATTGTAACAAAATTAGACTATTTCTTCAATGGATGCTACTTGGAGATTGAAAAAGCCTAAGCAATTCTGCTTAAGCTGGATTATTTGGTGCGCATTTCCCCTTGTGGGAAGTAAGTTCCTTCTGGCATGTCGTTGATGATGACATGAACGGCTGATTGAGGGGCTCCAGTATTACGAACAACAGCTTCCGTTACTTCCTTAGCAAGAGCTTTCTTTTGCTCGAGCGTGCGTCCTTCAAATAAATCGATGCGTACAAATGGCATAATAGCTTCCTCCAGTAGTTTTTGATTTCTTCTATTTTACCACATTTTGCCGTTTAAAGCTTCAGAAAATTATGATATACTAGAATGTAGCAAAAATTTAGAAATGGACGTGAAATAGAAGCATGGCACAGTTGTATTATCGTTATGGGACCATGAACTCTGGTAAGACGATTGAGATTCTCAAGGTGGCCTATAACTACGAGGAGCAAGGAAAGGGAGTTGTGATTATGACTTCGGCTCTGGATACGCGTGACGGTGTTGGCTATGTGTCGAGTCGAATCGGCATGAAACGCCCAGCCATTGCGATTGAGGAAACGACGGATATCTTTGGTTATATCCGAGACTTACCTGAAAAACCTTACTGTGTGTTGGTCGATGAGGCTCAGTTTCTCAAGCGTCACCATGTTTATGACCTAGCTCGTGTTGTTGATGAGCTAGACATACCTGTTATGACTTTTGGTTTGAAGAATGACTTTCGCAATGACTTGTTCGAAGGTTCAAAATACCTCTTGCTCTTAGCAGACAAGATTGAAGAAATCAAGACCATCTGTCAGTACTGTAAGAAAAAGGCGACTATGGTGTTGCGAACTCAAGATGGTGTGCCAGTCTATGATGGCGAACAAATTCAGATCGGTGGAAATGAAACCTATATCTCAGTCTGCCGAAAACATTATTTTGCGCCTGAAATCAATAAGGAGAATGAAGAAAAATGAACATCTATGATCAACTACAAGCTGTAGAAGACCGTTATGAAGAATTAGGAGAATTGCTCAGTGACCCAGATGTAGTGTCTGACACCAAGCGTTTCATGGAGCTTTCAAAAGAAGAAGCTTCAACTCGTGATACGGTAACAGCCTACCGTGAGTACAAACAAGTCCTTCAAAACATCGTTGACGCCGAAGAGATGATTAAGGAATCAGGTGGAGATGCGGACTTGGAGGAAATGGCCAAGCAAGAACTCAAAGATGCCAAGGCTGAAAAAGAAGAATACGAAGAAAAACTCAAAATCTTGCTCCTTCCAAAGGATCCAAACGATGATAAGAACATCATCCTTGAAATCCGTGGAGCAGCCGGTGGAGACGAAGCAGCACTTTTCGCTGGAGATTTGTTAACTATGTACCAAAAGTATGCGGAAGCCCAAGGCTGGCGCTTTGAAGTCATGGAAGCCTCTATGAATGGTGTCGGTGGATTCAAAGAAGTGGTTGCTATGGTTTCTGGTCAATCTGTATACTCTAAACTCAAGTATGAGTCTGGTGCCCACCGTGTGCAACGTGTCCCTGTGACAGAAAGCCAAGGCCGTGTACATACTTCGACAGCGACAGTCCTTGTCATGCCTGAAGTGGAAGAAGTAGAATACGATATTGATCCAAAAGACCTTCGTGTTGATATCTACCACGCATCAGGTGCTGGTGGACAGAACGTCAATAAGGTTGCGACTGCCGTTCGTATCGTTCACTTGCCAACCAATATCAAGGTTGAGATGCAGGAAGAACGTACCCAGCAGAAAAACCGTGAGAAAGCCATGAAGATCATCCGTGCCCGTGTTGCTGACCATTTTGCTCAGATTGCTCAAGATGAACAAGACGCTGAACGTAAGTCTACTATCGGTACTGGTGACCGTTCTGAACGTATCCGTACTTATAACTTCCCACAAAACCGTGTCACAGACCACCGTATTGGCTTGACTCTCCAAAAACTAGATACCATTTTGTCTGGTAAATTGGATGAAGTTGTGGATGCCTTGGTTCTTTATGACCAAACACAAAAATTAGAAGAATTAAACAAATAATGAAATTAGCTCAATTATTTTCAGATTTTGAAGAAGAGTTGATAAGACAAGGAGAGGAAGCAGAAAGCCTCTCTTTTGTCTATCGTAGCTTAAAAAATCTCTCTTTTACGGACTTTGTCTTTGCTCTTCAACAAGAGGTAACAGAGGAAGAAAAACAATTTGTAGAAGAAATTTACCAGCAGTTAGTGGCTCACAAATCGGCACAGTACATCATTGGTCACGCAGATTTTTTTGGAATGCAGTTAAAAGTAGATGAGCGGGTTTTGATTCCTCGTCCAGAAACAGAAGAGTTGGTGGAACTCATCCTAGCCGAAAATCTTGAGACGAACCTTTCAGTTCTTGATATCGGGACTGGAAGTGGTGCTATAGCTCTTGGATTAGCTAAAAATAGACCAGATTGGTCAGTGACAGCAGCAGATATTTCCCAAGATGCCTTAGAGCTTGCATCAGAGAATGCTAAAAATCAAAATCTTAATATATTTTTTAAAAAATCTGATTGTTTTGCAGAAATTTCTGAAAAATATGATATAATTGTATCCAATCCACCCTATATCTCTCGTGAAGATGAGTCAGAGGTCGGTTTGAATGTTTTACATTCGGAGCCTCATCTAGCTCTCTTTGCAGATGAGGATGGCCTAGCTATTTATCGCAGAATTGCGGAAGATGCAAAAGACTATCTCACAGATGGTGGTAAGATTTACCTTGAAATTGGATACAAGCAAGGTCAAAGTGTTCCTGCGCTTTTTAGGAAATATCTTCCTGAAAAACGAGTACGAACACTTAAAGACCAATTTGGTCAAGATAGGATGGTTGTGGTTGATGATGGACAGGATTAGACAAGAGTTAGAAAATGGTGGAGCTGTCGTTCTGCCTACAGAGACGGTTTACGGTCTTTTTGCTAAGGCCTTAGACGAAAAAGCTGTTGACCATGTTTACCAACTCAAACGTCGTCCTAGAGATAAGGCGCTCAATCTTAATGTCTCTTCTCTAGAGGACATCTTGCACTTTTCAAAGAACCAGCCAACTTATCTACAAAAACTTGTAGAGGCCTTTTTACCAGGTCCCTTGACCATTATCCTCGATGCCAATGACCGAGTTCCCTATTGGGTCAACTCTGGTCTTGCAACGGTGGGATTTCGGATGCCGAGTCACCCCATTACACTTGATTTGATTCGAGAGACAGGACCCTTGATTGGGCCGTCTGCCAATATCTCGGGTCAGGCAAGCGGAGTGACCTTTGGTCAAATTCTAGAGGATTTTGACCAAGAGGTTCTGGGTCTGGAAGACGACGCTTTTCTAACTGGACAGGATTCGACTATTTTGGATTTGTCTGGAGACAAGGTGAAAATCTTACGCCAAGGGGCGATTAAGCGAGAAGATATTCTTGCTCGGTTGCCAGAGATTTCTTTTGAGGAGGAATGAGATGCTAAGAGATTTGCAAGAAACAGATGTGAATGCTATATGTGAGATCAACCAAGAGGCTTTGGGTTATTCTTTTAGTCCAGAGGATACAGCTAGTCAACTAGCTAAATTATCTCAGGATTCCCATCATTTCCTACTTGGATATGAGGATGTAGCCAGTCATGCCTTACTTGGTTATGTCCACGCTGAGGTCTATGAGTCCCTCTATTCCAAAGCAGGATTTAATATCTTAGCCTTAGCAGTTTCGCCTCAAGCACAAGGGCAAGGTATCGGTAAAAGCTTACTACAAGGGTTGGAGGAAGAAGCAAAAAGACGGGGCTATGAGTTTATCCGCTTAAACTCTGCCGATCATCGTCTGGGAGCTCATGCATTTTATGAAAAAGTTGGTTATACTTGTGATAAAGTGCAGAAACGGTTTATTCGCATCTTTTAGTTTATTTTCTTACACTAAAGGACCTGTCACACTATAAAGGAGAAGACCTATGATTTTTGACAAAGATGATTTTAAAGCATACGATGCTGATCTCTGGAATGCTATTGCCAAAGAAGAAGAACGCCAACAAAACAACATCGAGTTGATTGCTTCGGAAAACGTAGTTTCCAAGGCTGTTATGGCAGCTCAAGGGTCTATCTTGACGAATAAATACGCCGAAGGATACCCAGGACGCCGTTACTATGGTGGAACTGATGTGGTAGACGTGGTAGAAACTCTAGCTATTGAACGTGCAAAAGAAATTTTTGGTGCTAAATTCGCCAATGTCCAACCTCACTCAGGAAGCCAAGCCAACTGTGCGGCTTACATGGCCTTGATTGAGCCAGGTGATACCGTTATGGGGATGGATTTGGCAGCGGGTGGACACTTGACTCACGGAGCTCCTGTCAGTTTCTCAGGTCAAACATACAACTTTGTGTCATATAGTGTGGATCCTGAAACGGAACTCTTGGACTTTGATGCTATCTTGAAACAAGCTCAAGAAGTAAAACCAAAATTAATTGTAGCAGGTGCTTCAGCCTATTCTCAAATTATCGACTTCTCAAAATTCCGTGAAATCGCAGATGCTGTTGGGGCTAAGCTTATGGTAGATATGGCCCATATCGCTGGTTTGGTTGCAGCTGGTCTTCACCCAAGTCCAGTGCCATACGCTCATATCACGACAACAACGACCCACAAAACTCTTCGTGGACCTCGTGGTGGCTTGATCTTGACAAATGATGAGGATCTAGCTAAGAAAATCAACTCAGCTATTTTCCCTGGTATTCAAGGTGGTCCTTTGGAGCATGTTGTGGCGGCTAAGGCGGTTTCCTTCAAAGAAGTTTTGGATCCAGCCTTCAAGGAATATGCTGCTAATGTCATCAAAAACAGCAAGGCTATGGTTGAAGTCTTCTTGCAAGACCCTGATTTCCGTATCATTTCTGGTGGTACTGAAAATCACCTCTTCCTAGTGGATGTGACTAAGGTTGTAGAAAACGGAAAAGTTGCTCAAAACTTGCTGGATGAAGTTAATATTACCCTAAATAAAAACTCAATCCCATACGAAACCTTGTCACCATTCAAGACAAGTGGGATTCGTATCGGATCTGCAGCCATCACTGCACGTGGATTTGGTGAGGAAGAAAGCCGTAAAGTGGCTGAGCTCATCATTAAAACCCTTAAGAATGCAGAAAATGAAGCTGTCTTAGAAGAAGTGAGAAGTGAAGTCAAAGCGTTGACAGATGCCTTCCCACTATACGAGGACTAATACTTTTATGGACATTTATATTAAGAAAGCTATTATCCATCAGTTCAGCCCAGACGATACTGAGTTGTTTCTAGCGGATAAGTTTCTCAATATCACTCCAAAAATCGAAGAATACCTACGTAAAAAAATCGAACGCGTGTATTCAGATGAAGCCAAGACTGGGATTTTCGAAGAAGAAAATCCCTTCTTCAATCACATCACAGACGATTTGTTGGAGACATCAGTAACACTGGCTAATCTCTGGAAAGAGGAGTTCAGCATTTCTGAAAATCTCAAGACCAATGACTTGGTTTTTGTTCAGTTTTCTAAAGAAGGCGTTGAACATTTCGCTTTTTTGCGAATTGCTCTACGTGAGACCTTGACCCACCTCGGTGGAGAAGTTGATAATCCAATCAAGCTAACTCAGAATAACCTTCCTGGATTTGGAACGGGAGCTGACGAGGCCTTGGTGGTTAATCTACAGAGTCGCAAGTACCACCTCATCGAAAAACGTATCAAGTACAATGGGACTTTCTTGAATTATTTTTCAGAAAATCTCCTAGCTGTTGCACCTAAGATTTCACCAAAAAAATCCATCAAGGAACTGGAAAAAACGGCCCAGAGAATTGCTGAATCTTTTAACACAGATGATTTTCAATTCCAATCCAAGGTCAAATCAGCGATTTTCAACAATCTTGAAGAAAGCAATGAACTGTCACCTGAAAAATTGGCTAATGACCTTTTTGACAACAATCTGACAGCTCGTTTAAGCTTTATTGACCAAGTCAAGGAAGCCGTACCAGATCCAGTCCAGTTTGATGAAATTGATGCCAGTCGCCAATTAAAGAAATTTGAAAATCAAAAACTTTCCTTGTCAAATGGAATTGAACTCATCGTTCCAAATAATGTTTACCAAGACGCAGAATCGGTCGAGTTTATCCAAAATGACAATGGAACCTATTCTATCTTAATCAAAAATATCGAGGATATTCAAAGTAAATAATGTTTAAATTTATAAGAAGAGTGCTTGTGCTAGCAGTCTTCCTTTTCGCAGGATACAAAGCTTACCATATCCATCAGGATGTTAAACAAGTCATGACCTACCAACCCATGGTTCGGGAAATCCTCAGTGAAAGAGATACTCCAGCCAATGAAGAGTTGGTGCTCGCTATGATTTATACCGAAACGAAGGGAAAAGAAGGGGATGTCATGCAGTCTAGTGAGTCTGCAAGTGGTTCAACCAACACTATCAATGATAATGCCTCCAGTATTCGTCAAGGGATTCAAACTCTAACAGATAACCTCTATCTGGCTCAGAGCAAGGGAGTAGATGTCTGGACTGCCGTTCAAGCCTATAATTTTGGACCTGCCTATATAGACTTTATCGCTCAGAATGGCAAGGAAAATACTCTGGCCCTAGCCAAGCGTTACTCCCGAGAAACGGTCGCTCCAATCCTTGGTAATACCACTGGAAAAACCTATAGTTATATTCACCCTATTTCTATCTTTCACGGAGCTGAACTCTATGTAAATGGTGGAAACTATTACTATTCTAGACAGGTACAACTAAACCTTTACATCATAAAATGTTTCACTTTCTTTTCGACATCTGGCTAGACCAGGTGTTTTTTGCTATAAGTTTTCTTTAAGATTGTTTTATTACCCTAGAAAGGTAAAGGAGGGAATATCCCATGAGAAAGAAATTCTTTCTAACAAGTGCTGCAGTATTGTGGGCCGCAACAGCTATGACAAGCGTCCACGCAGCAACCGATGTTCAAAAAGTAATCGATGAAACCTATGTTCAACCCGAATATGTCCTAGGTTCTTCTCTATCTGAAGACCAGAAAAATCAAACTCTTAGCAAACTTGGCTATGACGCTTCAAAAGACACCAAAGATATCAAAACAATGACATCGAATATCTATTCGAAAATTATGAATGTTGCTAATGATGCTAGTCTACAGCTCTATTCATCAGCCAAGATTCAAAAGCTGGGGGATAAGTCGCCTCTAGAAGTCAAGATTGAAACGCCTGAAAATATCACCAAGGTGACGCAGGATATGTACCGTAACGCAGCAGTGACGCTGGGAGTGGAGCATGCCAGAATCACAGTTGCAGCACCTATTCCAGTTACAGGAGAGAGCGCCCTAGCAGGGATTTACTACTCGTTAGAGGCCAATGGTGCTAAAGTACCGCAAGCCAATAAAGACTTGGCTCAAGAGGAACTAAAAGCCTTATCCGATATTAATGCTGAAAACAAGGATAAATCAGGCTACGATGCCAATAAACTCAATGTTGCCTTGGCAGATATCAAGGCAGGAATCGCAAAGGCAAAAGAAGCCAAAGGCAATCTGACAGAAGAAGATGTCCGCAAAATCGTTGAAGACACGCTAAAAAACTACAAACTTGATCAGGTTATAACAGGAAACCAGGTCAATATCATCATCAATTTTGCACTTAACCTCTCAAAGAGTGACATTTTGAACAATGCTGATTTCACTAAAACCCTAAACGACCTCAAGGAAAGCATTGTCTCTCAAGCTGGAGATAGCTTTAAAAATATCAACCTCAACTTTGATGCCAATAAAGCGCTAGAAGACGGGGGCAACTTCTTTAGCTCCCTTTGGCAAGCCATTGTCAACTTCTTCAAGAGTTTTGGTGCTTAGGTCATTTCATGATATAATAGATGGTAACAGAAATGTTGCCGTCTTTTTTATCGGCTGAAAGAAAGTGAAAAATATGTTAAAGAAAAATGATATTGTAGAAGTTGAAATTGTTGATTTGACCCATGAAGGTGCTGGGGTTGCTAAGGTAGATGGTTTGGTTTTCTTTGTAGAAAATGCTCTACCAACTGAGAAAATCCTCATGCGAGTCCTTAAGGTCAATAAAAAGATTGGCTATGGGAAAGTTGAAGAATACCTTACTTACTCTCCACATCGTAACCAAGACCTTGACCTAGCTTATCTACTCTCAGGTATCGCTGATTTGGGGCATCTTGCCTATCCAGAGCAGCTCAAGTTTAAAACCAAACAAGTCAAAGACAGTCTCTACAAGATTGCTGGTATTGCAGATGTAGAGGTCGCTGAAACGCTCGGCATGGAACATCCAATCCAGTATCGAAACAAGGCCCAGGTGCCCGTTCGTCGAGTGAATGGTGTCTTGGAAACTGGTTTTTTCCGTAAAAATTCGCACGACCTTATGCCCCTTGAAGATTTCTTCATCCAGAATCCTGTCATTGACCAAGTTGTGGTAGTTCTTCGAGATTTGCTTCGTCGCTATGATTTGAAACCTTATGACGAAAAGGAACAGTCTGGCTTGATTCGAAATCTTGTGGTGCGTCGCGGGCACTATTCCGGACAAATTATGGTGATTTTAGTAACAACTCGTCCTAAAGTTTTTCGTGTTGAGCAATTGATTGAACACCTTATCAAGCAGTTCCCAGAGATTGTGTCTGTCATGCAAAATATCAACGACCAGAATACCAATGCGATTTTTGGTAAGGAGTGGCGCACTCTTTATGGTCAAGATTACATTACGGACCAGATGTTGGGAAATGACTTCCAAATCGCTGGACCAGCTTTTTATCAAGTAAATACTGAAATGGCAGAGAAGCTTTATCAAATAGCTATTGATTTTGCAGCATTAAAAGCAAATGATGTGGTGATTGATGCCTACTCAGGAATTGGAACGATTGGATTATCCGTTGCTAAGCATGTCAAGGAAGTCTATGGTGTTGAAGTGATTCCAGAAGCAGTTGAGAATAGCAAGAAGAATGCCCGACTAAACAATATCTCAAACGTCCACTATGTCTGCGACACAGCTGAAAATGCTATGAAGAATTGGCTTAAAGATGGGATTCAACCAAGTCTTATCCTAGTAGACCCACCAAGAAAAGGCCTCACTGAGAGCTTTATCAAGGCAAGTAGTCAAACAGGAGCAGACCGCATTACTTATATCTCCTGCAATGTCGCAACCATGGCGCGTGATATCAAACTTTACCAAGAATTGGGTTATGAACTGCAGAAAGTACAACCAGTGGATCTTTTTCCTCAAACGCATCATATCGAGGTTGTAGGACTGCTGGAGAGGAAAGGATAAATCCCACCGTTTCAGGGTTTACAAAAGGCTTGATATTCAGCTTTTTTGAATTTTTGAGTGAAGTATAAATCTAACAGTCTGAAGTGATGTGGTAGGATTGATAGTGGTAAAGTATGAAATTTATTCCCACATACGCAGAGGGGGTGCAAAATGTTACAGCAGGTAGGGTGTCTGTGGGAATTGTTTTGCACCCCCTTTTTTTGATTTTCTGATATCACCAAGATGGTCGATGGAAGTAGGAGTTCAGTAATTGATACAATAGTCTACAATGAAATGCATTATAACCTAGTATTTTTATATTGAAAGATGTGACATGCTTGATTGCACACATCAAATAGTGGGAAGTATTCAATCGATTTATAAAGTTGAATCAAAATTCTAAAAAACACTTGCAATCTGACGAGTTTGTGATACAATATTGACTATAAGGTTATCGGGAAGATGACCAAGTCAAAAAAGGAGAATAATGATATGCCAGCAATTTCGTTGACCCCAGAACAGTTAAAGTCTGAAGCACAAACTTATACCAATGCTTCTGAACAATTGAAAGATGCCATTAACAAAGTTTCAGGCGCAAATGGTCGTCTTCAAGGACAATGGCAAGGTGCGGCTTTCCAATCTTACTTGGAACAATTCCAACAATTATCAGTAAGCGTAACTCAAATGGAACAACTTCTTGAAAGTATCCATGCACAATTGAATCAATACGCAGATACTGTTGCTGAGCGTGACCGTCAGGATGCAGCTTCATTTGGCTTGAATTAATCATCGGTGAACGGCGCTTCGAAAGGGGCGTCGTTTTTTGCTAGTTATAAGTGGAAAAGGTAATAATGAATAGTCCTCATAAAGAAAAACGATACTTAAAAATTTTAACTGCAGTAGCATGCGTATCCCTGTTATCAGGTTCTCTTGTTTATTTCGCATTAAAGGATCAGAGCCTTCACTATTCAAGTGAGATCAAGCAAACTGCTAAGGTTCAATATGCGCTTGTGAATGAAGATAAAGGTGCAAGGTTTGAAAATACTGATTATAATTTAGGCTCTGATTTTGTCACTTTAATTAATCAGGATACAGAGAATAACTGGGAGACAACCAATCGTAGCGTGGCTGAAGCAGGATTGAAGTCTGGTCAGTTTGATGCAGTTATTACTCTTCCGTCAGACTTTTCTGAGAAATTGTTGAGCTTAGAGAGTGTTTCTCCAGAAAAAGCCACTGTTTCTTACCAGATTCGCGAAGGGCAAAACAAACAAGCTAATCAGGCTGTCCACAGTCAAGTTAATACAGTCTTACAAGGATTTAATCAACGGGTGGTTCGGATGTATTTTTCGAGCATCATTCGGAATCTTTCAGATGCACAGACGAATGTGAATCAGATGGCAACTACAGAGTTGTCTCAAAATACGTTCATCATTTCAAATATTCAAGCTCCATTTTCGACCCTACCAGATTCATTTAGAAGTACTCAATCCATTGCAAATAGTCTGAAGACGGATAATGAACTCTTTAAGACCCAACAAGAAGCTTTTGTTAAATCAGTCGCAAGCAGCATGGAAGCGAATAACAACTCTTTAGATGCTTCTGGGAAAGCCCTTGAGTCTACAACAAACTCTGTGAATGAGTTTTCAAAAGAAGCTAATACTCGTCTTGAAAAGTCAACCGACCAATATAAGGAGCAATCTGAAAAAGATAAGGCTGCCTTGGAAAAACAATGGACAGATGATCAGAAGCATTATTCTGACTTGTATAATGCCCTTTACACTGTCGGGAATGCTAAATTAAAAGAATTGCAGTCTTCCGATACGGCAACCGGTTCCTTTATGGCAGATTTCAAAGCTAAGGCGGGGGAGTATAAAACTGCACAAAGTAAGGTCAAGGGGAACTTAGAGGCACAAATCACTTCTTTAGAAAAAGAAGTAGCGGAGCTTAGAGCACTCAGGGAGACCATTGCAGAGACTTATTATGGCTCTAAGGATTTAAGTGTTCAGACAGCTACTGATAAAGATATTCGCTCGGCTATTTTGAACTTAATGACGAAGCCAGAAAACCGAAGCAAACTTCCTAAGCAGTATATTGAGGCAATTGCTAGTCGCTTACCGATGATTTCATCTGGAGATTTGAGTGCTCTCATTGCTAAATTAGAGCAAGATAAATTGATCTCATCAGATGAGGCTACAACTTATCGTAATGAACTGAAAATTGTGTCTAACTACAGTAGCGAGTTGGGTGGCTCTTTAGGACAAAATACAACCTTTAAGTATCTGTCCTCAGCGGCTACTGTTACTAGTCCGGCGACCTATCCCATTCACCAAACTCTAGAATTTGATCCGTCAACTGGTAGTCAGACAGTCCAATTGAACATCGATGATGCAAAGATGGGGAATCTTGAACTGGAAGGTGTGACGAAAGATTCAATTGAAGCCTCTATCCGTCAACAGTTAAAAGATACAGGCTATCATGTGACAGCTGCAGTATCAGGAAATACAATTCAAGTCACATTTGTCAATGAAAGAACGGCGTCAACTACTCCTGTTGCCTCTTCGGACTCAGGGGGATCAAGTACTTCAAATGAGGATGCAAGTGATGCAACAACATCTACAAATTCCACTTCTACAAGTGAAAGTACGGCAGCAACGCCAACTACTTCACCAAAAGTCAGTCAACCAAGCTATGCGACACTTCCTAAAAAGGTGAGTGTCACGATTAGTGGTCAGATAAAGTGGAATTTATCTGATGATGTGAAAAAGAATTCCTATAACCAAGTAGGTTATAGTTGGACAGATGGAAGTTCAGTTCAAGCTAGTGCTCAGTTATCTGTCTTTAATGGTAAGTATGACACTTTGGCTGAGGATTTACCTGCGATTCTGAAAAACTTCCAAAACCTAGACCTTACTGCCCAACAAATCGTTACTCTATTTGCATCACCAGGGGCAAGTTTAGATATCAATCAATTTGCAAGCACGCTATCAAGTGGTACTCTCGTACAAAAGGCTAGTCCAGATTCTGTATATAGTCTCTACAATAATCTAACTGACGACGAACGGGCTTCAGAAATATCGGATGTTTTAGTTACTAAGTATCGGCTTACAGGAGATAATTTATACAAACAGGTAGATCAGCAATTAAAGGATGTGACAGATATTCTAGGTGAAAAAGAAAATCCTAAAGAAGGCACCCTTCGTCAAGTGTATCAGTCTCTCCCAGACTCAGATTTGCTTGTTAAGCAAGCTTCTGCCTTAAATACCTGGTATGGGGAGATGCAGAAGGTCTTAGATGAGGCTCATAATCAGTGGAAAGATTCTGAGAAACTTGCTTATGAATCAGTTGTCAATGATCAAAATCCACAACCAGAGAAGATGAATACCTCTAAGCTGGAAGAAGAAGTGAAGTCACTTTTGTCTCAATACGATAGCTTACGAGATAGTTCTAAAAAAACTGCACAAGCTACAGCTGATGGAGCTGCTCAGGTACGAGATATCTCACCACAAATCCAACAGTTAAACGAGACAACAGAATCGATTCAAAAGTCCGCAGATGGTGTCCTTTCCAGTTTGAATCAGAGTGTGAAGGAAACAAGTGGTACAGTTGAGAAAAATACCTCTTATGCAGAACAGTTTGGAAAGGTGCTTGCCAATGCGAAAAGTGGAGGTGCTGATAACAAGCAAGTGTTCAATTTCTTATCCGATCCAATTACTACAAAAGTCACAGAAGGTAAGACACAGGCAGCTAGTCACATTTCCATCATCCCCTATTATATGACCTTGTTGTTATCGGTTATTTCTTTTGTGATAGCTATGACGATCGGACGCTTTGTTAAAGATAGACAGGAAAGGGAAGAAACTGATCTTTTGACAACGAAAAAGTGGGACTTGAAGCTTCAAAGTTTCTTACCGACAATCATAACAGCTACTGTTGGTTCGATTTTGTTTTCAGGAGTTACAATAGGAGTAGCAACAGCAGCTAATGGATTCTTATGGTTCATTTATTGCTTTATGTTAATGGCAAGCTTGATTTTAGTGCTATCTTACGGCTTGAAGAAAGCTCCGTATCCGACTTATATTGTATCGTCATCCCTCTTAGGTTTTTATCTCCTACTAACTCCTATTTTGGGAGTGGCAACACAATCAGGAAGTTTCCTTAATTTCTTATATCGACTTTCTCCGTTACAAAATATTGAAAACGGCTTTAGTTATCTCTTGGTCGGTGGTAGCTTAGGCATTGTAACGATTCTTCTACTTTTATTATTTGTAGGGATCGGAGTTGGTCTCAATCTCTTTACAAGAAAGAAATAATCAAGGTAAGGATCCGTAAGGATCCTTTTTGTCTTCTTGTGAGATGGTGTGATTTGTAGTATAATAAAGTTATCTTTACCAAGTGGGGAAGGAGATTTATGAAGAAGGTTCAAGTCATTTTTAGTCTATTATTGTTGTGTTTTTTTCTTAACTCAGGTGATGTCCGAGCAGATGATGGAAGTCTTGAAATTAATAATCAAACCATCCATGATCAAGGGAACAGTCCTCAGACTACTAAGTCTAAGAATATTCCTGAATTATTTTTAGAAGATAGTGTGAAGAAAGAAAAACAGCTACAAAAAGCACAGCAAGAGAATGTTCATCAAGCGCAGTCCTCTCTTTTTACTGGGACTAAAGATACTAATAGTTTTCAGAGTCAGGATAAGGTGACGCGTGGCTTGTTTCAAGCAAATTATAGAGCAGATGAAGCAATTTTGACTGGAGAGAGCACCTCTAACACTTCGCTACCTACTTGGCTATCTATTTTAGGATTGGGAATAGGTCTACTTGGAGTGACCTATCTAGGTGTTTGGCTAGGTAGGAAGTACTCAAAAGTGCTTCGTTTTAAGAAGGAGAGTGTGTGATGAAGACAATTACGGTTGGTATAAAATGGAGAGACCAAATATATGATTTGAAACTTCCAACGCAGGTTTCATTCAAGAGAGTAAAAGAGCTGATATGTGAGTCATTTTCAATGATGAACCAAGAGCTACCAAGTCACTTTGATCTTCAAGTGACTAATAAATCAATTGCCTTTTATGATGATGACCAGATAGCGGACTTTCCTTTAGGAAACGGAGATCAATTAGAAATTGTAGGGAGAAAGAAATGAAAGTACAAGAGACAAGTATCCAATCCAAGTGGTCGAAAGAGGCTGGTGAACTAGAGATTAAGTTATCCGCTAATCAATTTCAACTGAATCGGATGAAGCAGTATCGATTCTTTTTAGAAAGCACGGCACATTTAGCTCAAGGAGCAGTGAAAGAAGAGGCAGAAGAGGTCGTTCGTCTTTCTTACCAAATTCCAGCAGGTTATCAGTCGATTCGAGAAGCTGTTGAAAATAAAGAAATCTTAGAACGCCTTCATCTTTTTCAAAAGTTACAATTCTTAAAAGAAACTGTCGATCAGCCTATGAAACCCTTTATTCACCCAGATAATCTGTTTGTGAGCGGGGAAAGTGTCCTTTTAGGACATAGAGGGATGACAGATAGTGTGGTTCCTTTTTCGCTCATGAAAGAGGACTTGTTAAAGCAATATAAGGCTTTAGCTGTGTTCATTTTACAACCTAAGCTCAACTTTGAAGAGTTAATTGATAGTCTTACGACGGTAAAAAATGCTTTTGCGGAAACTCTTTTTAAAGCGGAGACTTTTGATGAAGTAGACCATCTCATTAGTGAGCAGGCTCGTATCCAAGAAGAGAAGCGTCAAAAGGAAAAACTGTTTGTCTCGAAAAGGAACTATCAATTGTTTAAATGGGGTTCTTTAGGACTCGCAATTGTAACAGTTGCGATGGGGATTGCAACAGGTATTTATGCTTTTTATGTGGTGCCTAAGCAGGATAAAATCATTCAGGCTGAGACGAGTTACATTGCTAAGGATTATACGGCAGTGGTAGAAGGTCTTAAGTCAGAAGCTCCAAATAGTCTTCCGAAGGGAGTCCAGTATACACTTGCGGCTAGCTCGTTAGAGTTAGACAATCTGACTCAAGAACAAAAGGAAGCTGTATCTAGAAACTTGTCACAGAAATCTAGTGAGAATACTCTTTCTTATTGGATCTATATCGGCCGTGGAGAACTTGAAAAAGCACTTGATATTGCTCAAAATATTGGGGACATTCAGTATATTCTTCATGCTTATACAAAGCTCTATGATCAGGTCAATACAGACAGTACGATGAGCGGAGCGAAAAAGCGAGAACTCCTTGAAAAGTATCAAAAAGAAATTGATAAGTTACAGGAACAATTAAACGGAAGTTCAAAGGCAAATAGTACATCAAAGGAGACTAAAAATGGCAACTAAGGGCAAACAAGCGACTTGGAGTCAAAAGCTGTCAGATGAAGAGGTTCTTTGGCATGTGTTTTCGTTTAAAGAATGCTTTGAGTACAAAGAGTTGACCGAAAGGGCCTCCTCAATCAATATTGGAGAAAGTCATATCTCAATTACTGAAAGTGGTCTTGAAAAGGACGGAATCCCTTGGGCTGGTCAGGAGGAGGAAAGTCTGGTAGCCATTCCACATGAACAGATTCAGATCCATTCCTTTACCTATCCTAAGCAGGACTTACTCTTTTCTAAGGAGAAGAAAGCAGATGTTTGCCTTGAAAGTCAAGCTCTCCTTTACCTGAAGGTTAAGGAGAATACCTATCATCTCTCTGGATCATCTAATGGAGCTAAGGTTTATCTAAATGGACAAATTCTAGAGGAAGTTGATGCCTCTATTCAGGTAGGGGATGTTTTGGTGGTGGACTGCTTTCTTTTCTCATTTCGAGAACATCAGATCCATTTCCTGCCCTTGAGCAGACAGCACACTATCCAATCTGATCATTTGTTTGAAGAACCTTATAAAGCTGAGTTTCCACATGAGTTTCCTAATTATCGTAGAAGTCCACGCATTTATCTAAAAGAGCCTGAGGATAAGGTGGAAATCAATTCACCAGCACCAGAAGAAAAACTTAGACGTGGTGAGCTATGGCGTGCGATCGTACCGCCTGTTGGAATGGTGGTGATTAGCGGAGCCTCTAGTGTCTTTATGCAGGGAAATGCCTTGCTTATGATGGGAATGGCCAGTGCCAGTCTCTTGACAGCTGGATTTTCAGTATCGAGCTATTTTACCAACAAAAAGGAAGTCAAAGAGAAGAATCAGAAAAGAAACGATGATTATCAAGAGTATCTCTTAGAGACAGGAAGCCAATTGAGTCGTCTAAAGACGGAACAAAAGAAAGCCTTGACATATAATTTTCCATCGGTTGATGAATTAGTGGATTTAGTAGAAAGTTACAACCCACGGATTTATGAGAAGATGGTGACAAATGATGACTTTCTAAAGGTTCATTTGGGAACTGGAGCGATTGATTCTAGTTATTCCTTACGTTTTCAACCAACCAATCGCAAGGAAGAATGGAGCCGCTTTGTCGAGAAAAAACTGGTACAACCTCATATAAAATTAGAGGATGCGCCTATTGTCCTCTCTCTACGTGATCAGGCTTTGGGATTAGCGGGAGTAGCTCCTGTCTTACGAGTAGCAGTTCAAACGCTATTGTTTCAGATTGCGGCGCTCCATTCCTATCATGATGTAGAGTTTGTGACCTTGGTCTCCCAAGAGGAATATGAGAATCACTGGCGAGAATGGCGCTGGTTGCCTCATGCGCAAATGCGGAGTCTCAATCTACGGGGACTTATTCATGATGACCAGACCAGGGACATGATCTTGACCTCTTTTTACCAGATGTTAGTCAAGCGTCGTCAGGTCGTTCGGGAACAAAAGCAGGAGCAAACCTTCTCGCCGCACTATGTCTTGACGATTTTGGATGAGTCATGGCTGTCAGGACATGGGCTCAATGAATTTCTGGCAGAGGATATGACCCAGTATGGGGTGACGGTTATCTGGGGTAAGGAAAGCCTCAATATGTTGCCTGAGACGGTGACGGCAGTGGTTGATTACCAAAATGGAGAAACAGCCAAGCTCGTCAATAACCATCATATCTATGTCAACCAAGACTTTAAGCCTAATCGTCTGCCTCAAAATGGAAAACTTGAAGAAGCGATTTACCGTTTGGCCAATCTCAATCATATCGAAGTGGAGAAAAACTCGATTCCAGATACGATTTCCTTTATGGAACTCTACGGTGTTAAGCAGGTCGAGGAGTTGGATGTGGAGAAACGCTGGCAGGCGGCGGATGCATCTAAGTCTCTCGCTGTACCTCTAGGTGTTCGAGGGAAGGATGATATTGTGCTGCTCAACCTTCATGAGCGTGCCCATGGTCCACACGGGCTAGTTGCAGGGACTACCGGCTCTGGTAAGTCTGAGATTGTGCAGAGCTATATTCTGTCTCTAGCTGTTAACTTTGCGCCAGAAGATGTTGGATTTCTTCCGATTGACTTCAAAGGGGGAGGAATGGCCAATCTCTTTGCCAAGCTGCCTCACTTGATGGGTGCTATTACCAACTTGGATGGAGCTGGGACGGCTCGTGCGCTGAAGAGTATTCGTGCGGAACTTCAAAAGCGTCAGCGTCTCTTTGGGAAATTCGGTGTCAACCATATCAATGGCTATACCAAGCTCTATAAAAAAGGGAAGGCACTTAGCGATCCAGAGGAGAAAAAGACCTATCCGACAGAGCCTTTACCCCATCTTTTCCTAATCTCAGATGAGTTTGCGGAGTTGAAGCAAAATGAACCAGAGTTTATGGCAGAACTCGTCTCCACGGCACGTATCGGACGTTCCCTAGGGGTTCACCTGATCCTTGCGACTCAAAAGCCATCTGGAGTGGTGGATGAGCAGATCTGGTCTAATTCTCGCTTTAAGCTGGCGCTCAAGGTTGCCGATCCTTCAGACTCAAATGAGATTATCAAAACGCCAGATGCGGCTAGTATCACTCAGCCTGGTCGTGCTTATCTTCAGGTCGGAAACAATGAAATCTATGAACTCTTCCAGTCAGCATGGAGTGGAGCGGATTATCAGCCTTATAGTGATGAAGGTAATCAAGTAGATGAACGGATTTGGTTAGTGAATCAACTAGGGCAGAGCGAACTCTTGATTGACGGAAATGACGGGGATTACTCGGTTGAAGAGACACAAGAGCGGGAGACAGAGCTTGAAGCTGTGATTGATTATATCAATAAGGAAACGGAGCGTCTGCAAGTCATCCTCCCTGAAAAGCCATGGTTACCACCTCTTGGAGAGGAGCTAGTAGGAGCGGCAATTGACCGTCAAGCAGAGTGGACAACCCCACGTCAACTCTCCATTCCACTAGGCATGCTGGATCTGCCAAGTGCTCAAAAGCAGGAGGTCTACCACTTTGATATTGAGGAGTTAGGCAATACCGTCTTATATGGGTCCCCAGGCTTTGGAAAATCAACAGCTCTTCAAACTATCCTCATGAATCTGGCTCGTAGAAATACGCCTGAGCAAGTTCAGTTTAACCTTTTTGATTTTGGGACGAATGGTCTCTTACCAATTAGAGAGTTGCCACATGTGGCGGATCTGGTTCGACTAGATGAGGAAGAAAAGCTCCTCAAGTATCTGAAACGTCTGGATAGTCTTATGAAGGAGCGGAAAGCCCTCTTTACAGAGGCTGGCGTGTCTAGTCTGTCACAGTATGAGCAAAAGACAGGTCAAGCACTCCCTGTTCTTCTCAACTTCTTTGATGGCTATGACTCAGTACGGGAAAGTCCATTAGAGGAGAACATCGAGTCAGCTGTCAACCAGCTCCTACGTGAAGGAGCTAGCCTGGGTATTTATACTCTGATAACCGTACTCAGCGCTAGTAGCTTGCGTTTACGGATGAGCTCGACGATTCCCAATGCTTTGAGCTTTTACTTAGTAGAAGAAGGAGCGCTTCGGACGGTTATGGGACGTGATGCCCTGCCAGGTCAGGAAATTGTCGGCCGTGCTCAGGTGACACAGGAAGAGGTTCTAGAGTTACAAGTCTATCTGCCGATAGAAGGAAAAGACGATATCGACCGTCTTTCTCACTTAACAGCAGAAATCCAATCGATGAATCAAGACTGGCAAGGCTTACGTCCAGAAGCAGTACCTATGTTGCCAAGTAAGATTTCTACGAGTTTCTTTGAAGATCACGAGGAAGTTCAGGATATGTGGCAAAGAGGCGAGTTGCCAATTGGTTTTGACAAAGAAAGTACACACCCGGTTGGCTTTGTGCCAAAACGAGACGGCTACTTTGAGCTTCTCTATGATACCATGCAGCAGCTAGAATATGGCGAAGCAGCGCTTCTGACCGGCTTAGAAAAAGTGCCTAGTCACATTAAAAAGTTCTTGGTGGATCCAACAGGAAACTACCATCAGTCGGAAGGGCTGTTCGACGAAGTATTTGTGGGCGAGGAGATCCCTGGTTTCTTTATGGATATGCAGTCTGAAGTGGATGCGCGCACGCCAGCTGATTTGGATTATCCTATCTACATCTTGATTCCAGAAGCACAAGCCCTCAGCAAGCTCATGAATCTTAAGATGACAGAAGATGCCTTTAAGTCTCTCCTGCACAAGGGAGGGACAGTTGGGCTCCACTTCATCTTTATGGGTGAGTTGCGTCAAATTGTTAATGGTTATATGGAAGTGGATAAGATTCTAAAGGTCAATGTGCCTGCAGGCTGTATTGGTATTCGTTTCCAAGACCAGAATGTTGTATCCATTAAGAGCAGCTTCACAGAATCGGTTGTCGGAGTGGATGAGTACAACTACTTCACCAGCCGAGATGGTTATCGCATCAAACTTATCAGTGAATAAAAGCGAGTCATTTGACTTGCTTTTATTTTTAGGGTTCTTTCCCAATCCTTATGGTAAAACATCGGAATTTTTGATATAATTAGAGAAAAAGTGGAGGAGTTTATGTATGGGACGATATGATAGTGCTATTGCGAATTGTCATGCGCAAATTCGTTGGATCCGTTTGGATATACGTACTTATGAGGATAAGATAAAGCGTTTAGAGTCTGCGAATGATTGTATCCAGAGTCAGATGGATGTTGTTAGTAAAAACAAGACTTCTGCGAGTGATTTGAATAAGCACTCTACAACTGATTTTCAAGGGACTCGTCGGGAAGATTTTGATAAAACGTTAGCAGGAATTTCCGATGCGATTACAACTTGGTTGACAGATACAGAAATGAATCGTAAGAGTATTCGCTTTAAAATATCAGAATATAATGGGAATATTGAAGATTGCCAGGCCAAAATTAATAGTCTAAATAGCCAGATTGAATACTATCATCGCTTGAATTGGGAGGAGGACTAGTATGTCAGGTCAAGCAGAAATTTATGTCCAAACAGAAGAATGGGCTGGACAGGTCGGACATTATCATTCGGATGTTACCTCTGTTCGTCCACTATCTACTCTCCCTTTTTCCTATACAGATTTGTCTCCTTTTAAGAACTTTAATCAAGCCATTCAGAATTTAAATACATCTGTCATAAAATATCGAACTTATGTGAATTCTCAATCCTCTAATATGCTTAGGGTTTCTGAGAATAAGTTGTTGGATGATCGTTCAGGAGCAGATGGATTTCAAGATGGGATTCGATTAAAATGAAGACAGCAGAACAAATTTGGAAAGAGTATTGTGACGGTAATACGGCATTTCCCACTACAGATTTTTTACATCAGATAGCTTTTATTTTAAAAAATCGTCCAGAGGTATTGGGAGCAATCGTAAAAGCTTTTTTGGATAAAAAGCCAAACTATATTTATCATCCGCGGATTGGCGCTGATATTGAAGTGACTTTTTTACCGAAAGAAGTGTATATTTGTCGGAACGAGACAGATATTATGCTAGCTAAAAGTGAATTTGTCCATTTTTTAGATGGGGTTGATAAGGTTTATAGTGACATTCTTCCCTTGGGCACATTGGTTGAGATTGATAAGGAGCAGCTATCTCAAGAGTTAGTAGTGTCACTTTTAGGCGATGAGCCACTTTATGTCATGATTATGGGGCGAAAAGTCGTTTTCGACGGAGCTTATGTGGATTATTTAGCACAGTTCTGGCCTCTTGGGTTTCAAGCAGACCTTCCACCGATGGCGATTCATAAGACCATGATCAAACGAATCATCGCTCAGGGTTATGCGGAATCAGAAAAAGAAAGTTCCTATGTCGGTCAATTACGGGAAATATTAATGAAAACAGCTATTCCTTCCCACTTTTATCTACGATTACAGGAGGAGTTAGACGATGAAAATCAAGCGTAGCGAGTTGGAAAGTTTAAAGGATTTTTTCTATAAACAGACCCAAGCTTTCGAGTCTGATTTGGCTGAGGCACAGTCGACTGCGCAGAGTCTTGCATCGAGTCAAGCGCTGCGTGGTGATGTCAAGACTGCGATTAACCATGAGTTGAACTATTATAACCTCCCTCTCCTTCAGGGTTATGTGGATTATTCTAATCTGCTTTATACTGAGTTTGACAATCTGATTTCTGACTTTGAATCAACAGTCGGTGAGAAAAGCGCAACAGCTGTCATCAACAGTGAGGCCTTAACTAGCTTGAAGCAGAGTGTGGATCGTCTCCATTCCTCCATTGTCCGGGATATGGATGCGACGAATAA
>CAJNCV010000015.1 GCA_905221385.1 bacterium
CGAACACAGAAGTTAAGCCCTAGAACGCCGGAAGTAGTTGGGGGTTGCCCCCTGTGAGATATGGAAGTCGCTTAGCTCTAGGGAGTTTAGCTCAGCTGGGAGAGCATCTGCCTTACAAGCAGAGGGTCAGCGGTTCGATCCCGTTAACTCCCATAGGTCCCGTAGTGTAGCGGTTATCACGTCGCCCTGTCACGGCGAAGATCGCGGGTTCGATTCCCGTCGGGACCGTTTAAGATAACGGAAGTTATTTTAGACTCGTTAGCTCAGTTGGTAGAGCAATTGACTTTTAATCAATGGGTCACTGGTTCGAGCCCAGTACGGGTCATATTAGCGGGTTTGGCGGAATTGGCAGACGCACCAGATTTAGGATCTGGCGCTTAACGGCGTGGGGGTTCAAGTCCCTTAACCCGCATAATAGAAATAGGCCGGCTTAGCTCAGTTGGTAGAGCATCTGATTTGTAATCAGAGGGTCGCGTGTTCAAGTCATGTAGCCGGCATTTTTTTATATAGAGTAAGAGGTCGATGCGAACGTAGTTCAGTGGTAGAACACCACCTTGCCAAGGTGGGGGTCGCGGGTTCGAATCCCGTCGTTCGCTTAGAGAGGCCGGGGTGGCGGAACTGGCAGACGCACAGGACTTAAAATCCTGCGATTGGTAACGATCGTACCGGTTCGATTCCGGTCCTCGGCATATAATAATGAGCACCCTTAGCTCAACTGGATAGAGTACCTGACTACGAATCAGGCGGTTAGAGGTTCGACTCCTCTAGGGTGCATTTTTTATTTAATGCGGGAAGTAGCTCAGCTTGGTAGAGTACTTGGTTTGGGACCAAGGTGTCGCAGGTTCGAATCCTGTCTTCCCGATTCATGGCGGTGTAGCTCAGCTGGCTAGAGCGTCCGGTTCATACCCGGGAGGTCGGGGGTTCGATCCCCTTCGCCGCTATAATGATCTTGTTGGACCTTTAGCTCAGCTGGTTAGAGCTCTCGGCTCATAACCGAGTGGTCGTAGGTTCAAGTCCTACAAGGTCCATTGTGGAATAATGGAGGATTACCCAAGTCCGGCTGAAGGGAACGGTCTTGAAAACCGTCAGGCGTGTAAAAGCGTGCGTGGGTTCGAATCCCACATCCTCCTTTTATATTAACGCGGGATGGAGCAGCTCGGTAGCTCGTCGGGCTCATAACCCGAAGGTCGTAGGTTCAAATCCTGCTCCCGCAATTTGGCTCGGTAGCTCAGTTGGTAGAGCAATGGATTGAAGCTCCATGTGTCGGCGGTTCGATTCCGTCTCGCGCCATATTTTATTAAGCGGGTGTAGTTTAGTGGTAAAACTACAGCCTTCCAAGCTGTTGTCGCGAGTTCGATTCTCGTCACCCGCTTTGAACGAAAGTTCATACCAAGTTTGAAAACTTGGGCGCGTAGCTCAGGTGGTTAGAGCGCACGCCTGATAAGCGTGAGGTCGGTGGTTCGAGTCCACTCGTGCCCATTAATAGGAGAATTACTCAAGAGGCTGAAGAGGACGGTTTGCTAAATCGTTAGGTCGGGTAACCGGCGCGGGGGTTCGAATCCCCCATTCTCCGTGTATCAAGAGTTGCTAAGCTCTTTTTTTTGTGAAACTATTGGTCCGTCTCGTTTCGTTAGGTTCGAGACAAATAAACCATCCGCTATGCGGGTGCGCATCGAAGATTATACCAAAAAAACTCCAAACGCGATACAATAAAGGTGTTAAAATTATTGAGGGTCACTTGATGCCAGATTATGTACATATGTTAGTAAGTATTCCACTGAGGATAAGTGTTTCAAGTTTCATGGGGTATTTAAAAGGCAAAAGCGCACTCATGATATTTGATAAACATGCCAACCTCAAGCATAAGTTTGGAAATCGGCATTTTTGGGCAGAAGGTTACTACGTGAGTACAGTAGGTCTTAATGAAACCACAATTAGGAAATATATTCAAGATTAAAGAAATTAGGCTCTTTGTCAACTGTAGTGGGTTGAAGTCAGCTAAGATCTAGAAAGGACGAAATTCGTCCTTTCTTTTTTGATGTTGAGAGCGATGAAAATCCTTTTTTTGAAGTTTTCAAAGTTTCGAAAACTAAAATCATTGCGTTTGATGAGTTTAATGAGATTATTAGTTGCTTCCAATTTGGCGTTGGAATAAGGTAATTGAAGGGCGTTGACGATTTTCTCTTTATCCTTGAGAAAGGTTTTAAAGACAGTCTGAAAAAGAGGATGAACCTTCTTTAGATTGTCCTTGATGAGTCCGAAAAATTTGTCTGGTTCCTTATTCTGAAAGTGAAAAAGCAAGAGCTGGTAGAGCTTATAGTGGTGTTTCAAGTCTTCTGAATAGCTCAAAAGCTTGTCTAGAATTTCTTTATTTGTTAAGTGCATACGAAAAGTAGGGCGATAAAATCGCTTATCACTCAATTTACGGCTATCCTGTTGAATGAGTTTCCAGTAGCGCTTGATAGCCTTGTATTCATGAGATTTCCGATCAAACTGATTCATGATTTGGACCCGCACACGGCATATAGCACGGCTAAGATGTTAAACAATGTGAAAACGATCTAGAACGATTTTAGCATTTGGGAGTGAAACAGTCTGGTAGACTGTTTCAGCCTGAGCCTAGAAATTCGAAAGCGAAGTCGTTTAGCTAAGTCATGGTAGGGGCTAAACATATCCATCGTAATGATTTTCACCTGATAGCGAACGGTTCGATCGTAGCGCAGAAAGTGATTTCTTATGGTAGCTTGTGTTCTTCCTTCAAGAACAGTGATGATATTGAGCTTGTCAAAATCTTGTGCAATGAAACTCATCTTTCCCTTGGTAAAGGCATACTCTGGAAGTTCTATAATGAAGTTAGCCACCCAGCCTTCCTAAAAATGTAATGCTTTAACTAGCTTATAGTTAGCTCCTGATTTCATTTGATAATAGGCTTGGAGATATTAGGATCGCTAGCCAAGGCTAAGTCTAGCATTGGTTTAGCTGACCGAACATCTTCAAGGGAACCTGTTGCCAAATGAAATCTATCAATTCTTGTTTCAATTTAGAGGAATAGTAACGATTCTTCCCCTTTTTAACGTGATCTATTCCATAACGGTCAATTAATTTCACCATGTACTTTAGACCAGAAGCATCCACATCAAATCTTTTGAAAGCTGTTTGAAGCTTTGTTCTTGTTTTCTTAGTGCATAGATTTGAACTTTATCTTCATAACTCAATTTCATAATAAAATACCCCCAAAGTTAGATTTTTCTGTCTAACTTTGGGGGTGTAGTTCACATAGCGGGTGGTTATGATCTTAGATGAAAGAACTAATGATCACTAAAACGACGATACTCGATATGAAAGTCGAAATAATGCTCATCCTGTAACTTTTGGAAGATGTCGCGATAGGCTTCCTCATCGAAATGGTCGCCACGGTAGAGAATTTCAAAACTCAAACCATCGTACTCTAGAAAAGCGTTGGCTGATTTAAAGCCATTTTGGCGATAGAAATCCATGCGGGCCTTTCTTTGCTCCAAGTTATCGCATTTTTCATCTAATCGCTCGACTTCCAGCAACATAGTTCGCTGGTAAAAATCAGTCAGCTTTTCGATGATTTCTTTTCCATATCCGTGGCTTCTCAAGTGGGGCATGATAGCAAAAAAACTGATATAGAAGGCTTTCTGGTTGAAAATGGAGAAGGCAAAGCCGACAAACTCTTCCTGGTTATAAAAGGCAAAGAAGTGGGCGTCTTCTCGATCCTGATAGCGTAAAAACTCTGACAGAGGAACTCGTTCTTCCTCAGGGAATGCTTCCTTGTTTAGCTTTCCAACCTTATCCAGATCAGGAAACACATCGGTAATTAATTGACTGGTCAAACTCATAAATGACCTCCTTTTCTTGATTATAGCAAATTGTCTCTCTGTAAGCAATTGATTGCAAACTTAGTGACAGAGCCTTGTCGCTCCTTTAGAAAGCTGATATAATAGCTTTATGAATAAGAAACGATCAGTGGACTTGATACATGGTCCTATTCTTCCTGCGCTGTTAAGCTTTGCCTTTCCAATCCTGCTATCTAATATTTTCCAACAGCTTTATAATACAGCTGACGTCTTGATTGTTGGGCGTTTTCTTGGTCAAGATTCCTTGGCTGCAGTAGGGGCGACAACTGCCATTTTTGACTTGATTATAGGCTTTACTCTTGGTGTTGGAAATGGCATGGGGATTGTCATTGCCCGCTATTATGGGGCTCGTGATTTCACCAAAATCAAAGAAGCAGTAGCAGCAACTTGGATTTTAGGTACTCTTTTGAGCATTTTGGTTATGTTGATGGGATTTGTCGGTCTGTATCCACTCTTGCAATATTTAGATACCCCTGCAGAAATCCTCCCCCAATCTTATCAATATATCTCTATGATTGTGACTTGTGTAGGCGTTAGCTTCGCCTATAATCTCTTTGCGGGCTTGTTGCGGTCCATTGGTGATAGTCTAGCGGCTCTTGGATTTCTGATTTTTTCTGCCTTGGTCAATGTGGTTCTGGATTTGTATTTCATTACGCAACTGCATCTGGGAGTTCAATCTGCGGGCCTTGCTACCATCATTTCACAAGGGTTGTCAGCGGTTCTCTGCTTTTATTATATCCGTAAGAGTGTTCCAGAACTTTTACCTCAGCTTAAACATTTTAAATGGGACAAGGCTTTGTATGCGGATCTCTTGGAGCAAGGTTTGGCTATGGGTTTGATGAGTTCCATTGTGTCTATCGGTAGTGTGATTTTACAGTCTTCAGTCAATACCTTTGGAGCTGTGGTTATTAGTGCCCAAACAGCAGCTCGACGCATTATGGCCTTTGCTCTGCTTCCGATGACGGCTATTTCTTCTGCAATGACGACCTTTGCTTCTCAGAATCTTGGAGCTAAGCGACCAGACCGTATTGTTCAAGGACTGCGAATCGGCAGTCGTCTAAGCATGTCTTGGGCAGGCTTTATCTGTATCTTCCTCTTTTTTGCAAGTCCAACCTTGGTTTCCTTCTTGGCCAGTTCGACAGATACTTACTTGGTAGAAAATGGTAGTCTCTACCTGCAGATCAGTTCAGTCTTTTATCCGATTTTGAGCCTTTTACTGATTTATCGCAATTGTTTGCAGGGATTGGGGCAGAAAGTCCTTCCTCTCGTTTCTAGCTTTATTGAACTAATCGGGAAAATTGCTTTTGTAGTCTTGATTATCCCTTGGGCGGGATATAGGGGAGTCATCCTTTGCGAACCCCTTATCTGGGTTGCCATGACCATTCAACTGTACTTCTCACTGTTCCGTCATCCTTTGATAAAAGAAGGTAAGGTCATCTTGGCAGCCAAAGGACAATCCTAGTTGAATTTGCTGAACAAAATCCATTTCCTCTAGTGAAAATCAGCTAGACTTGTGTTATAATAAGAAAGATTAAAATGTGAAAAAAGGAGATTCCTAATGGGACGTAAATGGGCCAATATCGTAGCCAAGAAAACGGCTAAAGATGGAGCTAACTCTAAAGTATATGCAAAATTTGGTGTAGAAATCTATGTAGCAGCTAAAAAAGGAGAGCCAGATCCAGAATTAAATACTGCTTTGAAATTTGTAATTGATCGTGCTAAACAAGCGCAAGTGCCAAAGCACGTTATCGATAAAGCCATTGATAAAGCAAAAGGAAACACAGACGAAACCTTTACAGAAGGACGTTACGAAGGTTTTGGACCAAATGGTTCTATGTTGATTGTGGATACCTTGACTTCAAACGTTAACCGTACTGCAGCCAATGTCCGTGCTGCTTTTGGTAAAAATGGCGGAAATATGGGTACTTCAGGTTCGGTTTCATACCTCTTTGACAACAAGGGTGTGATCGTATTTGCTGGTGATGATGCGGATGCTATCTTTGAATTGTTGCTTGAAGCAGACATTGATGTGGATGATGTAGAAGCAGAAGAAGGAACAATCACTGTTTACACAGCTCCAACAGACCTTCATAAGGCTATCATTGCCCTTCGTGAGTCTGGCATTGAAGAATTCCAAGTGACAGAGTTAGAAATGATTCCTCAATCAGAAGTTGAGTTGTCAGGTGAAGATTTGGAAACATTTGAAAAACTTTACAGCGTTCTTGAAGACGACGAAGACGTGCAAAAAATCTACACAAACGTAGATGGGTTCTAATTTGAAGAAACGAAAATTATCCTAAGCGAGAAAAGACGGCTTAGGATATTTTTTATCAAGAGAATAGTTCTTATGGAAACTTTTTTCTTGACATTTCTTCTGAAAGTGATAAAATAGTTCTCATGGAAACTTTATTAGTTCTCCAGAGAACTATATTCAATCATGAGAAAGGAGCAATCATGGACAAGCCAATGTTGATGTTTAAACGCTTTGGGTACCAGGCTCACCTGATGATACAGAAAGAAGCCAAGCGATGTGGCCTTGAATTTATGGGTGGACCGCAGGGGCAGGTTCTGCGTTTTTTAGATCATTGTGAACAAAAAGAGGAACTGGTCCTGATTAAAGATATCGAGCAGGAACTCAATATTACCAAATCTGTTGCGAGTAATTTAGTCAAGCGCATGGTACAAAATGGTTTGGTCGAGTTAGAGGCGAGCCCGAGCGATAAGCGGGCAAAATTTGTTCGCCTGACGGAGAAATCGCGTTCGCAGATGCAAAAAGTTAAGGAATTTTTTGATCGGATCGATCAGAGTCTGCTAGAGGGTGTTTCAAAGTCAGACTTGGCAATCTTTGAAAAGGTGCTCGGACAATTGCAAGAAAATGTTGAGAAGATAGGAGGAGAGAATGAAGAAACTCGCTAAACGTATTACAGGAAAAGAGTGGGGAATGATTGTCCTTACGATTCTGTTCACTTGTTTGTCGGTCTATCTCGAGTTAGAGGTGCCGACTTACATTTCGCAAATTACAGAATTACTGGGAACGTCTGGAACGCAGTTGGGTGAACTCTGGTCACCAGCTGCGAAGATGATTGGTTTGTCTTTATTGGCTTTCTTTTCATCTGTTATGGTTGGTTTCTTTGCCGCTCGTGTTGCAGCATCCTATACAACCCATCTACGCACTGACGTATTTCATCGTGTTTTAGATTTTTCGCAGACAGAGATCAAGCGCTTTTCAATCCCAAGTCTCTTGACTCGGACGACCAACGATATTACGCAGATTCAGATGCTCTTTACCATGGGCTTGCAAGTGGTCACTCGTGGGCCAATTATGGCTATCTGGGCCATTGGAAAAATCCTTGGGAAATCGGAATACTGGCTCTGGGCGGTCGTTGTGGCTGTTATTGTCAATGTTCTAATGACAACTGTTCTCATGACTCTGGCCTTTCCAAAACAATCGGTCATCCAAAAATTGACAGATAAACTCAATAGTATCACTCGTGAAAGTTTGACGGGGATTCGAGTTGTTCGTGCATACAATGCGGAAGATTACCAAGATAAGAAATTTGAAGCAGCCAACGATGAGGTAACACGTCTCAATCTCTTTGTCAATCGATTGATGGCCATTATGAACCCCATTATGATGGCAATTTCCAGTGGACTAAGTTTAGCTATTTACTGGATTGGTGCCTATATCATCAACGACGCAAGTTTGACAGAACGACTACCACTCTTTAGTGATATGGTGGTCTTCATGTCCTATGCTATGCAGGTCGTAATGGGATTCCTTCTCATGGGAGCACTCTTTATCGTTCTTCCTCGTACCTTGGTTTCGGCAGGACGTATCAATCAAGTATTGGATTTGCATTCTTCTATTGAAAATCCTAGTCAAGCACAGACAGCGGACCCTTCAGTTCAAGGACAAGTGGAATTCCGTGATGTGACTTTCCGCTACTCTAAAAACTCAGAAGCAGTCGTGGAACATGTCACTTTCAAAGTAGAAGCGGATCAAACCGTGGCTTTCATCGGATCGACTGGATCAGGTAAGTCCACGCTTGTCAATCTTTTGCCACGTTTTTACGACGTTTCAGATGGAGAAATCCTAGTGGATGGTGTCAATGTACAAGATTACAATTTGGAAGATTTGCGCAATAAGGTCGGCTATATCCCTCAAAAAGCAGTCCTCTTTTCTGGAGATGTCAAGGGGAACTTGGACTTTGGCAAAAGCAAAGAAACTCCTCTAAGCGAAGCTGCTATGTGGCAAGCCCTTGAATTGGCCCAGTCTAAAAGCTTCATAGAGGATAAGGAAGCAGGACTTGCATCAGAAGTAGCCCAAGGTGGAACCAACTTCTCAGGAGGTCAAAGACAGCGTTTGGCCATTGCGCGTGCCTTGGCTCGTAAACCAGAGATTCTCATCTTCGATGCCTCTTTCTCAGCCTTGGACTACAAGACAGATCGTGTCCTTCGCCAAGAGCTAGCTGAGAAAACAAAATCCATGACCAAGCTCATTGTAGCGCAGCGAATTTCTACCATTATGGATGCTGACCTGATCTTAGTTTTGGATCAAGGAAAAGTCGTGGGACAAGGCACCCACAAGGAACTTCTAGCTACCAACGAAGTCTACCAAGAAATTGCCTACTCACAACTATCGAAGGAGGAATTGGAACATGGAAAATAAAAAAGTTTCGGTCTGGAAACAGTGCAAACCTTATATGGCAGGCCTCCAACTCCCTCTCCTAATAGCAGTTGTGGCTGCAGTCATTTCAAGTATCATTACCGTTTATGGTCCAACTAAGATTAAAGAAATTACTAACTTGATTTCAGATGGCTTGACTACAGAAATCGACTTGGTAGCTGTGTCAAACATTGCTAGCTTTTTAGTGATTCTCTATGTATTTGGCGCCATTCTTAACTATACACAGGCCTATATCTTTTCAACGAGCATTCAGCATTTTTCAAAACGCTTGCGGACAGCAATAGCTGAAAAAATCAATCGTTTGCCACTTGGCTATTTTGACCGTCATTCACAAGGAGATACCCTTTCGCGCGTGACCAATGATGTGGATACAGCAGCGCAATCTCTCAACCAAAGTCTAGGGACAGTTCTTTCAGCTAGTTTCTTGTTGATTGCTGTCTTGGTGACCATGTTTGGGATGAACTGGATTTTAGCCTTGGTAACAGTTGTATCAACCCTTGTTGGTTTTGCGGCGGTTTCTGTAATCATGGCCAAGTCACAGGGTTATTTTAAAGCTCAGCAAAATAATCTAGCGGCCGTCAATGGTTATGTGGAAGAGATGTACTCTGGCCATAATGTAGTGACCAGCTACAATGCAGTGGATACCTCCAAAGCGAGATTTGCAGGTTTAAACCAAGACTTGCATGATAGTATCTGGAAATCTCAGTTTATCTCTGGTATCATGATGCCAGCCATGTTCTTTGTTGGGAACTTTAGTTATGTCTTAGTCATCATCGTTGGGGCCGCGCTGGCGTTAGAAGGACATATCACTATAGGGATTATTGTAGCCTTTATGGTTTACGTACGGACCTTCTCCCAACCTCTGTCACAGATTGCTCAAGGGATTACGAGCTTGCAACAAGCGAGTGCAGCCATGACTCGTGTATTAGAATTTCTAGCTGAAGCAGAGATGCAGGATGAATCTCATAAGGAGAGACAATTGAGCGACATGAAAGGGGAAGTAGTCTTTGATCACGTGTCCTTTGGCTATACACCAGAGCGCACCATCATCCATGATTTTTCTGCGACAGCTCATGCAGGTCAGAAGGTCGCGATTGTTGGACCGACTGGGGCTGGGAAGACAACCATTGTCAATCTTTTGATGAAGTTCTATGAGCTAGATAAGGGAAGTATCCGCATCGATGGCGTGGATACTAAGGACATGAAACGCTCAGAAGTGCACGATGCCTTTTCAATGGTCTTGCAGGATACTTGGCTCTTTGAAGGAACCATTCGTGATAATCTCATCTACAACCAAACAGGGATTAGTGATGAACGAATGATTGAAGCAGCAAAAGCAGTAGGAATTCACCACTTTATCATGACTTTGCCAGATGGCTACGATACTGTTTTGGATGACACTGTGACCTTGTCTGTTGGACAGAAACAGCTTTTGACTATCGCTCGTGCTTTGTTGAAAGATGCACCGCTCTTGATTCTTGATGAAGCGACATCCTCAGTTGACACACGTACAGAGGAATTGATCCAAAAAGCCATGGACCGTTTGATGGAGGGAAGAACTTCCTTTGTCATCGCCCACCGCTTGTCAACTATTCGTAATGCCGATTTGATTCTTGTCATGAAAGATGGCAATATCATCGAACAAGGAAACCATGAGGAACTGATGGCGCAAGGTGGCTTCTACGCCGACTTGTACAATAGCCAATTTACAGAAGACGAAGCAGAAGAATAAATCAAAAGAAGGCTTGACGGCCTTCTTTTTCTGCACTATACTAGAAGACAAACGTCTCACCAGTAGACGAAAACAAGGTAATGAATGAGAATTATAAATGAAAAATTATCAAGAATGGTATCAAAATATCAGCTCCAGACTCACCAGCCATCCCCCTCTTTTATTTCTGTTACGCAGTTTCAATCGTTTGATGACAGTCACCATGCCCCTAGTCTACCTGGCCTTGCTAGTCACCACTTACCTGCAACTAGGATTTAGTCAGCAAGTTGGGATTTATTTGTTTATCCCTGCCTCGGGCTTTGCGATCTTGTCCCTGTTTCGTAAGAAAATCAATCACCCACGACCTTATGAAACTTGGGACATCCGTCCCCTGCTTGACAAGGATAGTTCGGGACAGTCTATGCCTAGTCGTCATGTCTTTTCGGCAACTATCATCTCCATGGCCTATTTCCATGCTTGGACTTTGATCGGAATGATCTTGCTTATTTGCTCAGGAGTCTTAGCTTTGGTCCGAGTATTAGGTGGTGTGCATTATCCCAAGGACGTCTTGGTTGGCTATATTTGCGGTCTGTTGTGGGGGTTCCTTTTCTTCCTATTCTGACATGTAAGTTAGGCTGGTCCTACAACCACTTACGGCTTCAAAATGACCACTTGCTTTTTTGCCCTTGTATTCCTAACTTAGCTTTGATATAGTAGAGTCAGAAAGGAGATGTGATGAAGTTACGAATTGAGATTGACGGCAATTTAGAGGAGACTGAAATTGTCATCAAGACACCCACTTTGACAGATGAAATTGCAGATTTGCAACGACTCTTGCAAGAGTCAAAGGCTCCGAGGTTGACTTTTTACAAGGGGACAGGTGAATATTATCTAGACCTGTCAGAAATTCTCTTCTTTGAAACAGAAGGAAGCAAGATTTATGCTCATACCCAGAAGGAAGCCTATGAGGTTCGCCTCAAGCTCTATGAGTTGGAGTCCATCTTACCTCGCTATTTTAGTCGAGTTTCCAAGTCAACGATTGCAAACATCCGTCAGATTTACTCAGTGGACAAGTCCTTTTCAGGAACGGGCACCATTTCCTTTTATCAGACGCACAAGGAGGTTCATGTCTCACGGCATTACCAATCCCTCCTAAAAGAAAATCTAAGAAACATGAGGTAAAAAAGATGAAAAAGAAAGCATTTGGTATTGTTTTATTGGTTTTAGCAGCTTGGATCTTGCTGCAAGGAAATTTTGGCATTCCTTCTTTGGATGGTAAAATATGGCCTTTACTTGGTATCGTCTTTTTTGCCTACCAATCAGTTGAAGCTTTGCTTCGTCGTCACCTGACATCGGCAGTTTTTACCGCTCTAGTAGCCTTAATGATTGCGAATCATTTTTATAACATTTTGCCTATTCCAAACCAGTCTTTGTTTTGGGCTAGTATCCTAGCAGTGCTGGGTGTCGGCTATCTCACTCACTCAAGTAAGTTTTGGTATGGCAAAAAATGGTGGTACAGTGGTGAGCGAACAGTCATCACGGATAAGGAAGTCGCTTTTGGTAGTGGAACCTTTTATAAACAAGATCAAGATCTTGTAGATGACCAAGTGGAAGTCGCTTTTGGTGACGCAAAAATCTACTATGATAACGCAGAGATGTTAGGTGATTTTGCCACTCTGAATATCGAAGTGGCTTTTGGTAATGCAACTGTCTATGTTCCACAACACTGGCGTGTCGATTTGAAAGTAGAAACCTCCTTTGGTGCAGCAAAAGCAGATGCTCCTGTAGCGCCGACTAACAAAACCTTGATTATCCGTGGAGAAGTCGCTTTTGGTAAACTTGGTGTTGTTTACGTCAAATAAAAAAATATTTTAATTCTCTTGATAAATTCAAGAAAGTGTGATAACATAGTACGGTATGTGGTGCTAGCACATCCGCTATATTAGATCTAATAGGAGGAAAACATGATGGCTAAAGTATGTTACTTTACAGGTCGTAAGACTGTATCAGGAAACAACCGTTCACACGCGATGAACCAAACAAAACGTGCCGTAAAACCAAACCTTCAAAAAGTTACTGTTCTTATCGATGGTAAACCTAAAAAAGTTTGGGCTTCAGCTCGTGCTTTGAAATCAGGTAAAGTTGAACGCGTTTAATAAAAATGAAAAGACCGCTTAGGTCTTTTTCTTTTGCTCTATAGATAAAACCATTTGAAAAATAGAGTAAATATCTGCCGATACAGCATTCTGCTTTTACACTTGGAATGAAATATGATAAAATAGAGTATCAACTAGTTGAGGTAAAAAAAATGACTGTAAAAATTAATACAAAAGATGGTCAAATCGAACTGACAGATGAAGTGATTGCAACCGTTGTAGGTGGTGCAGCAACTGAGATTTTTGGTGTGGTCGGTATGGCTAGCAAAAATACCCTCAAAGATAATTTCCAAGCCCTTCTTGGTAAGGAAAATTATGCAAAAGGTGTTGTCGTGAAGGCAGCCGAAGATGGCAGTATTGCAGTTGATGTTTATACCGTCTTGAGCTACGGAACAAAGATTAGTGAAGTCTCAAAAAACATCCAAGAGCGTGTTCGTTTTAGTTTGGAAAACCAACTAGGAATCACCGCTCAGACTGTGAATGTCTACATTCAAAATATCAAAGTTGTAGGAGAATAATCGTGTCAAAAATTACTACCAGCTTATTTCAAGAAATGGTGCAGGCTGCATCAACTCGTTTGAATAAGCAAGCTGAATATGTCAATTCATTAAACGTCTTTCCAGTTCCAGATGGAGATACTGGGACAAACATGGGAATGACCATCGAAAATGGTGCTAAAGAAGTAGCAGACAAGCCAGCTTCTACAGTTGGAGAAGTGGCGAGCATTCTTGCTAAGGGGCTCTTGATGGGTGCGCGTGGAAACTCAGGGGTCATCACTTCGCAGCTTTTCCGTGGATTTTCCCAAGCTATCAAAGATAAAGACGAATTAACAGGTCAAGACTTGGCTCTTGCTTTCCAATCTGGTGTCGAAGTAGCCTACAAGGCGGTTATGAAACCAGTTGAGGGAACTATTTTGACAGTTTCTCGTGGTGCGGCCATTGGGGCTAAGAAAAAAGCTGAGGAGACAGATGATGCTGTGGAGGTCATGCGTGCAGCCTTAGAAGGTGCTAAGAGAGCTCTAGCTAAGACACCGGAAATGCTTCCAGTTCTTAAGGAAGTTGGTGTGGTAGACTCTGGTGGTCAAGGATTGGTCTTCATCTACGAAGGTTTCCTTTCAGCTCTTACTGGAGAATACAGTGCGTCTGAGGACTTTGTAGCAACTCCTGCCAACATGAGTGAAATGATTAATGCAGAGCACCACAAGTCTGTAGCAGGTCATGTGGCAACTGAAGATATTACCTTCGGTTACTGTACAGAGATCATGGTAGCTCTCAAACAAGGCCCAACTTATTCTAAGGACTTTGACTATGATGAATTCCGTAACTACTTGAATGAACTTGGGGACTCGCTCCTTGTTGTCAACGATGATGAGATTGTCAAAGTTCATGTCCATACCGAAGATCCAGGTCTTGTCATGCAAGAAGGACTTAAATATGGTAGCTTGATCAAGGTTAAAGTGGACAACATGCGCAACCAACATGAAGCACAAGTTGAAAAAGAAGCAGCACAAGTCAGCAAGCCAGCTGAAGAGAAGGAATATGCTCTTATCGCAGTAGTGGCAGGTCCAGGATTGGCAGATATCTTCCGTGCCCAAGGTGTGGATTATGTCATCGAAGGTGGGCAGACTATGAACCCTTCCACAGAGGACTTTATCAAGGCTGTTGAACAGGTCAATGCTCGCAACATCATCTTCTTGCCAAACAACAAAAATATCTTCATGGCGGCTCAGTCTGCGGCTGAAGTGCTTGAACAACCTGCTGTTGTGGTAGAAGCACGTACAATTCCTCAAGGTTTGACGAGCCTTCTTGCCTTTGATCCAAGCAAATCAATCGAAGAAAACCAAGAACGCATGACTGCAGCCCTTGGCGATGTCATCAGCGGTAGTGTAACTACTGCCGTTCGTGACACAACTATCGATGGATTGGAAATCCATGAAAATGACAATCTTGGTATGGTTGATGGGAAAATCCTTGTGTCAAATCCTGACATGCACCAAACCTTGACTGAAACTTTGAAACACATGTTGGACGAAGATAGTGAAATCGTGACTTTCTATATCGGTGAAGACGGAAGCGAAGAACTTGCCAATGAAATTGCCCAAGAAATCGCAGAAGAATTTGAAGATGTCGAAGTTGAGATTCACCAAGGTCAACAACCTGTATATCCATATCTTTTCAGTGTGGAATAGGAGATTTATGAAAAAAGTTTTAGGATTGATTTTTGCAGCGTTACTTGCTCTTGTTGGCTGTGGTCAAACCAACACCACAACAACAGAGTCAAGTAGTACAGCAAGTTCGGTTGATTCATCTAGTCAGGCCAGTCAGGTAAAAGAAGAAATCAAGGAAACGACCAAAGTTCTTGTAGGAAAAGTCGAAGATACCGACGCTCGTATAACGGTTGTTTACACAGATGTTGTCAAACAATTTACGATGGAACTGATGGGTGATTTTGGAAATGAAATCCCTGCCGAAGTGAGTGTAGAGGAATTGCAAGTTCTTCTGCGTGGGGAAATGGCTACTAGTCCAGAATATTTAGAAATTAAAGATGAGCCAGGAGTTTCTATGGAGTATTTTGTCACAGAAGACGAAAACTGGAAAGCGATACTTAGCCTTGACTTTGAAAAGGCAAACGTAGATAAGATTAAAAATACTTATTATTTTAAGGATCTCTTGGAGGATGTAGAAGATTTCAAAAAACCTACTATTCTCATCGCTGGATTAAAAGTTGAAGGCTTCAAAGAAGAGAGTACAGCCTCTGCTTTATAAAAATATTGTTGAATAAGAAAGCTGATTTTTCTATATAGAAGAATGGATGATAGTGTCATCCATTTTGTTTTTATTATTTTTCAAAAGTATCCGAGAGGGGCACCAAGGATAGGATGCTTATGATAAGAAAGTTGAACACAGATTTGATGTGTTCTCCCTGTCTTTAGTTTGCAACGAACCAGTGAAGTCTTATTCGGGAATTACTTTGTTGGTTAAGTACAAACGAAAAGTAGGGCGATAAAATCGCTTATCGCTGAGTTTGCGACTATCTTGTTGAATGAGCTTCCAGTAACGTTTGATGGCCTTGTATTCATGGGAGTTTCGCTCAAACTGATTCATGATTTGGATACGCAAACGACTCATAGCACGGCTAAGATGTTGAACAATGTGAAAACGATCTAGAACGATTTTAGCATTTGGGAGTGAAACAGTCTGGTAGACTGTTTCAGCCTGAGACTAGAAATTCGAAAGCGAAGTCGTTTAGCCAAGTCATAGTAGGGACTAAACATATCCATCGTAATGATTTTTACCTGACAATGAACAGATCGATTGTATCGCAGGAAGTGATTTCGGATAATAACTTGTGTTCTTCCTTCAAGAACAGTGATGATATTGAGCTTTTCAAAATCTTGAGCAATGAAGCTCATTTTTCCCTTAGTGAAGGCATACTCGTCCCAAGACATAATCTCAGGAAGTCGGTTAAAGTCATGTTTAAAGTGAAAGTCATTGAGCTTTCGGATAACAGTTGAGTTTGAACTGGAAAGCTGATGAACAATATCAGTCATAGACGTCTTTTCAATCAACTTTTGAGCAATGATAGCACTTGAAACAGCTTGTTTAGCTCGCTCAACTTACTATCATCAGTTGAAGCAGCTGGATAGGGTTGATAAAGATAAAGAACTTGAAATCGAAATTCAGGCCATTTATAATGACCATAAAGGAAATTATGGTTATCGTCGGATTCACTTAGAACTAAGAAATCGTGGTTATGCGGTCAATCATAAGAAAGTTCAACGTCTGATGAAAGTTCTTGATTTAGCAGCACGAATTCGTCGAAAACGGAAGTATTCTTCTTATCAAGGAGAGATTGGCAAGAAAGCAGATAACCTTATTCAACGCCAGTTTGAAGCAGCCAAACCAATGGAAAAGTGCTACACAGATGTGACAGAATTTGCCATTCCAGCAAGTACTCAAAAGCTTTACTTATTACCAGTTTTAGATGGTTTCAACAGCGAAATCATTGCTTATAATCTTTCAACTTCACCAAACTTGGAACAAGTGAAAAACATGTTGGAACAGGCATTCACAGATAAACACTACGAGAATACGATTCTCCATAGTGATCAAGGCTGGCAATATCAACACGATTCTTATCATCGGTTCCTAGAGAGTAAGGGAATTCGAGCATCTATGTCACGCAAGGGCAACAGCCCAGACAACGGTATGATGGAGTCCTTCTTTGGTATTTTGAAATCGGAGATGTTTTATGGATATGAGAAGACATTTCAGTCAATTAATCAATTGGAACAAGCTATTGTGGACTATATCAATTACTACAATAACAAACGAATCAAAGTCAAACTAAAAGGACTTAGTCCTGTGCAGTACAGAACTAAATCCTTTCAATAATTATTTGTCCAACTTTTTGGGGTCAGTATATATCTATAGGGGATTTACCCGCTACAGAATTATAGAGCCTATAGTATTTACTTGTCCTAAGTTTGGAGATAGATGAATTAGAAACAATGATTCCTCTCTTAAAGCCATCTAAAAGTTGAATAATGTTCACATCTTATGCTACGATTACAGCTAGTATAAAGATATTGCTTTTTTAGATTTTTAGCCATTTCGACGTTTACGGGCTAGTAGGACTCTGTAAAAGAAGATGTGATTGTTTTGGATATAGGGAAGGAGTGAAAAGCTAGCAATTCCAAAGGTGATCCAGTTGAGGAAGTACCAAGGAAGTAGTTGTAAGTCGAGGACAAAACGCTGGAATTTATAACCCTTCATCAAGAAACGGCTGGTTTTCAGGATTTGACGGGGTTTAGCATGTCCTAAATCCAGAGTGTCGCAGAGGAGGAATTCTACCTGCGAGTAGGCATAATATTGCGGAACGTAGAGGATGTTTCCCACAATCATCAAGATGAGACTCGCGAAAAAGTAGAGTCCAAAGGTCATAAGGAACTGCTCTGTTTCAACGGATGAGAGATCTAGTTTTGGAAATTCAGGATGCAGGGCGACAAATCTCCGAGCCAAGAGATTGCTATAAAAGAGAAAATAAATGCCTACTAAGTTTGGAATACTCCATAAAAAGAGGTAGAAACGTTTGAGGAGCAGGGTTAGGAAGGATTGCGAGAAGCGCTCTTCAGCAAAGAGGGCCAGGCTTGATTTTACTGAGAGTTCTGTATCAGGATCCTTGAGGAGTCGGAGTGTCGCAAAGGCAGCACCTGCTAGAAAAATCGTGCTCACAAAAGAAACCACTAGTGGGAAGAGATAGGCTTGGAGCACTTGTGCCAGCATGCTGGAAAAGGACTGCTCTAAAACATTTTCTTGGAGACGAGCCAAGGGGTTGAGAAAGCCTGACAAGATGACCAGTATGCTAGGAAGGAGATAAACCAGAAAGAGGCGGGGATTTTCAGCCTGAAATTGCCTCGTCTGCAGACGAATAGTTTTTAAATCAATTTTTGGGTATTTCATTCTTTCATTATACCATAGTTCGTGACAGTTCCTGGTTTTTTTGATAAAATCATACAGTATGCCTTTGGGCACAAAGTATGAACTGGGACTGTCTTTCCCAGCTTCGGAGGTAGAAAATGTCAGATTCACCAATCAAATACCGTTTGATTAAGAAAGAGAAACACACGGGAGCTCGTCTGGGAGAAATCATCACTCCGCACGGTACCTTTCCAACGCCTATGTTTATGCCGGTTGGGACCCAAGCTACTGTCAAGACTCAGTCACCTGAAGAGTTAAAGGGGATGGGATCAGGGATTATCCTATCTAATACTTATCATCTCTGGCTTCGTCCTGGAGACGAACTCATCGCACGCGCAGGCGGTCTCCACAAGTTCATGAATTGGGACCAGCCAATTTTGACGGATAGTGGTGGTTTCCAGGTTTATTCCCTAGCAGATAGCCGAAATATCACAGAAGAAGGCGTAACCTTTAAAAACCATCTCAATGGTTCTAAGATGTTCCTATCGCCAGAAAAAGCCATTTCTATTCAGAATAATCTAGGCTCAGACATCATGATGTCCTTTGATGAATGTCCTCAGTTTTACCAACCTTACGACTACGTTAAGAAATCCATCGAGCGTACCAGTCGTTGGGCCGAACGTGGTTTGAAGGCTCACCGTCGTCCGCATGACCAAGGTTTGTTTGGAATTGTACAGGGAGCAGGATTTGAAGACCTTCGCCGTCAGTCAGCTCATGACCTTGTCAGCATGGACTTCCCAGGTTACTCTATCGGTGGTTTGGCAGTAGGAGAAACTCACGAAGAGATGAATGCGGTCTTGGACTTTACAACCCAATTGTTGCCTGAAAACAAACCTCGCTACCTGATGGGTGTGGGAGCGCCAGATAGCTTGATTGATGGAGTTATTCGTGGTGTGGATATGTTTGACTGTGTCTTGCCGACTCGTATCGCTCGTAACGGAACTTGTATGACCAGCCAAGGTCGTTTGGTTGTCAAAAATGCCCAATTCGCTGAGGACTTTACGCCGCTGGATCCTGAGTGTGATTGCTATACATGTAAGAACTATACACGCGCTTATCTTCGTCACCTGCTCAAGGCCGATGAAACCTTTGGCATCCGCTTGACTAGCTATCACAATCTTTACTTCTTGCTTAACCTGATGAAGCAGGTCCGCCAAGCTATCATGGATGACAATCTCTTGGAATTTCGTGAGTATTTTGTGGAAAAATATGGCTACAATAAGTCAGGACGAAATTTCTAAAGTGTAAAATTAGAATGCCAAAATCCTAAGTTTTCTCTTAGGATTTTTCCTATTTTTTTGATAGAATAGGGAGTACAATGGAATGGAAATTAGGTGGTGTTTTACTTCCTAATTTAATGGAGAATAGACTCGTATGCGTATTAAATGGTTTTCCTTGATTAGGATTATAGGCTTACTTTTGGTGCTTTTGTACCACTTCTTTCAAACGATCTTTCCTGGAGGCTTCTTTGGGGTTGATGTCTTTTTCACTTTTTCAGGATTTTTGATCACCTCCCTCCTTTTAGAAGAATTTGGGAAGGCACGCCAGATTGATTTACTGGGATTTTTTAAGAGACGGTTTTACCGCATCGTGCCACCTGTGGTGCTGATGGTTTTGGTGACCATGCCTTTTACTTTCTTGGTTCGTCAAGACTATGTTGCTGGCATTGGCGGCCAGATTGCTGGAGTTCTCGGTTTTATGACCAACTTCTACGAAATGTTAACAGGGGGAAGTTATGAATCCCAGTTCATTCCGCATCTCTTTGTTCACAACTGGAGTCTAGCCGTTGAGGTTCACTACTATATTCTATGGGGCTTAGCGGTTTGGTTCTTATCGAAACGTTCAAAATCTAGTAGCCAATTGAGAGGGATGGTCTTTCTTCTTTCTGCGGGAGCTTTCATCATTAGCTTTTTCTCTATGTTTATTGGTAGTCTAATGGCTAGTTCCCATTCGTCTATCTACTTTTCAAGTTTAACCCATGTCTATCCCTTCTTTTTAGGAAGCATTTTAGCGACGGTTGTGGGTGTTCGTCAGACGAGCGATTTAGTCAAGCAGTTTGACCGGACGTGGGATCTTCGTCAGAATTTACTGGTGTTTGTTGCAGGTCTTTTGGTATTAGTGCTCTTGACTTTCTTTGTCAAGTTCACCTACCTATTTGCGTACTTATTTGGCTTCTTGCTGGCAAGTTTAGCGGCCGTGATTATGATTTTTGCTGCGCGTGTTTTGCATGAGAAAACGCCTGAGATACAAGAACCTCGGATAATTACATTTTTAGCGGATACCAGCTACGCGGTTTATCTCTTCCACTGGCCTTTTTATATTATCTTTTCTCAGTTGATGACTAATCTGCCTGCTGTTATTTTAACCGTTATCTTTTCCTATTTCTTCGCTACCTTATCCTTCTATATTATTGAGCCATTGATTGCTGGTAAGACCAACACTTTAGTTAGAAAAATCACTAAACTGCACCGTATCAAACCAATTAGTGCTGGTGTTGCTGGCATTCTTACCTTGATTACCTTGATTATCATAGCTGTAGCTCCTCAGGTTGGAGCTTTTGAGACAGACTTGATGATCAATGGTTTCAAGCAAGCTCAGACCAATATAGGACAAACAAAGGCTCTTGCTGAACAAGCTGAAGTCAGTCGTCTAGGAATTTCTGAGGGAACAAGCCTAATAGGAGATTCGGTAGCCTTGCGTGCCAATACAGCCTTACAAGAGGCGCTTCCTGAAGCAAATATCAATGCCCAGGTTAGTCGGACGACCAAGCAAGCCAATGACATCATGCTCAATAATAGTCAGAACAAGGCACTATTAAAAACAGTTGTCATTGCAACGGGAGTCAACAATCCAGAAGGTTATAAGAATGACTTGGACAGCATCGTTAACAATCTACCCAAAGGACACCATCTGATATTGGTGACACCTTATGAGGGAGACAAGAGCAAGGATACTTATACCTCAGTAGAGCAGTATGCGGCTTATGCGCGGGAATTAGCTGAAAAGAATCCTTATGTGAGCATTGCTGACTGGAATAAGGTCGCTAAGGAGCACCCTGAAATCTGGGCTGGAACTGACCAAGTCCACTTTGGAAATGATAGCAACATGATTGAAGAAGGTGCTAAATTATACGCAGAGACGATTGCAGCTGCTGTTAAGGCTGCTCAAGAACTGCCTGTGAAATCAAAATAAGTTAAAAGAGTTGGAGAAATCCAGCTCTTTTAAAATATCTCCAGAAAATAGGTCTATACCATTTACAAATGAAAAAGAAAGGTTTATAATGTAATTGACATAATAAATTCTAGAATCAATCTATCAAGGAGGTTATCATTATGCCTAATTATATTAAAGCGGATCAGTTTTTCTACCCACACGGAGTTCGTCGTGGCGGTTACTTGGAACTTGTGGATGGCAAGTTTGGCAAACATGTGGATGAGATTCCTGAAGGAGCTGAGGTGATGGACTATACAGGTTATAGCATTGCCCCAGGACTTGTGGATACCCACATTCATGGATTTGGTGGTGTGGATGTCATGGATAATAATATCGAAGGAACCCTTCATACTATGAGTGAAGGATTGCTTAGCACGGGTGTCACCAGCTTCTTGCCAACCACTTTGACATCATCTTATGAGCAATTGCTCGCGGTAACAGAAAATATCGGTGCTCGTTATCAAGAAGCAACTGGAGCCAAGATTCGTGGAATCTATTTTGAAGGGCCTTATTTCACAGAGAAATACAAGGGAGCTCAAAACCCTGCCTATATGAAAGACCCTCGTATGGATGAGTTTCGTGCTTGGCAAAAAGCAGCTAATGGTTTGCTAAATAAAATTGCCCTTGCGCCAGAACGTGAAGGTGTAGAAGACTTTGTTCGTACGATTACGGGCGAAGGTGTGACCGTTGCTCTTGGACACTCAAATGCGACTTTTGATGAAGCTAAAAAGGCAGTCGATGCTGGAGCAAGTGTTTGGGTACATGCCTACAATGGAATGCGTGGGTTGACTCACCGTGAGCTCGGTATGGTGGGAGCCATGTATGAATTGCCACATACTTACGCTGAATTGATTTGTGATGGTCATCATGTGGATCCAAAGGCCTGTGATATTTTACTCAAACAAAAAGGAACTGAAAATATCGCCCTTATCACAGACTGCATGACAGCTGGTGGCTTGGAAGATGGAGACTACATGTTGGGAGAATTCCCAGTAGTAGTTGCCAATGGAACTGCTCGTCTCAAATCTACAGGCAATTTGGCAGGTTCAATCCTCAAACTCAAAGACGGTTTGAAGAATGTGGTCGAATGGGGCATTGCGAATCCGCATGAAGCAGTCATGATGGCCAGCCTCAACCCAGCAAAATCTGTTCACATCGATGATGTCTGTGGTCAAATCCGTGAAGGTTACGACGCCGACTTTATCGTTCTAGATAAAGATTTGGAATTGGTAGCAACCTACCTAGATGGTGTGAAACGTTATCAAGCCTAAGAAGATAAAAATAGGGGTCAATAAAGGACTCCTATTTTTTATGATAGGCTGAAAAGGTATTTAAAGAAGTCTTCCTGATGGGAAAGGCAAGCAAAATCCTTTCATTGTTCTAGAAAATTCGTTATAATATACGGTACAAAGGAAGTAGTGAAAATGTATCGTGTTATAGAAATGTATGGGGACTTTGAACCGTGGTGGTTCATAGAAGGTTGGGAAGAAGATGTCATTATGAGTCGCTCTTTTAACAAGTACTATGACGCTCTAAAATATTATAAATCATGCTGGTTTGAGCTGGAAAAGAAGAATCCTCTTTATAAGAGTCGGAGCGATTTGATGACTATTTTTTGGGATCCTGCCGACCAACGCTGGTGTGATGAGTGCGATGAGTATTTGCAGCAGTACCATTCTTTGGCACTTTTACAGGATGAGCAAGTCATCCCTGATGAAAAGCTACGTCCAGGTTACGAAAAACAAACAGGTCAAGAAAAGCATCGTTCTTGCCGTATGAAATGGAGATAAAAAAGTAACTTTTTAAGTTGCTTTTTTTATTTTTTTGCGAATAGTTAGATAAGGAGGGCGGTATGGTACAAGAAATTGCACAGAAAATTATTGCTACTGCGAAAGAAAAGAAGGCTCAGGATATCTATTTCATTCCCAAGGAAAAGTCCTACGAGCTTCACATGCGGGTTGGAGACGAGCGGTGTCTCGTTGACTCCTATGAGTTTGATGTTTTAGCTGCTGTGATTAGTCATTTTAAGTTTGTGGCGGGTATGAATGTAGGAGAGAAGAGGCGTAGTCAGCTGGGCTCTTGCGACTATCAGCATGGGGAGAAGCTGTCTTCTCTGCGTTTGTCTACCGTGGGAGATTATCGGGGGCATGAGAGTTTGGTCATTCGTTTGTTGCATGATGAGGAGCAGGATCTGCATTTCTGGTTTCAGGATATTGGAGAACTGGGCAAGCAGTACAGGCAAAGGGGGCTCTATCTATTTGCAGGTCCAGTCGGAAGTGGCAAGACGACGCTGATGCACGAATTAGCCAAGTCTCTTTTTAAGGGACAGCAAGTCATGTCTATCGAAGATCCTGTCGAGATCAAGCAGGAAGAGATGTTGCAATTGCAGTTGAATGAGGCAATCGGACTGACCTATGAAAATCTGATCAAACTGTCTCTCCGACATCGCCCTGACCTCTTGATTATTGGTGAAATTCGGGATAGCGAGACGGCGCGTGCAGTTGTCAGAGCCAGTTTGACAGGTGCGACAGTCTTTTCAACCATTCATGCCAAGAGTATCCGAGGAGTTTATGAACGCCTTCTGGAGTTGGGTGTGACGGAGGAGGAACTAGCAGTTGTTCTGCAAGGCGTCTGCTACCAGAGATTAATCGGGGGAGGAGGGATCGTTGATTTTGCAAACCAAGACTATCAAGAATACCAGCCAACCAGCTGGAATGCGCAAATTGACCAGCTTCTTAAAGATGGACATATCACAAGTCTTCAGGCTGAAACGGAAAAAATTAGTTACAGCTAAGCAAAAGAAAATCATCACCTTGTTTAACAACCTCTTCTCCAGTGGCTTTCATTTGGTGGAAATTATTTCTTTCTTGGGGAGAAGTGCCTTGCTGGAAAAGGACTATGTGGCCCAGATGCACCAAGGCTTGTCTCAAGGAAAATCCTTCTCAGAAATGATGGACAGTTTGGGTTTTTCAAGTGCTATTGTGACCCAGTTATCCCTAGCTGAGGTGCACGGGAATCTTCATCTGAGTTTGGGAAAGATAGAAGAATATCTGGATAATTTAGCCAAGGTCAAGAAAAAGTTAATCGAAGTGGCGACTTATCCCCTGATTTTGCTGGGGTTTCTTCTGCTAATCATGCTGGGGTTGAGAAACTATTTGCTGCCTCAACTGGACAGTAGCAATATCGCTACCCAAATCATTGGCAATCTGCCACAAATTTTTCTGGGACTAGTGCTGGTTTGCTCTCTATCCTTACTTTTAGCTCTCACTTTCTACAAAAGAAGTTCCAAGATGCGGGTCTTCTCGATGTTGGCACGGATTCCCTTTCTAGGAATCTTTGTCCAGACTTATCTGACAGCTTATTACGCGCGTGAATGGGGAAATATGATTTCGCAGGGAATGGAGCTGACGCAGATTTTTCAGATCATGCAGGAACAAGGTTCCCAGCTCTTTAAAGAAATCGGTCAAGATCTAGCTCAAGCCCTGCAAAATGGTCAGGAATTTTCTCAGACTATAGCGACTTATCCATTCTTTAAGGGGGAGTTAAGTCTCATCATCGAGTATGGAGAAGTCAAGTCCAAGCTGGGGAGTGAGTTGGAAATCTATGCAGAAAAAATTTGGGAAGCCTTTTTTACCCGAGTCAACCGCACCATGAATTTGGTGCAGCCACTGGTCTTTATCTTTGTGGCCCTGATTATCGTTTTACTTTATGCGGCAATGCTTATGCCCATGTATCAAAATATGGAGGTAAATTTTTAAAATGAAAAAACTTATGACAAATTTGAAAAAAGCCAAGGCGAAAGCCTTTACTCTCGTGGAAATGTTGATCGTCCTTTTAATCATCAGCGTACTTCTCTTGCTCTTTGTGCCTAATTTGACCAAACAAAAGGATGCAGTGAATGACAAAGGAAAAGCTGCTGTTGTTAAGGTGGTGGAAAGTCAGGCAGAACTCTATAGTCTGGACAAGAATGAAGATGCTAGCCTAAGCAAATTACAGGCAGACGGTCGCATCACAGCAGAGCAAGCCAAGGCTTATAAAGAATACCATGCAAAACAAAAAACAAGTCAAACTGTTGCAGATTAAGGCCTTTACTATGTTAGAAAGTCTCTTGGTTTTGGGGCTTGTGAGTATCATTGCCTTGGGCTTGTCTGGTTCAGTCCAGTCCAGTTTTGCAGCGGTAGAGGAGCAGATTTTCTTTATGGAATTTGAAGAACTCTATCGGGAAACTCAAAAACGCAGTCTAGCCAGTCAGCAAAAGACCAGCTTGAACCTAGATGGACAGACAATCAGCAATGGTAGTCAGAAGTTGACTGTTCCCAAAGGGATTCAGACACCGTCAGGACAGACGATTCACTTTGACCGAGCTGGGGGCAATTCGTCCCTGGCTAAGGTTGAATTTCAGACCAGCAAAGGAGCGATTCGCTATCAATTATATCTAGGAAATGGAAAAATTAAACGCATTAAGGAAACTAAAAATTAAGGCAGTGATCTTACTAGAAGCAGTAGTAGCGCTAGCCATATTTGCCAGTATTGCAACCCTCCTCTTGGGACAAATTCAGAAAAATAGACAAGAAGAGGCAGAAATCTTGCAAAAGGAAGAAGTCTTACATGTGGCTAAGATGGCTCTGCAGACAGGTCAAAATCAGGTAAACATAAACGGAGTGGAGATTCAGGTGTTTTCTAGTGAAAAGGGATTGGAGGTCTACCATGGTTCAGAGAAGTTGCTCGACCTTAAAGAGCAGTAAGGTAAGAGCGTTCACTCTTTTAGAATCTCTGATTGCCCTTATCGTCATTAGCGGAGGCTTGCTCCTCTTTCAAGCCATGAGTCAGCTCCTCATTTCAGAAGTTCGCTACCAGCAGCAAAGCGAGCAAAAGGAATGGTTCTTGTTTGTGGATCAGCTGGAGGCGGAGTTAGAGCGTTCGCAGTTCGAAAAGGTGGAAGGCAATCGCCTCTATGTGAGGCAAGATGGCAAGGATATCGCTATGGGCAAGTCCAAATCGGACGACTTTCGGAAAACCGATAGCAGTGGCCGGGGCTATCAGCCTATGGTTTATGGACTTAAATTCGCTCAGATTACAGAGGAAAATCAATTGGTTCGCTTTCGCTTCCAATTTCAAAAAGGCTTAGAAAGGGAGTTCATCTATCGTGTGGAAAAAGCAAAAAGTTAAGGCAGGTGTTCTCCTATATGCAGTCACCATGGTAGCTATCTTTAGTCTTTTGTTGCAGTTTTATTTGAATCGGCAAGTAGCCCATCACAAAGACTTTGCCCTAAACAAAGAAAAGTTGGTTGCTTTTGCCATGGCCAAGCGAAGTAAAGATAAGGCTGAGCAAGAAAGTGGGGAACGAGTCTTCAACTTAGGAAAAGTCACTTATCAAAATACGAAAACTGGTTTTGCAACAAGTGTTCGTATGAATAAGGGCAACTATGAATTTCTCTTTCCTCCGATGAAAACCCAAGAAAAGAAAACAGCTAAAAAGGAAGAGGTAGCGACTGATTCAAGCAATCAAGCAGGGAAGAAAAAATCAGAAGAGAAGCCTGAAAAGAAAGACAATTCCTAGTCAATTCAACTACTTTGTGCTAAACTAAAAGCATGAAACATGATTTTAATCACAAAGCAGAAGCCTTTGATTCGCCTAAAAATATCTTTCTTGCAAACTTGGTTTGTCAAGCAGTTGAAAAACAGATTGATCTTCTATCAGACAAGGAAATATTGGATTTCGGTGGTGGGACGGGTCTATTAACCTTGCCCCTAGCCAAGCAGACCAAGTCGGTTACCCTTGTAGACATCTCGGAGAAAATGCTAGAGCAAGCCCGTTTGAAAGCAAATCAGCAAGAAATCAGGAATCTTCAACTCTTGGAGCAGAATTTACTGGCAAATCCCTTGGAGCAGCAATTTGACCTGATTATTGTCAGTCGGGTTCTTCATCATATGCCTGATCTAGATGCGACTCTTGCCATGTTTCACCATCATCTTAGGGAGAATGGACAAGTGCTTATTGCTGATTTTGTCAAGACAGATACCAATCACCATGGTTTTGATTTAGCTGAACTGGAAACCAAGCTCGCCCAGTTTGGTTTTTCAAGCATTGGTAGTCAGATTCTCTATAGCGCTGAAGACTTGTTTCAAGGAAATTACTCAGAACTCTTTTTAACAGTAGCCCAAAAATCACTCGCTAACTAAAGCAGTGATTTTTTCTCTTCAGATGGAAAAAATAGGGGAAATTTGATAAGATAGGAATATGGATTTTGAAAAAATTGAACAAGCTTATACGTATTTACTAGAGAATGTCCAAGTCATCCAAAGTGATTTGGCGACCAACTTTTATGATGCCTTGGTAGAGCAAAATAGTATCTACCTAGATGGCGAGACTGAACTAGACCAGGTCAAAGAGAACAATCAAGCCCTTAAACGCTTAGCGCTTCGCAAGGAAGAGTGGCTCAAGACCTACCAGTTTCTCTTGATGAAGGCAGGACAAACGGAGCTTTTACAGGCCAATCACCAGTTTACACCAGATGCCATTTCCCTCCTATTGGTACTTATTGTGGAAGAGTTGTTTGAACAAGAGGAAATTAGCATACTCGAAATAGGCTCTGGCATGGGAATTCTGGGTGCTACTTTCTTGACTTCTCTTGCTAAAAAAGTGGATTACTTGGGAATCGAAGTGGATGACTTACTGATTGATTTGGCGGCTAGTATGGCAGATGTGATTGGTTTGCAGGCTGGTTTTGTTCAGGGTGACGCTGTTCGTCCGCAAATGCTTAAAGAAAGCGATGTGGTCATTAGCGACTTGCCTGTCGGCTATTACCCAGACGATGCCATCGCTTCACGCTATCAAGTGGCTTCTAGCCAAGAACATACCTATGCCCATCATTTGCTGATGGAGCAAGGCCTCAAGTATCTCAAGTTAGATGGTTATGCTATTTTTCTAGCTCCGAGCGACTTGTTGACCAGTCCTCAAAGTGATTTGTTAAAAGGTTGGCTTAAAAAGAAAGCGAGCTTAGTTGCGATAATTAGCTTGCCAGAGACACTATTTTCTCATGCTAGCCAAGCCAAGACAATCTTTGTTTTACAAAAGAAAGCTGAAAAGGAGTTGGTTCCGTTTATCTATCCGCTAGAAAGTTTGCAAGATCCAGCTGCATTAATGAAATTTAAAGAAAATTTTCAAAAATGGAGTCAAGGTACTGAAAATTAAGCAAGAATTTGTTATAATGGATGAAAACGCTTAAAAGGGGTATCATCTTATGACAAAAACAATTGCAATCAATGCAGGAAGCTCAAGTTTGAAATGGCAACTCTACCAAATGCCAGAAGAAGTAGTATTGGCCAAAGGCTTGATTGAACGCATCGGTTTGAAGGACTCTATTTCAACTGTAAAATTTGACGGACGTTCTGAACAACAAATTCTTGATATTGACGACCATACACAAGCAGTTAAAATCTTGTTAGATGATTTGATTCGTTTTGACATTATCAAAGGTTATGATGAAATTACTGGTGTCGGGCACCGTGTTGTGGCTGGTGGTGAATATTTTAAAGAATCAACCTTGGTAGAGGGAGATGTTTTGGAAAAGGTTGAAGAGTTGGGACTCTTGGCTCCTCTTCATAACCCAGCCAACGCGGCAGGAATTCGTGCCTTCAAGGAGTTGCTTCCAGATATTACCAGCGTTGTTGTTTTTGATACATCATTTCATACAACCATGCCAGAGAAAGCCTATCGCTACCCTCTGCCGAACAAATACTATACTGAAAATAAAGTTCGTAAGTATGGAGCTCACGGGACAAGCCATCAGTTTGTGGCAGAAGAAGCAGCTAAAGTTTTGGGGCGACCACTAGAGGACTTGAAACTGATTACCTGCCATATTGGTAATGGTGCTTCTATTACAGCTGTCAAAGGCGGTCAGTCTGTTGATACTTCTATGGGATTCACTCCACTTGGTGGTATCATGATGGGGACTCGTACAGGCGACATCGATCCCGCTATTATTCCTTATCTCATGCAATATACAGAGGACTTCAATACACCAGAAGATATCAGTCGTATTCTCAATCGTGAGTCTGGGCTTTTAGGTGTGTCTGAAAAATCAAGTGACATGCGTGATGTTATGGCTGCAGTAAAGTCAGGCGACCATAATGCGACCTTGGCCTATGAGATGTATATTGATCGTATTCAAAAATACATTGGTCAGTATTTGGCAGTTTTGAACGGTGCAGATGCGATTATCTTTACAGCTGGTGTTGGTGAAAATGCCACAGCAGTACGTGGAGATGTTATTTCAGGAATTTCTTGGTTTGGATGTGATGTGGATCCAGAAAAGAACGTCTTTGGTGTGACTGGAGACATCTCAACTGACGCAGCGAAAATCCGTGTCTTGGTGATCCCAACAGATGAAGAATTGGTCATCGCACGTGATGTTGAACGATTCAAAAAATAACTAAAATAAGAACTAATGTACATGTAAAAAGAGTTGGAGAGTTTGCTCTCCAGCTTTTTTGCTTGGGGAAATCTCTAAAACCTTGCTGTTATTGGCTTTTTCGAAAAATATGGTATAATAGTAGTAATTTAATAGATGGAGTTGAGTTTTGAAGAAAAACTTTCGTGTAAAAAGAGAGAAAGATTTTAAGGCGATTTTCGAAGACGGAACAAGTTTTGCTAATCGAAAATTTGTTGTCTACCAATTGGAAAACCAGCAAAACCATTTTCGAGTAGGACTGTCCGTCAGCAAAAAGCTGGGGAATGCAGTTACCAGAAATCAAATTAAGAGACGAATCCGACACATTCTACAAAGTGTAAAAGGGAGTTTAGTAGAGCATGTTGATTTTGTCGTGATTGCCCGAAAAGGGGTGGAAACTTTGGAATATGCAGAGATGGAGAAAAACCTACTCCACGTATTAAAGTTATCAAAGATTTACCAGGATGGAAATGGGAGTGAAAAAGAAACTACAGTTGACTAGTTTGTTGGGCTTGTCTTTAGTTGTCATGACGGCCTGTGGGACAAGCGATGTTACAGCAGATTCTACAGATATATGGAGTAAATTTGTCTATTTTTTTGCTGAAATCATCCGCTTTTTGTCCTTTGACATTAGTATCGGAGTGGGGATTATTCTCTTCACAATATTGATTCGGACGATTTTATTGCCAGTTTTTCAGACACAGATGGTTGCCTCTAGAAAAATGCAAGAAGCCCAACCACGCATCAAGGCTTTGCGAGAGCAATATCCGGGTCGTGATATGGAAAGTAGAACCAAGCTAGACCAGGAGATGCGTAAGGTCTATAAAGAGTTAGGGATCAAGCATTCATCCTCTCTCTGGCCAATTTTAATACAAATGCCGGTTCTCTTGGCGCTCTTTCAAGCCTTGAGTCGAGTAGACTTTTTAAAAACAGGTCACTTTTTATGGATTAATTTGGGAGGAGTAGATACAAGTTTTGTCCTTCCGATTTTGGCGGCAGTCTTTACCTTCTTGAGTAGTTGGTTATCGAATAAAGCTTTACCCGAAAAAAGTGGAGCTATGACAGGGATGATGTACGGGATGCCGGTACTAATTTTTATCTTTGCCATCTCTTCGCCTAGTGGTGTAGCATTGTACTGGGCAGTATCCAATGCTTATCAAGTTTTGCAGACTTACTTCTTAAATAATCCTTTTAAGATTATTGCAGCGCGCGAAGCAGAAGTACAAGCTAAAAAAGATTTGGAAAACAGAAAAAGAAAAGCCAAGAAAAAGGCTCAAAAAATGAAGTAATAAGGAGGAATCTGGTCATGGTGTTATATACGGGTTCAACAGTTGAAGAAGCAATTCAAAAGGGATTGAAAGAGTTAGGTCTTCCTCGAATGAAGACTCATATAAAGGTTGTGTCCAAAGAGAAGAAAGGTTTTTTAGGCTTATTTGGGCAAAAACCAGCTCAAGTTGATATTGAGGCAATTAGTGAAACGACGGTGATTAAGGCCAATCAACAAGCAGTAAAAGGTGTTCCAAAAGAAATCAATGAGCAAAACGAACCTGTTAAGACAGTAACAGAGGCGACAGTTGATCTTGGCCATGTTGTTGAAGCGATTAAAAAAATCGAAGAGGAAGGTCAGGGAGTTTCTGATGAAATCAAGGCTGAAATCTTGAAAAATGAGAAACATGCCAGCACAATTCTTGAAGAGACCGGGCATATTGAAATTCTAAATGAGTTGCAAATAGAAGAAGCTAGAACGGAAGCGCCAACAGAATCCCCAGAAATTGTGGATGAACAAGAGCAGGAAAAGGGGCAATCCCTAGAAGATTTAGGATTAAAAGTTGAACAGAGCTATGATATTGAACAAGTAGCGACAGAAGTGACTAATTATGTTCAAACGATTTTGAATGATATAGATGTCGAAGGTGTCATTTCAAGCGACTATAATCGTCGCATTATCAACCTGCAAATTGATACCAATGAACCTGGTCGCATTATTGGCTATCACGGGAAAGTATTGAAAGCACTTCAGCTTTTGGCACAAAACTACCTCTACAATCGCTATTCAAGAACTTTTTATATCACAATCAACGTCAATGATTACGTTGAACACCGTGCAGAAGTGTTGCAAACCTACGCTCAAAAATTGGCGATTCGTGCATTAGAGGAAGGACGTAGCCAGCAAACAGATCCAATGTCAAATAGCGAACGCAAGATTATCCATCGCATTATTTCGCGCATGGATGGTGTGACGAGTTATTCTGAGGGTGATGAGCCAAATCGCTATGTTGTCGTAGATGCAGAATAAGGAAAGTAAAATCAGGTTTGTCCTGATTTTTTGCTAGGAAAGGAACAGTTGAGATATGATAAAAGCAGTTAGAGAATACATATCATTTGCAGGGATTCAGTACCGTAATCCGGATAAAGCAGGTGATAAGCGAGAAAAAATGCTGGAATTACGGAAAAAAGGTCAAGAGGCTCGGAAGTCTTTTACAGAACTGGCTAAAACTTTTCAAGCTAATCATCCAGAATGGAAACTGCAACAGACTAGTCAGTGGATGAACCAAGCGCAACGCTTACGACCACATTTTTGGGCCTATCTACAGAGAGAGGGAAAGGTATCAGAACCTATGTTAGCTCTGCGCTTATATGGAGCTCCTTCTGATTTTGGTGTTTCACTAGAAGTTAGTTTCATCGAACGTAAGAAAGACGAACAGACTTTGGACAAGCAAGCCAAGATTTTAGAGTTTCCAGTGGTAGAAGGAATTTATTATTTAGTCTACTCAAATGGAGAAAGTCATAAGATAGAGGCTACAGAAGAAAATCGTCGTACTTTACGAGAGAAAGTGCGAAATCAGGAAGTTCGTAAAGTTTTGGTCAAGTCAGATATTTCCTTCATTGAAAATCAGTCAGTAGAATCGATATTGGAGAAGCTAGAAGACGCTTATACTCGATTGTTGCCTTATTATGAGATGACGAGAGGATAAATATACTAGAGGAGCTTAAATTGTTTTATTGCTATTCTATACATTTTTTCATATAATAGTAAGATAGGATGTGTGATTCATTAATCACCTCAAAGAGAAAGGAAATTCTATGTCAAATCTATCTGTTAATGCAATTCGTTTTCTAGGTATTGACGCCATCAACAAAGCAAACTCAGGTCACCCAGGGGTGGTTATGGGGGCTGCTCCAATGGCCTATAGCCTCTTTACAAAGCAACTTCGTATCAATCCAGCTCAACCAAACTGGATCAACCGCGATCGCTTTATTCTTTCAGCAGGACACGGCTCTATGCTTCTCTATGCCCTTCTTCACCTTTCTGGTTTTGAAGATGTTAGCATGGATGAAGTCAAGAACTTCCGCCAATGGGGTTCCAAAACGCCAGGTCACCCAGAATTTGGCCATACAGCAGGGGTTGACGCTACAACTGGTCCTCTAGGACAAGGGATTTCTACTGCTACTGGTTTTGCCCAAGCAGAACGTTTCTTAGCAGCCAAATATAACCGCGAAGGTTTTAATATCTTTGACCACTATACTTATGTGATCTGTGGAGATGGAGATTTGATGGAAGGTGTCTCAAGTGAGGCGGCTTCATACGCAGGTTTGCAAAAACTCGACAAGTTGGTGGTTCTTTATGATTCAAATGATATCAACTTGGATGGTGAGACAAAGGATTCTTTCACTGAAAGTGTTCGTGATCGCTACAATGCTTACGGCTGGCATACAGCCTTGGTTGAAGATGGAACAGACTTGGAAGCAATCCATGCGTCTATCGAAGCTGCTAAAGCTTCAGGCAAACCATCTTTGATTGAAGTGAAGACTGTGATTGGATATGGTTCTCCAAACAAACAAGGAACTAATGCCGTACACGGTGCTCCTCTTGGAGCAGATGAAACTGCAGCAACTCGCCAAGCGCTCGGTTGGGACTATGAACCATTTGAAATCCCAGCTGAAGTATATGCTGATTTCAAGAAAAATGTTGCAGACCGTGGTGCATCAGCTTATCAAGCTTGGACTAAATTAGTTGCTGACTATAAAGAGGCTCATCCAGAACTGGCTGCAGAAGTAGAGGCTATCATCGACGGACGTGATCCAGTTGAAGTGACCCCAGCAGACTTCCCAGCTATAGAAAACGGCTTTTCTCAAGCCACTCGTAACTCAAGCCAAGATGCCTTGAACGTTGTAGCTGCTAAGTTGCCAACCTTCCTAGGTGGATCAGCTGACCTAGCCCACTCAAACATGACTTATATCAAAACGGACGGACTTCAAGATGATGCCAATCGTTTGAACCGTAATATTCAGTTTGGTGTTCGTGAATTTGCAATGGGAACTATCTTGAATGGGATGGCTCTTCATGGTGGACTTCGTGTGTATGGTGGAACCTTCTTCGTCTTCTCTGACTATGTGAAGGCAGCTGTCCGTTTGTCAGCCTTGCAAGGACTTCCTGTGACTTATGTCTTTACCCACGATTCGATCGCAGTTGGGGAAGATGGTCCAACTCACGAACCCGTTGAGCATTTAGCTGGTCTTCGTGCCATGCCAAATCTAAATGTTTTCCGCCCAGCAGATGCGCGTGAAACTCAAGCAGCTTGGTACCTTGCCGTGACAAGCGAAAAAACACCAACTGCCCTTGTCTTGACGCGTCAAAACTTGACTGTCGAAGAGGGAACAGACTTTGACAAAGTTGCGAAAGGTGCCTATGTTGTCTATGAAAATGCAGCAGACTTTGACACTATCTTGATTGCGACAGGTTCAGAGGTCAATCTAGCTGTCGCAGCTGCCAAAGAATTGGCTAGTCAAGGCGCAAAAGTCCGTGTAGTCAGCATGCCATCTACAGATGTCTTTGACGCACAAGACGCAGCTTACAAGGAAGAAATCCTTCCAAATGCAGTCCGCCATCGTGTTGCAGTTGAAATGGGTGCAACTCAAAACTGGTACAAATATGTCGGTCTAGATGGTGCAGTTCTCGGTATTGATACCTTCGGAGCATCTGCCCCAGCATCAAAAGTATTGGCAGAGTACGGATTTACGGTAGAAAATCTAGTCAAAGTCGTCCAAAACTTGAAATAATTGCAGAAATCAGAGTGAAAACTCTGATTTTTTTATCAGCATAAAAGCAAGGTGCAATCTTGTAAAAGTAGATGAAATTTGATATAGTAGTCCTATGTAAAATATAAAGGAGAAAACAATGAATCCAAATATTACTTTTTTAATCATGTTAGTAGCAATGATGGGCTTGATGTTCTTTATGCAACGCTCTCAAAAGAAACAGGCTCAAAAGCGTATGGAAAGCTTGAACAAGCTTCAAAAAGGCTATGAAGTAATCACAATCGGCGGACTTTATGGAACAGTGGATGAAGTAGATACTGAAAAGCAAACAATTGTTCTTGATGTAGACGGGGTCTATTTGACCTTTGAATTGGCTGCTATCAAAACAGTTTTGCCGCTTAAAGAAGCTGTGACACCAGAAGGGTCAGTTGTCAATGAAAGCGGAGTAATCGAAGAATAAAACGGGATCTGTCACTCCCGTTTTTCTATGAGATGAGAGGAAAAGGGATGAAAAAAATAGTATTTGTATGCCTAGGAAATATCTGCCGTAGCCCCATGGCGGAGTTTGTGATGAAATCCATGACGAGCGATTACCAAGTTGAGAGTCGGGCAACATCATCATGGGAACATGGTAATCCGATTCATAAGGGAACGCAAGGGATTTTCCAGCAGTATCAGATTCCTTATGACAAAGACAAAACATCGCTTCAGATTCGCAGAGAAGACTTTGAGTCATTTGATTACATTATCGGTATGGATGCTTCAAACGTTTCAGATTTGCGTCAAATGTGCCCTCAGGAACTACAGCACAAAATCTACTCTTTTGCGTCCGAAAGTGTTCCAGATCCATGGTACACAGGAGATTTTGAGGAAACTTATGCGCGCATCACAAGTGGATGTCAAAGCTGGCTAGATCGTTTAGAAAATGAGAGTGACAATGGAAAAGCTTAAAGAAATCTTCGAAAAATATCGAGTTTATCTAACTCGTCCACGTATAGAGATTGCAACTGTCCTTCTAATCGTTATCTGTGCGGTCTCAGTTTTTCTACTAAATACACCTAAAAAGGGCGTCCTGACACTTGATGGTGGTGCCCTTGTTTATGATGGAACCTTGGTAAGAGGAAAGATGAATGGTCAGGGCACCATGACCTTTGAAAATGGAGACCAATATACAGGTGATTTCAATAATGGAGCTTTCAATGGGAAGGGAACTTTCCAGTCAAAATCTGGTTGGAAATACGAAGGTGATTTTGTAAATGGTCAGGCTGAAGGCCAAGGGAAATTGACAACAGAGCAAGAAGTTATCTATGAAGGAACTTTTAAACAAGGTGTTTTTCAACAGAAACAATAGTCTCCAGATTAGGGGGCTATTCTCAAAAACAAAAAAGAAAGCGCTTGCTTGGAAAAGCGTTTATTTCCAAGACCTTCTTACAAGGAGTTTGTGAAATAAAAAATATTTGATAAAAAATCACAATCTTTAGGGAGAAATACCTAATAACAGAGCTAATGAGAATTATTTCACAAATTATAAAAAAACTTTGTGAAATATTTATGAAACTGTTTACAAAGTTTAAATAATGCGTTATAATAAACTTGTGAAAAAATTAACAAAGGATTAAATCCTTGAAAGCTATGGAGGAAAATATGGCTGATAAAAAAACTGTAACACCTGAGGAAAAGAAACTCGCAGCTGAAAAGCATGTTGATGATTTGGTACAAAAAGGCTTAGTTGCGCTCGAAGAAATGCGCAAGTTAGACCAAGAACAAGTAGACTACATCGTAGCCAAAGCATCAGTAGCAGCTTTGGATGCCCACGGAGAATTGGCTTTACATGCCTTTGAAGAAACAGGACGTGGTGTATTTGAAGATAAAGCAACTAAGAACTTGTTTGCTTGTGAACACGTGGTAAACAACATGCGTCATACGAAAACTGTTGGTGTTATCGAAGAAGACGATGTAACAGGCTTGACCCTTATCGCTGAACCAGTTGGTGTTGTTTGTGGTATTACTCCTACAACAAACCCAACATCAACAGCAATCTTCAAATCATTGATTTCATTGAAGACACGTAACCCAATCGTCTTTGCATTTCACCCATCAGCTCAAGAATCATCTGCTCATGCAGCACGTATTGTCCGCGATGCAGCTATCGCAGCTGGTGCGCCTGAAAACTGTGTGCAATGGATTACGCAACCTTCTATGGAAGCAACAAGTGCCCTTATGAATCACGAAGGTATTGCGACTATCCTTGCGACTGGTGGTAATGCTATGGTTAAGGCGGCTTACTCATGTGGGAAGCCAGCACTTGGGGTAGGTGCCGGAAATGTACCAGCTTATGTTGAAAAATCAGCAAATATCCGCCAGGCTGCTCACGATATCGTGATGTCTAAATCATTTGATAATGGTATGGTCTGCGCATCTGAACAAGCTGTAATTATTGATAAAGAAATTTACGATGAATTTGTAGAAGAATTCAAGTCTTACCACACTTACTTTGTAAACAAAAAAGAAAAAGCCCTTCTTGAAGAATTCTGCTTCGGAGTAAAAGCCAATAGCAAAAACTGTGCTGGTGCTAAACTTAATGCAGACATCGTTGGTAAACCAGCAACTTGGATTGCAGAGCAAGCAGGATTTACAGTTCCAGAAGGGACAAACATTCTTGCTGCAGAATGTAAAGAAGTTGGTGAAAAAGAACCATTGACTCGTGAGAAATTGTCACCAGTTATTGCAGTTTTGAAATCTGAAAGCCGTGAAGACGGAATTAACAAAGCACGCCAAATGGTTGAATTCAACGGTCTTGGACACTCAGCAGCAATCCATACAGCTGACGAAGAATTGACTAAAGAATTTGGTAAAGCCGTTAAAGCTATTCGTGTTATTTGTAACTCACCTTCTACTTTTGGAGGTATCGGGGACGTTTATAACGCCTTCTTACCATCATTGACACTTGGATGTGGTTCTTACGGACGCAACTCAGTTGGGGATAACGTCAGCGCCATCAACCTCTTAAACATCAAAAAAGTCGGAAGACGGAGAAATAACATGCAATGGATGAAACTTCCTTCAAAAACATACTTTGAACGTGATTCAATTCAATACCTTCAAAAATGTCGTGACGTTGAACGTGTCATGATCGTTACAGACCACGCTATGGTGGAACTTGGTTTTCTAGATCGTATCATCGAGCAACTCGATCTTCGTCGTAATAAGGTTGTTTACCAAATCTTTGCAGATGTAGAACCAGATCCAGATATCACAACAGTTGAACGTGGTACAGAGATTATGCGTTCCTTCAAACCTGATACAGTCATCGCTCTTGGTGGTGGCTCACCAATGGATGCTGCGAAAGTAATGTGGCTCTTCTATGAGCAACCAGAAGTGGACTTCCGTGATCTTGTTCAAAAATTCATGGATATCCGTAAACGTGCCTTCAAGTTCCCATTGCTTGGTAAAAAGACTAAGTTTATCGCAATCCCTACAACCTCTGGTACAGGTTCAGAAGTGACACCGTTTGCCGTTATCTCTGATAAAGCAAATAACCGTAAATACCCAATCGCTGACTACTCATTGACACCTACTGTGGCAATCGTAGACCCTGCTTTAGTATTGACTGTCCCAGGATTTGTTGCTGCTGATACTGGTATGGACGTATTGACTCATGCAACAGAAGCATACGTATCTCAAATGGCTAGCGACTACACTGATGGTCTTGCCCTTCAAGCAATCAAACTTGTTTTTGAAAATCTTGAAAGCTCTGTGAAGAATGCAGATTTCCATTCACGTGAAAAGATGCATAATGCTTCAACTATTGCAGGTATGGCCTTCGCCAATGCATTCTTGGGTATTTCTCACTCAATGGCTCATAAGATTGGTGCGCAATTTCACACTATCCACGGTCGTACCAATGCTATCTTGCTTCCATACGTTATCCGCTACAACGGTACACGTCCGGCTAAGACAGCAACATGGCCTAAGTACAACTACTACCGTGCTGATGAAAAATACCAAGATATTGCTCGTATGCTTGGCTTGCCAGCTTCTACTCCAGAAGAAGGTGTAGAATCTTATGCAAAAGCTGTTTACGAACTTGGTGAGCGTGTCGGTATCCAAATGAACTTCAAGGCTCAAGGAATCGACGAAAAAGAATGGAAGAAACATTCACGTGAATTAGCCTTCCTTGCCTATGAAGACCAATGTTCACCAGCTAACCCACGTCTTCCAATGGTTGACCATATGCAAGAGATCATTGAAGATTCTTACTATGGTTACAAAGAACGTCCAGGACGTCGTAAATAACCGTTTATCAGCCTAGAGGCAGGAAATATCCTGTCTCTTTTTATAGTCCTATTTCTGAAGTTAGGGTTGAACTATGAGAAGAGAAGGTTATGCGGATAGGATAGAAGAACCTAGAAATAAAAGTCTAGGTGAATGAAGGGGATTGAAAAGTAGAAAAGCAAGAGAGAAAATCAACGCCCATACTTGCAATTCTACTTAAATAGTTATATAATAATAATGTTGAAAGGTGATTTGCAGTGATTCAAGTTACTCTTTTCACAATAAAATTTTCATGATTTTCATAAGGAGGAAATCACTAATGGTAGTTAAAGTTGGTATTAACGGTTTCGGACGTATCGGTCGTCTTGCTTTCCGCCGTATCCAAAATGTAGAAGGTGTTGAAGTTACTCGCATCAACGACCTTACAGATCCAGTGATGCTTGCACACTTGTTGAAATACGATACAACTCAAGGTCGTTTCGACGGTACTGTAGAAGTTAAAGAAGGCGGATTTGAAGTTAACGGTAAATTCGTTAAAGTTTCTGCTGAACGTGATCCAGAACAAATCGACTGGGCTAACGACGGTGTAGAAATCGTTCTTGAAGCAACTGGTTTCTTTGCTACTAAAGCAGCTGCTGAAAAACACTTGCACGCTGGTGGTGCTAAGAAAGTTGTTATCACTGCTCCTGGTGGATCAGATGTTAAAACAGTTGTATTTAACACTAACCATGATATTCTTGATGGTACTGAAACAGTTATCTCAGGTGCTTCATGTACTACAAACTGTTTGGCTCCAATGGCTAAAGCTCTTCATGACAACTTCGGTATCGTTGAAGGTTTGATGACTACTATCCACGGTTACACTGGTGACCAAATGGTTCTTGATGGACCACACCGTAAAGGTGACCTTCGCCGTGCTCGTGCTGCTGCAGCTAACATCGTTCCTAACTCAACTGGTGCTGCTAAAGCAATCGGTTTGGTTATCCCTGAATTGAACGGTAAATTGGACGGAGCTGCTCAACGTGTTCCTGTTCCAACAGGTTCTGTAACTGAATTGGTAGCAGTTCTTGAAAAGAACGTTACTGTTGATGAAGTAAACGCAGCTATGAAAGCAGCTTCTAACGAATCATACGGTTACACTGAAGATCCAATCGTATCTTCTGATATCGTAGGTATGTCATTTGGTTCATTGTTTGACGCAACTCAAACTAAAGTTCTTGACGTTGACGGTAAACAATTGGTTAAAGTTGTATCATGGTACGACAACGAAATGTCTTACACTTCACAACTTGTTCGTACTCTTGAATACTTTGCAAAAATCGCTAAATAATTCTTGAGTCGATAAAAGCAAGGCCACCTGGTCTTGCTTTTTTATATAGAAAAATGGATGATGGTGTCATCCATTTTGTTTTAATTCTTTTTCGAAAGTATCCGAGAGAGTAGTAAAAGTCAATTTTTCTAAAGTGAGTGGATGGGTAAAGGATAGTCGAAAGGCGTGAAGCATTAGTCGATTTGTTTTTGAGTTAGTGTTATAGAGAGGATCGCCCAGGATAGGATGCTTATGATGGGAAAGGTGAACACGAATCTGATGCGTTCGACCGGTCTTTAGTTTGCAACGAACAAGAGTTATTTTGTTTGGAAATTGCTTTAATCGACTGATATGCGTTTCAGCCTGTTGCCCGTTTTTGACGTCCACCACTCGTTTTCTGCGATCGTGTCGATCACGACCAATTTTATCTCGAAAGACAAGTTCTTTACTCTCTACTCGTCCCTCTACGAGTGCCCAGTACTCACGAGCGATTTCCTTTTTCTCCAACAAACGATTGAGAATGGGTAGGATAAAAGGATTTTTGGCGAAAAGTACTAAACCGCTTGTTTCCATATCCAGGCGATGAATGACATAACAAGTTTGCCCGACGTATGCGCTGACATGGTTGAGAAGGGCGATTTCATCAGGTTGATTTCCGTGAGTTTTCATTCCTTCTGGCTTGTTGACGATAATGAGATGTTGGTCTTGATAAACCTCTTGAACGAGGTCTGGATTGCCCCAAAGGATTTCTTTTGGGGGATAATCTTCCTCGTCAAAAGTCAACTGGCAAACATCCCCTGGTTTGACCATCTCGTTCCAGTGAACTTCTTCGTGATTAATTAAGATATTCTTCTTTATTCTCAAAAAATGACGGATTTTTCTAGGGATGAGGAGTTGTTCCTCTAGAAATTGTTTGACCGTCATTTGAGGCAAGGATGATGGTAATGTAAATGTGAATTGCATACAGATATTGTAACAAAAAAAGCCCTATTTGGATAGGGAGTAGCTAAATTCTTGAGTTCCTATGGTGAAGATGATAAAATAAACGCATGAAATTAGATAAATTATTTGAGAAGTTTCTTTCTCTCTTTAAAAAAGAAACGAATGAATCAGCGGAGTCTGATTCGACTAGCATGCGTCGTTCACGGAGCGACAGAAAAAAATTGTCCCAAGTAGGCCCGATTCGGAAATTTTGGCGTCGTTATCATCTGACAAAGATCGTCATCATTTTAGGGTTAAGTGCAGGTTTGCTAGTAGGAACCTACCTATTTGCAATAGCCAAGTCGACCAATGTCAATGATTTGCAAAATGCCTTGAAAACGCGAACTCTGATTTTTGACCGCGAAGAAAAAGAGGCAGGAGCCCTATCAGGTCAAAAGGGAACCTATGTTGAACTGACAGATATCAGTAAAGACTTGCAAAATGCTGTCGTCGCGACAGAGGACCGTTCCTTTTATAAAAATGATGGGATTAACTACGGTCGTTTCTTTCTAGCTATCCTTACAGCGGGTCGTTCTGGAGGGGGGTCCACCATCACTCAACAGTTGGCGAAAAATGCCTATCTTTCCCAGGACCAGACCGTTGAACGGAAGGCCAAGGAGTTTTTCCTTGCCTTAGAGTTGACCAAGAAATACAGCAAGGAGCAAATCCTTACTATGTACCTCAATAATGCCTACTTTGGAAATGGGATATGGGGTGTTGAAGATGCAAGTAAGAAATATTTCGGTGTATCGGCTTCACAACTAACGCTTGATCAGGCGGCCACTCTAGCAGGGATGCTCAAGGGACCAGAATTGTATAATCCATTAAATTCTGTTGAGACTTCGACCAACCGTAGGGATACTGTTTTGCAAAATATGGTTGCAGCGGGTTATATTGATAAAAATCAAGAGACCGAAGCGGCTGGAGTAGATATGGCTTCTCAACTGCAAGATAAGTATGAGGGTAAAATTTCTGATTATCGTTACCCATCTTATTTTGACGCAGTAGTCAACGAAGCAGTATCCAAGTATAATCTCACAGAAGAGGAAATTGTCAACAACGGCTATCGAATCTACACAGAGCTTGACCAAAACTACCAAGCCAACATGCAGGTTGTTTACGAAAATACCTCACTATTTCCAAAGGCAGAAGACGGAACACATGCTGAATCAGGTAGTGTTGCTTTAGAGCCTAAAACAGGTGGGGTGCGTAGCGTTGTTGGTAGCGTAGCTGACGATGACAAACCAGGCTTCCGCAATTTCAACTATGCCACTCAGTCTAAGCGTAGCCCAGGCTCAACTATCAAACCTTTAGTGGTTTATACGCCTGCAGTAGAAGCAGGATGGGCCTTAAACAAGCAACTGGATAATCATACGATGCAGTACGATAGTTATCAAGTGGACAACTATGCAGGGATTAAGACTTCGCCTGAAGTACCTATGTATCAGGCTTTGGCTGAATCACTCAATTTACCGGCAGTTGCGACTGTAAATGCATTAGGTATTGACAAAGCTTTTGACGCTGGGGAGAGATTTGGTCTGAATATGGAAAATGTTGATCGAGTTCTTGGAGTCGCTCTCGGTGGAGGCGTAGAAACGAATCCCCTCCAGATGGCGCAAGCCTATGCAGCCTTTGCTAATGAAGGTCTGATGCCTGAAGCGCATTTTATCACTCGTATTGAAAATGCCAGTGGTCAGGTTATCAAGAGTCATAAAAATTCTCAAAAACGAGTGATTGATAAGTCGGTAGCCGATAAAATGACCAGCATGATGCTAGGGACATTTACCAATGGTACAGGAATTAGTTCATCGCCAACAGATTATGTTATGGCTGGAAAGACAGGTACTACTGAGGCTGCTTTTAATTCAGTATATACTAGTGACCAGTGGGTGATTGGTTATACTCCAGATGTGGTAATTACCCACTGGCTCGGCTTCCCGACGACGGATGAGAACCATTATCTAGCAGGTTCGACCTCAAATGGAGCAGCCCATGTCTTTAGAAGTATGGCTAATACCATTTTGCCATACACTCCAGGTAGCACTTTTACAGTTGAGAATGCTTATAAACAAAATGGTATTGAACCAGAAAATACGAAAAAGCAGGTTGTTGAAAATGAGACAAATCAGTCTGAGGATCCGATAGGAGATATTCGTAGTCGTGCACAAAATCTTGTAGATGAAGCAGGACGTGCGATTTCAGAAGCTAAAATAAAAGAAAAAGCCCAGACAATATGGGACTCAATCCTTAATCTATTTCGTTAAGAGGCTTGTCAAAGCCTAGGTTTCTTGTTATAATAGATAAGATGGAGGCGTTATGGCACTAAAAAAAGCAAGCCTAGCTTGTACAGTTTGTGGTTCAAGGAATTACTCAATCAAAATTAGTGGGAACCCCAAGCCAACACGACTAGAAGTAAATAAATTTTGTAAACATTGTGGGAAATATACGACACATAGAGAAACGAGATAGGAGAGAACGATGGGTTTTATTAAGGATATTTTTAAACTTCTTAAAGAAACAACATGGCCAACTCGCAAGGAAAGCTGGAGAGATTTTCGCTCAATTATGGAATACACAGCCTTCTTTGTGGTTATCATTTACATTTTTGACCAGTTGATTGTTTCAGGTTTGATTCGATTTATTAACATTTTTTAGAAGAAAAGTGGAGAACTTCTGCTAGCTTTCTTCTATATATGTATGAAAGGAAATATCATGGATAGTTTTGACAAGGGATGGTTTGTTCTACAAACTTATTCTGGTTATGAAAATAAGGTAAAAGAAAATCTATTGCAACGTGCACAAACATATAACATGTTGGATAATATTCTACGCGTTGAGATTCCAACACAAACCGTGCAAGTTGAGAAAAATGGAAAGAAAAAGGAAGTTGAAGAGAATCGCTTTCCAGGTTATGTCCTTGTAGAAATGGTCATGACCGATGAAGCATGGTTCGTCGTTCGAAACACACCTAACGTAACAGGATTCGTCGGCTCGCACGGGAACAGATCCAAGCCAACTCCACTATTGGAACAAGAAATTCGTGATATTCTGGTTTCAATGGGACAAACTGTCCAAGAGTTTGATATTGATGTTGAAGTTGGCCAGACAGTCCGCATCATTGATGGTGCTTTTGCGGACTACACAGGTAAAATTACTGAAATTGATAACAACAAAGTGAAAATGATTATCTCTATGTTCGGTAATGATACGATTGCAGAAGTAAACCTTAACCAAATTGCAGAATTATAACCCAGAGAGGCAGTGCCTCTCTTTTTTTGTGCAGTTGAGGCAGCGAGAAGTACAGAAGAGGAGAAGAAGATAAAAAGACGGATGCTTTCTGTTAAACTAAATGCAGAAAGGAGAGGTCTATGAATCTGAAAGAGTTGTATGAAGAAAGCAAGGGGATTGTCCATAAGTGCCGCAAAGAATACCATTTGCATCTGTGGGAGAAAGAGGACTGGGAGCAGGAGGGGATGCTGTGCCTGTATGAGCTGGTCAGTCACCATCCAGAGTTACTAGAGGGTGAGCGCCATCAACTATATGTCTGCTTTAAAACCAAATTCCGAAATCGTATCTTGGACTACATCCGCAAACAGGAAAG
>CAJNCV010000016.1 GCA_905221385.1 bacterium
TCGCACAACTGGATTTGAGAACATTGATGAACTCAATAAAGTTCTCCAAACCACAGCGACTTCATGGACTGAACGTGTAGAAGCATAAAAACAAGAATAGAAGAATCCCCCTTTTGTTAAGAAAATACTTAAGGTTTTCTGACAAAGGATTCTGAAAATAGAAACTACAACCATAGATAGTGAATACACTCTCTATGGTTTGTTTACTTAAGAGAAATGGATCAAAGGAGAGAAGAATGAAAGCATACACAGAGCGTGTATTTGGAAATCATGAGGGCAAGGATGTCTTGGCCTATCGATTTGAGACTGACAGTGGCTACCAATTAGAAATTATGACTTATGGTGCGACCATCTTGCGCTATGTCACACCTGACAAGGCTGGAAATTTTGCCAATGTGATTTTGGGCTTTGATGATTTTGATAGCTATGTAGGCAATAGTCCCAAGCATGGAGCAAGTGTAGGTCCTGTAGCGGGCCGTATTGCAGGTGCGACATTTGAGCTCAATGGCAAGACCTATGACCTTGAAGTCAACAATGCTAGCAACTGTAACCACAGTGGTTCAACAGGTTGGGATGCGAGCTTGTTTGAATTGGTCGAGGTGAGCGACCATGGCTTGACCCTCTACACAGAGCGTACAGACGGGACAGGAGGATTTCCTGGTAATCTTAAGATCTGGATCAGCTATCACTTGGAAGGAACTGGTGCCTACGAAGTCAGCTATAAGGTAACGACTGATCAGGATACGCTTGTCAATCCGACAAATCATAGTTACTTCAACTTGTCTGGTGATTTCACGCAGACAATTGACCGCCATGTCTTCCAGCTAAATACGGAGGGGATTTACCCAATCGCTCCAGACGGTGTTCCGGCTAAGACTCCAGATGCCAAACGTGACGTGGTTAAACACATCTACAATGGTGCTTTGTTGAAGGATATCTTTGCAGAGGAAGATGAGCAAATCCAGTTGGTATCTGGTTTGGATCACCCATTTGCTCTTCCCGCAGGTCATGACAATGCTGGTTTCCTTTATGACCAACACTCAGGTCGTTTCCTGCTTTTCAAGACAGAGGCCCCTTGCTTTGTGGTCTACACAGCAAACTTTGTGGATGATGGTGTCATCATCGGAGGCCAGCCAATGGTGCAACACAATGGGATTGCCCTTGAAGCGCAAGCTTTACCAGATGCCATTCACAGTGACCTCAAAGACCAAGTCATTCTCAAAGCAGGGGAAACTTTCACCAGCAAAACTCGCTACGAGCTTGTTGTAAAATAAAAAGAAGAGCTGATTTCCAGCTCTCAGAAAGTAGACAAACATCATTTTTGGTGTTTGTTTTTTTGTTCAAGATGTAGTGTATGGTGTGCACAAATAGTCCAAGTTGGTAGGTGGGTGATGATGGCTTCCTATAACTCAATAATATGGGGCTCGTAGCCAATTGTTTCTAGAAAATAAAGCAAATCTACGGTATCCCAAAAGAGAGTTTTCTCGTTGGTATTGGGGTGGAAACTCATCCGTTTTTCCGACATGATTTCTTTGTCGAAATAGATTTGAATGTCCTTGTCTGAATTGTTGAGTAGGTCAAAAGGGAAACAACTCCTGCGGGCAAGCTCATTTCTTCAAACAAGCTCTCAGACGAAGGTATCCGAATTCTATTAGCTCTCATTAGTTCTTGCAATAGGTCCATGTCCAGATGTTTTTGAAGATCCATGATTACTAGATAGTAGGCCGTTTTCTTTTTGTTTGTGATAAACATGGTCTTGGTACGGATATTTATAAAGCCATCCGCCTGCTCTGTCGTTAAGGCTGGCTTGTGCTGAACGATTTCAGAGATAGGATTGAACCCATTGACTTTCCCCTACCTTTATATATAGACCATCTTCTACCTCCTTTATCAACTTGATAGTCCCCAAAATTGGGTTATTTCCGTTTGATTAGATACAACAGCCTTTTCCAAACGCTCCTTTTGAGCTTCAGAATCATCTAGGGGTTGGTTGATGCAGACCGTCGTCATCTCAATCACGCGCTTTATGTTGGAACGAACTGCGGTTAACTGGATGATGTCTGTGCAATCACAATCCTCATAAATCATTTTTTGAATTCCACGTAACTGCCCCTCTGAACGTTTCAGGTGTGTTATATACTTTGAGTTTATCCTTGGTTGCTTTTTATTCGTTATATCTTGAATAAGGTTCTTGGTCAAAATTCTCATCTTACCTGTCTTTATAGGAACTTATCTTATCCATGTTTTCATGATATAGAGGATAAAAAATTTGAAAGTTTTATTAAAGCAGACGTTATAGAAAAAGTAACCCGAGAGGAATTTTATGAGCTTCTTAGCACCCTTCTTGACAATGCCTGCAAGTATGTGACCCCGCTGGAACGATTCGCTTGACACTCCAACGCAAAAATTACCTACTACGCAAACGAACTTGCATCACTATTTCTAATGATTACAAGGATGGACAAGCAGCTAATATTAAGCGTTTCTTTGATCGCTTTTATCGTGCGGAGACCTCTCACAACAACCAAACCATATCTGGACACGGCATTGGTCTCTCTATGGCTCAGCATCTCGTTAGCCTATTTAGAGGTAAAATATTTGTCACCTACAAAAAACAGGTGATTACCTTTACAGTCTGGTTATAGCTATAGCTCTTTTACTCTTTATCATTTCATAAAAAGCGAACAAGTCCGCATTCTAAAAACAGAATACGAGCTTATCCGCCTTTTCCTATGTCTATGATGTGTTTTCCTCGTCTCATCGTTCCAAGCGAATGCGGGTCACAATGCCGTCTGGGTCTATAAGATCCACTTCACTCGAATGTAACCACTTGATCGGAGCTTCTACCTCTTGTGCTTGCTTAACGATGGCTAAGAGTTCTTCCTTGCTTTCGACCTCAAGGACGTAGTAGGCCAAGCCAGGCAGGCCTGATTTGCGCGGAGCTAGACCTTTTCCAGCCCATTCGTTGACAGCCAGATGGTGATGGTACTGACCAGCCGCTATCCAACTAGCACTAGGAATGCTAAATTTATCCTCTAACCCTAACACTTTTTGATAAAACTGACTCGCCGCGCGGCTATCCTTAACCGATAGATGGATATGCCCCATTCTCGTCCCTTCAGCTAGGATAAAGGGATCTACATTTTCCCCTAACTCATAGATATCCTGTGCCGCAAGGGCCTCTGTCACACCGATAATGCGTCCGTCTTCTCGAATATCCCATGAAGAAACTGGCTTATCACGGTAGAGTTCAATGCCATTTCCTTCCAAATCCTCCAGATAAAGGGCTTCACTGTATCCATGATCCGCACCTCCGACCAGAGGAATCCGCAAATCACTTAGATGTTTCAAAACATCTGCCAAGGCTTTTCGTGTTGGCAACAAAATCGCCAGATGGTAGAGTCCATAATGCTCCCTTACTTCGCCAGACTTTTCTGCCTGAATCAAGTGAACCAAGGCTTTTCGACCAAGTCCCAAAATCGCTTCTGTCTCTGTTTGGGATAAAATCTCCAAGCCAATAATTTGGTGATAAAAAGCCATTTGACTCGTCAAATCCTTGACATTTAAAACCGTCTCTGCTAGGTAAATGTGGCTTTGGTATGCATAAGTCATCGGGTGTCTCCTTTTGTTTGTTGTAACTTTATCAATTACATCAATTATACACTATTGAGATAGAATGTCAACGAAGACAACTCAAAAGAGCTGGAAACTACCTCTTTATGAACCGAAGATTTTATAGAATTTTATATTCTTGATTATAAAGAAAAAGATAGAAGAAAATGCTCTCAAAAAGGATTTTTCTTCTATCTAACTAACGCTTGAAATCAGCGTTTCTTATGTATTTGTTCGTATTTAACCCTTACTTAACCTCTGTAAACACGACGTGCTTGCGAAGTTTTGGTGAGTATTTCTTCAATTGAAGACGGTCTGGAGTGTTACGTTTGTTTTTAGAAGTAAGGTACAAGCGTTCACCAGATTCTTTGTGTTCAAGTGTAATATTTACGCGCATGGTATCTCCCTTCTATTATTCAGCTGATGCAGCTTTAGCGATTTTACGTCCTTTGTAGTATCCTTTAAGTGATACGCGGTGAGAACGTGAGTAATCTCCAGTAGTTTCGTCAAAGTTTACAGATGGAGCTGTTACTTTGTAGTGTGTACGACGTTTGTTTTTCTTCGCTTTTGAAGTGCGACGTGCAGGTACTGCCATTTTGGTTTCTCCTTTAGGTATTTAAATTCGATTCAATCTAGTGATTTTCATCAACCATACTAGGATAACACATTTTTTTTGTAAAGTAAAGTTACTTGACAAAAAAAGATGAAAAAATTAGAAGTTATTCAATCAAATTAATCAAAATTTTCTGAAAATTCAAGAATTTTCTTCTGTTCATTGCTTTTAAAATGTGCTATAATAGTAAAAACTGAAATGGGAGGGAACAAATGACTGAATTAGATAAACGTCACCGCAGTAGTATTTATGACAGTATGGTTAAATCACCAAACCGTGCTATGCTTCGTGCGACTGGTATGACAGATAAGGACTTTGAGACACCGATTGTGGGAGTGATTTCAACTTGGGCAGAAAATACGCCATGTAACATTCACTTGCATGATTTCGGGAAATTGGCCAAAGAAGGTGTCAAATCTGCAGGTGCTTGGCCTGTGCAGTTTGGGACTATCACTGTAGCGGACGGGATTGCTATGGGAACGCCTGGTATGCGTTTCTCCCTAACGTCGCGTGACATCATCGCAGACTCCATCGAGGCAGCTATGGGTGGTCACAACGTGGATGCCTTCGTCGCTATCGGTGGCTGTGACAAGAACATGCCTGGTTCTATGATTGCCATTGCTAATATGGATATCCCAGCTATTTTCGCCTACGGTGGTACTATCGCCCCTGGAAAATTGGATGGAAAAGACATCGACTTAGTTTCTGTCTTTGAAGGTATCGGAAAATGGAACCACGGTGATATGACAGCTGAGGACGTGAAACGTCTCGAATGTAATGCCTGCCCTGGCCCTGGTGGCTGTGGCGGTATGTATACAGCTAATACCATGGCGACTGCTATCGAAGTTCTAGGGATGAGTTTGCCAGGATCATCCTCTCACCCAGCTGAATCAGCTGACAAGAAAGAAGACATCGAAGCAGCAGGACGTGCTGTTGTTAAGATGCTGGAACTTGGTCTCAAACCATCAGATATCTTGACTCGTGAAGCCTTTGAAGATGCCATCACTGTAACCATGGCTCTCGGTGGTTCTACAAATGCTACTCTTCACTTGCTTGCTATTGCCCATGCCGCAAATGTTGACTTGTCACTTGAGGACTTCAATACGATCCAAGAGCGTGTGCCTCACTTGGCCGACTTGAAACCATCTGGTCAGTATGTCTTCCAAGACCTCTACGAAGTCGGTGGGGTTCCAGCGGTTATGAGATATCTCTTGGCAAATGGTTTCCTTCATGGAGACCGCATTACATGTACTGGTAAGACAGTCGCTGAGAACTTAGCTGATTTTGCAGACCTCACACCAGGTCAAAAAGTCATCATGCCACTTGAAAATCCAAAACGCGCGGATGGTCCGCTTATCATCTTGAACGGGAACCTTGCACCAGACGGTGCGGTTGCCAAGGTATCAGGTGTTAAAGTGCGTCGTCACGTTGGACCGGCTAAAGTCTTTGACTCAGAAGAAGATGCTATCCAGGCTGTTCTGACAGATGAAATCGTTGATGGCGATGTTGTCGTTGTTCGTTTCGTTGGACCTAAGGGTGGCCCTGGTATGCCTGAGATGTTATCACTTTCATCCATGATCGTTGGTAAAGGTCAAGGAGACAAGGTTGCCCTCTTGACGGATGGCCGTTTCTCAGGTGGTACTTATGGTTTGGTTGTTGGACATATCGCCCCTGAAGCTCAGGATGGTGGACCGATTGCCTACCTTCGTACAGGCGATATCGTTACAGTTGACCAAGATACCAAAGAAATTTCCATGGCCGTATCCGAAGAAGAACTTGAAAAACGCAAGGCAGAAACAACCTTACCACCACTTTACAGCCGTGGTGTTCTCGGTAAATATGCCCACATCGTATCATCTGCTTCACGCGGAGCCGTGACAGACTTCTGGAATATGGACAAGTCAGGTAAAAAATAAACAAGAAAAGCAAGCCAACTTTGGCTTGCTTCTTTTCATCTTCAAAAGTGATTTGCCTGCTTAACGAGGTGGCAGTCCAAGGGCAATACGGCCGTAGCGACTGATTCGTGTGATTTTCCAAGCAGGCGACCAGGTAACTTCAACCTTGACATCTTCGATACCCTCGATTTGTTTCAGACCTGCGACGATTTCGATAGGCAGGCTTTCAGCGCAATCACAGGCAGTGTCGGTGAAGGTCATGACAATCTTACAGAGACCCGTTTCATCCAGATTGATTTCATAAATCAACCCTAGATTGTAAACATCCAATTCCACATCTGTATCAAAAACTTTCTCTAGTTTTTCGATAATTTGGTCTTGTAAGGCCAAAGCGCGGTCATTGATTTTGATATCGTCTCTCATAACAGTCCCTCCACGTGATAAATATCCTCTATTTTCTCATAATTCTGACAATTTGGCAAGTTTTTGATGAATTTTCTGAAAAAATATGATAACATAAATAAAACACCGAATTAAGGAGAAGTCTATGGAGCAGATTGGAAAAGTCTTTAGACAATTACGAGAGTCAAGAAATATTTCGCTGAGACAGGCGACTGGGGGACAATTTTCTCCGTCTATGTTGTCCCGATTTGAAACTGGTCAGAGTGAGCTTTCGGTGGAAAAGTTTCTGTTTGCCCTAGAAAATATATCTGCGAATGTAGAGGAAATCCTCTTTCTGGCGAGAGGTTTTCAGTATGATACAGATTCTGAGTTGAGAAAAGAAATCACAGATATCTTGGTTCCAAGGAACATAGCACCTCTCGAGGACTTGTATCGTAAGGAGTATCAAAAGCATGCCCATTCTCAAAACAAACAGAAACATATTCTAAATGCTATTATTATCAAGTCGTATATGAAGAGCATGGATGAAACGATAGAGTTAACAGCAGAGGAAGGGAAAGTCCTTCATGACTACTTGTTTTCTACCGAGATTTGGGGAATCTATGAACTCAATTTGTTCTCAGTCAGTTCTCCATTCTTATCTGTTTCTCTTTTTACTAGGTATGTACGAGAAATGGTCCGCAAATCTGATTTTCTAATGGAAATGTCTGGAAACCGAAACCTTTTTCACACTATGCTATTGAATGGTTTTTTAGCCAGTATTGAGTGTGAAGAATTTACCAATGCTCATTATTTTAAACGTGTCATCGAAGAGCATTTCTACAAGGAAAATGAGACCTATTTCCGAATTGTCTATTTGTGGGCAGAAGGTCTTCTTGATAGCAAGCAGGGTAGAGTCAAGGAAGGTCAGAAAAAGATGGAAGATGCTGTCCATATTTTTGAGATGCTTGGTTGTAACAAATCTGCCGAATACTACAGAAAAGCAACCGATTGTTGAATATCTGCAAACTAAGAAAATAATTTAAAATTTGAAGCGATAGAACTCTTGTCCTCTCTCATGTCATCAAAGAGATTTTATCGTTTTTTTAGCTTTTTTTGTGTGTTGCATATATTCAAAAGTTTACCCTTTTAAATTTCTAAGTGCTATACTGTAGTCATATTTCATATAGGGATTATAACAAGAAGGGAGATTACCTATGAAACTATTGTTTAGAAATCAAGCTTATCGTCTTTTGACTTTGTCACGCTTCTTCAATGCCTTTGGTGCTTCAATTTTTAACCTGGTATTTATCGTCTATGCATCGACCCTGCCACACGCTTCTTTTGCGGTTGCTATGGCGAATATTGTCATGATTCTTCCGACCCTCTTTACAGTTTTTGTAGGGATTCGGGCAGATTACACAAGGGACAAGGTCAAATGGATGACCTATAGCGGTTTATTTCAGGCGGTTTTATTTTTTCTAGCAGGCCTAGTTGTTCAGCAAGCTAGTCTCTTTGCCTTTTCTAGCCTGTGTTTGATCAATGTTATCAGTGATGTCATCAGTGATTTTGCTGGTGGTTTGCGCATGCCTCTTATTAAGGAAAAGGTAGCTGAAGATGATCTGATGGAGGCTTATTCTTTTTCCCAGTTCATCACCTATATTTCAGCCATTGGTGGTCAAGCTTTCGGAGTCTGGCTCTTAGGTCTATCGGTCAATAATTTTTCTCTCGTTGCGGGAATCAATGCCTGTTTTTTCCTAGTATCAGCCGCTATTCTCTTTTTAGGAAGAAGCAAATTGGGCCTGTCACTTTCATCTGCTGATGATGAAATTCTAAAAAATGAGAAGCTTTCTATCAAAGAGCAGTTCCTAACAATTTACCGAAATTTACGTCTTGTTTTTCTAAAAAGTGGACAGAAAAACTTTGGTTTCATGATCTTTGCTGTCTTGCTTATCAATGCTTTGGGTGGCGCTTTAGGAAGCATTTATAACATCTTCTTTTTGAGTCATTCTCTCTTGAATTTTTCTTACACAGAGGCACTATTTATCGAGCAAGTCTGTGTTTTATTAGCTATCATCATCAGTAGCCTTACGGGCAATGATTATTTTGGGAAGCAGTCCTTGCCTAGATTGATGATGTGGGCGACATTAGGAGTCAGTCTAGTTGGTCTGGCTAACTTATTCAATCAAGTCGTGCTTGGTTTGCTATTTCTCTTTTTTACTCTGTATGTGTCTGGTAAAGTTTCACCAAAGATTAGTGCCATGCTCATGAAAAATCTAGCTCCAGATGTTCTAGCTCGTACCAGTAATTTTTTAGGTTTATTGTTTACCTTATCAGTACCTCTTGGTACAGCCTGTTTTTCACTTGTAGCCGTATGGGATATGCAGTTGACTTGGATGTTATTTGTTGGTCTTTCCTTGCTGGCTATCCTTCTGACAAGTCTGAATCTCAAAAATGATATTTGAATCCTAATTTTTTCTCACTGTTTTAATCCCTTTATTTATGGTAAAATAAGACTATTAAGTTTAAAGAGGATTCCCTATGAAATTACAAAAACCAAAAGGAACGCAGGATATTCTACCTGCTGAGTCTGCTAAATGGCAGTACGTTGAGGGCTTTGCTCGTGAAATTTTCAAGCGCTATAACTATGCAGAAGTGCGCACGCCTATTTTTGAACACTACGAGGTCATCAGTCGTTCTGTCGGGGACACGACTGATATCGTAACCAAGGAAATGTACGACTTCTATGACAAGGGTGACCGCCATATCACCCTCCGTCCAGAAGGAACTGCGCCCGTTGTCCGTTCCTATGTGGAAAATAAACTCTTCGCCCCAGAAGTGCAAAAGCCAAGTAAGTTCTATTATATGGGCCCTATGTTCCGTTATGAGCGTCCACAAGCAGGTCGTTTACGCCAGTTTCACCAGATTGGTGTCGAGTGCTTTGGTTCTAGCAATCCAGCTACCGATGTGGAAACCATCGCTATGGCAGCTCATTTCTTGAAAGAAATCGGCATCCAAGGTGTCAAATTGCACCTCAACACTCTCGGAAATCCTGAGAGCCGTGCGGCTTATCGTCAGGCCTTGATCGACTATTTGACACCGCTCAAGGAGACCTTGTCGAAGGATAGCCAACGTCGTTTGGAGGAAAATCCTCTCCGTGTCTTGGACTCTAAGGAAAAAGAAGACAAGGTGGCAGTAGAAAATGCGCCGTCTATCTTGGACTTCCTTGATGCAGAAAGCCAAGCTCATTTTGATACTGTGCGTCAGATGTTGGAAAATCTGGGTGTAGACTATATCATCGATACCAATATGGTACGTGGTTTGGACTACTATAACCACACCATTTTCGAGTTTATCACTGAGATTGAGGGAAATGATTTGACAGTCTGTGCGGGTGGTCGTTACGATGGTTTGGTTGCTTACTTTGGTGGTCCTGAAACTGCTGGATTTGGTTTTGGACTTGGTGTAGAGCGCCTGCTTCTTATCCTTGAAAAGCAAGGTGTAACCCTCCCTATCGAGAATGCCCTAGATGTCTATATCGCAGTCTTGGGTGAAGGAGCAAATGTCAAGGCCTTGGAATTGGTACAAACCCTTCGCCAACAAGGTTTCAAAGCAGAGCGTGATTACCTCAACCGTAAACTCAAAGCTCAGTTCAAGTCAGCTGATGTCTTTGCGGCTAAGACCCTCATTACCCTAGGAGAGAGTGAAGTCGAAAGCGGACAAGTGACGGTCAAAAACAACCAAACACGAGAAGAAGTTCAAGTGTCACTTGATGCTATCAATCAAAATTTCTCAGAAATCTTTGAAAAATTAGGCTTTTAATGGTAGAAAAACTGGTCAGGACCTTACTCCTGACTCTCTTTTTCCTAGGATCAACATTGCTCTTGCTTGCTCCAAAATATCTTTATAAAATCATTACTACCGTTTCTATTTTTGCAAGAGGAATTCGCTTATTATCCCTTTTAGTTGCGACTGTATTCCACATTTTTATCAAAATGATGCGAATAACAATGCTAAGTCTTCATTTCAAATAGGAGTCTTTTATGAAACTACTTAAAAATCTTGGCTGGTTTCTTCTAGCTGTTTTATCCTTTTTCTTTGGCTATGGTCTGGTTCAGAGTATGGCTTTATCAGCGCTTGACCTAGGGGCTTCAATCTTTGGAGTCTTGCCACTTTATGTCGCCCTGTCAGGGGCCTATGTTTATGGAGTTTACAGATGGTATCAGACAGAAAAGGTTAGCATCCAGACAACAGCTTTTAATCGTTATATCTGGTTGCCTACTCTGGTTTTGCTAGTGGCGATTACAGCCCAGTTCTTTTTGCCAGAAGATCCGTCAGTCAATCAACAAATCGTATCACAACTGACAGTTGCTCAGCCTGTCTTTGGTTTCTTTATGGTAGTGGTCTTTGCTCCTCTGACGGAAGAACTCATCTTTAGAGGGATGCTGGCGCGCTATCTCTTTCCTAAGCAGAACAACAGCAAACAGACAGCTCTGTTTCTCCTCGTATCAAGTGTGCTTTTTGCCTTGATTCATTTTCCAGGGACTTTGCAACAGTTTTTAGTTTATGCTAGTCTGGGATTGAGTTTGGGTCTGGCTTATGTGAGCCGAAAAGGTCTTCTTTATAGCATTTCTCTCCACGCTTTGAATAATTTAATCGGCTTTTTGATGATACTCATGCTATAATAGAGTCAGGAGGTCACATGAAACGAGTAATTTTATTAGCAGTGATACAGGCGGTCGTTCTCTTCTTTATCATCGGGGCACTTGCCTATGCCTTTAAAGGCGACTTCTTTTACAACTATCTAGCAGTTGTCTTTGCGCCTATTGCAGGTGTCTTACGTTTTGCTTCGGCTTATGCGACGGAGATTGTTCTACCTAAAAAGGCAGCCGAGATTGCTGAAAAGCGTAAAAAAGGTTAGGAATCATAATCAGAGAATCTGATGACGTTTTCATCGGATTTTTTGTCTGTTCGTTTTGATTTCTAAAGACAATCAAACTTTTCTGCTGATTTTCATGAAGAGCCTGCGCTTTTATGGTAAAATAGTAACAGAATAAAAGAGGAGAGAAAACATGAAACGTAGTATGTATGCTGGTCGTGTTCGTGAGGAACATATCGGACAAGAAATTACCTTGAAAGGATGGGTTGGCCGTCGTCGTGACCTTGGTGGTTTGATCTTTATCGACCTTCGTGACCGTGAAGGAATCATGCAGTTGGTTATCAACCCTGAAAAAGTATCTGCAGAGGTTATGGCAACAGCTGAAAGCCTTCGTAGCGAATTTGTTATCGAGGTGACTGGTCAAGTCGTTGCGCGTGAGCAAGCTAATGATAAATTGCCGACTGGTGCGGTTGAGTTGAACGTGACAGTTCTTACAGTGCTTAATACAGCTAAAACAACGCCATTTGAGATTAAGGATGGCATTGAGGCCAATGACGATACACGTTTGCGTTACCGTTACCTTGACCTTCGTCGTCCAGAAATGCTAGAAAACCTTAAACTTCGTGCTAAAGTGACCCACTCTATCCGTAATTACTTGGATGAGTTGGAGTTTATCGATGTGGAGACGCCATTCCTTTCTAAGTCAACACCAGAAGGGGCGCGTGATTATTTGGTGCCATCTCGTGTCAATAAAGGGCATTTCTACGCTCTTCCTCAGAGCCCACAAATCACGAAACAGCTCTTGATGAATGCTGGTTTCGACCGCTATTACCAAATCGTTAAATGTTTCCGTGATGAGGACTTGCGTGGAGACCGCCAGCCTGAGTTTACCCAAGTCGACTTGGAAACGTCTTTCCTTACGGAGCAAGAAATCCAAGATATCACAGAAGGTTTGATTGCGCGCGTGATGAAAGAAACCAAAGGCATTGACGTGACGCTTCCATTCCCTCGTATGAAGTATGATGATGCGATGGCTCTTTATGGTTCTGATAAGCCAGATAAGCGTTTTGACATGTTGCTTCAGGACTTGACAGAAGTGGTCAAGGGTGTTGATTTTAAAGTCTTCTCAGAAGCACCTGCTGTTAAAGCCATTGTAGTCAAAGGCGCAGCAGACAACTATTCACGTAAAGACATCGACAAGATGACCGAAGTAGCCAAGCAGTATGGTGCCAAAGGTCTTGCTTGGGTCAAGGTTGTGGATGGAGAATTAAACGGACCAGTTGCCAAATTCTTGACTGGTATCCAAGCAGAATTGACTGCAGCACTTGGTCTTGGAGATAAGGATTTGGTTCTCTTTGTGGCGGATACGCTTGAGGTAGCCAATGCAACACTTGGTGCCCTTCGTGGACGTATTGCTAAAGAGCTTGGCTTGATTGATAACGATAAATTCAACTTCCTTTGGGTGGTTGATTGGCCGATGTTTGAATGGTCTGAAGAAGAAGGTCGCTACATGAGCGCCCACCATCCGTTCACTCTTCCACAGGAAGAAACAGCTCACGAATTAGAAGGTGATTTGGCTAAGGTTCGTGCCATTGCTTACGATATCGTCTTGAACGGTTATGAGCTTGGTGGCGGTAGCCTTCGTATCAACCAAAAAGACCTTCAAGAACGCATGTTCAAGGCTCTTGGTTTCTCAGCTGAAGAAGCAAATGACCAGTTTGGTTTCCTTCTTGAAGCCATGGACTATGGCTTCCCACCACACGGAGGTTTGGCTATTGGACTTGACCGTTTTGTGATGCTCTTAGCAGGAGAAGAAAATATCCGTGAAGTCATTGCCTTTCCTAAGAACAACAAGGCAACCGACCCAATGACACAAGCTCCATCAACAGTCGCTCTCAAACAACTAGAGGAACTCAGCTTACAAGTAGAAGAAGATGAAACAAGCAAAACGAATTAAGCGGTGGCGCTATTATCTGCGCCGCTTTGCTTATCAGATAAAAATCTTACGAGTTTTACAAAGTATCTCTCGGGAAAAATATGATGAGAAAATCTCGGCTTCTCTGGTCTATGGATTTTTGTCAGCAGTAGCAGTCAATTTCTTTTTTCAACCAGGACACGTTTACTCCAGTGGTGCAACGGGTTTGGCACAGATTATCTCTGCCTTGAGTCATCACTGGTTTGGCTTTTACATTCCGATATCGCTAACCTTTTATGCTATCAATTTTCCGTTGATGATTTTAGCTTGGTATCAGATTGGACATAAATTTACGGTCTTTACTTTTATTACAGTATCCATGAGTTCCCTCTTTATCCAGCTTGTACCAGTTGTGACCTTGACAGAGGATCCCATTATCAATGCCCTTTTTGGGGGTGTTGTCATGGGCTTAGGGATTGGTTTTGCACTCCGTAACAATATTTCTAGCGGAGGTACAGATATCGTCAGTTTGACCATTCGTAAGAAGACAGGTAAGAATGTCGGTAGCATTTCTTTCCTGGTAAATGGAACCATCATGCTGATAGCAGGTCTAACCTTTGGTTGGAAATACGCCCTCTACTCCATGATTACCATCTTTGTCTCCAGTCGTGTGACAGACGCGGTCTTTACCAAGCAAAAACGAATGCAGGCCATGATTGTGACCAATAATCCTGATAAGGTAATCGCAAAAATCCATAAAAAATTGCACCGCGGAGCAACTATGATCCACGATGCAGAAGGAACTTATAATCATGAAAGAAAAGCAGTCTTGATTACAGTTATCACACGAGCAGAGTTTAATGATTTTAAACACATCATGAAACAAGTTGATCCGACAGCCTTTGTCTCTGTATCCGAAAATGTCCACATCCTAGGACGATTCGTAGAAACAGACAATTAATAATACTCAAAAGACCAGCCTTGAGGCTGGTCTTTATTTTTCGATAATTTTGTGTCCAATCAACTGGCGGTAACAAATCTGTTTATTGTTTTTAGCATCGTTGATGATCTGGAGAATGGTTTCAAAGGAAACGCGCCCAAGTTCCAGACTATTGATATCGACATAAGCTACGAGGTCAAGTCGAGGATTGACAGAGTCGAAACTCAAGACAGGAACAGTTAACTGATGCTTATTGATGTAGTCACAAACTCCTTCTGCTAGGAGACTATCGGTTGTGATGATAGCGTCAATCTGTGGATCGTGATTGAACAGGAGTTCACTGAATTGATACCCTTTTTCTTCTAGAAATTCGGTCGCAAAGTAGGTTAAGTCGGTATCAATCGGAAGTTGGTGTTGTTTGAGTGCGGACTCATAGCCAGTTAGACGATCTTGCGTTACGAAGAGTCGCTTTGTACCCCCGATAAAGGCAATTCGTTTGCATCCTTTTTTGATGAAATACTCTGTCGCATCAAAGCCAGCTTGTACATTGTCATTATCAACAAGAGGGATAAAGGGTGAAGTAGATTTTCCGAGAATGAGGAAAGGGAACTGCTCATCGGCTACTAGCTTGACCAGAGGGTCTTCTTCTTCAGCGTAGAGGAAAATCAAACCGTCAACACGCTTGCCATAAACCATCTGAGAAATCGCATTGAGCCGTTCTTTCTCATCTTTCCCTGTTGCAATCTGAATAGCGTAGTGGTTTTCAGACGCGACTTGGGCGATACCACGAAGGACAGATGGGAAGAAAGGATTTTGGTAAAAGGCATCCGAGTCATCAGGAAGCACCAGGCCGATAACCTGAGTATAGCTGCTAACTAGACTGCGAGCATTGAGGTTGGGATGGTAGTTGAGTTCCTTCATAGCCTTACGAACTCGTTTTTTGGTTTCATCACTAATCGTTGATTTATTTTGAATGACGCGGGTAACAGTTGAAGGTGAGACACCTGCTGCCTTAGCCACATCTTTAATCGTCACGGGCATAAAAATCTCCTATTTATGGTAATCTGGATCACGGAAATGTGTCTTGTAAAAAATAGTGACCAGATAAAGAACAAAAAGAATGTTTTGTACAGTGATAAGGGTTGACATATTTTGGCCAAAAAGTCCCAAAATAAGCGTAATCAGAGTTGGTAATCCTAAACAGTTCAAGATAAAATGATAGCACTCTTTAAAGGTCTTAAATGAAAAGAGGCGTGATTTTTTTGTGATATAAAGGAGAAAGCTAGCCCCAAGAGAGACAATGAAGAAATTTAATCCAAAGAGGAAGCTTGCACCAAGAACGAGAAAGAGACTGATATAGACCCGGTTTTGTTGGTACCAGTCTTTAGAAATGGCCTGGGTTAAATCTTCCTTGCTCTGGAAACTCTCCGTTTGAATCGCGTGGTAGCGAATGCGAATTAGTTCCTTACTTTCCTTACTGATGACGAGTTCTTCCGTATCAAAATGAAGTTGTAAGTCCTTTGGCAATTCTTTGTTTTGGCTAGGGCCAATCAAAAGAGAAGGCTGCTGATTCTTCGTACCTGAGTAGTTCAGTTTTCCATCTACGATTTGTGTATTCTCTGACAAGTCCATGATCGCTTCATCTGTCAGTGGAGTGTAGACATTATCGATAAAAGTATCCAGTGGATACGTTTCCTGTGAGCTGTTTTGAATGGCAATCGGAACCATAGACAAACTGATGAGGAAAATGCTCGTAAAGAGAAGCTGAAACCAGTTGAGACCGAAACGTTTTGATAGGGGCTTACGAAATCCCCAGATACTAGAGAAATACGAGAATGGATATGGAAGCATAGGCATCTTTCTAAAAGTGTTTTCTATATGAGTATTATTATATAGAGAAATGTGCTTTATTTCAAGTCTAGCAAATCAATTCCTTATTGAAAGATGGTTTCAATAAGATTTGTAGAAGGGTGTCCGATCTTGTAGCTTTAGCAATAAGATCCAAAATGAAAAAAGGGTGGCGGGGATAGATTATCCCTTGTCGCCACCACTTGTAAGTCCTGAAACAAAGTTCTTTTGTAAGAAGAAGAAGAGTGTACAGATTGGAAGAGCGATGAGGATCGCACCTGCTGAGAAGTAGGCAATCTTCAAGTTCTTCGCATTGTTGACGAAGGTTTGGAGACCAACGGCAACTGTAAAGTATTCTTTCTCACGAAGCAAGAAACTAGAGAGGATGTAGTCTCCGAAAGGCCCCATGAAGGCCCAGAGGGCTTGTACCGCAACCATTGGGCGAACAAGAGGGAGGACGATTTGCCAGAAGCGACGGAAGTGTCCTGCACCATCAAGTTTTGCTGATTCATCAAGAGACATTGGCACGGTATCGAAGTAACCTTTCATGAGCCAAGCATTCATCGGAATACCACCACCAACGTAGAGGAAGATGAGGAACCAGCTATGGTTAAGGGCGTTCAACATAAGTGCCATAACGAAGAAGGCAGTCAAAGCAGCCATGGTTGGCACCATTTGGATGATCAAGAAGAAGACCAAACTTTGCTTACGAGCCAAGAAGTTGTAACGGCTGTAAGCATAACCAGCAAGTACGATGATACTTGTTTGAACAACCATGGTAATCAAGGCGATAATCAAGGTATTGAGGTACCAAGTACCGTACAAGGTTTCAGTGAAGAGTCCTTTAAAGTTATCAAAATTGAAGTCGATGTTAGTATCTAGTTTAAAGGCTGCGACGTTACCTGCCTTGAAGGCGGACATGATGGTAATCAAAAGTGGATAGATAATGACGATTGATAAACCAATCAAGTAGAGGTAAGTGAGGGTTTGAGTCAGTCTACGTTTGAGTTTGATTGAGTTATTCATCTTAGACGTCCTCCATATCAAATGCGTGTAGTTTCTTGAATGCAATCATAGAGATAGAGATGACAATGATGGAGATAATCAAGGTAACAGCTGCCGCCATAGAGTATTGAGGAGATGTACCTGTTGTCAAACGGTAAATCCATGAAATCAAGATATCAGTTGAACCGGCTCCACCACCAACGCTACCAGGTCCTCCACCATTGAAGAGGTACATGATAGAGAAGTTGTTAAAGTTGAAGGTGTATTGGCTGATCAATGTTGGAGCTGCAACAGCCAAGATCATTGGGAAAGTGATGTTGCGGAATTTTTGCCAAGCATTGGCACCATCGATGTAAGCCGCTTCGTAGAGGTCGTTAGGAATAGACTGCAAGATACCCAAGGTCAAGACGTAGATGTATGGGAAACCTAGCCAACCTTGCATCATAATCAAGGCAATCTTAGTCCAAGTCGGATCGGTTTTCCAAGGGATAAGAGCCCCATCTAGGAAAGGAAGGACCTTAGACAAAAGAGGCAAGACTTGGGTGTTGATAGCACCGACACTATCATTAAACATGTTTGAGAATGTCAAGATAGTGATGAAGGCTGGGACAGCCCAAGGAAGAAGGAAAATAACACCGAAGATACGTTTTCCTTTGATAAATGGTTGATTGGCAACGATTGCTGTAAAGATACCAATGACGATCTGCAAGGTAGAAGCAGCCAAGGCCCAAATAATGGTCCAAGAAAGAACGGAACCAAAGGCTGAACGGAAGGTGCTCAAACTCCAGATGTTTGTGAAGTTCGTTAAACCAACCCAGTCCAACAATTTGTTTGGTGGCAAGTGTTGGAAGTCGTAGTTAGTAAAGGCAATCATCAAGGTTACGATAACAGGGAAGATAATCGCAAATGTCATCGCTACATATGATGGGATAATCAAAAGGTATGGGAACCCATTCTCATAAATGCCCTTAAGCATATCCTTGAAGGTACGAGCTACAGGAATACCGTTGTTGATACGTTTAGCAGTCGTATGTGCATCCTTGATATTAAAGATGTAAAAGAGCAAGTAAACGACAACAAAGATAGAGTGAAAAGCACCACGAATCAGCATGAACAGTGAATTATCACGACCGGGCTTTTCACCAAGTGTGATCAAATTGCTCAATTCAGGGCTTGCAAGTGTTAGAAAATACAGAACAAATAAAACGGTAACACCAAGGAAAATAAACCCTTTAGCTTTTTGTTTGTTATAAATTTGTCCTAAACCAGGAATGATTGACAGCAAGGCTGCTTTGCGAGGCTGTTGTTTTTCCATGATTACTCCTTTCATAGGATGCGAGTTTAAACTCGGATTCAATCGTAAGATACGTACATCTGATAAGAGGCATATCTATAAATTCAAAGGGGGATTTTGCTTCCACCCCCCTTGAACAAATTTTTTATTCACCAAATTTTTGTTTGATTGTTTCTTTGATCAATGTTACAGCATCGTTAGCAGCTGTTTTCGCATCTTTCGTACCACTTACAGCATCAAAGAGCATAGTTTTCGCTGGATCCCAAACTGCAGACATTTGAGAGATGTTTGGCAATGGTTGAGCGTTCTTGAACTGTTTGATAACAGCTGTAGTCAACTCATCGTTTTTGCCTTCAGCATAAGTACGAGCCTCAGTGTTAGCTGGAATTTCGTTAGTTTTATCGTATAATACTTTTTGTTGTTCAGTTGAAACAAGGAAGTCTACAAATTTTTGAGAAGCTTCAAGGTTCTTAGTGGCTTGAGGAATGACCCAAGCTTTACCACCACCGAAGGCAGCATATTCTTTTCCGTTTGGAAGAGTTGGGATCGTTGCAACACCGTAGTTTACTTTAGCGTCTTTGAAGGCTTGAGCTTTCCAAGGTCCGTCGATGATAGCAGCTGTTTTACCTTCTTGGAATTGAGTTTGAATCAAGTTACCAGCACCTTCAGTATCTTGCATACCTTTAGGCCATTTGTCATACCAAGATTTAGCGTAGTTGATACCTGCGATAGAACCGTCGTTTGCAAGACCGATGTCTTTAGGATCTTTACCATTTTGACCGAATACGTAAGCACCGTTACCAGCAAGAAGTCCGTATGCGTAGTAGAAGTTTGTCCAGTCAGCTAGGAAGGCAGTAGTTTTGCCATCTTCTCCAGCAAAGGCATATTTGCTGTCTTTAGCAAGGTTTTCTAAGTCAGCAAAAGTTTTTGGAGCTTCTTTTATCAAGTCTTTGTTGTAGTACATAACGAGTGACTCGATAACGGCAGGAGCACCGTAAACTTTACCATCAGCAGCCGTTACAAGAGATTTAGTTGTGTCGTCTGTTTTAGCACCATCGCTCAATTTCACTTCTGAAAGTTGTCCGTCAGAACCAAGGCTACCTACACGGTCGTATGGTGCCATCATAACATCGGGGACATTACCAGATTGGTTGTCAAGGGAAAGTTTATCAAGACCTCCTAGAGCATCACCAGTTTTAAGAGTAACTTTTACTCCAGATTCTTTTTCATAAGCTTTAGCAACCTCTTCAATATAGCTCTTATAACCCTCGTCTACATATACAGTGAGTTCTTTGGCTTCAGATGAACCAGTATCAGCAGCTTTGTCAGCAGATTTGCTTCCGCAAGCTACCAAAAGCAAGCTAGCAAGAGTAGCAGTTCCGAGCACAGCAGCGCTCTTCATGAATTTAGATGACATAGTGTATTCCTCCTAAAGAATAACAAAAATAATTTAATGAGAAAACGCAAACGTTTTCTTTTATGTGCCTAGTATAGCACAAACGGAAAACGGTTGCAAGTGTTTTTAGAAAAAATTTTAAAAAATTTTTAAGGTTTCGAAATTGAGAAATTGCCTCTAATAGGAAGAAAGTTCCCTAAATACTGATTTTCTTATTTTGTGAGAGTTATAGGGAAACGATTGCGTAAATTCAGCTCGATTTTTCAGAAAAGATAGCAAATTTTAATGACAGACTATCTTAAATCAGAGAATATTTAAAAAATTTTTCGCTCATTTCATAAAATATCAGTGGGAACAAGCTTTGTTTGATTAAAATAATTCAAAAAATTTTTTTAAAACGCTTGCATTTGTCTTTGAAATACGCTATACTTAATTTAACGCAAACGTTTGCGCCTTGATTGCGCGACGTTTTATAACAAACACATGAGGTGCAATTATGAAGAAACGTCAAAGTGGTGTGTTGATGCACATCTCTTCTCTACCAGGAGCATATGGGATTGGATCATTTGGCCAGACTGCCTATGATTTCGTTGATTTCTTGGTGCGTACGAAGCAACGTTACTGGCAAATCCTCCCTCTTGGGACAACAAGCTATGGAGATTCTCCATATCAATCATTCTCAGCCTTTGCTGGAAATACGCATTTTATCGACCTTGATATCTTGGTAGAGCAAGGTTTGCTCGAAGCTAGTGACCTTGAAGGTGTTGACTTTGGTAGCGATGCATCTGAAGTTGACTATGCGAAGATTTATTATGCACGTCGTCCACTTTTAGAAAAAGCAGTGAAACGCTTCTTGGAAGTGGGTGATGTCAAAGATTTTGAGAAGTTTGCTCAAGACAACCAATCATGGCTTGAACTCTTCGCAGAGTACATGGCGATTAAAGAGCATTTTGACAATCTTGCTTGGACAGAATGGCCAGATGAAGATGCTCGTGCGCGTAAAGCCTCAGCACTTGAAAGCTACCGTGAGAAATTGGCAGACAAGTTGGTTTACCACCGTGTGACTCAATATTTCTTCTTCCAACAATGGTTGAAATTGAAAGCCTACGCTAACGACAACCACATCGAAATCGTTGGGGACATGCCTATCTATGTAGCGGAAGATTCAAGTGACATGTGGGCAAATCCACACCTCTTCAAGACAGATGCCAATGGTAAAGCAACTTGCATCGCAGGATGCCCACCAGATGAGTTTTCTGCCACTGGTCAGCTTTGGGGGAACCCAATCTATGACTGGGAAGCAATGGACAAAGACGGTTACAAATGGTGGATTGAACGCTTGCGTGAAAGCTTCAAAATCTACGATATCGTTCGTATCGACCACTTCCGTGGTTTCGAATCTTACTGGGAAATTCCTGCTGGTTCCGATACAGCAGCACCTGGTAAATGGGTGAAAGGCCCAGGGTATAAACTCTTCGCAGCCGTTAAGGAAGAGCTTGGTGAGCTAAACATCATCGCAGAAGACCTTGGTTTCATGACAGATGAAGTCATCGAGTTGCGTGAACGCACTGGCTTCCCAGGAATGAAGATTCTTCAATTCGCCTTCAACCCAGAAGACGAAAGTATCGATAGCCCACACTTGGCACCTGTCAACTCTGTTATGTACACAGGAACACACGATAACAATACAGTCCTTGGTTGGTACCGTAATGAGATCGACGATCCAACTCGTGAATACATGGCTCGTTACACGAACCGTAAAGAGTATGAAACAGTGCCACACGCAATGCTTCGCACAGTATTTTCATCTGTTAGCTTCATGGCTATTGCAACCATGCAAGACTTGTTAGAACTAGATGAGTCAGCTCGTATGAACTTCCCATCTACTCTTGGCGGAAACTGGTCATGGCGTATGACAGCAGATCAACTCACACCAGCTGTTGAAGAAACTTTGCTTGACTTGACTACAATTTATCGCCGAATCAATGAAAATTTGGTAGAATTAAAGAAATAAGACAATATCAGGAGACACATAAACATGTTACCATTAAACGAATTTGTACAAAAACGTTACAATAAAACCATTGCAGAATGTAGCAATGAAGAACTTTACCTTGCTCTTCTCAACTACAGCAAGCTTGCTAGCAGCCAAAAACCAGTGAATACTGGTAAGAAAAAAGTTTACTACATCTCAGCTGAGTTCTTGATCGGTAAACTCTTGTCAAACAACTTGATTAACCTTGGCCTTTACGACGATGTGAAAAAGGAACTTGCAGCTGCAGGTAAAGAGTTGATCGAAATCGAAGAAGTAGAATTGGAACCATCACTTGGTAACGGTGGTTTGGGACGTTTGGCAGCCTGCTTTATCGACTCAATCGCTACACTTGGTTTGAATGGTGATGGTGTTGGTTTGAACTACCACTTCGGTCTTTTCCAACAAGTTCTTAAAAACAACCAACAAGAAACAATTCCTAACGCTTGGTTGACAGAGCAAAACTGGTTGGTTCGCTCAAGTCGTAGCTACCAAGTGCCATTTGCACACTTCACATTGACATCTACTCTTTACGATATCGATGTACCTGGTTACAAGACAGCTACTAAAAACCGCTTGCGTTTGTTTGACCTGGATTCAGTTGATTCTTCCATCATCAAAGAGGGAATCGAATTTGACAAGACAGATATCGCTCGCAACTTGACTCTTTTCCTTTACCCAGACGACAGCGATAAGCAAGGTGAATTGCTCCGTATCTTCCAACAATACTTCATGGTTTCAAACGGTGCGCAATTGATCATCGACGAAGCAATCGAAAAAGGAAGCAACTTGCATGACCTTGCGGACTACGCAGTTGTACAAATCAACGATACTCACCCATCAATGGTGATCCCTGAATTGATCCGTCTCTTGATTGCGCGTGGTATCGAACTTGATGAAGCAATCTCAATCGTACGTAGCATGACTGCCTACACTAACCACACAATCCTTGCTGAAGCCCTTGAAAAATGGCCTCTTGAATTCTTGGAAGAAGTGGTTCCTCACTTGGTACCAATCATCAAAGAATTGGACCGCCGTGTGAAAGCAGAATACAAAGATCCAGATGTTCAAATCATCGACGAGAGCGGCCGTGTTCACATGGCTCACATGGATATCCACTACGGATACAGCGTAAACGGGGTTGCAGCTCTTCACACTGAAATCTTGAAGAACTCAGAGTTGAAAGCTTTCTACGACATCTATCCAGAAAAATTCAACAACAAAACAAACGGTATCACTTTCCGTCGTTGGCTCATGCATGCTAACCCAAGCTTGTCTCACTACTTGGATGAGATTATTGGCCGTGGTTGGCACCATGAAGCAGATGAGCTTGAAAAACTCTTGTCATACGAAGACAAGGCTGCTGTCAAAGAAAAATTGGAAAGCATCAAGGCTCACAACAAACGTAAATTGGCTCGTCACTTGAAAGAACATCAAGGTGTGGATATCAATACAAACTCTATCTTTGATATCCAAATCAAACGTCTTCACGAGTACAAACGTCAACAAATGAACGCTTTGTACGTGATTCATAAATACCTTGATATCAAGGCTGGGAATATCCCTGCTCGTCCAATCACGGTCTTCTTTGGTGGTAAAGCAGCTCCTGCCTACACAATCGCTCAAGACATCATTCACTTGATCCTTTGCTTATCAGAAGTGATTGCAAACGATCCAGAAGTAGCTCCACACTTGCAAGTCGTAATGGTTGAAAACTACAACGTTACTGCAGCAAGCTTCCTTATCCCAGCATGTGACATCTCAGAACAAATCTCACTTGCTTCTAAAGAAGCTTCAGGTACTGGTAACATGAAATTCATGTTGAACGGAGCTTTGACTCTTGGTACTATGGACGGAGCTAACGTGGAAATCGCTGAGTTGGTTGGCGATGAAAACATCTACATCTTCGGTGAAGATTCAGAAACTGTTATCGACCTTTACGCAAAAGCAGCTTACAAATCAAGCGAATTCTACGCTCGTGAAGCTATCAAACCATTGGTTGACTTCATCGTGAGTGATGCTGTTCTTGCAGTAGGTAAGAAAGAACGCTTGGAACGTCTTTACAACGAATTGATCAACAAAGACTGGTTCATGACTCTCCTTGACTTGGAAGACTACATCAAAGTCAAAGAGCAAATGCTTGCTGACTACGAAGACCGTGACGCATGGTTGGATAAAGTCATCGTTAACATTGCCAAAGCAGGATTCTTCTCATCTGACCGTACAATCGCTCAGTATAACGAAGATATCTGGCACTTGAACTAAGAATTACATAATTTAAACCCGTACCTTGAAGGTGCGGGTTTTGTCTTATCTGAAAGTTTTATTTACAATGCTTTCCCAAACAGAATCTCTGCTTCGATGGTAATCTCTGTCAGTTGGCTCCAGTCAATCTTAGTATGGTCAACGTGAAAGAGTAAGGGTGTCATGGCAAGCAGAGCTTGGCGTTGCTCAGCCGAGATAGGTTTTGTTAAGGAAGCAATCTGACGAGATTGGATACGGAAATGTTCCTTGATATCTTGGTTGGAATAATCCTTCTTTGTCAGCTGGTCCTGCGCCATTTGGCGGATTTCTTTGAGGTGGTTTTCAGTTGGGATGACCTTGATCAAGATGCCATTTTTGGATAAAACGCGGCGAAATTCTCCATAATTAGCAGGGGAGAAGATATCAAGCAGAATATCCATGCTGGTGTCTTTTATAGGAAGGCGAGCCAGGTCACCAACAAACCAGTTGACTGCCCAGTTGGGTTCGCTCTTGGCAGCGATTTGAACAGAATCTTTGGAAATATCAAAGGCGTAAAAGGTTTTGTCAGAGTGTGTTTCTTGGAGTTTGCGAGAGTAGAATCCTTCGCCACAACCGATATCCAAGATAGTTTTGGCAGTTTCTAATCTTGCAAGCAGGTCTGAGATGGTTTCTAAGATAGTCTGATAAAAGCCAGCCTCAAGTATTTGCTGGCGGTTCTGGAAGTTTTCCTTGTCGTAGTTGGCAGATTGCTTGATTTGAGGTGACAGATTGACATAGCCGAATTTTGCCAAGTCAAAAGAATGGCGATTGCTACACTTGAGACTGCTCTCTACTAAAGTTAGGTTTTCTTGGCAGATGGGGCAGGCAAAAGCATTGGCAGAAGCAAAACGCTGGAGTTTGGGTTTGAGATTTGTATTCATAGTTTTAGTCTAGCAAAAAAAGAACTGGATGGCAAATGCCTCCAGTCAGCTTTTTTAGTATGTAAGGACGAAGTATTTCTTCTTACCGCGACGGATAACAGTTAGTTCGTTTTCCAATTTATCGCTATCACTCAAGACATAGTCAAGGTCTTGGATACGGTCGCCGTTGACGTAGATGGCTCCATTTTGAACATCTTCACGGGCTTGGCGTTTAGAGTTCACCACACCAGATGACACGAGGAGTTCCACGATATTGTGGTTTTCGTCTGCTTGTACTTGGTAGTTTGGCACTCCACGAAGTCCTTGTTTGAGTTCTTTAACAGAAAGGTTTTTGATGTTTCCTGCAAAGAGTTGCTCAGTGATGTTGAGGGCTTCTTTGTAAGCTTCTTCGCCGTGAACAAGAGTCACGACTTCACGAGCCAAGACTTTCTGAGCCAAGCGTTCGTGTGGAGCCGCTTCAAACTGTTTGCGGATGTCTTCAATCTCGTCCAGTGACAAGAAGGTAAAGATCTTCAAGAAGCGAACGGCGTCAGCATCCATGACGTTCATCCAGAATTGGTACATTTCGTATGGAGAAGTCTTTTCAGGGTTGAGCCAGACTGCATTTCCTTCTGATTTACCAAATTTCTTACCAGTTGCGTCTGTGATGAGTGGCACTGTGATAACGTGACCAGTCTTGTCAGCCTTCCGACGAAGCAATTCGGTACCAGCTGTCATATTTCCCCACTGGTCAGAACCACCGATTTGTAGGGTTACGTTGTACTTTTTGTTAAGAATGTAGAAGTCATAGCCTTGCATGATTTGGTAGGCAAACTCAGTGTAAGAAATCCCTGTCTCGATCCGTTTTTTAACAGATTCCTTACTCATCATGTAGTTGACAGTGAAGTATTTTCCGACATCACGGAGGAAGTCAATGAAGCTGATGCTGCCAAACCAGTCGTAGTTGTTGACCATGACAGCTTTATTTTCGCCATTTTCAAAATCAAGAAAACGAGAAAGTTGCCCTTGGATAGACTTGACCCAACCTCTTACTGTGTTTTTTGTTTGGAGACTACGCTCAGCATCTTTGAAGGACGGATCTCCGATGAGACCTGTAGCACCACCAACGAGCGCATAAGGTTTGTGACCTGCTAGTTGCAAACGACGACTTGTCAAGATTGCGACAAGGTGACCGAGGTGAAGACTGTCAGCAGTTGGATCGTAGCCGGTATAATAGGAAACTTGACCTTTTTCTAGGGCTTTGCGCAAAGCTTCTTCATCAGTCGTTTGAAAGATCAAACCACGCTCTTTTAGCTCATCAAAAATGTGCATGTGTCTTTTCTCCTTTATAAAATATTGTTTCTACCTATTGTATCACAAACTCGGACAATAGCCTAGTAGAATAGGGAAGAAAGTGGCTATTTTATTGGAAGTTTTCCTTTTATGGTATAATAAAGAAAGTGAGGACATTCATGAAAAAAAGAAACAATGAAGTAAAAACGATAATAAACCAAAATAGATCAAGTAAAAGGGCCTCAGGTTCAAGTGCCTTAAGTAAATCTAGAGTAATATCTACTCTTTCCAAGATTTTGAATGGCTTTAAAGTGACCTTTAATACGCTTTTCATCTTGGCTGTTATAGCCGGATTTTTTGGTGCTGGAGTAGCGATGGGCTATGGTGTCGCCTTATTTGATAAGGTCTCTATCCCTCAATCAGCGGAGTTGGTTAATCGGGTCAAAGACATTACTTCCATCTCGGAGATTTATTATGCTGATGGGAGCACCATTGCTTCGATTGAGGGCGATTTATTGCGCACTTCAGTAGCATCAGATGCTATATCTGATAATCTAAAAAAAGCCATCATTGCAACGGAGGATGAGCATTTTACTGAGCATAAGGGCGTAGTTCCAAAGGCTGTTATTCGTGCAACTTTAGGAACGCTTGTGGGGTTGGGTTCATCCAGTGGTGGTTCAACTTTGACACAACAGGTCATCAAGCAACAGGTGGTTGGAGATGCTCCGACCTTAGCTCGTAAGGCGACAGAAATCATAGATGCTCTTGCCTTGGAGCGCGTCATGAGCAAGGACGAAATTCTGACAACCTATCTGAATATTGCTCCTTTTGGTCGCAATCACAAAGGTCAAAATATTGCAGGTGCCCAGCAAGCTGCAGAAGGAATTTTCGGTGTTGATGCTTCAGACTTGACGGTACCTCAAGCGGCTTTTATCGCAGGTTTACCACAGAGTCCGATTAGTTATTCTCCTTATGAATCGGACGGAAGCTTGAAGAGTGATGAGGATATGGCGCTCGGTTTGAAGCGTGGGAAAGATGTTCTCTACAATATGTATCGAGCAGGTGCTTTGAGTCAGAAAGACTATGAGCAGTATAAGTCTTATGATGTACGAAAAGATTTCTTACCATCAGGTAGAGTAAGTACTGCTTCACGTGGTTATCTTTATTTTGCGGCTTTGTCAGAAGCCACAGACCGGATGTATGACTATCTGGTTGCGAGAGATCGTGTATCTGCCCAAGAACTAAAGAATGAGTCTATCCAGAAGGCTTATCGTGAGTTGGCAGCTAAGGAAATTGAAAACGGTGGTTATAAAATTACCACTACCATTAATAAAAAAGTTCATACAGCCATGCAGAATGCAGTGGCAAATTATGGTAGTCTGGTAGATGATTCGACAGGCCAGCCTGAGGTAGGAAATGTCCTTATGGACAACCAAACGGGAGCTATTCTTGGCTTTGTTGGTGGTCGTAATTATCAAGAGAATCAGAACAATCACGCTATCGACACCAAGCGTTCTCCAGCTTCTACTACTAAGCCGATATTGGCTTACAGTATTGCCATAGATCAAGGTTTGATGGGAAGCGCAAGCATCTTGTCTAACTACCCGACAAACTTTTCAAACGGCAATCCCATCATGTATGTCAATAGTCCTGGTACAGGTATGATGACCTTGGGAGAGGCCCTCAATTATTCATGGAATATCCCAGCCTACTGGACTTATCGCACACTTCGAGAGAAGGGTGTTGATGTCAAAGGTTATATGGAAAAAATGGGTTATGAAATCCCAGAATATGATATTGAAAGTCTGCCGATGGGTGGGGGGATTGAAGTTACAGTTGCCCAGCATACCAATGGGTATCAGACCTTGGCTAATAATGGGGTCTACCACAAGAAACATATGATTGCGAAGATCGAATCGACGACTGGACAAGTGATTTATGAATATAAAACTCAACCTGTTCAAGTTTATTCAAAAGCGACAGCGACCATCATGCAAAGTCTACTTCGTGATGTCATTTCATCTCGAGTTACGTCAAGCTTTCAGACTGATTTGGCCTCTATCAACCCAAGTCTGGCTCGTGCTGACTGGATTGGAAAGACTGGTACGACCAATGAAGATGAAAATATGTGGCTCATGCTTTCTACGCCACGCTTGACTCTAGGGGGCTGGTTAGGACACGATGACAACCGACCACTAGCCAAAGGAGCAGGTCACTACCGCAATGCCAACTATATGGCCCACTTAGTCAATGCTATTCAACAAGCTGAACCTGGAATATGGGGGAATGAGCGCTTTAATCTGGATCCAAGTGTGACCAAGTCTCAAGTCCTCAAATCGACAGGAGAGAAACCTGGCAAGGTCACAATCAATGGCAAAGAAGTTACCGTTTCTGGTTCTACTGTGACGAGCTACTGGGCTACTAAAGAGGGTGCCCCAGCAACTACTTACCGTTTTGCCATCGGAGGAAGCGATACCGATTATCAAAATGCCTGGAAGAACATTTTAGGAAGCATTCCTGCAGTAACTCCTCCAAGTTCAAGCAGTGGTTCAGGAAGCACAAGATCGAGTGGAAGTACTCAAAGTGGTTCTTCAGGACGTTCACGTCTATTTAATCGTTAAGAAAGAGTAGTAGCAAGGTTAGTAATTTCTCCTTGTTGCTACTTTTTTCTTTGTTGGTTTCGTGTTACAATAATAATATGAATCATTATCAGAAAAAGATTGTTAAGGGAACAGTATACTCGTTACTCTCAGGCCTAATCTGGGGGATTTGTGGGATTTTAGGAGAGTATTTTTTCACTCATTATCCAGTGTCTTCTGGATGGATTACTTCTATGCGTTTACTAGTGGCGGGGAGTTTGGTTTTAGGTCTATCAGCCTTTCAGTTGCGCACTCGATTATTGGACATCTGGCGTGATAAGAAAAATTATCTACCTTTTTTAGCCTATGCTATTCTAGGTATTTTTTCTGTGCAGTTTTTCTTTTATCTCTGCGTTGAGTATTCCAATGCGACGACGGCGACCATTTTGCAATTTATCAGCCCAGTTTTTATCCTGTTTTACAATCGAATCATTTACCAGAAGAAGGCTTCTATTACAGCTGTTTTCTATGTTTTGATTGCCATGCTAGGTGTATTTTTGATGGCTACAAAAGGGGATTTGTCCCAGTTATCCATGACACCTTTGGCTCTAGTGACAGGTTTGCTCAGTGCAGTAGGGGTCATGTTTAATGTTATCCTTCCCCAACGCTTTGCACGGCGCTACGGTTTCGTTCCGACTGTTGGTTGGGGGATGATTCTGGCAGGATTCTTTAGTAATCTCCTTTACCCTATTTATCGGATAAGTTTTCAAGTGGACCTGGTAAGTGTGCTGATTTGTCTGACGATTGCCGTGTTTGGTACTGCTTTTGCCTTCTTCCTATCTATGAAGGCCGTGTCCCTCGTTTCCCCGCTGGTTGTATCGGTGGTGAGTGCTAGCGAACCGCTTTCTTCAGCTTTATTAAGTGTTCTTTTTCTGGGATTGGTCATGGATGGTTTTTTGGCCTTGGCTATGGTGTTGATTATCGTTCCGATGATTTTCTTATCTGTAGAAGAAGCAAAACAAGCCCAGTAAAGATGATTATTTGATAGTTAAGGCTTCAAATTTGAAGCCTTTTTTGGTAGAATAGATATCATTATAAGGAACCAGGAGGCGCCTATGACTGCTACAAAAATGAACGCTCAAGAGATTATCCAATTTATCGCCAATGCTGAAAAGAAAACCAGTGTTAAAGTAACCTTTGAAGGACAACTCGCAACTGCTGTACCAAACTCTGTTGTCAAACTAGGAAATGTCCTATTCGGAGACTGGAAGGACGTGGCTCCGCTTCTCGAAGGTTTAGTAGAAAATCAAGATTATATTGTCGAGCAAGATGCTCGTAATTCGGCAGTTCCCTTGCTAGATAAACGTGCTATCAACGCTCGTATCGAGCCAGGTGCTATTATCCGTGACCAGGTGGAAATTGGTGACAATGCTGTTATCATGATGGGAGCTGTTATCAATATCGGTGCTGAAATCGGTGCAGGAACCATGATTGACATGGGTGCCATCCTTGGTGGCCGTGCTATCGTTGGGAAGAACAGCCACGTTGGTGCAGGTGCAGTTTTGGCAGGTGTGATTGAGCCAGCTAGCGCTGAACCAGTCCGTGTCGGAGACAATGTTCTTATCGGTGCCAATGCAGTGGTTATTGAAGGAGTCCAAATCGGTAGTGGTTCAGTTGTCGCTGCAGGAGCTATCGTTACCCAAGATGTCCCAGAAAATGTGGTGGTAGCAGGTGTTCCAGCTCGTATCATCAAAGAAATTGATGCCCAAACCCAACAAAAAACAGCGCTTGAGGATGCGCTTCGTACCTTGTAATGGTAAAAGTAAAAAAGAGGCGGAACCCTTTTTCCAGCCTCTTTCTGCTATATCGGAGGATAGATAGATGTTAGATTTGATTCAGACTCGACGAGATTTGCACCAGATTCCAGAGATTGGCTTGGAAGAGTTCAAGACTCAGGCTTATTTGCTAGATGTGATTGAGAAATTGACTGCGGGCAAGGACTTTGTTCAAATTCGTACTTGGCGGACAGGTATTTTGGTTTATTTGCAAGGAAGCCAGCCGAAGCGGACCGTTGGTTGGCGAACGGATATTGATGGCCTGCCTATCGTCGAACAAACAGGCCTACCTTTCGCTTCCCAGCACCAAGGTCGCATGCATGCTTGCGGACATGATTTCCACATGACCATTGCCTTGGGCTGTCTAGAATGCGCCCTTGAGGAGCAACCCCAGAATAATCTGCTCTTTCTATTTCAGCCTGCTGAAGAAAATGAAGCTGGTGGGATGCTCATGTATGAGGACGGTGCTTTTGGGGCCTGGTTGCCAGATCAGTTTTATGGCCTTCATGTTCGTCCGGATCTGAAGGTTGGACAGATCGCGACCAATACTCACACACTTTTTGCAGGGACTTGTGAGGTGAAGATTCGTTTCAAGGGAAAAGGGGGACATGCGGCTTTCCCACATGAGGCCAATGATGCCTTGGTGGCTGCTAGTTACTTTGTGACCCAGGTGCAGTCAGTGGTCAGCCGCAATGTCAATCCAATTGAGGGAGCGGTGGTGACCTTTGGCCTTTTCCAAGCTGGAACAACCAACAATGTCATTACAGACACAGCCTTTTTACACGGAACCATTCGCGCCTTGACTCAGGACATGAGTCTTTTGGTACAAAAAAGAGTTAAGACAGTCGCAGAAGGAGTTGCAGTAGCCTTTGATATGGAAGTCGAAGTGGAACACAAGCAAGGTGGCTACCTACCTGTTGAGAACAATCCAGCCTTGGCGCGTGAACTGATGAACTTCTTTGAAGAAAAAGATGGAATCGAGTTGATTGATATCGAGCCTGCTATGACAGGTGAAGACTTTGGTTATCTCCTTTCAAAGGTAGATGGCGTTATGTTCTGGCTAGGTATCGATAGCCCCTACGCCCTTCATCATCCTCAGATGAGTCCCAAGGAAGAAGCCTTAGCTATTGGGGTTGATGCGGTTTCTAGTTTCCTGAAAAAGAAGGCAGCAGAGTAGAGGAATTGTCTATGAAAGCAGAACTACGCAAGAAAATTTTGCAAGAAATGAAGGCTCTATCTAGAGAGCAAAAACAGACTATGGAACAAGTTTTAACAGAACGATTCTTAAATCATCCTTTTTACCAAGAAGCCAAAACCATCGCAACCTATCTCTCCTTCCCTCATGAGTTTCAAACGCAAGAACTGATCGAGCAGGCGCGGAAGGACGGCAAAAAAGTTCTGATACCCAAAACCTATCCCAAGGGGCGAATGGAGTTTGTGGTCTACGAACCGCAGCAGTTGGCAAAAACTTCCTTTGGTTTGCTGGAACCACAAGGCGACTTGGAAGTGGTGGATCCGTCTCAGATTGATTTGATTCATGTTCCAGGGCTAGCTTTTACGAAAGAGGGCTATCGGATCGGATATGGCGGAGGTTACTATGACCGCTATCTGGAGAATTTTGCTGGGCATAGCCTAAGTACAATCTATCCTTGTCAAGTTCAGGAATTTAAATCGGAAGACCATGATATTCCCGTCCAGGAGGTGCTAATCTATGAAGGAAATCTTTGATAAACGTTACCCTGTGACTAGTTTCTTTCTCCTAGTAACAGCATTGGTATTTCTTTTGATGCTGATTACTACGGGTATCAACTTTGATCAAGCAAAAACTCTTTTTCAGTTTGGAGCCATGTATGGACCGATCATTCGCCTGGTCCCCGAGCAGATTTGGCGCCTTTTTTCGGCTATATTTGTGCATATTGGTTGGGAGCATTTCATTGTCAATATGATTTCACTCTACTTTCTTGGACGACAGGTGGAGGAGATTTTCGGCTCCAGGCAGTTCTTTTTTGTTTATCTCTTATCAGGAATGATGGGCAATCTCTTTGTTTTTGCTTTCACACCGAAAGTCCTAGCAGCAGGAGCGTCCACTTCTCTTTACGGACTATTTGCTGCGATTATCGTCTTGCGCTACGCAACTCGCAACCCCTATATCCAGCAGTTGGGGCAATCCTATCTGACACTTTTCGTGATAAATATCATTGGAAGTGTTCTGATTCCAGGAATCAGCCTAGCAGGGCATATCGGTGGCGCAGTAGGAGGGGCCTTTCTAGCAGTCATCTTTCCAGTCAAAGGGGAGAGAAGGATGTATAGTACTAGCCAGAGAATCGGAGCCACTGTACTTTTTATTGTATTGGCCGTTTTCCTTTTCTACAAAGGAATGAGCTATGTATAGGGTTGGAATAGTTAAAAAGCTACTCATTTTTTGAGTAGCTTTTTATGTAAGTTTGAATCATTCGAAAAACACAGCTCTAAAACAAAACGGTACTGAACTAAAAAGAAATGACTGTTTTGGAACCATTCGAAACAACACAGCTCTAAAACTTTAATGATTCCAGTACATGACGAGTTATTGTTTTGGAACCATTCGAAACAACACAGCTCTAAAACAACAGAAATAAGCAGCATACACAAGTAGTTGTTTTGGAACCATTCGAAACAACACAGCTCTAAAACGTTTCTCCTTTGTCGTCGCAACTTGCTTTTGTTTTGGAACCATTCGAAACAGCACAGCTCTAAAACATCATGGATGGAGACAGAGTTCAAGGAGTAGTTTTGGAACCATTCGAAACAGCACAGCTCTAAAAC
>CAJNCV010000017.1 GCA_905221385.1 bacterium
GTTTGGAAGCCGCCTTTTTTGATATTCTCATAAATACAATATGTTGTTGGTGGTGTAAACTGGTATATAGTTCCCAATATTTTTTTAAGATTATATCACCTTGATAATCAACGCTATCTAACATCTGTTCAACATACTGAGAAGGAGTAAAAACTTGAAATTTTTTCATGATCTTCATTTCTTTTTTCTTTAATTATACCAAAAAAACAAGGCTTGTATCCTATTTAAAACATATATGAAATATTTTTCATATAAAACAGCTTAATAAATTTGTAAAAAATGACTTCTATATATTGAAGTCATTCGAGAATATACCAATTTTTTTAGTTACTTGAAAAGTCTAACTTAATTTGACAATTTAAGTATTAAAAACTTGAGATTGTACTTTTTAATATAGAAAGATTTACTTGATTATCACCTCAAAATAAGTTTCCCCATAACTATATAGAATTTTGAAACCCTAGATTCAAAACTAATCCTTAAAACTTCAAAAGAAACTGTGACTACAATATAAAATAAATAGCTCTTCTATGGCCTATAGTAAGAACTTCTATCACTATTTCATCTTCTTTGATATCGGCGAGAATTCGATAATATCCAACATGATAGTGTTAATCTCCCAAACATTCAGATGTTAATTCTTTTCCGTGTTGACGAGGATTGGCTATATTCATTAAATTTGTACCAATCCATTAAAGAATGATTTAGAAAGTAAAGGCGTCTAATTTTTTAAGTTGTTTGAGAATTTGTTACGTATAAGTTACTTGATAACTAATAGTCCAAAATCATTCATTAAATCCTCATGCGAGATTTTCCTACCATCATCTTTTGCTATTGCTTGACGTAAAATCTGTAAATAATATTCGCCTTCAATTTTTTCTAACATGGATTGTCTAGCAAACCCTGAAATAGTCAAAACTTGTAACTGAATATAGATTTTTTATTAAATCACTATCTTAATCATTAATTCATAAAGGTTATTATATCCTTTATTCTTCTAGAATAAATCGTATTTTAGTCTCATTATAAACTTCTCTTTCAATTTTGTAAAAATTAACTTTTCTACTAAATTATCCTCAAAAAACGAGATTGGGGAAAACTCAATTTTAGTAGAAAATGAAGTAAATCTTTCTACAATAAAACGCATAGTTCCAAGTTGTTTCAACATCTGATACTATGCGTTTTTCTGATTTCATAGACTTTTTCCCCAACCACACTCCATTATTTCAAAAATTAATGTCTAAAATGTCTCACGCCTGTGAAGACCATAGTCAAGCCGTATTTGTCCGCCGCTTCGATAGACTCTTGGTCACGGACTGATCCTCCAGGCTGGATGATGGCTTTAATGCCTGCTTTAGCGATTTCTTCCACATTATCCGCAAATGGGAAGAAGGCATCGGAAGCAAGGACAGCACCGTCAAGACGGTCTTTAGCTTGGTCAATCGCAATACGTACGGAAGCTACACGGTTGGTTTGTCCTGGGCCAACACCGAGTGTCATGTGGTCATTGGTCACGATGATACCGTTTGATTTGACGTACTTAATTGCTTTCCAAGCGAACTCAAGGGCAGTCGCTTCAGTTTCTGTTGGTTGGCGTTTGGTAACGACTTGCCAATCAGTCGGGCTTTCCTTGACCACGTCTTGGTTTTGCACCAGAAGTCCACCGACCACGCCTGTGTATTCTGCTTCCACTTCACTAGCCTCTTGAGCGTCAAATGGCAAGGCAAGGATACGCAAGTTTTTCTTTTTGTTGGTCAAAATGGCTAGCGCTTCATCCGTATAGCTCGGTGCGATGATGATTTCAAGGAAAACGCCGTGCATCTTCTCAGCTGTCACAGCATCCACCTCTCGGTTAAGAACGACAATTCCACCAAAGATAGACACTGGGTCAGACTCATAAGCATAATCCCAAGCAGTCTCGATGTCATCAGCTTGACCAATTCCACATGGATTCATGTGTTTGAGAGCCACAACGGTTGGACGGTCTTTGAAATCACGAATAATACGGATAGCGGCATCAGCGTCACGGATATTATTGAAGGACAATTCTTTCCCATTTAGCTGTTTCGCTGAAGCAATCGAGTAGTCAGTCGGCAAGGCTTTTTGGTAGAAGTCCGCATCTTGCTGAGGATTTTCCCCATAGCGCATGGCCTGTTTGAGGTCATAGGTCAAAGTGAGCTTTTCTGGTTTTGCTTCACCCACTTGAGCTGTGAAGTATTCTGCAATCAAAGCATCATAAGCCGCTGTGTGACGGAAAACCTTGGCTGCTAAACGTTGGCGAGTTTCATAAGTCGTTTCATCATTGGCTGACAATTCGTCAAGCACCACAGCGTAGTCAGTAGGATCTACCACAACTGTCACGCTGGCATGGTTTTTAGCTGCTGAACGAAGCATAGATGGCCCACCGATATCGATATTTTCAACTGCGTCAGCGTACGTCACATCTGGTTTGAGAATCGTTTCCTTGAAAGGATAGAGATTGACCACCACAAGGTCAATGAGCTCAATCTGATTGTCCTTGGCTGCTTCCAAGTGGCTATCCAAATCACGACGAGCCAAGAGCCCACCATGGATATTTGGGTGAAGGGTCTTGACACGACCGTCCATCATTTCTGGAAAACCCGTCACATCATCGATCGCAATGGTCTCCACCCCAGCAGTATCAAGGGCAACCTTGGTCCCACCTGTCGAGATAATATCCCAACCGAGTTTTTTAAGTTCTTGGGCAAATTCAACAATGCCCGCTTTGTCTGAGACGCTGATTAAGGCTTTTTTCGTCATTCTATTCCTCTTTCTTTAGATCCAAACGCATAGCGACTTCGTTATTTTCTTCTATAAATTCCGTTTCCTGAAAACCCAGACTAGTCAATAGGTGCTTCATTTTTTCATTTCCAACCACATAATCTGCGGTAATATGACTGCAAGCTCTATCCATCTGAGCCTCTTTGATTAGAACTTCCAAGGCTTTTCGACCATAACCTCTTCCTTGGTACTGCTGACCAATCATTATCCGCCAGATAAAGTATTCCGCTTCATCCTTGTCTATTTCTAGCAGGAGAAAGCCAACCACTTGCTTATCCCAATAGATTGCCATCGGAAACACATCTTCGTTTTTCCGGTAGAGCCATGCATCAGCTAAAGAGCGCACATTTGGAGCTACGAAACGTGCTCGTTCATCAGCTTCTGATATTTTCAAATCCAGCACTGCCCGAAAACTGCTCTCATCTACCAATTTCAGTTCAATCATTTTTTCTCCTAGCAAGATTGCGCAATCAAAACTTGATTTACTTCTTACCTTCTCTCCACTCCCAAACTATCCAACACTTCTGGATACAACTTGTACTCAGCCTCATGAATACGAGCTTCAAAGTTTTCGATAGTATCATCTGCTAGACGTGGCACACGGACTTGTTTGATGACCTTGCCTGTATCCACACCGGAATCCACCCAGTGAATGGTCACGCCGCTCTCAGCAACCCCAGCATTCCAAGCGTCCTCAATCCCATGAGCTCCTGGAAATTCTGGAAGGTAGGCTGGATGAATGTTAATGATCCGACCCTCGTAAGCAGCGAGCAAAGTTGGCCCGACGATTTTCATATAACCCGCCAAACAAACCAAGTCAATCTGGTGTTCTTCCAAGAGCTCGACAAGAGCTGCTTCGTAGTCCCCCTTGTTCTCAAACTCCTTGAGTTCAAAAGCATAGGACAGGACGCCGAGCTTGTCTGCACGTTCCAGCACATAGGCGTCACGATGGTCTGAAAAAACAAACTCCACCGGAAATTCTTCGGCAATCACCTGAAAATTTGAGCCATTACCAGAGGCAAAAACCGCTATTTTTTTCATTTGATGATGACACTTTCGTTTTCTTTCTTGACGATGCGACCAATTTCATAGACTGGTTCATCCAATAATTCCTTGACGCGATCTACATTTTCAGGGCTAACTGCCAGCATGAGTCCCACACCCATATTGAAGATTTCAAACATTTCTTCGTGCTTGATTTCACCGTATTTTTCAAGGGCTTTGAAAATCGGGAGGACTGGAACCTTGTCTTCTTCAATTTCCGCAGCTAGGTCAGCCACAAACATACGAGGGACATTTTCGATAAAGCCACCACCTGTGATGTGGGCAATGCCGTTGACCAACTCTTCCTTGATGAGGGGCAAGACAGCCTTGACATAGATACGAGTCGGCTCAAGAAGGACTTCCTTGAGTTGCTTGCCTTCCAATTCTGGCAAGATTTCCTCACCTGTGTAGTCCGCAAAGACACGACGCACGAGTGAGTAACCATTTGAGTGAATACCACTCGAAGCAAGCCCGAGAAGGACATCACCTTCAGCTACTTTTGAACCGTCTATGATTTGAGATTTTTCAGCCACACCGACTGCAAAACCAGCCAGGTCATAGTCATCTTCGCCATACATACCTGGCATCTCAGCCGTTTCACCACCGATGAGGGCTGCACCAGCTTGCACACAACCTTCAGCCACACCAGCGACCACTTGTTCTAGCTTGGCCGGTTCATTCTTCCCTGTCGCTACATAGTCAAGGAAGTAAAGAGGCTCCGCACCTGCAGCGATAATGTCATTGACACACATGGCCACACAGTCCTGACCGATGGTATCGTGCTTGTCGTATTTGATAGCCAACATGAGCTTGGTCCCGACACCATCAGTCCCTGAGATCAAGACGGGCTCTTTGACACCTGTTTTTGAAAGGTCAAACATGCCACCAAAGCCACCCAGAGCTCCCATAACACCTGCACGTTCCGTACGAGCCACATGCTTTTTGATCCGTTCAACAACTTCATAACCCGCTTCAACATCCACACCAGACTGCGCATAAGCATTTTTATTTGTCATCTTTGTCTCCTCTTCCTTTCCTTTAATGGGGAGTCTTTATCCGTCTATCTATAAAAACTGGTCTTTTCTTCCAAACTTCTACGATAGTCTTCTTCATAGTCGTAGAGAGGAGTTGGGTAGTCACCGTCAAAGTAAGCGACACAGAGACCACCATTCGGCGCATCTGTTTCAATCCCGATGGAGTTTATCAAGCCATCAATCGAAAGATAGGTCAGGCTATCCGCACCAATGATTTGGCGAGTTTCTTCGACCGTATGATTGGCCGCAATCAGTTCCTGACGCGTCTGGATATCAATCCCGTAAAAACATGGATAAGCTAGCGCAGGACTTCCAATAGCAACGTGAACTTCAGAAGCCCCCGCTTCTTTCAAGAGCTGAACGATACGGCGAGAGGTTGTCCCACGAACAATGGAATCATCAATCATCACCACACGTTTGCCTTTGACAACGCCCGAAACAGCAGACAGTTTCATCCGCACCCCTTGCTCCCGCAATTCTTGAGTCGGTTGGATAAAGGTGCGTTGCGTGTATTGGTTTTTGATGAGACCCATTTCATTTGGCAGACCAGATTCTTCTGCAAATCCCATAGCTGCGCTGAGTGAGGAATTTGGCACACCGACCACAATATCTGCTTCGTGCTTAAACTCACGCGCCAATTGAGCTCCCATACGTTTGCGAGCTGTATGGACGTTGACACCATGGATATTAGAGTCAGGACGGGCAAAATAGATATACTCCATAGAGCAAATCGCCAACTGGGTATCATTCGTATAGCCATCGTACTGAATCCCATTGTCATCCACGATTACAATCTCTCCTGGTTTTACATCGCGAATCCACTCGGCACCAATGACTTCAAAAGCACAAGTTTCAGAGGAAACAACAACTGCTCCATTGGCCATTTTCCCGATAGAAAGCGGACGGAAGCCATTAGGGTCAAGGGCCGCAACCAACTTGTCCTCAAATAGCAGGATATAAGCAAAGCCACCTTTGACGAGACTAAGTGCTTCCTTGATTTTACCCATCAAGTTCGGATTGTGACTCCGACGAATGAGGTGAGCCAAGATTTCCGAGTCCGAAGTTGAACTGAAAATAGCGCCACTTTGTTCCAATTCTTTCTTGAGCGATTCGGCATTGGTCAGATTTCCGTTATGAGCAAGTCCAAACTGCATATCATGAAAGCGAAAAAGGAAGGGCTGGATGTTATCCACAGAAGCTTCGCCAGCAGTCGCGTAACGAACATGCCCAATCGCGCTCGTACCAGTCAATTTATCCAAATTAGCTGGATTTTTGAAGACTTCTGATAAAAGCCCCATATCACGATGACGCTTCATTTGCCCTTGGTCATTGGAGAGGATTCCTGCCCCCTCCTGACCACGGTGCTGAAGACTGTGGAGACCAAAATAGGTCAATTTAGCAGCATCTGGATGTCCCCAGATACCGAAAACACCACATTCTTCATTAAGAGATTTTACTTCGTATGTCATTTTTTATACCTTTTATTTCCCTGTGAAATAACGCACAGCCGACGCGAACAGGTGCTGGTCTTTATTTCCTGGGATGTTTTGGAAGAGACCGTCTTCATAACGTTCTGAGTGTCCCATTTTACCGATAATCTGGCCATTCTTACTGGTGATTCCTTCGATGGCATTGACTGAACCATTTGGATTGTATTTAGAATCCATACTTGGTTTGCCGTCAAAGTCAACGTATTGGCTAAAGATTTGACCATTGTCACGGAGCTCTGCAAATTCCTCAGCCGTCACAACAAACTTCCCTTCACCGTGCGATACTGGGATGGCGTGGATATCGCCCACTTCTACGCCAGCCAACCATGGTGAGTTGGTATTGGCGATCCGAGTTTCCACCATCTTGGCCACGTGCTGATTGGCATCATTGTAGAAGAGGGTTGGACTAGTACTATTAGCATCCTCGAAGTTTCCGTATGGAAGAAGACCTGATTTGACCAAGGCCTGGAATCCATTACAAATACCGATAATCAAGCCACCACGAGCGATAAAGCTATCAATAGCTGCACGAACTTTTTCATTGAGCAGGATATTGACGATAAACTTAGCTGAGCCATCTGGTTCATCCGCAGCTGAGAATCCACCTGCAAAGAAGAGGATATTAGCCTTGCCAATGTTGTCAACCATGGTTTCAACTGACTTTACAATGGCTTCTTCATTCAAGGTCACAAATGGCACCAAGTTGACCTCTAAACCTTCTTTTTCGAAGGCCTTGGCTGAGTCATATTCTGAGTTGGTTCCTGGGAAGACTGGGATGTAAACCACAGGTTTTTCAATAGTTTCTTTGGCTTTGATGACTGTCTTAGAAGCGACAGCTGGAACTTCTTCCAGTTCTTTGGCTTGGGCAAATTCTGTTGGGTAAACTTCTTCCAGTTTTCCTTGGAAAGCACTGTCAAGCTTGTGTCCATCTAGCTTCACATCGTTGACAAGGAGTGTAAAGTTTGCTTTCGTTTGACCGATTTTTTCTACTCCAGCGATTTCTTCTGGTGATGTGAAGACAAATCCGCCAAATTGTGCTGTCAAAGCTGTTTCAAGTTCAGGTAAGGTCACCTCTGAACCGATATGGTTCCCAAAAGTAGCGAGGGCCAAACTTTCAACGACACCACCATATTTAACAGCTGATGCAGATGTTACTTTGTGACCAACTTGAATGGCTTCAAACTGAGCAAAGTTGCGCTTAATCAAGTCAAAATCAATCTCTGCAGAGAGGGCTTGACCTGGGATGTAATAGATATTTTCACCAGCAGTCTTGAACTCAGGAGAGAGCACCTTTCGGCTATCTGCCGTCGTCACCCCAAATGCAACCAAAGTTGGCGGCACTGTTAATTCTTCAAAAGTACCAGACATAGAGTCCTTCCCACCGATCGATGGCAAACCAAGCTGGATTTGTGCTTCGATAGAACCTAGGAGAGCTGCTACTGGCTGACCAAAACGCTCTGCTTGTTTGTCCATCCGCTCGAAATATTCTTGATAAGAGAAACGAGCCTTGGACCAGTTGGCACCAGTAGCAACCAAACGAGCAGTTGCTTCGATAACCGCATAAGCAGCACCGTGGTATGGAGACCATTCTGCAACATATGGATTGAATCCTTGGGCCATGACAGATGCAGTGTGAGTTACACCGTGTTGAACTGGCAATTTCTGCACAGAAGCCTCAGTTGGTGTGAGTTGGTAGCGACCACCAAGTGGGTGATTGACCGTTGAACGGCCGACCGAACAGTCAAAGATGGTTTGCAAGCCTTTTTGACTCGCATGGTTGAGGTCAGATAGAACCGCAAGGGTATCAGCTTCAAGTGTTTCAGCAGATGTTTGACGTCCTTCTGGAAGCTTGACATCCTTGTCTACCACCTTGGCATCGACGACCACGCGCACACCGTTGGTATCAAGGAAACGGCGTTCCAAGTCGACAATCGTTTCGCCATTCCAGTGCATGACTAGATTTGGTTTTTCAGTCACTGTCGCCACAACAACCGCGTCAATATTTTCTTTATTACATTCCGCAACGAAGGCATCTACGTCTTCAGGACGCACCACAACTGCCATCCGTTCTTGAGATTCAGAGATGGCAATTTCTGTACCGTTCAAACCTTGGTATTTAAGAGGAACCTTGTTGAGGTCAATTTCAAGACCGTCTGCCAATTCACCGATAGCCACACAGACACCACCTGCTCCAAAGTCGTTGGATTTCTTGATGAGACGAGTGACATCCCCATTACGGAATAGACGTTGAATCTTGCGTTCTTCAATGGCGTTCCCTTTTTGAACCTCAGCTCCAGCAGTTTCCACAGACTCAACTGTTTGAACCTTAGAGGAACCCGTCGCACCACCGACACCATCACGTCCAGTCTTACCACCGAGCAAGATAATCACGTCACCCGCTTCTGGTTTTTCACGAACCACATTTTCCTTAGGAGCAGCACCGACAACGGCACCTAGCTCCATGCGTTTGGCCACAAAGCCTGGGTGGAAGTACTCACGAACGTAAGTCGTCGCAAGACCAATCTGGTTACCATACGAAGAATAACCATGAGCTGCTGTTTTCGAAATGACTTGTTGTGGCAATTTCCCAGCACGAGTTTCCGAAATCGGCGCTGTAATATCACCAGCACCTGAGATACGCATAGCTTGGTAAACGTAGGAACGACCTGACAACGGGTCACGAATGGCCCCACCGATACAAGTAGCCGCTCCACCAAATGGTTCAATTTCCGTTGGGTGGTTGTGAGTTTCGTTTTTAAACATGAGGAGCCAAGGTTCCTTGACACCATCAACGTCCACTTCTATTTCGACCGAGCAAGCATTGATCTCATCAGACACTTCCATGTCATCCAAACGACCATTGGCACGCTCATAACGACCGAAAATAGTCGCCATATCCATCAAGGTTTGTGGTTTTTCAGAACGTCCCAATTCCTCACGCATGGCCACATACTTGTCATAAGTCGCCTGCAATTGCTTTTGGAATTTAGAAGCTGAGAAGTCAATATTTTTCAACTCTGTCTCAAAAGTCGTGTGACGGCAGTGGTCAGACCAGTAAGTGTCTAAAACCTTGAGTTCTGTTTCCGTCGGCACGCGCCCAATTGACTTGAAGTAGTCTTGGATAAAGAGCAAATCATCCACTTCCATGGCCATCCCTTGCTCGGCCTTGTAGCGCGCAAAGTCTTCTGCTGTATAACTTTCAAATAAAGTCAATTTCGGAATGGTCTTGTCTGACTCTGAAAATTCCTGCTTGGCAATCCCTGTTGTGATATCCTTGAAACGAGAATCCACTGGATTGAGCAGGTAGTTCTTAACCGCTTCTAGCTCAGTCGCATCGATATCCTTATTTACCAAGTACAGTTGAGCTGTGTTGACCGTTACATCACTTGAGCTACCAAGCAAGAGCAAGGCTTCCTGTGAAGAAGCTGCACGTTGGTCAAACTGTCCTGGCAGGCTTTCAATAGCAAAAAAAGCATAGTTAGCAAGATCAGCCTGCACAGCCGCTTCATCCAAGACATGGTCTGTCACCTGCTCAGAGAAGATGTGTTTCTCCGCAGGCGCGAACAAGTCCTCTGCCAAATCAAAAACATCATAAACTTGCACAATGCGAATACTTTTCAAAGTTGACAGTCCCAAGTTGTGCTGGAGTTCTCTCACCAAACTCTCTGACTTGACCTGAAAATCAGCCTTTTTTTCAACAAAAATACGTTTATCCATCAATTCCTATTCCTTTATTTCAGCTCTTGCAATGTTCCCAAACGACCTTTAGGTTGTTATTTCAATTCTTGCAACTTTTCCCAAACAACTTCGTAAACGTCTGTCAATTCACCTAGTCCTCTACGGAAAACATCCTTGTCCATGTGGTTGCCATCCGCATCCCACAAACGGCAGTTGTCTGGTGAAAATTCGTCTGCCAAGATAATCTTGCCATCTTTGTCAAATCCGAACTCTAGCTTAAAGTCAATCAATTTAAGTCCAATCTCAGCAAACCAAGCTTTCAAGAGCTCATTGATACGACGGGTTTCTTCCTTCAAGTAAGCAATCTGCTGGTCATCCGCAATTTTCAGGAATTTCACATGCTCGTCATTGATAAAAGGATCATCCAAATCATCATTTTTATAGTAAAATTCGACAATTGGAGTCTCCAATGCGATACCTTCTTCGACGCCAAAACGTTTTGAAAAGGAACCAGCCGTGTAGTTGCGGAGCACAACTTCCAAAGGAATAATCTCAACCTTTTTATTGAGTTGTTCCGTGTCCGAAAGTTTCTCCACAAAGTGAGTCGCTACACCAGCCGCATTTAATTTCTCAAAAATAAAAGATGAAATCTGATTATTTAACACTCCCTTACCCGCAATCTGCTCCTTTTTGACACCGTTAAAAGCAGTCGCCTGGTCCTTGTAAGTTGAAATAATAAGATTCTCATCCTCAGTTGTATAGATATCCTTGGCTTTTCCCGAATAGATCAATTCTTTTGACATTTTAAAGTTCGCCTTTCGTATTACTTCACCTCATTCTATCACAAAATATTATAATTAGCAAGAATTCACGAACAGAGACAAGTATTTTGCTCTCTAATATAAAGAAAAACCGCAAAATCAAAACATTTTGCAGTTTTTGAAGTATATTTTTGAATTAAAAGCAAACATTATTCTCTGTTCAAAAATTGATCTAAGTAGTATCGTAGATGACTTTTCTTTCCTGTGATTAGCGTCAGACGCCCTTCTAGGCCATAGCGAAGTTTTTCCGCCTGTTCAGGAGTTAGATTCGTTTCCGCCTCTATTTTAAAGAAATTTCCTTTTTCAGTCTTGGTGGCCGTCGCATCAATACTTGTAATTGTAGAATCCAAGAAAATTTGGTTCTTCGCATCATTAGTCGTTGTATAACGGACAGAGTCCCCAATCTTGACTCTAGCAACATCCTTTGAACTGAGATAGGCTGTGAGTTTAGTTCTCCCTTCTTTTTCCAAGGATGGGTAGAGTTGGGCTAACAGGGTTCCTTCTGCGACCATGGTAGAATCACTGGTCTCAGGATTAAGGTGAAGCACCCCATCCTCACTTGCTGTAATCTTCCCTTTATCGAGGAGACCTCCCTGTACCTTCTTACCCGATTCTGCCTCCAAAATTTTCTGATCCAAAAGGGTTAATTCCTGGCTGACTTTGACTAGGTGCTGAGACTTGAGCGATTCCAGCTGACTATCCAGTCCCGTTGCGTGGGCCTGTTGAGCTCCAGAACCCGCATACTGTACACGATACGTAGCTAGACTAGACTCTAGCTGGGCAATTTGAGCATCCACTTGTGCAATAACTTGCGATTTAGCTTGCGGATCTTCTTCACCTTGATTTTTATAGGTCTGGTAAAAAGAGTAGGCTGGATTCTGACTATCCAGTTGATCTCCCTTTTCAATCGCTGACTTAGCTGTTTTGTAGTCTCGGATTTTATCCTCTGTTTGACTGATAAGATTGCCAATCTCGGCCTGGCTCTGACTTGCTGCCGCATTTTGAGAAGAGATGCTGGCATTTTGCTGAGAAACATTACTTCTTAGACCATTCGCTTGGCTGAGATAATCTCGAAACATCTCCTGGTAACCAAACTTATCCGCCTCTGGAAATTGATCACTCCCCTCTTTCAAACTGGATTGCAAATACCCCAACTGCTTTTTTTGATCCTTTAGCATCTCCAATTGACTGGCATATGCCTCAACTTGGACAGCTTCCGCCCCTTGCTGGTACTGAACGAGCAGATCTCCTTGCTTAACCAACTTGTTTTCTTCCAGATAGTTGCCCACAATGCGTTGATTGCTAGTCGACTGGATGTTAGCAATGATCCGACTAGGTTCGACTGTCGCTCTGGTAGACAAACTCATCTCCTTCTCTGCAAAAACTGCAAATCCTAACAGAAATACGAGCAGAAGTGACATAGGTAAAATCACCCGACTGGAAAAATTATGGTAACGACGATTATAAAACTCCGCACTTTCTAAAAATTCTGGTTTCATCCTCTCCTCTTTCTAGCTATTCACCAAATGAGCGTAAAAGCCATCCTGTGCAAGCAAGCCTGCATGGGTGCCCTCTTCCCTGATTCAGAACAACAACCTTTTCTGTTCGCTCAGCGATGGTCAAACGATGGGCGATGAAAATCAAGGTCTTGTCTAAAGCCATGAGATTATCGACAATCCGCTTCTCTGTCAAAATATCCAAACTGCTAGTCGCCTCGTCCAAGATCAAGACAGGTGCATCCGTCAAGAGAGCACGCTCCAGAGCGATTCTCTGCCGTTGCCCACCTGAAATTCCAGCCCCATCCGAAGTCAATTCTGTCTGATAATTCAGGGGCATACGCTCAATATCCTCCCGAATCTCGGCCAACTCAACCGCCCGTAAGATATCTTCCTGAGTCGTCCCCTCCTTGGCTCCAAGGAGAAGATTCTCCAAAATCGTTCCGTTAAAGATATAGGGCTGTTGAGGCAGATAGTTAATGTACTGGCGCAAAGCCTTTTTGTCAATCTGATTGAGATTGACACCACCCAGACTGATCTCTCCCTGACTAGGGTCGTAAAAATTAACCATCATTTTGGCTAAGGTGGTCTTACCCGAACCTGAAATCCCCACAAAAGCCATCTTAGACCCTTGCGGAATGGTCAAATTGATATCCGACAAGACGTCACGACCATAGCCATACTTGTAGTGAACCTGTTTAAAGGTCATATCCCCTTTCATCATGCTCAAATCTTCTACCGTTTTCTTCTCCTCAAACTCCGAAACTACTAGATAAACCTCGTTAAGACGGTTATTGGCGACCTGCGCTGTCTGAAGTTTGGTTTGTAGGTTGATGATATTTTCCAAAGGATTGGTAAAGTAAACAAGCAAAGTATTATAGGTAATCAGCTGGCCCAAACTCATTTTCCCATCCATGACAAGAATAGCACCTAGCCAGAGAACGGCAACATTGAGCAGGAGCTGAGCAACTTTTTTCAGTGCCTTTTGCTGGCTTTCTGCCCGACTATAGGTAAAGGATTTTTTCAGATAAGCCACAAATTCCTTGTCAATTTTTTGGTAACGCTGACTCTCACTGGTCAAGGACTTGATAGTCTCAATACCGTTGATGTCCTCAATGATAGAAGAAGACAGAGCGGCATTGGCTTCCATAGTGTCCCGATTCATCTTTTCAAAAGGCTTCATAAAGGCAAAGATAATCACTGTATAGATGGGAAGCGCAAGTAGACTAATGAAAAAGAGTGTCATATTTTGTGAAAACAAGACAAGCGAGATAATCAAAATCGTCGACACATCTAGGAAAATCGATAGAATGGTCGACGCCAGCGCATCGATGATACTATTGGCATCTGTAAAACGGGATACGATTTCCCCCGTCCTGCGTGTCGCGAAAAAGGACATCGGCAGGTGAAAAACATGCTTGATGTAGGACAAAATCACATCGATGGACAACCGTTGCCCCAGAACAAGTAAGAGGTATTCCTGGGCATAAGACAAAATCTGCTGGAGAATATAGACGATGACTAGTCCTATTGAGATGATGCCCAGCGTCGAGCGCATCTGGTCTGGCACGTAACTATCAATGATGGACTGAAGATAGTAGGAACCCACGATATTGATCAAGGTTACCAAGAGTGTCGCTAGGACGATATTGGTAATTAAGCCACGCTGTTTGAGTAAGATCGGCAAGAAGGATAAGAGCCCCTGTTTTTTCTCCTTATGAGGTTTATAGCCCGGAGATGGTGCCATAAAAATACTAACCCCTGTCCACTCTTGCGCAAATCGCTCACGGGAAATCTTGGTCAGCTTGACACCAGGATCCGGATCAGCGATATGAATGTGCTTTTTATCCTGACCTGTCACCACATAGTAGTGGAGTAACTTCCCTTCCTTGAGCACATGGGCCACAAAAGGAAAGGTCAAATCTGGCATGTCAAAGAGCGTCATATCCGCCTTGATAGCCCGCGTCTCAAACCCAATCTCCTCTGCTACCTTTACAAGTCCCAAAGCTGTCGTCCCATCCATAGTCGTCTTGGCCAACTCTCGTAGATGAGCCAAGGAGTAATAACTACCGTAGTAACCAAAGACCATAGCCAAAGAAGCCACGCCACAATCCATCTGATCCACCTGGGGACGATAGTGCCTTTTCCTAAATTTCATATCCTTCTCCTTTTTCTAACAATCTCTTTAAAAATTTGTAAGATTATTTTAACCAAATAAGGATAAAAACAGGAAAATATTCCTAAATAAACTATTTTTACGCCTAAAACGCACTTTAAAAAGCATAAACTATCATTTAAATATAAAAAGCAGAACAAAAGTTCTGCCTGCTTAAAGTAACCGTTAAAAAATGAATGCCCAAAAATAAACTATTCTGAAATGATATTTCTATAAAGTAAGATAAATGTCATCAAGAATGATGAAATCTTAGGTATGTCAAAACATTCAAACCATTTATTTTGTTTATATTAGCCACGATTCTTATCATTAGATAAGCCATTGAGCTAAACAATACAATAAACTCTGGTCAAGCTTTTCCTAGTAATTGAACAACTTTCATCTCAAACTCCGATCTGATGGTTCATCAATTTCCAATCGTACTTTCTTTTGTTTTGTACTTGTATCCTACATAAAACAGACCAAGCAGAATTGGATAGGTTTCTGGATAAAACAGAGTATTGATCGGATTTTTCATAATCAAATACGTTGCGATATAAAGAATAATCGATACGACAAAATACCCCTCAGCAAATCCTAATAAGATTTTTTTCATAGCAGACTCCTATTTACCTGAAAAGAGTGCTCGAGTTGTTAAAATAGCTCCACCTGTATATACAAAACCTTTTACAAAACCAACTGCCACAGGGATAAGAAGGGGAAAGGCTCCCCCTTGAATTTCCTGCAAGTCCGTATCAGTCATTGTTTCAAATTTTAAAATAGATTTTTCCATATCATCTCCTCCTTCTATTACCATCTACCCGTCACATAATTATAACCTGCAATTCCTGCTGCAGTAATTCCACCAGCAATTTTAGCTGCTGTCACAGGATTAGCAATCACCCAAGCTACAATCGGTGCAATCCCCCCATCCACATCCATCAACTCTTCTTCAGTGAGAGCTACAAAGTTCTGTTCCATGTTGTCAAAGTTTGTCATCTTTTTCTCCTTTATTTTTTAGTTTACGGTTTCTAGGCTTTAAACCATTTTAAAAACCAGATTGGGTAAATTACTGAAATCATTTTCTTCTCTCCTTCCTTTCTCTTACCTTATCTATTCGAAAAACAATTCGAAAATGAACAATTCATTCATTTTTATTTTAAAAGCCACTTAATGAACCACGGATAAAGACCAGTCACATACATAAACATTCCTCCTTTTATCTTCCTCATCTCTTTATTCGTAATTCCCACTAAAAATTTTTCTTCTTTCTACAGACAAAAAAGCAACATGCAAATCATGTTGCTTTTTGCTATTCTTTACTTTTGACAACTGCTACCACATCTCCTACACTTTGCAGTTGGTCAATTTCCTCATCACTGATTTCAATTCCGAATTCATCTTCTAGTGTCAAGACGAACTCCATCAAGTCCACTGAGTCCGCATCTAGGTCATCTTTCAAACTCAAGGCTTCTGTTACGACAAAGTCCTCTCCCTGTCGCTCTTGGATAATGGTTACAATACGGTCAAAAATTTCTTTTTCTGTCATCTTTTTATTCTCCTGAAAATTCACGCGCAGTCTGGGCGACTACGTCTGTTTCTAGCATGGTACGAATCTGGCGAATCGTACTATACACAGCCTTGGCATCACTTGAGCCATGAGTCTTGACAACCGGTGCCTTAACACCAAACAAGACCGCTCCACCAACATCTGAATAGTTGAGTTGCTTTTTCAAACCTTTAAGGCTATCCTTGAGAAGAAGAGCACCTAGTTTCGCTCGAAGACCACCACCTGTGATAGCTGTCTTAAGCAAGCCCATGATACCCATGGCTGTCCCTTCAATAGATTTGAGCACAGCGTTTCCCGTGAAACCATCTGCCACAACAACATCCGCAACGCCATTCATCAAATCACGCGCTTCCACGTTTCCGACAAAATTCAAGCTTTCATCCGCTGCTAGCAAGGCGTAGGTTTCCTTACGAAGAGGATCACCCTTGCTACTTTCTGTTCCATTATTGAGCAAACCAACACGTGGTTTCGAAATCCCACGAACATTTTTCGCGTAAAAGGAACCCAAAACAGCGTATTGGTGCAGATGATGAGCTGTATTTTCTGCATTGGCTCCAAGATCTAGCATGTCAAAGCCTTTGCCATCAATGGTCGGTAAGGTCGACATGAGTCCAGGACGGTCGATATTCTTGATACGACCGACAATGAAGAATCCTGCAGTCAACAAGGCACCTGTATTCCCAGCCGAGAGAACAGCGTCTGCCTCTCCTTCTTTGACTGCCTTAGCCGCTAATACCATACTGGCATTTTTCTTCTTACGAATAGCTTTTGTCGGCTCATCATCAAAATCAATCTTCTCATCCGTATGGATAATGCTGACGCGTTCTGTCGCTGTTAGATATTGCTTGATTTTGCTTTCGTCTCCATAAAGTTGAACCTCAATATCTGAAAAGTCAGCAAGGGCTTGATTGACACCCTCAACGATGGCTTGAGGTGCATAATCGCCCCCCATAGCATCTACTGCGATTTTTTTCATTTGTCTTCCTCTTTTAGTAATTGTCCCCAGTCTGCTAGGGAATCAATAAATTTCTTTGATTTTAGGTGAATCCCAACGTACTCTTCGTAGAGTTGATCCATAAACTTGCGCAAGTCTTGCTTGATTTCTGCCTTAAGTGAAATGGTCTCCAAGGTCTCAAAATCAATGGCTTGAAATTGATTGAGCAGATAAGGGATATTGGGATTGAGATGGCAACGTCTCTCATCTTCATGATAATGCTCTGGGCAAAGACAGGCTCCATATTTAAAAGAAAAGTCAAAGGCCTGACCAACCCGATGGCAAAAGACACACTCATTAAAATTAAGGCTGATTCCAAATCGAGTCAAGATTTGAATTTCAAAAATATTGGTTAAGACCTGATAATCTAGGCCTGCTTCCATCAACTCCAGAGTCTTCTTCAAGAAAGCAAACAAGGGAGCATCCTGCTGATTATCCTGCAAACTAGCATCTGCAAGAGCAGCCACATAGGTTGCATAAGCCATGACAAAAAGATCACTATTAATCTTGGGAAAGGTCATCACCTCATGGTAGTCCTCGATGTAGCTAAGGCCGTCATCATTGATTCGCAAGAGAAATCGTGCTAACACCAAGGGCTGAATAACCGGAGCTAGTTTGGACTGGCCAGCGTGTTTGACGAAAAACATACGCTTGCCCGCTTGCTCGGTAAAGATCTTGACTAGCTTGTCATCCTCACGAAAGTTACGATTGTAGAGCACCAAGCCTTGACTCGTGATAGACTGAATCATGCTTCTCTCATGTACTCCTCAAGTCGTTTCATGGCCTCTCTGATCGTTTCCATGCTGGCTGCATAGGACAGACGCACATAGCCTTCTCCGTAACGTCCAAAGGCTGCACCAGGGATAAAGGCAACGGCCTTCTTATAGGCAAAATCCTTCAGAAAAGCAAAGGAATCTTGATTGTAGCCCGCTGGAATCTTAGCAAAGATATAGAAGGCACCATCTGGTTTGATAATCTCAAAACCAAGAGCAGTCATCTTTTCGATGATATAATCTCGACGCTGAATGTATTCCTTCTTCATAGGCTCTGCATCGTTTTTACCAGCGGTCAAGGCTTCCACCGCAGCATGTTGAGCCATAGTATTTGCAGCAGTAACCAAATACTGGTGACTCTTGATCAACTGAGCTGTGAAAGCTGCAGGAGCAAAGATAAAGCCTAAACGCCAACCTGTCATAGCATGAGACTTAGATAAACCATTGATAATAATAGCCTGGTCTCTCAGCATAGTTCCCAGAGATACATGGGCTTCGCCTGTATAGGTCAATTCTGAGTAAACCTCATCACAGACCACAAAAATCTCGTATTTACGTAAAACAGCTGCCAAGGCTTCCAACTGCTCCCGACTATAGGTAATCCCTGTCGGATTGGCTGGATAGTTGAGAATAACTGCTTTGAGCTTGTCCCCTTGCTCCAAAATGGCCTTTTCCAACATCTCAGGGGTCAAAACAAAACCATTTTCAGTTGTATCAATCTCGACAATCTCTGCCCCAACCAGATTGACAATCGGCTCATATCCTGGATAGGCAGGAGCTGGCAAGAGCACCTTGTCCCCCTCTTCCAAAATAGCTGTCAAAGTAGCAGATAAGGCCTCTGTCGCCCCAATTGTAACCAAGATTTCATTTTCAGGATTATAATCTAGCTGGTATTTTTCTTTTACAAAGTCACTAGCAGCCTGGCGCAAGGTCAGTAAACCGCTCATCCCTGTATAGTAGGATTGGTTCTGGTCAATGGCTCGCTTGGCTGCCTCCTTGACATGATCTGGCGTTGTAAAATCAGGTTCCCCCAAGGTCAAACGCAAGACCCCAGGAATCTCTGAAATAGCCTGGTCAAACTGGCGAATCAAGGAAACTTGAATCTTGTCTAACTGTTTATTAAAGCGCTTGGTTAAGTCCATAGATATCCCCCTTGCTTACAGAACATAGTACTATTATACTACAAAAGCCTCCTGACCGCAAAATCCATCTGAAACCCGTATTTTTCACTTTCTATTTTACTTTTCTTCTCGACAGGACTATAATAATAAGTGCTTATTTTCGGAGGTTTATATGTCATTTTTATCAAAAAATGGAGCAGGAATCTTGGCCTGCCTTCTCATTTCTATCGTATCTTGGTTCCTGGGAGGATTTTTCCCCGTCGTGGGTGCACCTGTCTTTGCAATTTTTGCTGGAATGCTCCTCCACCCTTGGCTCTCACCCTACAAACAACTAGATGCAGGTTTGACCTTTAGTTCCAAGAAATTACTCCAGTATGCCGTTATCTTACTCGGTTTTGGTCTTAATATCTCGCAAGTCTTCGCAGTTGGACAAACTTCACTCCCTGTCATCCTTTCCACCATTTCGATTTCCTTAATCGTCGCCTACCTCTTCCAGCGTTTCTTTGCACTAGACACAAAACTGGCTACCTTGATTGGAGTGGGTTCTTCTATCTGTGGTGGTTCTGCCATTGCTGCGACAGCGCCCGTTATCCATGCCAAGGAAAAAGAAGTAGCCCAAGCCATTTCCGTTATCTTTTTCTTCAATGTCTTGGCTGCGCTCATCTTTCCAACCCTAGGAACCTGGCTTCACCTATCCAATGATGGCTTTGCCCTCTTTGCAGGAACTGCGGTCAATGATACTTCTTCTGTAACGGCTACCGCCAGCTCCTGGGACAGTCTTTACCAGACCAATACCCTTGAGTCTGCAACCATTGTGAAACTCACACGCACCCTAGCTATCATTCCCATCACGCTCTTTCTCTCCTACTGGCAAAGCCGCCAGCAAGAAAATAAACAAGACGTACAACTGAAAAAGGTTTTCCCACTTTTTATCCTTTATTTTATCCTGGCTTCTCTCTTAACGACTCTCCTTACCTCTCTCGGTGTGTCCAGTAGCTTCTTTACCCCTCTCAAACAACTCTCCAAATTCCTCATTATCATGGCCATGAGTGCTATCGGTCTCAAAACCAATCTAGTTGCCATGGTCAAATCCAGCGGAAAATCCATTCTTCTTGGAGCCCTTTGCTGGATTGCCATCATCCTCACCAGTCTTGGCATGCAAGCATTGATTGGTACTTTATAATACAAAAAGGTAGCCCATGGCTACCTTTTTATTGCTCAAGAATTAAGCGAGTATGTTCTCTCTTGATACAGCGATTCATCACGATGTCATCACATCCTCCAGCACGCAAGATTTCTTCCGCTTCTAGGCTTTCAAGTCCCAGTTGTGCCCAAAAAATCTTGGCATCAGCCTTGAGAAAATCACGCGCCACATCTGGTAAAAACTCGCTACGTCGGTATACATTGACAATGTCCACAGGAAAAGGAATCTCGGCTAGACTCGCGTAAGCCTTTTCTCCCAAGATTTCCCCACCTGCAGCCTTGGGATTAACTGGAATGATTTTATAGCCCCGATCCTGCATTTCCTTGGTTACTCGATTACTAGTTGTTTCCTCACGATCGGACAAGCCCACTACCGCTAACGTTTTACTGGTTGCCAGATACTGACGGATCACACCATCACTTGGATTGATAAATTCTTGACTCATAGAAATCCTCCTTTTTTCTCAGTATAGCACATTTTGAAAAGGCTTGCAGGTTTTGGCTACAAAAAATTCCTAGCAAGAAAAGAAACCTGCTAGGAATTTCGTTTATTCAAGTGAAAGATTAAATCTTTTTCTCAATACAAAATAGGGGAGAAAGAGGACGTTTTTCGTGAATACGGATAATAGCATCGCCCAGAAGATGAGCAATCGAAATTTGTTCAATCTTATCAATCAAACGCTCTTCTGGTAGGTAGATGGTATCCAAAACAACCAATTTCTTAATAGCTGATTTTTGGATATTGTCCATAGCCGGTCCTGAAAGAACTGGGTGAGTACAGCTTGCGTAAACTTCAACAGCACCCGCTTCAGCAAGAGCATCCACTGCATGACAAATAGTTCCAGCTGTATCGATCATGTCGTCAATCAAGATACAAGTCTTACCTTCTACCTTACCAATGATGTTCATCACTTCGCTGGTATTCATCTTGTCTACACTACGGCGTTTGTCAATAATCGCAATCGGAGTTTTCAAAAACTCTGCCAATTTACGAGCACGAGTCACCCCACCATGGTCTGGGCTGACAACCACGTAGTCAGAGCCAACCATGCCACGACGTTCAAAGTAGTCCGCAATCAGTGGAGCCCCCATCAAGTGATCTACAGGAATATCAAAGAATCCCTGAATCTGTGCCGCATGCAAATCAATCGTTAACAAACGATCCACTCCAGCTACTTCAAGCATATTTGCAACGAGTTTTGAAGTGATTGGCTCACGCGCGCGAGCTTTTCTATCCTGACGTGCATAGCCATAGTAGGGCATAACAACATTGACAGATTCTGCACTAGCACGCTTCAATGCGTCCACCATAATCAAAATTTCAAGTAAATTATCATTTACAGGTGAACTAGTTGATTGTAGGATAAAGACGTGTTTTCCACGGATTGATTCTTCAATGTTGACTTGAATCTCTCCATCTGAAAATTGGCGAACAGTCGATTTCCCCAACTCTATCCCAATTTCTTGCGCCACACGCTCTGCCAATTCTCTATTAGAAGAAAGGGCAAACAGCTTTAAATCAGAAAAAGACATGATTTCCTCCGGTATTTATGTATCACTTGTTTTTACACAACATTTTCCATCTACCATTGTAGCGCTTTTTCCTTTATTTTTCAATCAAAAATAAAACAAGAGCAAACATTTATACCCTTGTTTTATACTATTTTATATTAGCTATATTGAAACTAAAAATCCTACATTTTAACAATCGATTTTATGCTAGGATGAGATTTTTCCAAGACAAAGTTAGTATACTTCTCTCATACTTCCTGTATCCACATCATAGACAGCACCTGAAATAACCACATCATCAGGAATCAGTGGAGACTCTCTAAGCAATTGCATATCCTCTCTCACACTCTCTTCAACATCCTGGAATGGTAAAAAATCTTGATCAGATACATCAACTCCGAGCTCGTGTTTCAAATGTTCATGAAAACTTTCATTTTCAAAGGTTTGAGCTCCACAGTCTGTATGGTGAAGCACCACGATTTCTCTTGTCCCCATTTGTTGCTGGGAAATCACCAGTGAACGAATCATATCCTCAGTTACTCGACCACCCGCATTCCGCAAGATATGAGCATCCCCAAGGGCCAAACCTAGAGCTTGCGCAACGTGCAGACGTGAGTCCATACAGGTCACGATCGCTACTCTGGTTTTGGGTTTAAGTGGCAGATTTAACTGTCCGTGTAGGGCAACATAAGCCTGATTGGCTTGCATAAACTGTTCAAAATACGACACGATTCCCTCCTTAAAAATTTGATCATCAAACATTTCTCCTATCTTATCATTTTTAAGAGGATTTGTCACGGATTATGCAAAGACCTTTTTCAAAACTTCCTGAATCGTTGTCACACCAATGACCTCAATTTCCTTGGGTGGAGTGATTCCTGTCAAGGAATTTTTCGGTACATAGATTTTTGTAAATCCAAGCTTAGCCGCTTCATTGATGCGTTGCTCGATACGATTCACACGCCGAATTTCTCCAGTCAAGCCCAGTTCACCCACAAAACATTCCTGAGGATTGGTTGGCTTGTCCTTGTAACTAGAGGCAATAGCAACCGCAACTGCTAAGTCAATGGCAGGCTCATCCAGTTTCACCCCGCCAGCAGATTTGAGATAGGCATCCTGATTTTGCAAGAGAAGCCCTGCCCGCTTTTCCAAAACAGCCATAATCAAACTAGCACGATTGAAATCAAGTCCTGTCGTTGTGCGCTTAGCATTTCCAAACATGGTTGGTGTTACCAAAGCCTGAACCTCCGCTAAAATCGGACGCGTCCCTTCCATGGTTACCACGATTGAAGAGCCAGTCGCCCCGTCCAAACGCTCCTCTAGGAAAACTTGACTCGGATTTAACACTTCAACCAAACCACCTGACTGCATCTCAAAAATCCCAATCTCATTAGTGGAACCAAAACGGTTTTTGACTGCCCTCAAAATACGGAAGGTATGGTGGCGCTCCCCTTCAAAGTAAAGCACTGTATCCACCATATGCTCCAACATACGCGGACCAGCCAGAGTACCTTCCTTGGTCACATGCCCTACGATAAAGATGGCAATATTATTGGTCTTGGCCAACTGCATGAGCTCAGCTGTCACCTCACGCACCTGAGAAACAGACCCCTGTACCCCTGAAATCTCAGGAGACATAATAGTCTGAATAGAGTCGATGATGAGAAAGTCAGGTTGGATACGCTCTACCTCAGCTCGAACACTCTGCATATTGGTTTCTGCATAGAGATAAAACTCACTATCAATATCCCCCAAGCGCTCTGCTCGTAGCTTGATTTGCTGGGCAGACTCCTCACCACTGACGTAGAGAACCGTACCCACTTGAGACAACTGGGTTGAAACTTGTAGGAGAAGGGTTGATTTCCCGATTCCTGGATCCCCACCGATGAGTACGAGACTCCCTGGTACCACTCCGCCTCCAAGCACACGGTTAAATTCCTCCATCTCGGTCTTGGTTCGATTGACATTGATAGACGTTACTTCAGCCAGTTTCATAGGCTTGGTTTTTTCACCTGTCAGGGACACACGCGCATTTTTAACCTCGACAACCTCGATCTCTTCTACAAAAGAAGACCAAGCTCCACAGTTTGGACAGCGTCCTAGATACTTAGGTGAATTATATTCACAATTTTGACACACAAATGTCGCTTTTTTCTTTGCGATAATAAACCTCTTTCTATATCTCTAACTCACACTCAATTACTTGGCAAAAATCAATCTTCTCGTCTGGTACAAATTGGCGCATGAGCATTCGATGAGCAACAACTACCACAGTCTGATGATCTCGATACTTAGCCATAGATTCGAGAAAGCGAACTCTCATCTCCTCAGCTGTCTCATATTGAATAGGACTATTAGGAAGCAACTCCCCCTTGTTTTCTAAAAACAGACATCTAGCTCTTTCAAAGCTTTCTATCCCTGTTTCATAGACTTTCCATTCATGCAATAAAGGCTCTACTCTTAAAGGAAGACCTGTAGCACCAGTTACATAAGAAGCCGTTTCTAAAGCCCTTGTCACTGCTGAAGTTACTAGCAAATCAGCTGATTGTAGCAAGGGATTTTGGCAAAGTTCCTGAGCTTGTTGCCGTCCTTCCTTAGATAAAGGAGCTAAATCCATCCCAAAGCCTGTATAAGAACGTTCCTCTAACTCACGATAATCTGGCTCCCCATGACGCACAAAGATAATCTTCATCCTAGTGCCCTGTCGAACCAAATCCACCTGTCCGCACTCCATCTGCCTCATCTCCGTCTGTGATTAAGAAAGGTGCAAAGACAGCCTGAACAACACGTTCCCCAACTTCAAGAACCACTTCCTGATTGGTGATATTTTTCATCTGAGCAAAGATATGTCCCTCATTCCCGAGATTGCCATAATAATCCCCATCAATAACACCAACAGAGTTGATCAAGACTAGGCCCTTCTTACGAGGATTTGAAGAACGGTCATAGAGATAGAGGACCTCAGTCGGTTGCATATAAGCCTTAACCCCTGTTGGAACCAAGACAATCTCTCCCGGAGCAATCACCGTACGTTCTGCTACCTTTAAGTCGTAACCTGCTGCATGCGCTGTCTCACGCTTAGGTAGCAAATTTTTATCTTTAAAACTCGAAACCAACTCGAAACCACGAATTTTCATATTTTTCTCTTTTCTATTATCATTTATTCTAGGCTATTTTATCCTATTTATTCGAAAAAAGCACGAAAAAAGAGCACACAATTCACACTCGCTTAGGGCTGCTGGATTCCTCCCCTGACCCGCTTCACGCAGAATTGTTGCTCCACTGTTTATTATACCACATACCTCTCTATTTTAAAAGAGAAATTATTTTTTCCGTCGATTTCGGAAAAAGTCCTGCATAATCGCTGCACACTCATCTTCCAAAATTCCCGTTTCTACCTCTACACAATGATTAAGACGCTCATCTGTCAAAATATCGTACAAACTACCAGCAGCACCAAATTTCTGGTTTTTAGCCCCGTAGACTACGTTTGGAATACGGGCAAGCCCAATCGCCCCACTACACATAACACAAGGCTCAATGGTCACAAAAAGAGTGCAATCCAGCAAGCGCCAGCTTTCTTCACTCACATTCGCATTCTCTATGGCCATGATTTCTGCATGCATAACCGCCCGTTGCAACTCCTCGCGCGCATTATGCCCACGGCCAATAATCTCTCCATCCTTGACAATCACACAACCAATTGGAATTTCATCGTGTTCCAGAGCAATTTCTGCCTCTCTCAAAGCCTCTCTCATAAAAGCTTCTTTTTCTTCAACTGTATAATTCATCAATTTTCTCTTTTCTTACTAGATTTTATTATTATATCATGATTCTCAAAACAAAAAAAGCCACCGAATGCGGTGACTTAATAGGGAGATTATTATGAAAAAGAAAAGTTTAGGATATTTGTTACAACAAGTTAGGAGGTCTTCTTGTAACTGTCTATAGTATACCCAACCTGTCTTAAACTAATCTTAAAAATCTCCTATGACCAAACACTTTCTAAAATATTAGTTTGTTCACGACCAGGACCTACTGAGAAAGTAGAAATACGAACCCCAACCAACTCGCTCACACGACGAACATAGTTACGTGCATTCTCAGGAAGATCTTCCAAATTACGAACTCCAGTGATGTCTTCTGACCAACCTGGCAATTCCTCATAGATAGGCTTGCAGCGTTTCAACTGCTCAAGACTAGCTGGATAGTGGTCGATACGTTGACCATCAAGATCATAGGCCACACAGATTTTCACTGTATCCAAACCGCTCAAAACATCAATAGAATTCAATGAAAGATTGGTAATCCCAGATACACGGCGACTGTGACGCATCACAACTGAGTCAAACCAACCCACACGACGTGGACGGCCAGTTGTCGTACCATACTCATGACCTACTTCACGAATGCGATCTCCCACTTCATCAAACAATTCAGTTGGGAAAGGACCATCTCCAACACGACTTGTATAAGCCTTACATACACCGACAACCTTGTCAATCTTACTTGGACCAACACCAGAACCGATTGTCACACCACCAGCGACAGGGTTTGACGAAGTAACAAATGGATAAGTACCTTGGTCAATATCCAACATAACACCTTGTGCACCTTCAAAAAGTACACGTTTACCATTATCAAGCGCATCGTTCAAGATAACGGACGTATCTGTCACATACTGCTTGATTTGTTGGCCATACTCATAGTACTCTTCAAAAATATCATCAATTGAAATAGGGGTACTGTCATACAATTTTTCAAACAAACGATTCTTTTCCGCAAGATTGCGTTCCAAACGCTCACGAAAAATCTCTTTATCCAAAAGATCCGCAATACGAATCCCAACACGAGCAGCTTTATCCATATAGGCTGGACCAATACCCTTGATAGTAGTCCCGATTTTATTGTCGCCCTTAGCTTCCTCTTGCAGACGATCTAATTCAATATGATATGGCAAAATAACATGTGCACGATCAGAAATACGCAAGTTATCAGTTGTCACACCTTCCTCATGAAGATAGCTCAACTCTTTCACAAGAGATTTCGGATTCACAACCATTCCGTTTCCAATAACTGAAATTTTTTCAGGAAAGAAAATCCCAGATGGAATCAAGTGCAGCTTAAATTTCTTACCATCAATCACAATTGTGTGACCAGCATTATCACCACCTTGGTAACGAGCAATCACTTCTGCATTAGCTGAAAGAAAATCTGTAATTTTCCCTTTACCTTCATCGCCCCATTGGGTACCTACAACAACAACTGAAGTCATAATCTTGTCTGAGCCGTTAGACTCTTCCTTTCTCATATACATGGCAGGAGTCTCACCTGCAATCATATCTTACAATTTATTATAATAAAACTTCATCATTTTTTCAAGACTCAGCGTAGAAACATCTGGAAATTCTCTCCATTTAAAAATATCTAAAGAGAAATAATTGTTAATTACTATTAATATAATCTCATCAGTTGCTTATTGTTCGTTTTTTAATAACTTTGACTCAATTATAAATAAAATTCTTTTTCATCACAAATTCATCACAAATTTTTCTAAAAATAAACGATAGGATGTTCTAAAATGATAGATAATAAAATCTCTTTCATCAGTGATCTTATAGCGAATTAAATAATAATGCAAATAATCAAGATGTGTGGCTTCCCATTTCGTTTTATCAGCAAATAATCCATTGTACTCCTGCTCAACAGCATCACAAAATTCAATAATTTGTTCATAGATATCTTGAAACATCCTCAATAATCTCCATTTCATTTTTTTATAGTATTAGGATACCAAAAATTTAAAAGCTTTAGTCCAAAATTCCTGTAAAGTAAAAATATCAACCTAAACGAACAAAAAATAAAAAACACTGTAAGAACAGAGGAATAGTAGTCTATTTCAAAATTGATTACAGATAATTTTTCCTCTATTATACTCACAGCGTGTGAGATAAGCTATAAGCTTTTGTACCATTTTCCTCCACTTACAGAGCGAAATTGATTGAAAATTCTCCTATGACCGATATTGCCCATCAGCTTTCCATTTCAACTCTATCGACCTACTTTTCACATGCATTTGACAAATAAAGAAATTCTTGACAAGCTCTTAAGTTATTCAAAAGACTTGAAACGCCACTATGATCTCTATCAGCTCTTGCTTTTCCACTTTCAGAATAAGGAGGCAGACAAATTTTTCGGACTCATCAAGGACAATCTAAAGTAGGTTCATCCTCTTTCTTATCAAGCAAAATGCCTTTGGTTTTCGGAATTTTAAAAATTTCAAAAAGCGTATTTCCTCGCTCTAAACATCAAAAAAGAAAGGACGAAATCTGTCCTTTCTTGAATTTAGTTAACTTCAACCTATTACAGCTGATAAAGAGCTTCTACACTACACTATACTCCGCCAGTAGGACTCGAACCTACGACATCATGATTAACAGTCATGCGCTACTACCAACTGAGCTATGGCGGATAAAAGCTAAGCGACTTCCATATCTCACAGGGGGCAACCCCCAACTACTTCCGGCGTTCTAGGGCTTAACTTCTGTGTTCG
>CAJNCV010000018.1 GCA_905221385.1 bacterium
TGAGCTGTGAGCTGTGAGCTGTGAGCTGTGAGCTGTGAGCTGTGAGCTGTGAGCTGTGAGCTGTGAGCTGTGATTGCTTTCATACCAATCATTCCTTTACTTTTTGATAGTTCTATTATATCAAAATTTCTAAATTTTGCATATTTGCTTTCCCTGACGGACAGTCATGTATAAACCACTTAGAAAATATGATTTATGGCTACACCTATACTAAATGAAGTACATTTTGAATTGGAGAAGTCTGTCCTTATTAAAAGACGATTTCCGCTTGGAAATCGTCTTTTTTTGATATTCTCGCAAATATGATATCTTGTAGTTGGTGTAAACTAGTAGATAGCTCCCTTATTTTATTTATCAAAACCTTGTAAGTTTTTTTGGCGCTCTTCAGTTTGACTCTTGGCATCCAATTTATTACCATTGTAAACAGTGCTTTCCCATGATCCGTACATTGGGTTAGGGAAAATGATGAATTTCTCACCAAACTCTTTTTGTAATTCCTCTAATTTTTGGTCGCGCTCAGTTTCAGAGGTCTTTGAAAACTCTGCAAAGTCCACAAGATTGTCTCCTAGTAGCATGACTAAGTTGGTTTTTTCTTGGACTGCTTGTCTACGACCTTCTTTAGATTTGACGCCTTTTTCTAAGAACATGAGATGATCGCGGCTTTGTACAGGGATTCCTTCATTTTCTAGGTTTTTGATCGTATCATCTACCTGATCTATCGTACGGTCAGATACATAGTAAATTTGGACACCGTTTTGGTCTGCAAATTGGAGAAAGTCTTTAGCACCTGGTACAGCCTTGGCTGCGGCTTTTTTTACCCAGACATCCCAGTTTTCTGGGGTAAATGCTGTTCCATCTTTGACATTTTGCGCTTGATAAGGGCTATTGTCTAATACGGTTTCGTCCAAGTCCAAAACGATAGAGTAGGGTTTATCTGTCTGTGTTTTTAGTAGTTCTTTCAAACGATCAGTAGCGACATTGTAACCTTGTAGATAGAGTGCCTTGGTTTCAGCTGCTTTTTGATACCAAAGAGTTGACATAGTGTTCTCTCTTGAACGCAACTGATCATAGGTCATTGTAACCTGATTATCAGATGTACTACTTTGTGTTGTCTGTGAATTTGCCGAATTTGTGCCACAGCCAGTCAGTAAAATGACGGAAGTAAGTGTAGAAGCAATTGTAATGGTAACTTTGGATATTTTCATAATCCCATCCTCCTAATAATAGTCTATTAATATTGTAGCGTTTTCATGGGATTTGTGCAAGGAAATATCGAGAGAAAAGAAATTTTTCAGTAGTAATTTGGTATTAGGATAAAATTATGTACTTAATTTGGGAATGAAGATGGATATAAAAAAATTCAATCGGCTTGATAGAAAATCTATATCAACTCCTTTTTGAAAAATAGATGAAAATAAAGTGAATCTTTGAGAGGCTAGTAACATCAAGCTTTTCAGGGATTTTTTTCTTTATAGATATAAAAATTTCCAATCGAGTCGATAGTCAATATATATTGGGAAAAGGGGAAAAGGAGTGGTAAGATGGTTTCAATCCAAATGGAAGGAGAAAGGTATGGCAAGTAAAAGAGATTTAGTCTTTAGAGCGATTCGAGGCGATGAAGTGGAAAGAGTTCCTGTCGGATTTTGGTTTCATTTTGTAACACTCGAAGAAAAGGGGCAGGGATTAAATAATCCACGTATCTTTCAAAAAAGTGTTGATGGGCATCGCAACTATGTGGAAAGGATTCGCCCTGATTTTGTCAAAATTATGAGTGACGGTTTTTTCCTTTATCCAAGTAATGTCTATAATCCTAAGATTGCAAGCATTCAGGAGCTGACTTCCATTGAGTCGATTGGTGAGGAACACCCATGGATTCAGCAACAGGTGGGAGTGGTACAAGCGATTCGAGAGACCTTTACCGAAGAGATTGCTTCTTTCTACAATATCTTTTCACCGATCTCCTACCTCAAGCGCTGGTTCCGTACAGAAGCTTCTCGAGGGGATAGGGAAGTGGCTGATCTATTGCTTGAAAATCCTGAGCAATTCAGAGCGATTCTAGATGTGATTGCAGGAGATATTGCTATCCTAACTCAGAAAATCATCCAGGAAGGTGGGGTCGATGGGATTTACCTTAGCACCCAGCAAATTCAAGATGAGCGCATCACACCAGCACTCTACCAAACCTATATCGAACCGAGCAATATAGCGATTTTGGAGGCAGCTAATCAGGTGGGTGGGACCAATATCCTCCATATCTGTGGTTTTGAAGGTGCGAGCAATGATGTGACGATATTTAAGGACTATCCAGCTCAAGTGGTCAATTGGGCGACCCACCATGAGGATGTTAGTTTGATACAGGGTCAGGAGTTGTTTCCAGGCAAGGCCGTTTTAGGTGGATTTGAAAATGGCAAGAAAAGCTTGCTTTATCAAGGTTCCAAGGCGGAATTGCAAGATGAAACAAGGCGGTTGTTGGCTGAAGCTGGTAGTAAAGGCGTTCTTCTGGGAGCTGACTGTACTGTTCCAGATGACTTTGACTTAGAGAGGTTGGACTGGATTCGACAGGCAGCTGTTCTCTAAAAGGAGGAGCTATGAAAAGTAAAAGATGGGGCATCTTCATTGCAGTTGTCGGTTTGCTGGCCTTGGTTGCCATAAGCGTCGTAAAAAATGGGCACTGCAAAAATGGAGAGAGATGTAGTGGAGTTCAGGATTTTTCCAAGTCCAGTCTTCCCTTTCTACGCTCGAATGATATCGCAAGCAGTTTATTAGTTGAAAAAGTAAGAAATGGAGAATAAGAATGTCAGAAAAAAAAGAATGGGTTTTAAAAGCATTTAGAGGTGAAAAGGTTGATCGTGTGCCAGTTGGCTTTTGGCACCATTTCACATCCGAAGACGAATGGCTACACGGTTTCTCAAATCCAGCCATTATCGAGAAGAATATCGAGGGCCATAAGCGCTTTATCCGAGAAGTTCAGCCAGACTTTATCAAACTCATGAGTGATGGCTACTTTGCTTATCCAAATCCAGCGATTGCCAAAGGAAAATCACTTCAAGAATTGGCAACCATTCAACCACTCGGACCAGAGCACGCTTGGATAAAAGAGCAAGTGGACTTGGTTAAGAAAATCAAGCAAGAATTTACAGAAGATATCGTTGCGATTTACAATATTTTTGCTCCTGTGACCTATCTCAAGTGGCTACTGGGGGAAGTGTCTGGTGGAGATGACCTTATCGCGGACTTTCTGGTGGAAGATCCTGAAGCCCTTAAAAAGGTGTTGGATGTGATTGCAGAAGATATTGCGAGTCTCAGTCGAGCTGTCATCGAAGAGGCTGGTGCTGACGGAATCTACCTCAGCGTGCAGAGTATCCAAGATCAACGAGTGTCGGCAGCAGATTATCAAGCCGTCATTGCCCCTAGCGAGATAACGGTTCTGGAAGCAGCTAGTACTGTTGGTGGCGTCACAGTTCTTCATATCTGTGGATACGAGGGAGCGCGAAATGATATTCACCTTTTTGCAGACTATCCAGCCCAAGTCTTTAACTGGGCTGTAGGACCAGAGGGAATCACTCTCAAGGAAGGTCGTGAGATTTTCAAGGGACGTACGGTTCTTGGAGGATTCGAAAATGGCAAGACAGGCTTGCTGTATACTGGTAGCAAGGATGCCATTCAGGCTGAGGCAAAGAAACTAGTTGCAGAAGCTGGGGAACAGGGCTTGGTACTTGGAGCGGATTGTACCATTCCAAGTGATATCGCAGTTGAACGTATCCAGTGGGTGAGAGAAGCGCTTGAAAACTAAAGGAGAAAAAGATGAGTAAAAAAGCATGGATTATCGGTGGTGTAGCAGTGGTTGCAGTAATTGGGGCAACGATTATCGGGAGAAGTTTAGCTGGTGCTCCAACCAAGGATGGAGAAACGGCTTCGTCTGCTGAAGTCATAACCTTGAAGGTTGCCCATACACAAAACTATGTACCTTATGACTTTGTCAATGAAAAAGGGGAATCAGATGGTTATGAAGTAGCTGTTTTGAAGGCTGTTGATGAGAAGTTGGCAAACTATCAATTTGAATATACGGGTACCAGTGATGATGACCTCTTGATTGGTCTGGAATCAGGTAAGTATGACATCGGAACCAAGGGAGCTTGGTACACAGATGAACGAGCTAAAAAGTTTGTCATTCCATCTGAACCAGTGGGAGCGAGCATCATCGGATTTACTGTCAGAAAAGAAGATGAACAGAAATACAAAACCATTGATGACTTTGCTAAGAATAAAGGGAAATTGGTTCCCATCTCTCCACAGAATGCTCAATGGAATGTTATCACCAGCTACAATGAAAAACATCAGGATGCACCGATTGAGCTAACAGCAGCTGAATCTTTTAAAGTAGCAGATGCCTATGCCTGGGTCTTAGAAGGACGTTATGACGCCTTCTTTGATATCAAACTGTCCTTTGAAAAAGCAGTTACCGCAGAAGATGGCCCTTACCACCAATATGCGGATAAACTCAGCTGGTTCCCATACAAGGGCATTCCAACTTATCCCTTGATTCACCGTGATGAAAAGGGTGAGAAATTCGCTAAAGAATATGAAAAAGCAATCAAAGAGTTGAAAGAAGATGGTACGCTTGCTAAGCTATCTCAGCAATACTTTAAAGAAGATGTCTTTAGTTATGTAGACAAAGACTAGGCCAGAAATTCCAAGACTAGAAAGGGTTTTGCATGGTTTCTTATGATTTTTCCAAGGTCTTTCAGTTTTTACCGACCTTATGGCAGGCACTTCCTATGACCTTGTCCATTCTCTTTTTTACCACTCTTCTTGGTTCCCTTTTTGGAGGTCTCTTGGCCTGGGCACAAGTAGGAGAAGACAAGAGTTTTGCAGCGATTTCCAAAGGCTATATCTTTACCCTACGTTGTACACCGCCGATTGTCTTGCTTTTTCTAGTCTTTTATGGCTTGCCAGAATTTCTGAAATGGTGGCTTGGTTTGGATATCAACAACTGGTCTAAAACTATTTTTGTTCTCCTGACGATGATTCTCTTGTTTGCGGCTATTGTTGCCGAGGTTTTCAAGGCGGCCTATCAAGCTATTCCAAAGGGGCAGACAGAGGCCGGGCTTAGTATTGGTTTGACTCCAAGTCAGACTTTTTGGAGAATCATTTTTCCCCAAGCTTTTCAAGTTGCTCTTCCCAATATAACAACTACTATTCTCAATCTTATGCGGGATGCTGCCTTGGCCTATACGATTGGTTTCGTTGATGTTATGGGGGCAGGCAATCTCTTGATTAGTCGCAATTTAGGGAACTACTCTCTGGAAACCTATACGGCAGTTGCGCTTCTTTACTGGGGGATTGCCCTGGTTATTTCTAGCTTGAGTCGTTTGCTTGAGAAGTCTTTGGAAACAAAAGGGAGGTAAGAAATGGATATAGACTATATTGTAAAGACCTTTCTGGAGACCTTGAAGGGTATGCCAATCACCTTGATTATCATGATTGTGGCTATGGTCTTAAGCTTTTTACCGGCTCTATTTTTAGCCTTGGGGCAGATTTACAAGGTTCGAGGTGTGAGGAGTTTTTCTCTGGTCTATCTGGCCTTTATCCGAGCGACTCCTCCGATTTTATTGATTCTCTTCTTTTATAGTTTGTTTCCAAGTTTGCTGAATCAATTTCTCAAAAGCATAGGAAGTGACTTTGATATTTTCAAGCTTGATCCTCTCTACTATGCTTTTATCATTTATAGTTTGATGACAGTCGGGAGTTTGTCGGAGATTTTGCGTTCAGCTATCTTGACGGTGGACAAGGGACAACTAGAGGCAGCGCATGCGATTGGCTTGACTACGACCCAGGCCTATCTAAGGATTGTTTTTCCTCAAGCCTTGCGCTCAGCCTTGCCTAACTTGGCCAATCTGATGATCAATATCGTCAAAGGGACCTCCCTGGTCTTTGTTATGACTATCAAGGATATCACTGCTATTGCTCGTGTGGAAGCGTCCTACGGCTACCAGTATTTTGAGTCTTATTTTGTGATCTTTTTGCAGTATATTTTGATCTGTGGTTTGATTCAGTGGGGCTTCTCCCTACTGGAGAAAGGCTATGTGAAAAAAGAAAAGAGAGCAAAAGCATCTAGCGCGCGTTTTGTATAGGAGGACAGGATGTTACAAGTAGAACATATCGCAAAATCATTTGGTGAGAGGCAGGTCTTGGAGGATGTTAATCTTCAGGTCAACCAAGGGGATGTCGTCGTTATCTTAGGGCCATCAGGTTCGGGGAAAACGACCTTTCTCCGTTGTCTCAACCACTTAGAAAAAGCTGACAGTGGCCGTTTGACCTTGGCAGGAAAGACCTATGACTTGGCCAAATTAAGTAAGAAAGACATTCTAGAAATTCGCCAAAAAACAGCCTTTGTTTTCCAACACTACAATCTCTTTGCAAATAAAACTGCTCTGGAAAATATTCTAGAAGGCCTAATCGTGGCTCGTAAAGTTCCAAAGGAAGAAGCGCTCAAACGTGCAGAATCTGCCTTGGAAAAAGTTGGTTTACTGGCTTATAAGGACTACTACCCTTCCCAACTCTCTGGAGGGCAACAACAACGAATAGGAATTGCGCGTGCCATTGCCGTCAAGCCCGAGGTCATTTTGCTAGATGAACCAACATCTGCACTAGACCCTGAGTTGGTTGGAGATGTTTTGGATGTTCTGAAACAGTTGGCGGGAGAAGGTGTGACCATGGTGGTCGTCACACATGAGATGGGATTTGCTAGGGATGTCGCTAACCACGTTATTTTCATGGATGGAGGCCGTATCGTAGAGGAGAACAATCCTCACGATTTCTTTAGTCGTCCGCAGGAAGAACGAACCAAGCAGTTTCTGGCTCGTATCTTATCAGATGCTAGCTATAGTGTAGAATATATGATTTGATAGATAAGTGTATCATAAAAAACAAACACCCCGTGACTAGAAGATTCTTCTAATCATGGGGTGTTTTCTCTATAGGAGGGCTAGATTATACTCTTCGAAAATCTCATTAAGCCAGGTCAGCTGTGCCTTATCTACAACCTCAAAGCTGTGCTTTGAGCAGCCTGCAGCTAGCTTTCTAGTTTACTCTTTGATTTTCATTGAGTATCAGTTCTCTTTCTTGTTTTTTATCAACCATCCAAGTCCGAGAAGGGCAAGGATGCTGAATCCAGCAAGGGCAAGGAGGGATTTGCTCTCGGTTCCTGTATTTGGAAGGACTTTCTGAGAGTGAGCCTCTGCAGCAGTTTCTTGAGTTTCAGGATTGGCTGCTAGGTTTTGAGCTTGGCCTTGTTCTGGTTCAACTTCCAAGCTAGAGAGATCAAATTCTGGTTTTTCTTCCACAGCTGGAGCGACAATGGCACCACCTTGAGACAAGCGGAGAACGACAGCAGTGAGAGCGTTCAATTTCAAGCCTTTTTCAGTCCATTCAAGGCCTTGAGGGTTGGCAATTCCTACGGGTCCTGCTTGGTTTTCATCCGCCAAGACTTCGGCCTTTCTCAAGTGAGTAAAGGCAGTTCCCAGGTTGAATTCGCGAGCCTTATCATCTGCATTGACAAAGACAGCGTAGATATCTCCATTTGGAGCAGTGATTTGGTAGCCTATGACCACGTCTTCTTTTTCCACACCATTTTGGCCTGGGACTGTAATGAGCTGGACGCGCTCTTTGATATCTTGTAAACTCTTGAGTCGGAAGGCGTCTGTAGATTGACGAAGGGCAATCAAGCCTTTCATGTAGTCACGGCTCTTGACATTTTCAGGAAAAGCTTTGCCATCTGTTGCCTTGGTCCAATCAAACTTGTTGACAGCATCACTAGAGTCGTAAGAGTCATGGATAAAGTAAGGATAGACAAATGGCTTGCCGTCCTTATCACGCAACAAGTGAGACTTGTTTGGAACTTTATCCTCTGGAACAGGGGTCTTGTAGGCTGGATCAAGGAATTGTTTGGTACGTCCGTATTCCTGACCAGAGTGGATAAACGGAGTTCCTTGAGCAGTCAAGACCATGAGGTTTCCAAGTCGCAAACGACGATGAATCTCAGCGTAGTTTTCAGCCTTGCTAGGGTCTTTTTTGATAGACTGGGCAATGATGTCAAAGAGGGTCAAGTTATCATGGGCTGCGATATACTGGATAACATCTCCAGGATTGTCAGCCTCAAAGTTAGTTGGTTGGGCAATGAGATTTTTAAAGATGGTATTGATATCGCGTTTGCCACCTGTGATAAAGGCAGGTTGACCTTCGTTTGGATAGCCAGACTTGAGGTTGTTACGGATGTCGTCTGAAAAGACAGCGACAGTATCTGTTTTCTTCATCCAATCTTGGTCAGCAGGTTGTACAGGCGTATTTTCATCACCAGTATAGGTTCTCCAGCCTTCACCTAGCATGATAAGATTTGGATTGAGGGCGCGTGCAGCCTTGTATGCTTCTTCGATTGAAGCCGCATCGTGGTCACCCATCATATCGAAGCGGAAACCATCTACTTTGTAGGTTTCAACCAGATACTTGATAGAGTCTACCAAGACACGTTTAGACATGTAGTGGGTAGTTCCCAAACGGCCGCCTCCGAAGCTAGTACGTGGAGTTCCGTCTGCATCCATAAAGTGATAGTAGTTTGGCTCTAAGTCTTCAAAGATGTCGAGATTGGCAGTATGGTTGTAGACCACATCCAAGATAGCCCCCATGCCACGTTTATGGATCTCGTTGATGAGGTTTTTGAATTCTGCGATACGTTTTTCTGGATCCTTAGGATCGCTAGAGTACATACCAGTCAAGGAGAAGTAGTTTTGAGGGTCATATCCCCAGTTGTAGTTACTATTGCTTGAAGCATAGGCAGACAAGCGTTCTTGGTTCTTCAATTCGTTGACAAAGTAGTAGGACAAGACTGGAAGGAGTTGGATATGAGTCACACCCAAGTCTTTGAGATAGTCTAGTTTTTCGATAAAGGCTTCAAAGGTACCAAATGGCTTGGTCAAGTCTTTTGCGATGGCAGGATCCGAAGTGAAGTCACGAACATGGGCTTCATAGATGACAGCATCTTCGCGCGATTTGAAATTGCGAATCTTACCGTAGGTCAAATCTTGTGGGCCTAGTTTAGATGGGTCCACAAAGGCAGCTTTAGCAACTTTATGGGCAGCATCTGTTTTTGCTAGGTCGCTGTTCCAGGCTGCTAGTGACTTAGCATAAGGGTCAAGAACGAGGACAGTTTTACCTTGGCGCTCGATTTGGTAGTGGTAGTAGTAGCCAGTGTAGTTGCTGATACCGAGACCAGAGTTTGCATCCAGAGTTTGTTTCCAGGTTCCTTTTTCTCCTTTTTCAAGGGCGACAGTTCCGACTACCTTTTCAGGGTCTTTCTTGTCGTAGACAACGACAGAAACCTTATCAGCACTTGGAGACCAGAGAGTGAGGTCAACGCGCTTGCCATCTTCTTTTAGAGTTGCGCCGAGTGGACCATCGTAACTGTAGGATTCATCCTTGAGGCGCCAGCTTGACCGTGTGGTAAAGCGGTCTGAATTGTAGCTGACAGTGTAAGGGTGTTGGGTGTCAGAGAAGTCGCCGATATAGGTCACTTTTTTACCAGCTTCATCTACTTCCATGTCTGTGATAGTTACTTTATTCCCTTGGTAATCAGTGATGCTGGAGTGTTTGAGGATATCGTCTTTCTTAGCCCCAACGAGGGTAGAAAAACTGCTTTCGATACGAGATTTAGCCACGTGTTGGGCACCAGTCATGCGGATATCATGTACATAGTAGGGGTTAGTGTAGATGGTTTCGTCATCATCCTTGAGGAAAATCTGACTGTGATTTTTTAGATCTGTGAATTTATAATCTTCTTTTCTGATTTTCACATCATCGCCTTTCTTGCTTTCGTCTAGTAATAAAAATCCAAATTCTCTTGCGGCTTCATTGAGTGGGATATCAATGTAACGGCCATATTTTCCAGTTGCTGAAAAGTCAGTACCGTCAGGCCATTCTCCACTGCTTGGGTTCTTGACATCGCCCCAATACCAGAGAGATTTTTTGTCATAGTTGCCATCGGTGCGGTAGTAGTTGACACGGACAGTTCCTGCTGGCTGAGGACGGTAGTTGTATACCTTGTAGTTTTCATCTAGCCAAGCCTCGTTCATTTTGGGAGAGAGGCGCTCTACCGAACGGTCCCCTGTCAGGTTATCCCCTTTGGAATTATTGATGAGGAAGCTGACTTTCTTGGCTTGCTCATTTTTGAGTTTGACATCTAGATAATAGCCGTAGTCATCTTGCTTGGCATCCTTGAAGGACTTGGCTCCATTGGGCCAGTTTTCAGACGGCTTTTCAACATCGTCCCAAGTCCAAAGACCTTGAGAATCCTTGTTTTCTTCAGGGAGTTTTTTTACGTGGATGCGGAAGTAGTTGTCTTCGATTGGTTCTTCAGATGATGTGTCAGCTTGTGGTTTTTGATCTGAAGTTGGCGTTGAAGTGCTGACATCTACATTCTCTTTCTTGCTGTTAGCCTGGCTTGTAGTAGCATCTTCTGTTTTAGGTGTTTCTGCTGCTGTTGTAGTTTCCACAGCTGGAGCTTCTTTTTTAGCGTCAAGGGAAGCGTTTGCATTGTTTTGTTCAGAAACAGGCGTTTGCTCTTGAGTTTGACTAGTTTCAGTCTCAGTATGAGCCTTAGTCACAACGCTAGTCTTTTCCTGAGTTTGGGGAAGGTTTTCGTTGGCCGAAATAGTTGGCATTGCAGCAGAAAGTAGGACAATACTGGCACCAATAAGGACAGAACCAGTTCCGTTCTTCAAGGAACGAATACCGTAAATCATTTTTTTCTCAGTTTGAGATGGGATCTTTTTCATCACAATTCTCCTTGTATAGTTATTCCCTATCAGTATAGCACGAGGTAAACATTAGTGCAAGCGTTTTCCTGATTTTTAAGAGAAAATATAATGCTTCATCCTTTTGAAATTTTAAAATAATATATAGGAAAAGATTGTTTAAAAAATAGTAAAAAAACCTTGAAAAATCTGGCTAAATAAGGTATAATATGAATAATCATTTGTCGTAGGTTTTGTCTGAAATATTGTCCAGACAAGACTCACAGCAGTTAAATCTCCTGAAAAAGTCGGATTTAGCTGCTCTTTTTGTGCTTTTTTTCAGGTTTTTGAGTCTTTGTAATAAAGATTTAAAGATTCTGAAAATTCGTCAAAGGGACATGGTGATAAGGTTTTTTAAAACCATATGACGATTAGAAAAGCCTGATTGACAAGGCTTGGAATTTATTTACAAAGGAGAATCATCTTGGCAGGACATGACGTTCAATACGGGAAACATCGTACCCGTCGTAGTTTTTCAAGAATCAAAGAAGTTCTTGACTTACCAAATTTGATTGAAATTCAAACGGATTCATTCAAAGCTTTCCTAGACCACGGTCTTAAGGAAGTGTTTGAAGATGTATTGCCAATTTCAAACTTCACAGACACAATGGAGTTGGAATTTGTTGGCTATGAAATCAAGGAACCAAAATACACGCTCGAAGAAGCACGTATCCACGATGCTAGCTACTCAGCCCCAATTTTTGTAACCTTCCGCTTGATCAACAAGGAAACTGGCGAAATCAAGACCCAAGAAGTCTTCTTTGGTGATTTCCCAATCATGACAGAAATGGGTACTTTCATCATCAATGGTGGTGAACGTATTATCGTTTCTCAGTTGGTCCGCTCACCAGGTGTTTACTTTAATGACAAAGTAGACAAGAACGGTAAAGTGGGTTACGGTTCTACTGTTATCCCTAACCGTGGAGCTTGGTTGGAACTTGAAAGCGACTCAAAAGACATCGCTTATACTCGTATCGACCGTACTCGTAAGATTCCATTTACGACCTTGGTTCGTGCACTTGGTTTCTCAGGTGATGATGAAATCTTTGATATCTTTGGTGATAGCGAATTGGTTCGCAATACTGTTGAAAAAGATATCCACAAGAATCCAATGGACTCTCGTACAGACGAAGCTTTGAAAGAAATTTATGAACGCCTTCGTCCAGGTGAGCCTAAGACTGCTGAAAGCTCACGTAGCTTGCTTGTGGCACGTTTCTTCGACCCACGTCGCTACGATTTGGCAGCCGTTGGTCGTTACAAGATTAATAAAAAATTGAACATCAAGACACGCTTGCTCAACCAAACCATCGCGGAGCCATTGGTAGACCCTGAAACTGGTGAAATCTTGGTAGAAGCGGGTACCGTTATGACTCGTAGCGTGATTGAAAGTATCGAGAGTCACTTGGATGGCGACTTGAACAAGATCGTTTATATTCCAAACGATGCAGCTGTTCTGACAGAACCAGTTGTCCTTCAAAAATTCAAGGTTGTTGCCCCAACGGACCCAGATCGTGTTGTAACCATCATCGGAAATGCCAATCCAGACGACAAGGTTCGTGTTGTAACTCCTGCGGATATCCTTGCTGAGATGAGCTACTTCCTCAACTTGGCGGAAGGTATTGGACGTGTGGATGATATCGACCACCTTGGGAATCGTCGTATCCGTGCAGTTGGTGAATTGCTTGCCAACCAAGTACGTCTTGGACTTTCTCGTATGGAACGTAATGTCCGTGAACGTATGTCTGTTCAGGACAATGAAGTTTTAACACCACAACAAATCATCAACATCCGTCCTGTAACAGCTGCAGTTAGAGAATTCTTTGGTTCATCACAGTTGTCACAGTTCATGGACCAACACAACCCGCTTTCTGAGTTGTCTCACAAACGTCGTTTGTCAGCCTTGGGGCCTGGTGGTTTGACACGTGACCGTGCAGGATATGAAGTACGTGACGTGCACTATACTCACTATGGTCGTATGTGTCCAATCGAGACACCTGAAGGACCTAACATCGGTTTGATCAATAACTTGTCATCTTACGGACACTTGAATAAGTATGGATTTGTTCAAACACCATACCGTAAGGTTGACCGTGAAACAGGTGTTGTTACCAACGAAATCGTTTGGTTGACAGCCGATGAAGAAGATGAATATACTGTAGCGCAGGCTAACTCTCGTCTTAACGAGGATGGTACTTTTGCTGAGAAAGTTGTCATGGGACGTCACCAAGGGGTCAACCAAGAGTATCCAGCAGAAGTGGTTGACTACATGGACGTATCACCAAAACAGGTAGTTGCTGTTGCGACTGCATGTATTCCTTTCTTGGAAAACGATGACTCCAACCGTGCCCTCATGGGTGCCAACATGCAACGTCAGGCTGTGCCTTTGATTGATCCAAAAGCACCTTACGTTGGTACAGGTATGGAGTATCAAGCAGCTCATGACTCTGGAGCGGCTGTTATTGCTCAGTATGATGGTAAAGTTACATACGCAGATGCTGACAAGGTAGAAGTTCGTCGTGAAGATGGTTCGCTAGATGTTTATCACATCCAAAAATTCCGTCGTTCAAACTCAGGTACTGCTTATAACCAACGTACACTTGTTAAAGTTGGCGATGTCGTTGAAAAAGGCGATTTCATTGCTGATGGACCTTCTATGGAAAAAGGGGAAATGGCGCTTGGACAAAACCCAATCGTTGCCTACATGACTTGGGAAGGTTACAACTTCGAGGATGCCGTTATCATGAGTGAACGTTTGGTGAAAGATGATGTCTATACATCTGTCCACCTCGAAGAATACGAATCAGAAACGCGTGATACAAAGCTTGGGCCTGAAGAAATTACTCGTGAAATTCCAAACGTTGGTGAAGATGCCCTTAAAAATCTTGACGAAATGGGAATTATCCGTATCGGTGCTGAGGTTAAAGAAGGAGATATCCTTGTAGGTAAAGTCACACCTAAGGGTGAGAAAGACCTTTCAGCTGAAGAACGTCTCTTGCACGCTATCTTCGGAGATAAGTCTCGTGAAGTGCGTGATACTTCTCTTCGTGTACCACACGGTGCCGATGGTGTCGTTCGTGATGTTAAGATCTTTACACGTGCAAATGGAGATGAGTTACAATCAGGCGTTAACATGCTGGTTCGCGTCTACATCGCTCAAAAACGTAAGATCAAGGTCGGAGATAAGATGGCCGGACGTCACGGAAACAAAGGGGTTGTCTCTCGTATCGTTCCTGTAGAAGACATGCCTTACCTTCCAGACGGAACTCCAGTCGATATCATGTTGAACCCACTTGGGGTGCCATCACGTATGAATATCGGTCAGGTTATGGAGCTCCACCTTGGTATGGCAGCACGTACTCTTGGTATCCACATCGCAACACCAGTCTTTGACGGAGCAAGTTCTGAAGACCTTTGGGACACTGTCAAAGAAGCAGGTATGGATAGCGATGCCAAGACGATCCTTTACGATGGCCGTACTGGTGAGCCATTTGACAACCGTGTATCAGTTGGTGTCATGTACATGATCAAACTCCACCACATGGTTGATGATAAATTGCATGCGCGTTCAGTCGGGCCTTACTCAACCGTTACTCAACAGCCACTCGGAGGTAAAGCTCAGTTTGGTGGACAACGTTTCGGTGAGATGGAGGTTTGGGCCCTTGAAGCCTACGGTGCGTCAAATGTCCTTCAAGAAATCTTGACTTACAAGTCTGACGATATTAACGGACGTTTGAGAGCTTATGAAGCTATTACAAAAGGAAAACCAATTCCAAAACCAGGTGTTCCAGAATCATTCCGAGTTCTTGTGAAAGAATTGCAATCTCTTGGTCTTGACATGCGTGTCCTTGACGAAGATGACCAAGAAGTGGAACTTCGCGACTTGGATGAAGGAATGGACGAAGATGTCATCCACGTAGATGATCTTGAAAAAGCCCGCGAAAAAGCAGCCCAAGAGGCTAAAGCAGCCTTTGAAGCTGAAGAGGCTGAGAAAGCAACAAAAGCGGAAGCAACAGAAGAAACTGCTGAACAAGAATAAGCGGTTCACTTAGAATAGAAAGGGAAAAAATAGTGGTTGATGTAAATCGTTTTAAAAGTATGCAAATCACCCTAGCTTCTCCAAGCAAAGTCCGTTCATGGTCTTATGGAGAAGTCAAAAAACCTGAAACAATCAATTACCGTACGTTGAAACCAGAACGTGAAGGACTCTTTGACGAAGTCATCTTTGGTCCTACAAAAGACTGGGAATGTGCTTGTGGTAAATACAAACGCATTCGTTACAGAGGGATTGTTTGTGACCGTTGTGGGGTTGAAGTAACGCGTACAAAAGTTCGTCGTGAGCGTATGGGGCACATCGAGTTGAAAGCTCCTGTATCTCACATCTGGTATTTCAAGGGGATTCCAAGCCGTATGGGCTTGACCCTTGATATGAGCCCTCGTGCCCTCGAGGAAGTTATCTACTTTGCGGCTTATGTAGTGATTGATCCTAAGGATACACCACTTGAGCACAAGTCTATCATGACAGAGCGCGAATACCGTGAGCGCTTGCGTGAGTATGGCTATGGATCATTCGTTGCCAAGATGGGTGCCGAAGCCATCCAAGACCTTTTGAAACAAGTAGATCTTGAAAAAGAAATTGCTGAACTCAAAGAAGAGTTAAAAACAGCTACTGGACAAAAACGTGTCAAAGCCATCCGTCGTTTGGATGTTTTGGATGCCTTTTACAAGTCTGGGAACAAACCTGAATGGATGGTTCTCAACATCCTTCCAGTTATTCCACCAGATCTCCGTCCAATGTTGCAGTTGGATGGTGGCCGTTTTGCCTCATCTGACTTGAACGACCTTTACCGTCGTGTTATCAACCGTAACAACCGTTTGGCTCGTTTGCTTGAGTTGAATGCACCAGGTATCATCGTTCAAAATGAGAAGCGTATGCTTCAAGAAGCGGTTGATGCTTTGATTGACAACGGTCGTCGTGGTCGCCCAATCACAGGACCAGGTAGTCGTCCACTAAAATCATTGAGCCACATGCTCAAAGGTAAACAAGGACGCTTCCGTCAAAACTTGCTCGGTAAACGTGTTGACTTCTCAGGACGTTCCGTTATCGCCGTTGGTCCAACTCTTAAGATGTACCAATGTGGTGTGCCACGCGAAATGGCGATCGAGCTCTTTAAACCATTTGTCATGCGCGAAATCGTTGCCCGTGACATCGTGCAAAACGTTAAAGCGGCTAAACGCTTGGTGGAACGCGGAGATGAACGTATCTGGGATATCCTCGAAGAAGTAATCAAAGAACACCCAGTCCTTTTGAACCGCGCACCGACCCTTCACCGTTTGGGTATCCAAGCCTTCGAGCCAGTCTTGATCGATGGTAAGGCCCTTCGTTTGCACCCGCTTGTCTGTGAAGCCTACAATGCCGACTTTGACGGGGACCAAATGGCCATCCACGTACCGCTTTCAGAAGAGGCTCAAGCAGAAGCTCGTATCCTCATGCTCGCTGCTGAGCACATCTTGAACCCGAAAGATGGTAAACCAGTTGTTACCCCATCTCAGGACATGGTTTTGGGTAACTACTACTTGACGATGGAAGAAGCTGGTCGTGAAGGTGAAGGAATGGTCTTCAAAGACCGTGACGAAGCTGTTATGGCTTACCGCAATGGCTATGTTCACCTCCACTCACGTGTTGGTATCGCGACAGACAGCCTCAATAAACCATGGACAGAAGAGCAAAAACACAAGGTCTTGCTTACAACAGTTGGTAAAATCCTCTTCAACGACATCATGCCAGAGGGTCTACCTTACTTGCAAGAACCAAATAATGCGAACTTGACAGAAGGGCTCCCAGCTAAGTACTTCTTGCCACTAGGTGGCGATATCAAGGAAGCCATTCGCAACCTTGAACTCAATCCTCCATTCAAGAAGAAAAACCTTGGAAATATCATCGCTGAGATTTTCAAACGTTTCCGTACAACAGAAACCTCTGCATTCTTGGACCGATTGAAAGACTTAGGTTACCATCATTCAACACTTGCTGGATTGACAGTGGGGATTGCTGATATCCCAGTGGTTGAAGATAAGGCTGAAATCATTGAAGAATCTCATAAGCGTGTAGAACAAATTACAAAACAGTTCCGTCGTGGTTTGATCACTGATGATGAACGTTACAATGCTGTTACAGCTGAATGGCGTGCAGCTCGTGAGAAATTGGAAAAACGCTTGGTCGATAATCAAGATCCGAAGAACCCAATCGTTATGATGATGGACTCAGGAGCTCGTGGTAACATCTCGAACTTCTCACAACTTGCCGGTATGCGTGGTCTGATGGCCGCTCCGAACGGACGTATCATGGAATTGCCAATCCTTTCAAACTTCCGCGAAGGTTTGTCAGTACTCGAAATGTTCTTCTCAACTCACGGTGCCCGTAAAGGTATGACCGATACGGCCCTTAAGACAGCCGACTCAGGTTACTTGACTCGTCGTTTGGTTGACGTCGCCCAAGACGTTATCATCCGTGAGGACGACTGTGGAACAGACCGTGGTCTCTTGATCCGCTCTATCGCAGAAGGAAAAGAGATGATCGAGTCTCTCGAAGAACGTCTCAATGGTCGTTACACTAAGAAAACTGTTAAACACCCAGAAACTGGCGAAGTTATCATTGGTCCAAATGAGTTAATCACAGAAGACAAGGCGCGCGAGATTGTCAATGCTGGTGTGGAAGAAGTGACTATCCGTTCCGTATTTACATGTAACACTCGTCATGGTGTTTGCCGTCACTGTTACGGTATCAACTTGGCGACTGGTGATGCGGTTGAAGTTGGTGAAGCGGTTGGTACAATCGCTGCCCAATCTATCGGGGAACCTGGTACACAGCTTACAATGCGTACCTTCCACACGGGTGGGGTTGCCTCAAATACCGATATCACTCAAGGTCTTCCTCGTGTCCAAGAAATCTTTGAAGCCCGCAATCCAAAAGGGGAAGCGGTTATTACAGAGGTCAAAGGACAAGTTACAGCTATCGAAGAAGATGCTTCAACTCGTACGAAGAAAGTCTTTGTTAAGGGTGAAACTGGCGAAGGTGAATACGTCGTTCCATTTACAGCACGTATGCGTGTTGAAGTTGGAGACCAAGTTTCTCGTGGTGCAGCATTGACAGAGGGTTCTATCCAACCAAAACATCTCCTTGCTGTTCGTGATGTCTTGTCAGTTGAAACCTACCTTCTCGGTGAAGTCCAAAAAGTTTACCGTAGCCAAGGGGTAGAAATCGGTGACAAACACATCGAGGTTATGGTTCGTCAAATGATCCGTAAAGTCCGTGTCATGGATCCAGGTGATACAGATCTTCTCATGGGTACCCTTTTAGACATTAACGATTTTACAGATGCTAATAAAGATGTCCTTATCGCAGGTGGAGTTCCAGCGACTGGTCGCCCAGTTCTTATGGGAATCACCAAAGCCTCACTTGAAACAAACAGTTTCTTGTCAGCGGCTTCCTTCCAGGAAACAACTCGTGTCCTTACAGATGCGGCCATCCGTGGTAAGAAAGACCATCTCCTTGGACTCAAGGAAAATGTTATTATTGGTAAGATCATCCCAGCAGGTACTGGTATGGCTCGCTACCGTAACCTTGAACCACAAGCCATCAATGAAGCAGAATATCTGGCTCCAGAACAAGAAGAGACAGAAAATGCTCCAGTAGAGGATGCTGTGGAAATCCAAGTTGAAGAAACAGTAGAATAAAGAGTTTTTGTCAGCAGTAGTAGATTGAAAAAAGTTACATTTTGGAGAGGACCAGTTAGGTCTTCTCCTTTTTGCTGTCAAAAGGATGGAGAGCAGTCTCTCTTTTTCTGTAACAATCCAAAATTCTGAATTGGAGCTCTTTTACTTTATAAGGATTCTCAGTTTAGAATAGTTATAAACATTATGGAACTGACGGACTCGCTAGCCAATCTTCTTGTTAGGGAGTCATAATACTATCGATAAAATTGTCTTAATTATGGTAAAATAGTAAGAGAATAATGTGAGGAAATTGAATGTCAAGTAAGTTTGAAATCTTAATGAATCAACTAGGAATCTCTGACCAACTGAAACAGGATTCTGCTCTCGTTGATGCAAGCATTGAGCGTGTTGTGGTTCATAAAATTAGTAAGATCTGGGAATTTCATTTTGTATTTTCTAAAATTTTACCTATCGAAATCTTTTTAGAGTTAAAGAAAGGGTTGAGTGAGGAATTTTCTAAGACAGGGAATAAAGCTGTTTTCGAAATCAAGGCTCTCTCTCAGGAATTTTCAAATGAACTCTTGCAGGCCTACTATAGAGAGGCTTTTTCTGAAGGTCCATGTGCTAGTCAAGGATTTAAGTCTCTTTATCAGAACCTGCAAGTTCGTGCGGAGGGAAATCAGCTCTTTATTGAAGGTTCAGAGGCGATTGATAAGGAACACTTTAAGAAGAATCATCTTCCTAATCTAGCAAAGCAACTTGAAAAATTTGGTTTCCCAGCTTTTGTCTGCCAGATAGAAAAGAATGATGCCCTTACACAAGAGCAGGAGGAAGCCTTCCATACGGAGAATGAGCAGATCGTTCAAGCTGCCAATGAAGAAGCTTTACGGGCTATGGAACAACTAGAACAAATGGCTCCTCCTCCAGTAGAAGAGAAACCAACCTTTGATTTTCAGGCTAAAAAGGCTGCGGCCAAGCCTAAACTAGATAAGGCTGAAGTTACCCAGATGATTGACGTGACGACTGAGGAAAATCGTCTGGTCTTTGAAGGTGTCGTTTTTGATGTGGAACATAAAGTGACCAGAACTGGTCGCGTTTTAATCAATTTTAAAATGACGGATTATAGTTCAAGTTTTTCAATGCAAAAATGGGTTAAGAATGAAGAAGAAGCTCAGAAGTTTGACATCATTAAGAAGAATTCTTGGCTCAGAGTGCGTGGGAATGTGGAGATGAATAACTTCACACGCGATTTGACAATGAACGTGCAGGATGTGCAGGAAGTTGTTCACTATGAGCGGAAGGATTTGATTCCAGAAGGTGAGCGTCGGGTTGAGTTTCATGCTCATACCAATATGTCGACCATGGATGCTTTACCAGAGGTTGAAGAAATCGTTGCGACAGCTGCTAAGTGGGGACACAAGGCGGTTGCCATTACGGACCATGGGAATGTCCAGTCCTTCCCACACGGCTATAAGGCGGCTAAGAAAGCTGGAATCCAGCTGATCTATGGAATGGAAGCCAATATTGTAGAGGACCGTGTCCCTATCGTCTATAACGAAGTGGAGATGGATTTGTCAGAAGCGACCTATGTGGTTTTTGACGTGGAAACGACGGGGCTTTCAGCCATCTATAATGACTTGATTCAGGTTGCGGCCTCTAAGATGTACAAGGGGAATGTCATTGCTGAATTTGATGAATTTATCAACCCAGGTCATCCCTTGTCAGCCTTTACTACAGAGTTGACTGGTATTACAGATGATCATGTCAAAAATGCCAAACCACTGGAACAAGTTTTGCAAGAATTCCAAGAATTCTGTAAGGACACAGTCCTAGTTGCCCACAATGCCACCTTTGACGTTGGCTTTATGAATGCTAACTATCAGCGTCATGGTCTGCCTAAGATTAGCCAACCAGTTATTGATACGCTGGAGTTTGCTAGGAACCTCTATCCTGAGTATAAACGTCATGGTTTGGGGCCTTTGACTAAGCGTTTTGGTGTAGCACTTGAACACCATCACATGGCCAACTACGATGCGGAAGCTACTGGTCGTTTGCTTTTCATCTTTATCAAAGAGGTAGCAGAAAAACATGGTGTGACCAACCTAGCTAGACTAAACATTGATTTGATTAGTCCAGATTCTTATAAAAAAGCTCGGATCAAGCATGCGACTATTTATGTCAAGAATCAGGTAGGTCTAAAAAATATCTTTAAACTGGTTTCTTTGTCCAATACCAAGTACTTTGAAGGAGTACCACGGATACCGAGAACAGTTCTAGATGCCCATCGAGAAGGATTGATTTTAGGGTCAGCTTGCTCTGAGGGTGAAGTTTTTGATGCTGTCGTTTCCCAAGGTGTGGATGCGGCGGTCGAGGTGGCCAAGTATTATGACTTTATCGAGGTCATGCCACCAGCCATCTATGCTCCCTTGATTGCTAAGGAGCAGGTTAAGGATATGGAGGAGCTCCAGACTATTATCAAGAGTTTGATAGAGGTTGGGGACCGTCTTGACAAGCCTGTTCTGGCTACAGGAAATGTCCATTATATCGAACCAGAAGAAGAGATTTACCGTGAAATTATCGTCCGTAGTTTGGGGCAGGGGGCTATGATTAACAGAACCATCGGTCATGGTGAACATGCCCAACCAGCACCGCTACCGAAGGCTCATTTTAGAACGACCAATGAAATGTTGGATGAATTTGCATTCTTGGGAGAGGGACTGGCTCGTAAACTGGTTATTGAAAACACCAATGCCTTGGCAGATATCTTTGAACCTGTTGAGGTTGTTAAGGGTGACTTGTATACGCCTTTCATTGACAAGGCGGAAGAAACGGTCGCTGAGCTGACCTACAAGAAAGCTTTTGAAATTTATGGAAATCCGCTGCCAGATATCGTTGATTTGCGGATTGAAAAAGAATTAACTTCTATTCTGGGGAATGGATTTGCCGTTATTTACCTGGCTTCCCAGATGCTGGTGCAACGTTCCAATGAACGGGGTTACTTGGTTGGTTCTCGTGGATCTGTCGGTTCCAGTTTCGTTGCGACTATGATTGGGATTACGGAGGTTAATCCTCTCTCTCCTCATTATGTTTGTAGTCAGTGTCAGTATAGTGAATTTATCACAGATGGTTCTTATGGTTCAGGATTTGATATGCCCAACAAGGACTGTCCAAAGTGTGGTCACAAACTCAGCAAAAATGGGCAGGATATTCCGTTCGAGACCTTCCTTGGTTTTGATGGAGACAAGGTTCCCGATATTGACTTGAACTTCTCGGGAGAAGATCAGCCTAGCGCCCACTTGGATGTACGTGATATCTTTGGTGAGGAATATGCCTTCCGTGCGGGAACGGTTGGTACGGTGGCTGCTAAGACTGCTTATGGATTTGTAAAGGGCTATGAGAGAGATTATGGCAAGTTCTATCGTGATGCAGAGGTGGAACGCCTCGCTCAAGGTGCGGCTGGTGTCAAGCGGACTACAGGACAACACCCAGGGGGAATCGTTGTTATTCCTAACTACATGGATGTCTATGATTTTACGCCTGTCCAGTATCCAGCAGATGACGTGACGGCTGAATGGCAGACCACTCACTTTAACTTCCACGATATCGATGAGAACGTCCTCAAACTTGATGTACTAGGACATGATGATCCGACCATGATTCGGAAATTGCAGGACTTGTCTGGGATTGACCCTAATGAAATTCCTATGGATGATGAAGGCGTGATGGCCCTCTTTTCTGGGACGGATGTGTTAGGGGTGACTCCTGAGCAAATCGGAACACCGACAGGGATGTTAGGGATTCCAGAGTTTGGAACCAACTTTGTACGTGGGATGGTAGATGAGACGCATCCGACGACTTTTGCGGAATTGCTTCAGTTGTCTGGATTATCCCACGGTACCGATGTGTGGTTGGGAAATGCCCAAGATTTGATTAAGCAAGGAATTGCAGACCTATCAACCGTTATCGGTTGTCGGGACGACATCATGGTTTACCTCATGCATGCGGGTCTTGAACCTAAGATGGCCTTTACCATCATGGAACGGGTGCGTAAGGGCTTGTGGTTGAAGATTTCCGAAGAGGAGAGAAATGGCTATATCGAAGCCATGAAGGCCAATAAGGTGCCAGAGTGGTATATCGAATCCTGTGGAAAAATCAAGTATATGTTCCCAAAAGCCCATGCGGCAGCCTACGTTATGATGGCCTTGCGTGTAGCCTACTTCAAGGTTTACCATCCCATTTATTATTACTGTGCTTACTTCTCTATCCGCGCCAAGGCTTTTGATATCAAGACTATGGGTGCGGGCTTGGATGCCATCAAGCGCAGAATGGCAGAAATCGCTGAAAAACGCAAGAACAATGAAGCCTCTAATGTGGAGATTGACCTCTATACAACTCTTGAGATTGTCAATGAAATGTGGGAACGTGGTTTCAAGTTTGGAAAACTCGATCTCTACCGTAGTCAGGCGACAGAGTTCCTCATTGATGGGGATACCCTCATTCCGCCATTTGTAGCAATGGATGGTCTGGGAGAGAACGTTGCCAAGCAGTTGGTGCGTGCGCGTGAAGAGGGAGAATTCCTCTCTAAAACCGAACTCCGCAAGCGTGGTGGACTTTCCTCAACTTTGGTTGAAAAGATGGATGAAATGGGGATTCTCGGCAATATGCCAGAGGATAACCAGCTCAGTTTGTTTGATGAGTTGTTCTAAAAAAAAAATAACAGACGGACAAATATTGTCCATCTGTTTTGTTATACTTATAGTATAAAAGAAAAAGAGGTTTAAACGATGAACAATACAGGCTTAGATAATAAATATCAATTTGAAAATTTTGTAGAAAAAGATGGTAATGCTTTAGCAAAGAAAGAAGCCTTAGAAGTAGTAAAGAACTTAGGCTTAAAATACAATCCATTTTATATTTATGGGGAATCGGGTTCAGGAAAAACACATCTCCTGCAAGCAATTGGAAATAAGGTTCTTGAGAATAATCCAGAAAAGCGAGTAAAATATATTTCTGCCGAAAACTTATTAGAAAATGAGTTAGAAATACAAAAAGTTAGAGGTGAAGAGTTAGATCTTCTACTAGTAGATGATATTCAGATATTGGGAGAAAAAGATGATATGATTCAAGAAAAATTTTTTAATCTTTTTAATTCTCAACATTATATGAATAAACAAATGGTTTTCTCTAGTGACACTGAACCAGATCAATTGGAAAATGTACCTTCTAGTTTGATTGTGCGTTTTAAATGGGGGATGACAGCTTCTCTAACATCGCTTGAAAATAATAAGAAGGACTGCAAATGAATGATCAAGAGAGACTACTAACAATTTTTTTACGTTTACAGTTAGGTGCTTCACTAGGAAAAAAGCAACTGGCTCAGGAATTTGAGGTTAGTGAAAAGACGATACAGAGAGATTTTTCGCTACTCCGTGATATTTTATCTAGTAACACCAGTTATAGTGGAGATTTGCTTTATAACCGTAAGACGAATAAGTATTGTTTAGCAAGTAAGTCAGTTTTTAATAAAAAGGATATTCTCGTTATTTCAAAGATTTTATTGGAAAATCGAGCACTGAACAGACCAGAAATTGATAGCTTACTAAACAATTTACTGGTCTTGGTTCCCCGTGATGATCAGAAAGAAATTGAACAGATTATTGGTAGTGAAAAGCTTAATTATGCTCCCTTAACGGATCAACAAAATAGAATAGAGAAAATTTGGAATTTATCAGAAGCTATTTTGCATGAACAGGTTCTAGATATTATCTATCAAAAACCTTATTCTGAGTCTTCTAAGAGGCAGACTGTTTTGCCAGTCTCTCTTTACTATGATAGTCATTATTTCTATCTGGTTGTTTACCAGTTGAAACATGCTACTTATATTACTTTAAGAGTAGACCGTATCCAGTCATGGTCTCTTAGTGGTATAGAGAAACCCTCTATTTCTTATCGAGATAAATTTAGAGATGGTGATATTCGTAACGAGAGAGTAGATGCTTTTATCGGGAAGAAAATCAGTATTGAAATCGAGTATTTGTACGATCCGACGATTGTGATGAATCAATTTCCAAATGCAAAAATAGTTGGGAAAAATGGCGATTGGACTCATTTTCAGTTTGAAAGTCAGCATACACCGGGGCTTAAACGCTGGTTGCTGGGACAAGGGGAAGCAGTTACTGTTTTATCTCCTCGGATTTTAGTAGAGGATATGAAGCAAACAGTTCAAGAAATGATAGATAAATATAGATGAGGATAAAATGAGTATTCAATTTACTTCTAAAAAGGTTGGAGAACTACTGAAAGAAGGGAAATTGCGGATTCCTTCTTATCAAAGACCTTATAAATGGAACAGAAAACATATCCGTAATCTTTTTTATGATTTACGAGATGCTATGGGGAAAAAGGAATATCAGATTGGCTCCGTTATCTTACATAAAAATGATGGATACTTAGATATTGTCGATGGACAGCAACGGCTAATTTCAATTTCTTTGTTTCTTCATTTATTAGATGATTTAGAGAATTATAAGGGTGCTAATCAACTGTTGAGTGCTGAATTTGGAGAGCTATCTTGCTATCATGCGAGTGAAAATTATAATGAGTGGAAAAATTTGACTCAATTAGTTGGGGAAAATCAGGCAAAAGATATTTGCAACTTTTTATTGGAAAATTGTTCTGTCTCCGTGATTACTATGCCACAGGAACGATTATCTGAAGCCTTTCAGTTATTTGATTCTCAGAATAATCGTGGAAAATCTTTAGAACCTCATGATTTGCTCAAAGCCTATCATCTTCGCAAGCAAGATTCAGAAGATGAAAAGATTGTTGAAAAGTGGGAGCAATTTGTAGAAGATAAAGATTTAAGTCTCAAAGAGTTGTTTGATAAACATCTTTTCCGTATGAGACGTTGGTCTCGAGGAGAGACAGGATTGACAAACAAGCGTTATGGTTCTTATCTCCGTTTTACAGAGGATTTTATTGACGATTTTAAAGGCGTTGATTTGAATCAGAACTTTCCATATCTAGAATTGTATCGTCATATTGAAAAACTCCCCATGTCCATTACTATGCCAATCATTGATGGAAGTAAATTTTTTGAGTATATTGAATCTGCTCATGGAACTATTAAAGAACATAAAGATTTTTTAAATGCAGAGTTAGGATTTTCTGATGAACCTGAAGGGGAAGAAAAAAATGTAGCTTACCCAAAAGGTATGTTGAACATTTACAATAGCTCAAAGGGGCGCTACCTCAAGTGTCACAATATATTCCTAAATATTTGCTCGCTTTTTGCAGATAGATTTGGAAAAGATGAGCTATCAAAGGAGATAGTAGAGACCTTGTTTATTTGGTCTTACTACCCTCGAGTTAAATCTAAAGCCATATATGATGCGACGGTTGGGAACTATGCTGCTGGTGGAAGGTTTAGACAAAAAGAGGTTCAAAAGCTATTTCAACTTTTATCTCATGCCGTCACTCCGAATGATTTCATGATCAAGATAGATAGAGAGCTATTTGAAAATTATACTGTGGACAAGATTATAGAAGAGGAAAAAGATAAATGTTAGAAACACATATAAGCTTATCAGTTAATCGTTTGTTAAATGAAGATACCTATGCCATTCCTCTTTATCAGAGAAATTTTGCCTGGACTTATGATGAAATTGAACAGTTATTGAATGATGTAGCAGATGCTTTTCAAGAAAATAGAGACAATTATTATATTGGAACATTAGTCGTTAATAAAGAGAAAGATCTTTTCAAAATCATAGATGGGCAACAACGAACAACAGCCCTTAATTTGATTGCCTTAGCTTTGAAGCATGAGTTTGGTTTTGATAGATTGAAAGCTGTCAATCTTACCTTTCCAGCTCGGAAGAAATCAAATAAGAATATTCAAAAGCTATTTACCAAGCAAGAAATTTCAGAGGGCGATGAAAATGAGCTGACTAGAGGTTACGGATATGCTAAAGACGCATTGAAAAAAGTGCTAGAGGAGCGCGAACTTAATCTTCAGTCTTTCGTTGATTATTTTTTTGAGAATGTCATCATTTTTCGGAGTATACTTCCTGAAGACTTAGATTTGAATCTTTATTTCGAACGTTTCAACTCTCGAGGCGAACAACTAGAAGCTCATGAAATCCTTAAGGCACAAATGATGTCTAAATTTGGTGAAGATCAAGAAATGGCTCAAAAGTTTGCAAGGATTTGGGATGCCTGTGCAGAGTTTGATAAGCCGGTAATTAATGCATTTACAAAAAAAGCAAAGAAAAAGCATCATGATGCAGAGAGAGAAAAAATATTTCCCTTGAAGTGGATTAAAGGAAATAATTATCAGAATAGCTTTCTTTTAAATATCGATGAGTTCTTAAGTCAAATAGAAGTTCAATCAACTAATAAGAAATCTTTATTATCTAGTATAGAAAATAAAGAATCTACAACAGTTCAAGTAATATCACATACGAATGAAGTGGAAAAATACAGAACGATTATAAACTTTGAAACATTTTTATATTTCGTTTATTATATAACATTTGGTAATGTATCTCCTTCTGATATACAGCTAGATGACAAGAAATTATTAGAAACATTTGAAAATATAACTAGTGTTAATACAAGTATAGAGGATGTTACATTATTTATTAGGAATTTATTGAAATTAAAATTTATATTTGATAATTTGGTTGTACGAATGTCACAAGAGACTAACAATAGAAGACAAGAAAATGATTGGTTTTTGCAAAAAGTTTATCGAAATGATTATAATAACAAAACTGGAGGAGATCTATATGTTCAATATTATTATGATAAAAATTCTTTTGAAAAGTTCAATGATGATATTTTAATGCTCCAATCTATGTTCGCTGTAACCTTCACTGCTAATCGTGATAGTCGTTGGTTATATGAGATTTTACAATTTCTCTTCAGACATATTGAAGAACTAAATGATCAAGAATTTGGTGCTCATTTTAAAGAATTTCTAGAAAAAATGGCAGTGACGTATGCAGAAGAAAGATTTTTTACTGAGGATAGAAGAATTAAGAAATATGGTGCAATTCCTGTTTATGCTTTTAATTTTGTAGATTATGTTTTATGGAAAAATCGTGAAGAATTAAAGAAAGCATACGATGTTAAGTTTGAAGATTTCAAATTTGCTTATCGTCGCTCCATAGAACATTGGTTTCCACAACATCCAAATAATGATGAAAGAGTTGAAAAGATTGATGATAAATTTTTGCACTCTTTTGGGAATCTTTGTATCATTACAGATAGTCAAAATTCGAAGTTTGGAAATTTAGTTCCAAGTGCAAAGTATAAACAGTGGGAAGGAATTTTTAATCGCCAGAGTTTAAAATTACAGATGATGGCAGACGTAACGGTAAAGAATGATAAATGGGGTATTCGTGAGATTCAATCTATGGGAAAAGAAGTGGAAAGATATGTACACGACTTTTGTTTTAGTTAATTAAAAACAAGCTTTATTAGGCTTGTTTTTAAATTATGTGACTATTAGTCCGTCTCGCTCCGTAAGGTGCGAGACAAATAAACCACCCGCTATGCGGGTGCGCATCGA
>CAJNCV010000019.1 GCA_905221385.1 bacterium
AAAACCTACTTTAATTATTACTTAGATCAATTCTTAAGAAGAGACTAAGCAGGACTATCTGCCTCACTATGAGAAAAATGCTTCCTTAGCAATAAGGAGGCATTTTCTGTGTTGGTACGGGATCTTTGAGAAAAATGAATCTATAACTTCAAAATTCCAAGCACTTCCATATTTAAACGTTGAACTCAAAGCTTCAAAACTTTCCTGAATATCTGAAACGATTGAATTTCAAGTATTTTTTATGTCGAAATATTTCGATAAGGGGAGATTCTATTTTCGAAATACTAAAAACGCATAGTATCAAGTATGCAAATCCTTGATACTATGCGTTTTATCATGGAAAAATGTACACAATATGAGTCGCACTCTCTATTTTTTACAGTAGGTATAAAAAGGCTAGGGTCAAGAGACTTGCTAGAAGTCCAACCGACCAGAAGAAGAAGTCAACTTTCCACTCGCTCCAAGGATTGCCCTTGCCTGAGAATCCTCCAAGCTCGAAATGGTGATGCACAGGTGTCATACGGAAAATACGCTTTCCACCACTAAGTTTGAAGTAGGTAACCTGCATCATAACAGAGCTTGTCTCAAAAACATAGATAATCCCAATCAGCAAAAGCGTCCATTCTTGATGGAGGGCCATAGAGATTGCTGCCAGCATCCCACCTAGAGCCAAACTTCCCACATCTCCCATAAAGACCTTGGCAGGCTTGTGGTTAAAGACGAAGAAACCTAGCAAACCACCAATCATGGCAAGAATCACAAGAAGGATATCCAGTTGATTTTGCATATAAGCAATCACACCGTAGGCCGACAAGCTAATCACCACGGAAATACTTGCTAAGCCGTCGATCCCGTCCGTCAGATTCACCGCATTTGAAAAGCCAACTAGCCAGAAAAGGGCAAAGAAAATATAGAAAATTCCCAGATGAACTTGGTAGCCAAAGACTGAAAGCATGTCGCCACCACGCTCATAAAAGAGGTAGAAAATCACTCCTCCAAGCAGCTGGAGCGCAAGTTTTTGCTTAGGATTCAAGCCCTCATTGATTTTACGAAATACCTTGAGGAAATCATCCAAAAAACCTACCAAACCATACAAAACCAAGATAAACAAAATCATGCCTACATTGTTGGTCAATTGTTGGGTAAAGAGAGCGACAAGGAAGCTCACAACAACTGCAACAATAAGGAAGACAATACCTCCCATGGTTGGAGTCCCAGCTTTAGCTTGGTGTTGCTTGACATCCTCGTGCATCTGCTGACCCGTAATCTGTGCTTTTCGATAAAATCGGATAAAGGCTGGAATACCTATCAAGGTCAATAGAAAGGCTATAACTCCAGCACTAATGGAACTAATCATCTTAATCTCCTAAAGTTATTTTCATTTTTTTAATGTCTTTGAGGGCCGTATTGGCACGAACACTTTGTTTTTTGACCGTTTTGCCACTGCCTTCCCACTCGACTTCTATATTCAGCCATTTGGCAAATGTTTGCACGTTTTCATCTGTCCAGCCGTACATATCAGGCATTTCTTCGACCTTATCAGACAGAATCAAGATCTGCTGATTGGCTTCCAAATTATCTCCTTCAGAAACCGAGAGATTCTTGATCTTGGTTCCTGTTCCGATAACGATTGGTTGGACAAGGTTACGACGCAATTCCTCTGCTAGGTCACCTGGAGTAAAGTCCTTGGTAGCTGGCATGGCATAACTTGTCGTCTTGCTGACCTGATCCAAGCTCTTGGCAGTTGACTGAAGATTGAGGGATTCTTTCATAGCAGAAGCTCGCTCAAGGATTGGGTTGGCAAACTCTCCCAGCTGAACACCCGAATAATGCTCTGGCTGTTGCACCGTCACATAGAGGATAAAGTCAGGATTTTCTGCAGGATGCATCGACACAACAGAGAAGATATAGTTGGTTTCACCTGTAAGGTAGCCCCCATTCTTCTCATCGGCAATCTGGGCAGTCCCAGATTTCAGGGCAACATTCTGTCCCGGAACATTGACATTTGGTTTTCCTGTACTGTGGTTGTACATGGTACCGTAGACAGGATCTGTTCCGACCATGACCATGTGCTCCCGAGTAGAGGACGCTGCCGCTTTTGACACAGGATTTCCGACGATTTCCTTTTGAGACTTACGGACAGACTGGTCATTTGGATCATAGAGGGCACTGATAAATTTCGGCTCCAACATAACCCCATCGTTGGCAATAGCTGTGAAAGCACGAAGCATCTGGGTCTGGGTAACAGAAATCCCTTGTCCAAATGAACTCATGGCGATATTGACAATGTTATCAGCAGGCAATTGACCTGTATACTCATCTGCCAGACCAAAACGAGTCGGCACCCCAAACTTAAAGCGGTTAAGGTAGTCCAGCCAGGTTGCATCCCCCATCTTTTGCTCAAGCAAGGTCATTCCGATATTACTTGAGTGGGCAAATCCTTGAGAGAAGGTCATGGTGCCACCACTAGTCAACCCTTCATTGACGTCCCAATCTCGAATGGTCGCATCAGCTATTTTCAATTCACTACTGTTAAAGTATTCGCCACCAGGGAAGGTATTATTATCAATAGCTGAGGCCAACATCATCACCTTCATGGTCGATCCTGGCTCATAGTTACTTTGATAGAGGATATCACGCCAGACAAAGTCTTTTGTGATGCCATCCTTGGTATCTGCGTTAAAGGTTGGCTGTTGGGTCGTAGCCAGGATTTCCCCTGTTTTAGCGCTAACCAAGGTAGCCGTCATATACTTGCCTTTTACCTTTTCCTGAAAGGCATCCATCTGGGTTTCCATAAAGGATTGCAAGGGACTAGAAAGGGTTGTGTACACATCCTTTCCATCTACCGTTTGTTGAGAAGCTTGATCTGTACCCGGAACAATATTTCCCAGACGATCTTTCTCATAGGTGATGATCCCATCTGTACCCGCCAGAATGCTATTTAAGGAACTCTCCAGTCCAGATGTCCCAATTAAGCGTTTGGTGCCATCCTCATTTTCATGGAGTTGTGCGAGTCCGATAAAGGAAGAAGCAAACTGACCATTGGGGTAACTACGATTAGGGCTGGTTGTAAAGTCAACCCCCTCGACACCAGCAGTTTTGAGATCATTTTTAATAGCCATCATATTAGCATAGGTGATCCCATTTCCCTTGGTACCAAAAGATACCTGTTTTAGATCTGGCTGAGAAAGCTGTTCTTTGACATAGGACTCCTCCATATCCAGATACTTATGGAAAATTTCAGCTACCTTATTAAATTGAGAATCCTCTACATAGAGAATTTTGCCTGTTGCTGACTTGTAGGTCTTGTCAATAACGGCATAGATATTATACGAAGTCGCATCTTCTGCAATAGGTGTTCCATTACGATCGTAGATGGTTCCCCGTTTTGCAGGAATCGTCTTGGTTGTTTGATGGACCTTGTTTGCTTCTTGAACCAAGTCCTTACCAAATTTTTTACCCGTTCCGATAATGACCGCAAAGTTGACCAAAAAGACAGCGAAGAGTATGACAGCCAATAAACTCAGGCTTTTCCCTACTCTTCGGCGGTTTTCTTCTGGAGATTTACGGTTACGAACGGCATAACGGATGATTTTTTCTTTCCACTGTTTCATTTCTTACTCCGCTGCTCGGATATTTTCGTTATTCAGCTGCAAATCCTTGGAGTTTGCAATTTCTTTCAAACGTTCTGAACGAATCAATTCATTGACCTCTTGCTTGGCATCGTCTAGCTCTGTTTTCTTTTCTTCGATTTGAGCATTGACCTTGGTCAATTCATTCTGAACTTGTAATAGCTTGGTCTGCATAAACACAACGCTAATTGCCAAGATAATCATTGTTGCAGCAATCGAAACATAGAAGGCCTTTTCCACACGCGAAAAACCTTTAAACTTCGTTTGCAATAACTGGCTTGTTTTTTCGATTCTTTCTGCCATGTTTTTCCTCTTACTTGTGAATTTTTCTGGCCACGCGCAACTTAGCTGAATGCGAACGATTGTTTGCTTCTAGCTCTTCGGCACTTGGCAAGATTGGCTTACGGGATACCAATTCCATCTTGGGATTAAGATCATCTGGAATGAAGGGCAAGCCTTTCGGAACTTCCACTGTTGAAGCTTCTTTGAATAATTGCTTGGTCAAGCGGTCTTCCAGCGAATGGAAGGTAATGACCGAGATTCTCCCATCTAGAGCCAGCATGTCCATGGCCTGCTGGATAGATTCATCTGCAGCGCCCAGCTCATCATTGACTTCGATTCGGATAGCCTGGAAAATCTGCTTGGCAGGGTGCCCCTTTTTCTTGAGCTCCTTGGCAGGCTTGGCCGACTTGATAATCTCTGCCAACTCAGTCGTCGTCTCAATTGGTTTCACCTCACGCGCTTGCTCAATCTTACGGGCAATCTGTTTAGAAAACTTATCCTCACCATACTTGAAAAAGATCCGAACCAAGTCATGATAGTCATAATGATTGACCACCTCATAGGCCGTCAGACTAGCTTCCTGATTCATCCGCATATCCAGTGGCGCATCCTTTTTATAAGAAAAGCCACGCTCACGCTGATCTAGCTGAGGACTGGACACTCCCAAGTCATAACAAATTCCATCAATTTCCTGGACACCAGCCTCCTGCAAACGTGCCTGCAAATGACGGAAGTTATCCTTGATAAAGGTTACCATCCCCTTTTCGATATAGGGTGCCAACCGTTTTTGCGCATTGTCAATGGCATTCTGGTCCTGGTCAAAGGCATAGAGATGCCCTTTTTCGCTCAATTTACTTAATAAATATTCGCTATGGCCTGCTCCGCCCAAAGTCGCATCAACGTAGATACCGTCAGGTTTTACGTCAAGCATATCAATCGTTTCGTGGAGTAAGACCGTTACATGATGAAATTCTTTTGTCATATCTTATCTATTTTACCACAAATCTGACCAGCTTGCACTTGTCAGACAAGGCTAAGTTTCTTCGAAAAAAATTCTCAAAAATATGTCATATATACTTGACACCTCACCCTCAAAAGAATATAATGTAGTCAAATATATACGACATATCAAAAAGGAGAACAGATGAATCGTGTCAAAGAATTCCGCAAGGAACTGGGCATTTCCCAGCTCGAGCTCGCCAAAGATATCGGTGTCTCGAGACAGACCATCAACATGATTGAAAATGACAAGTACAATCCAACCCTGGAACTCTGTCTCAATCTCGCCCGCAGCCTCCAAACTGACCTCAATAGTCTCTTTTGGGAGGATAATTTTTAAAAAAGGAGCAAACTCATGAAAAAAGAAACTCTCACTGAAAAACTGATCAAACGCATTTATGGCATTTCAGGACCACTTGATGAACACAAACGACGCGAAGCTGACCGCATTGGAAATAAAATCTTTGTGATTCTCTTTTACCTCATGACTTTAGGTAATCTTATTCCCTTTGTCCTTGCTTATAAATATCCGCAAATTGTCGCTATCGGCTATCCTCTTGTGGTATTCGGCATTTCGATGATTTCTGCTCTCTATGTGCTCTCCCAAACCAGGAAAACAGGCATCACAGCCATTGATCTAGATATGCTGAATGAGAAAGAAAGCAAGCAACTACACTACCCAGGTCTTAAAGCGGGGATAGTCTATGGATTGATGAGTTTTTTTGTAACCCCTCTTCTCCATATACTACTAGGTGAGAGTCAGGACTATCTTCAGTCTCTTCTCACTTTTAAAAATATTTTTTCAAGTATTCTCCAGTCTTTCTTCTTCGGAGTGATTATACAAATTATCATCTCCCATCGCATTGCAAAAGCCAAGGAAGATCAGGACGACGATTAGGAGGTTCCCTATGAAATCACTAGCTAGACTACTGATCAGTCATGTTTTTATCAGTATCTTTATTACTTTTTTCCTACTTTCTGAACATATTGAGCATCCTTTCTTGATTATCTTTCTTTTATTCCTTCCTGTATTGAACAAGGGACAGAGATTCCAGAAAATCCAATCAAAAAAAATACGTCTTCTAAACGCATCTCTCTGTTTTATTCTCGTATCCTTTCCACAACTTTTAACAAATCCTATGGATTGGAGATACCTGATATTTCTAATAATCTGTATCATTTTTAGTTTGGTTTACTTCTATACTCTCTATCAACTCTTTAAAGAAGTCAATCAAAAACCGCTCATTTAGGAGGTTACTCCCATGAAAAAAGAAGATTTCACCACTCGCTTACTCAAACTATTCTTTCACATACAAGGCCCCTTTGATGAATGCCGTCAAGAGATGATCTACAAAGCTTGTGCCCGTGCCTTGATCCAAATCGTTTACTCCTCCCTCCTACTCTTCTTATTCTATCTCTTATTTGGACGCTTCATAGAGTTGGTTCGAGATGCCATGCCCTATCTCTATTTTGGACTTATCTTCGTCCTCTCATCTAGGGCGAGACTAGCAGTTCGCGACTTACGTTTAGACAAGGATGACCAGTTCGAAATCCATCACAAAAGCTACAGCAAAAGCCAGATCAAAGTACGTAGTTGGGGTGTATTCCTCAGCATTCAGCTTGGTCTCTTCCTCTTACTAATCTTTCATAAACTCTTTGTTCAGCATCTTCCCCTCGATACCTTTTGGGACAATCTCTCCCAGTTCGATAAAACGCTCCCTTTACTAGTCTTGAGTTTGGGAATTGGTGCCATCTTTGGAACCATGACCTACGCCTTTTTATCGGAACACGTTAAAAAATAGAGCAAGATTCGCTAATTTTTTAATTTATAGACAAAGAATCCCACCTAGTTCGTTCTAGGTGGGATTTCCACTTCAATTCATAGGATATTTTCCAAAATATCTACTGACCCTCGTCACCAATTCTCCCACTGTGTTTCAATCTTGACCTCACCATAGTTGCTTGGCGAGTACTTACTGTCATAAATCGAACACCAGTCTTTCAAGACTTTCTGATTGACGATTTCGTCGTAGTAAGAATCCAAGTCCTTAGCAGTGATACCATACTGCTCTAGGTAGGATTTCACCTGAGCTTCGTCTTCGATATAAGTTTCCGTATCTGCTTTCTTTAAACCTATTTTGACAAATTTTTTTATAACACGATCCTTCCGAGTATAGTTATCCCATATTCTAACTCTAACATTTGGCCCAATTCGTTTTTCAAATGAGATTGAACTTAATTGTGTTTTTGTAGTAAAATTAAAACCAATTTCGATTTCAAAATACTCTTCTGGGGTATGGTCTTTATTATAAGTTCCAAATGGATAATATTTAGAATATTCTCCATCACTTGGCCAATCCGGTCTAATTTCAAAACCTTCTATATTTCTTAAAATATTATTTGACCGATAGGTTTTCTCTGTCTCCTGATAAATTTCATCAAAAATGTTTTTAGGTTGATGAATAAAAAAGTAGAAACAGGATAATACAATTATCACGAATAAGGATACTAAACCTAATATTTTTTTCATCATCATTCTCCTAATCTGCCACAGCTTCTAAACGATTTAAAAACTTGGACACTCCTGGATATTTTCTTTCAATATATGCTTTAAGAGCATCTTCTCCATCTAGCTTAATATCCGTTGGTCGCAAACTATCATAAATAGTATCTCTGACTGTATCCCAATCCTTATTTTTTAGGAATTCTCTTTCTCTCTGAGAGGAGTCTTTTTGAAGTTCAGCATAGTAAGAAGAGATTGCTTGGTCATAGGATTGCCCCTTTTGCATACGACCGATGAGGTTAACCGAGTCCAAATCCGCTTTGTAGTCATCTTCGCCGATACTTGGCTTCATATCGTTTGCATTAAAGGTTGTGTCTCCCTCCCAGCCAGAAAGGTCCTTGACACGCTCTCTACCGCCATAGATATCGGCTAACTGAACTTGATTAGGATTAAGATGAGTCGCCATAGTGATGGATTGGTGAGTGAAGTCTGCATGACCCGCTCCATTGTTGGAATAGGTCTTTAACTTGCTGTCCCAAAATTCGTCAAATTTATTATTTTTGCCATAAACTTTTTCATACTTAGTCTTAGCACTATTATATTCAGATTTTTTTTCTTTTAACTTTGTTATATTAGCAACTTCACCACCCGCCATCTCGTGTTGCAGTCTAAGATTATAATACAGTTCTTTGGCCTTTTCTTCTTTCAACCCCAGTTCTTGAAAGATTTCAAGAACTGGTTTCAAAGTTCTCAATTTTTGGCCTGTATTCGGATCACTCACAAATTCATAATAAAAATATGGCCACAATCCACCTGCCGTTTCGTTCCACTTAAAGTCATCATAGTTGGCCGCACCGACGACACGCAAAAAGATATAGTCACGGAACTCTTGACTAGAGGTTGGAAATTTCCTATCTATCCCTTGCTTGATGGTCAAGAGCTGTTGGGCTGTCTCTGCGTCAAAGCCGTACTCTGCCATCATGGTCTGGACAAAGGCCTTTTCTTGACGGCTAAGCTTCAAGTCCTTTGTGTCAGAATAGACAGATAGGTAGTTGGCCCAAGTCAGGTCAGATGGGACTTTAAAGACCCCTGTCTTTGCATCCCAACTACTTTCAATCTGGGATAGTCCGCGACTCAACTGCACGTCGATACTGTCTAGATCATCGAAAAGCCCTCCTGAGTAGCTATCATAGGCACGCAGGTCTATCAAGATCGTTTCATAGACGCGTTTATTCGCATGATGTCCTCGCATAAGTTCCACATTACTGCGTCTCAATCTTCCTTTTTCTTCGCTATCCATGGTCAAGGAAGAAAGGGATTGGTTGACTTCATCTAGGTAGGCGATCATCTGCTCTTCCTGGCGGATCTTATCAAGCAGATCATCCTCACGCCAACTCTTGCTGTCGACCATCGTTTGGTAGTCTTCTGGTAATTTCTTGATAGCTTGAGAGAAGGTTTCCGCATAGAGCTGTCCCCCTTTGCTCAAGGGTAGCAAGACACTTGCAAAAAAACTTCTAGCCGAATTATAAGCATCGCCCTTTAGACTCTCTGTATCCTCTGAAAACTTTTGGATGGCTGATTGCAAATCTTGATAAGCCTCCACCTGAGATTGACACATGGTCGCTACGCTCGAACTCTGTAGTTGTGATTGTTCCAAATACATATCAATGCCCATGTTGTTTTTCCTCCTCTCTTTCTAGTTCTTTGCGTCTTTCATAGTAAACCGCATCCAAATCTCCCTCTAACCGGAACTTTTCTTTCTTCAAATCATCCATGTGGTAGGCAAGGTCCTCAAAGATTTGGTTTTTGAGTTGATTTCTTTGCAGGAGCGTTTCTTCCAACTGGCCTGCGTATCGGCTCTGATAGGCCGCCTCCCACAAATCACTTTGATAACGGTGACTAACTCTATCATATCCTTCAAAGGTTTCTATTAGTTCTTTGGTGCGGTAGTTCTCTTTTCCATTGTCTTCTAGCTGGTACAAGAGTTCTCGCTCTCTTTTCTTCAACTCATCTAACGTGCTCATGTATGACTCCCAAAACTATTGGCCGCAGCCACATCTAGCGCTTCAAAATCACTCGCTACAGAGTGAAGTCTTTCGGAAGTTAGGGTGACAGCGGCTGTTATCTGACTAGCTAGATTTTGATCCTTTGTCAGACATTGATGGGCCTTGTTATTCCCTTGAAGGGTCGTTAAGTCATCCTGACTAGCCGCAGCGATCTCTGTTAACGATTGACAAGCATTTTTAAGCCGGGTCGCATATGTTTGCGCAAGATTTATATCACTTTTTACTGTTGACATGGCTGTTTTATCCTTTTTTTCATTCCCTAGTGATAGGTACACTCCATTTAGCTATATAGGCCTATTATACCATGTTTCATAAAAGGAGCATCATTTTGTCCTGATTTATGTACAATTGTGTATTTTTTCAACAACTTCTCTCATCCAACTCGACGAAAAAAGTAAAAACTGTTACAATGTAGAAAAAGAAAAGAGGCCCTCATGACCAGTATATATGATTTTTCCGTTTTAAACCAAAATAACCAAGCAACTCCCCTGGAGAGCTATCGTGGCAAGGTTCTCTTGATTGTCAACACTGCTACTGGATGTGGTTTAACGCCCCAGTACCAGGGACTTCAAGAACTCTATGAACGCTATCAAGATCAGGGCTTTGAAATCTTAGATTTCCCTTGCAATCAGTTCATGGGACAAACACCTGGCAACGCAGAGGAAATCAATAGTTTCTGTAGCCTACACTATCAGACCACTTTCCCTCGCTTTGCCAAGATTAAGGTCAACGGCAAGGAGGCAGATCCTCTTTATGTTTGGCTAAAAGACCAGAAATCTGGCCCGCTAGGAAAACGAATCGAATGGAATTTTGCTAAGTTTCTCATTGGTCGAGATGGGCAAGTCCTTGAGCGCTTCTCTTCTAAAACAGACCCCCAAACCATCCAAGAGTCTCTTCAAAAAATACTTTAATTTCTTTTTAAAACGTATCCTTTCATTTAGTTTGAGCCCTGAAAGGATGCGTTTTTTCTTTAAAAAGTAACGGATTTTCTTTAATTTATGCTAAATTTCAAATTCAAGTTAGCCAGTAAGAAGAAATTCTCTGAGAGACTTGTAGTCCAAGTATCTTTTAGGATAGTTGTTGATCCAATTTTCGATGACGGTGACTTCTTTAGGAGTCGTTTTCTTGGTTCCTTTAGGTAACCATCTACGAATGAGCCTATTGTGATTCTCATTGGTTCCCCTTTCTCAAGAGGCATAGGGGTGTGCATAGTAGATATACTCCTTAGAAAACACATCAGACAAGCTCTTAAGCTATTCAGAAGAATTGAAACACCTCTATAATCTCTATCAACGCTTGCTTTTTTACTTTCAGAATAAGGAACCGAAGAAATTTTTCGAACTCATTAAGGATAATCTAAAGCAGATTCATCCTCCTTTTCATACTGTCTTTAAAACCTTTCTTAAGGATAAAGACAAGATTGTCAACGCCCTTCAATTACCCTACTCAAACGCAAAATTAGAAGCGACTAATAATCTCATTAAACTTATCAAACGCAATGCCTTTGGTTTTCGGAATTTTGAAAACTTTAAAAATGGAGTTTCATCGCTCTAAACATCAAAAAAGAAAGGACGAAAATTGTCCTTTCTCGAATTCAGCTGACTTCAACCTACTACAGTTGACACAGAGGCCATTAAAAGGGAAGTTCCTCAATTGGCAATCTCTAGTTTTTTTGTGACTGAGAACCATTTTGTCTCAGACTCTAAACTTTCGATTTCAGTAACTCTTTATCATTCATCAACCACAAGATTCTTGTCAAACACTTACTTCTCCTTCTTTTTCATCAGGAACAATCCTGTCAAGGCGGTTAAAAGGCCAAGTAAGAAGGCGAAATCTGTTACTGTTCCAGTATTTGGCAATACTGCAGTCTCTTTCCTTTCTGGAGTCTGTAGCGGTGCCTTTGGTTTAACTTCTTGATTCTGAGGAGAATCAGGCTTGTTAGTTTGATCTTGAGAAGGAATTTCTGGTTTTTCTTCCTTACTTCCAACTTCCACGATCTGATCAACTGGGGCTTTGGAAATGAAGCTATCGCGAGTCACTCGACTGGTTTCCTGACCATTTTCAATCGCTACTTCCACAAGCATTGTCTTTTCGCCTGTCTTGCCTTCTTGGACAACTTTTCGAGTACCCTTCGGCAATTGTGCATTTTCACGTTCGACGGTGTCAAACGGCAGAACTTCTGTCACAATATCCAAGCGCGGTTGGTCAACGACAAGATTCTTAACACCTTGATCTGGTGTTACTTGCTCGACTGGTTTACCGATTTCCACAATCTGATCCACTGGTGCTTTGGAAACGAAGCTATCTCGAGTCACTCGGCCGCTTTCCTTGCCATTCTCAATCGTCACTTCAACCAAAGTGGTCTTCTCACCAACCTTGCCTTCTTGGACAACTTTTCGAGTGTCCTTAGGCAATTGTGGATTCTCACGCTCGATGGTCTTGAAGCCAACTTCTTCTGTTACCACATCCAAGCGTGGTTGTTCAACTACAAGTTCTTTATCACCCCCAGCTGGCGTTACTTGCTCGACTGGTTTACCGATTTCCACGATTTGATCCACTGGGGATTTGGAAACGAAGCTATCTCGAGTCACTCGACCAGTTTCTTGACCATTTTCGATAGTCACTTCGACAAGCGTGGTCTTCTCGCCGTTCTTGCCTTCTTGGACGACTTTTCGAGCGCCCTTAGGCAATTGTGGATTTTCGCGTTCTATGGTCTTAAAGCCAACTTCTTCAGTCACCACATCCAAGCGCGGCTGCTCAACTACAGGAGCTGGAACGCCTTCATCTGGTGTCGTTTTATGAACTGGGGGTTTTGGTGTATCTGGATTAGGTGTCTCATCTATCTCAGCATGATAGGTAGAGACTTCGTAAAACTCAGGGCGACCACCTTCCCACTTCAACTTAACATCTAATAAGTGGGCGCTATTAGCAGGCTGGAAGGTTTGGAAACTTGTGGTAACCGCACCCAGATCTTGCCATGCTGTTTGGCCATCTTTGGAAATGGTTCTTGCCCAAACGTGCGCTGAGCTTCCTGCTGGAATATCTGAAATCAGGCGAACATGATTCGATTCTGTCTTTTCAGATAGATGGTAAATCAACTCACCGCTGTCTTGGGTCGCCTTGTAACTGCTGAGAATATTTCCATCTGCTATATTATTCTTTTCAGATGACTTGGTCTCTGTACCAGTACCTTCCACAGTTGGATTATTGACTGACTTAGTGTATTCTCCATCATTGATAACTAACTCTGTAAATCCAACAAAGCGATGACGATAAGGAGCTGTGTAGAGCACTCGGAGATATTTCGCCGCAGTTGCTTCTGGCAATTCTCCCTCAATATAGCGATTTCCAGGTCGCTGTGAATCATGTGTCCAGCCATCAGTTAAGGAGTCGTCACGTGCTGGATTTTCCTGACCGTCTCCTACTGAAACTACATCTTTCCAGGTCTTGCCATCTGCGCTAACTTGAATCTTTCCATCACGAAGATAGTTCTGTGTGCCATCTTTAATGTAGGCACGAATCTTCTTGATTTGACGGGTTGCTCCAAGATTGAGAGTCATATGACCATCGGTTTGTGGATAATCAGAAAATTCAACATAATTGTTTAAATCACCATCAAAGAGCTGATCTAGGTTTTTCGCTTTACGAACATCTCCGCTACCATAGTTAGGATCGATACCCATGCTGGTTGACTCAATTGATGTTGGTTGAATTTCCTTAGTAGTCAAGAGCAAGGAAGTCGTTCCAATTGCCTGTTTCTGACCTGTCTTGTTTTCAAGACGTACATAGCGGACGAGCTGGTGATCTTGTAACTCAGAGGCACTATACCACTCCACTCCATTTGGAGAATAGCGGAGCTGGAGTGCTTGATTAGCATTCTCACCAAGTTTCAAATCCTCAATTTCATGGAGGCGATCTAGTTTCATGCCAAGATATTGGCCCGCATCTAAAGTTGTTCCAGCTGGAATATCCATCTCGTAGCGGCCCAATTTTTCATGGACTTGAGTAACCTTGAGTTGCTCAACATTAGTATCTGTATACTGGTCTGTTCCAGTCTCTGACTCAACAGATAGGTTGCCAATTCGCCACCAGAAATTCGTCTTTTGCGTATTTCTAACACGTACATAACGGATATTCTGATTGGTTTCAACTTCTTTGCTCTGCTCACCTGTCAAGTTGGCTACTGTTGTCCAGTTTTGTCCGTCAGTAGAAACTTCGATGACACCAGCTGCTAGTTTATCTGTCACACCTTGTACCAAACGAATCTTCTTGACTGTTTGTTGAGAGCCAAGATCCAACTGCACCCAAGCATCTACTGGGGTTGTATCTCTTTCTCCATTTGCTGTTGAAGAACTTGCCAACATTGCTTCTGTGCTATCACTATTATCTGTCATCTTGGCAGACGTTGTATTGAGTTTATAGACCAGATTTGGACTGATGGTAATACTTCCAGCTTTCTTCTTGGCATTTTCAAGAGGACGGTTAACTGCGATTTCACGGACTGCAAACCAAGTATTGTCTCGATCTTCTGTCGCAACCATTCGAATACCTTTGGCCTTGATGTCAAGATTATCTAAGGTAATCTCAGACTCATTACCGACATAGTTACCTTGAGGAAGGGCAGTCCACTCACCCGCTTCATTTAAGTATTCAATCTTGGCCTTATTAAAGGTATCTTTCGGATTGCTGACAGCTCCCATAGCAAAGCTCAATTTCTTGATAGAAATAGGCTTATTGAACTGAAGTCCAACATAATCGCCAGTACTAATTCTGGTTGGATTTTTAAAGATAACTTGAGTTGACAAGTCTCCGTCCAAGACCTGAGTCAAATCTCCTTCACCACCTGTACGATTAGTAATGAAGGTCGTTACAACTTTATCTGGGTTCAGTTCTTTTTCGATCTCCTTGGCCAGATATTCTTTAAGGTTAAGGATAAATGGACGGATATGCTGTACACCTAGCTCAGCATTTTCGTAATGGTCAACATACCAGAAGGAATGTTTCTTAGATTGCTCATAATCTTTCAAGCCCTTGTAGTAATTATTCCAAAGGCCGTCAGCATTTTTGCTACCAATAAATTCAGTAGCTGTCAAGAGAGCATCTAGGGCATTCATCTGGTCAATGGTATTGTCAAGCCAGTACTTAATCTGCTCACGCATCTGTTCATTTCCTGATGCTTTATAGGTCTCAGCAGCAGCTTTTAGCTTAGCAAATTCTGCCTTCAACTCTTTGCGCTCAGCTGAGACATCTTGACCTGCTTTCAGCTTGTTCATGAAGTTTGTCAATTTCGGAGCTAGCTCTACAGACTCTTCTAGCTTCACAACACGATTATCCATATGTTGGTTAATCATGTGCTTACCTAGCTCACGGAAAGCTGCAGATTCTTTGGTCTCTGTGAAACGACCTGTTTCTGCAAAGTTGAAAGCTATATCATTAACAGCTTTGGCTTCTGCCTCATTCTTCCAGATATTCCAGCTGTACTCTGCAGCTGAGAAGAGAGCAATTTTAGATGGTTCTGATTGTTGCATTGGATTGAGCATGACCCCACCGATTAGGCTTGGATCCACACCAGGGTGTAGGAATTTCTCACCACCACCCAAGATAAGGTGTTGTTTAGAATTATCTGTACACGGCCAGTTAATCCAAAGTTGAACAGGACGATATGTTTGACCAGATGCTTCTATATTTTGCTTAAGTTGAGTTAAGAAGTTTTCAGAAACTTCACCCCAAACCTTGCCTCCTGTCAGAGTCATAATGCTACTTTTCGGAAGATTACGGTTTAGGGAACGCAGTTCGTCTTCTCGACCACTGCCCCAATACTGACTTGGAACAAAGATCATCTCTTTCTTCAAGCCTGGATAAGTCGCTTGTTTTTCAGTCAACCAATCGGTCATATCTTTCATCAAGCGGTTATAACTTTCATAACCACCATAAGGCTGAGCTGCATCATCTGCAAGGATACCAAACTCACGAACGCCGACATCCAGTAACTGGGTAAATTTAGCTTTAATTGCATTCAAGTCTTCTTGGTAAACCGTCTCATTTTGGAAGCGAATTCGACTATTCATAAATGGATGAATGGTCCAGACATAGCGAGTCTTAGTTTCATTCCCTACTTTAGCAAGTTGGCGGATTTCTTCTAGTTTTTCTTTTGGATAAAGTTCTCTCCACTTACTGTTGTGATATGGATCATCTTTTGGTGCAAAAATATACTGGGTCAGTTTTAAATCACCGCCATATCGCATCAAGGCCGCCCGATCTTTATTAGACCATGGATTACCATAATAGCCTTCGATAAAGCCACGATTCTTCATATCAGCATAATCTTCAACATTGACCTCACGCAGAACTGGAGCAGGGCTATCATTTAGCATATGCTTGAGCGTTGTTAGTCCATAAAAGACAGCATCTGTATCTTTTCCGACAATGGAAATTTGCTGGCCTTTGATAACCAATGAATAAGCATCAATCTTATCAAATAGTCCTTGGTTAACAGACTCTGTTCTCTGAGCTTCTTCCGCTTTTGAGCCAGTCTGGTGAACTCCCAGATAGATATTAGTTGCTCCAGCTTCGGCCGTCTTACCAGTAGTATAGGAGATATTGCTATTTTGCAAAATAGACTTGAGTCGATTACGAGTATAAATATCAACTTGCTCACCAATTACCAAATGAACTTTCTTATCTAGACGTACCAAGCCATCGCCATAAGTAACCTTATGAGGAGTTGGGAAAATCTTATACTGTTTCTCAAGGTATTCTTGGCTTCTCAAAGCTGCTTCTACTACACTTGGATCTGCTGGTTTTTTAGCGATAAAGGTATCTTCCAATTCAACAGTTCCGTCATCTTTCGGAGCTGGAGTTTCGGGTTTTGGATCTGGTTTTGGTGCTGGTGGTGTAGCAGGCTCATCTGATGTAGCTATTGGTTTCAAAAGATTGATTTCAGCTGCACTAGCATATCCTTCTACTCCCTGTAGAATCTTCAACTGGATTGTATCCGTTTCGACAGCTTCAAAGTTTGCAATCTTTTCAGCTGCATTATTATCCCAAGTACCTTCAGCTACCTTAACCAATTGATCAGCCTTTTTAGCATAGATTTCATATTTAGTCACAAGACCATTTCCGCCACCTGGACGAGGAAGATAAGTCAAAGCATTTACAGCTGTCGCTTGCTTCAAGGTCATAGTAACCGTATAAGACGGATCCTTCTTCGTCCAATGTGAATGCCAGAAGGTTGCAGGATTGCCATCAAAGGCTTTCGAAACAGCTCCTTCTGTAGCATTTCCTGGTAGCTGCTCACTACTTGCTTCCACACGGGCAATCTGATCCTGTGCAATCAAACGTGGATTGATAAATGGCTTATCAGACAAGCTGAGATTGTGCAAAGTACCTTCAAAACCTCCGATTTTTTCAAGAGGTAGGACAAGACTTGTGTGAGCCAATCTTGGATGAGCTGGGTTGGCAACACGATTAATCTTTTCACCATTGACATAGAGCTCAGTTGACTGAGGTTTGGTGACAAAGACTAGCTCATAGCGTTTACCTTTTTCCAATGTCTTGTCAAACTGAATATGGTGCTGCTCTAACTTATAAGCTACTTTACCTGACTCATCAGACAAATAGAGCTTGTTTCCCTCACTAGAAGCTAACTCCTGCACACCATCACCTGTAACCGTCACATCAACTTTTAAGACGTGACTTGGACCGACGTTCCCAATGGCATTTTCAATCTTGCTTTCTTTATTGAAGACCAGACCTTTAGTGCTTTGTGTGATGTTTTCTGCATCGTAACGCTTGATTGTCTTTGGATTGATTTCATAGGTCTCAGTATCATCAATCTTGTACTCTGGATTGCTACCTGGTGCATAAACATAGTCTGCGTGTGGTAAAGTTCTTCCTGCAAAGTTGTTAGCAGCCCGGTTTGATCCCCAAGTCTTTTCAGCAGTAACTCTTGTTGCTTCAAAGAAGCGCTTGAAAATATCATAAGAAGTCATGCCTGTTTCATGGAGATCAATATTATCATTCCAAACAGCATGTCCACCACCCAAGATATGAGGGTTTGAAGCTGCTAATTTTGGACCATTTCCTGCTGTCGTAAAATCATTTGGTGTCCAACGATTATATTGATACTCATAAGAAGAGTAATCACCGTATGCTCCTTGCTGGTTATTACCATTTGGCACACTGTAAGTCGGAACATCAGTAATATTGATAATCTTAGCACCAGCCTTCAAAGCCGCTTGTGGATGTTGCCAACCTAGACTCCAGATATCAACCTCGACATCCTTCAAATCAACCGGTGTTTGACCACTCTTACGACTAAGCGAACCCCAAATTCGTGGCGTATAGCCCTTACCTTTGATATAGGTGATCAAATCGTTAACATAACGACGATAGTTTTCATTGTTGCCATAGTACTCATCTGTTCCGATGTGAATCGTTTTAACTCCACGAAGCGGTGCATCCTTACCATCCAGCAATTTATCATAAACAGACTTGACAAAGCGCAATGTTTCATCATAATTCTTGTCCAAATCAAGCATCGCAACACGCTCTACATTGTGCTTATTCGGACTTAGCTGTCCTTTATACATCAAGTCTGGACGAACCTTCACAAATGATAAGGCATGCCCCGGTGTATCAATTTCTGGTACTAAGTTGATTCCTAACTCATCAGCCAAAGCGATGAGTCTTTGCATTTCATCCTTAGTATAGTGTTGCTTAGAAGTCAAAGGCACACCATTGTCACCAACAATATCTGTCTGTAAACGGAAACCTGTATCTGCATGATTGAGCACATATTCAAGTTCCTGCTCCTTGGTCAGATGTTTACCTGCTAAATGCTCCTTGAGGAAAATATAGTTATCATTCAAATGCAACTGCAAGTCATTCATCTTGTAGTAAGCCATGTTTAGCATAATGTCCACAAGAGTATCATAAGGAATAAACTTACGACCAGTATCTAGCATAAATCCTCGGTGGCTAAAACTTGGAAAATCCCGAATTTCACCATTTTGGATATTTTCTTGCCCCATTTGAAGTAGGGTTCGAGTAGCATAAAAAGCACCTTTATTGGTCTGCGCTTCAATGGTAAAGACATTATCACGAATCGTAATACCATAGCCCTCTTCACCATAGCCCTTGTCCGTTACCTTTTTAAACTCAATACGATGCGCGGATGTACTGTCTCCCTTGGCAAGCTCTAATCCTCGAGAAACCAAGTCATTAGCATAGAAATTAGCTGCCTTGTCAAATCCTGAATCTCCAACAGATAGGACAGTGTCTTCCAAAATAGAAGAACGTCCTTCCTCACCATGCCATTGCTGAACAGTTGGAGCCACTGTTGGCTTGTCTCCAACTCCCTCGTCTGCATAACGACCAGGAACTCTAACTTCAAATTCCTTGGTAATGGTTTGGCCTTCATGCACTTGTTGCAAAGAAACTTTAACTGTCTGCTCTGTTAAAGGCTGGTGGATTTTATTATTCAGATCAATCACACCTGTTTTATTGCTACCAACTAAGCTAACTTTACCTGGTAATTCAGGTAAAACAAGTGAATGTCCATCTTGAGCCAAATTCAGCGACTCTACTTGGTTAAGATTTGTTACCTTATCTGGTTCTGGAATGTTAGAATAAGCTCGTATTTCCTGAATACCGACATTGCGCCAGCGCATACTTCCTTCAGTGTATTTTATGATCTCCAACTTGAGATATTTGGCTTCAATCGGAGCATCCAAATTGACCCTTTCGTCTAAAACTGGTTGACCATCTTTTTCATAGGTCAATTTCCACTTACGTGTCGCTTCCTCTTCATTGATAGCTTCAGCCGTAGCATAGTATAGTTTCCATCCTTGAATGTTCGGATCGTTCGGCTGTCCTGTTCTCTGTCTACGATCCCAATCAATCTCAATCCGCTTGATTGATGTCACTTTATCTAGTGTCATAGTCAACTGAGGATTTACTACATCCTTGTCTGTCGCCCAACGACTACTACTATCTCCATCAACTGCCTTATCAGCAGTAAAAGAAGTATTTTGTTCGTTATTGGATGCGCTTACATTTATATGTAATAAATGATTAACATCAGGAGTCTTTTCCACTTCTGTCATTGGTGCAGTGGTGGATGAGTCTGGATGAGTTAATTCATTGCCCACCTTAGGTTTAGGTGAAGTCGATTCCGCAGTTGCTTCGGAAGTTAGCTCATGACCTTCTGTACTTGGAGTATCATTTCCCCCTGCCTCTACTTTGGCAAGTTTATCAGATAAATCAGCCGGCAATTCATTCAAAGGTTTAACCTTCTCCGCCGAATCTGAAGTAGTGTCATCAGTCTCAGTCGCTGCACTAGCACTCGAAACTGGACTTGTAGGCGTAACTTCTGCAGCCGCAGCTAGTTGGGAACTAAATAACAGAGTTCCTATCACAACAGAGCAAACTCCCACAGCATATTTCCGAATGCTATAGGTAGATTTTTTCTCAAAAAATCTCTTATCCATTTTCCTTTTCTCCTCCCAAAAAAGAGTAAGCGTTTTTAAAAGAACGCACTTTATATATTATTATTTCTATTATGCAATCCTTCCCCAAAAATGTCAAGTCTTTTTATAAGAAAATTTAAAGTTTCTAATTAACGCAAGTATCAAATATTCTGAAAAGTAACTAACGTTTTTTGATTCCTTATGTTCCTCTCAAAGAAGTCTTGATATTACTGAGCATTATCTCTAAAAAACTTATCAGATATCTCACCCGCACATAGATTGGTTTACTTGCCTGAGACAGATTAATATCCAAATAACAAAAAAGCTCTCCGAAAACTCGGAAAGCCTTATTTTATGCTACTTCTAGCTTCCTCGCCTTTTCATTTCAAGGCTCGGGATAAAAAGGCTCACTGGACCTTTTTATTTTGCGATTGGGTAAACAGAAACCTGCTTTTTATCGCGTCCTTTACGTTCAAAGCGTACTACGCCTTCAACTTTAGCGAACAAAGTATCGTCCCCACCACGTCCAACGTTTACACCTGGATAGATGTGTGTACCACGTTGACGGTAAAGGATTGATCCACCTGTTACAGTTTGTCCGTCAGCTGCTTTAGCTCCAAGACGTTTCGCTTGTGAATCACGTCCGTTTGATGTAGAACCTCCACCTTTTTTGTGGGCGAAAAGTTGCAAGTTGCTAAGAGTCATTTTTAACATAATGTTTTCCTCCGTGTTAGTTTTCTGTGATAACTCTGGTTTGGACGAACTCAGAAGAGTTCTCCGATAAGTTTGCCATACCTAAGAAAAATGATTCGAAGAATAACTGCGTCATTTCTCTCTGGTGCGAAGGAAGATCCGCTGGTATTTCAACCTTTAGATAGCCACCTTCATCTTCGTTTAATTCTAAGATTGGTTCATAGCCTGCAAATTTCTCAATGGAATTGACAAAGTTAATGGCAAGCGTAGAAACCGATGCACACACGACATCTAAGCCGTATTCGCCACTCTCGGCGTGTCCAGTAATTTCCGCACTCCTCAGCTCGCCATCTTCGGCTCTCTCAAAGACTGCTTGTATCATGTGTTCTCCTTAAAAATTAAGCGTTGATCGCGTTGATGACAACTTTTGTATATGGTTGACGGTGACCTTGTTTGCGGTGGCTACCTTTTTTAGGTTTGTACTTGTAAGTAACAACTTTCTTTTGTTTTCCTTGTTTTTCAACAGTTCCAACTACAGTAGCTCCAGCAACAAGTGGAGTTCCGACAACAGTGTTTTCACCACCAACAAGAACAACTTCGTTAAAAGTAACTTCTTGACCAGCTTCAACGTTCAATTTTTCAACGTAAATTGCTTGACCAACTTCAACTTTAACTTGTTTTCCGCCAGTTTTGATAATTGCGTATGTGCTCATTATGCACCTCCTATGATTTTTAGGGTTTCCCCGTATTTTTGTGAAGACTCGCCTAGCATCGTGGGACGAACCACTTAAAAGAAGAGCTCTAAATATAACAAAGTTTAAATTTTGTATACGATGAGCAACGATGTTCGTGCGGTTGCACAGGACTGTGCATAGTCAACTCTTCAAGTATAGCATATCTTCTTTTTTCTTACAAGTAAAATCAATCAAATTAAGCTTTTTCTTTCCCGTTTTTCCTCCAAGAAGCAAAAAGCATGCTGAAGTAAAAGATACTCATCATAAGAGGAACACCTAGAATTGTCTTTTCCTGATAATAAATCGTCAAATAAGCTGAAAAAACAACTCCGAAGACAAAACTGCTAAGCAAGCTAACAAAAATCAAGCCCTCTCGTAGGAAAGGCGTATGCTTGGTCCGAAAATAATCTCCAAAAGCCAACATGGTTCGTTTGATATTCCCGGTCATAAAAGCATTATTATAGGCAATCCCTGACACTTCTCCAAAAGCAGTTGTCACCAGTCCCATACAGAAGGCCAAGGGCGGTACGAGATAGATATTCTCTACAGTTTGCGGCACAAAGCCAATAATTAGTGACAGGACTGCAAGTGGAATTACGGACAAAATTGGCTTTTTAACAATTCTCAATTTTTCCTTATAAACAGTTAATAAAAGGACCCCCATCATAAAAGCTAGCAAGGTCATTACTTTGGCACTAGCATCTGACACATTGTGTTGAATGAGTCCTACTGATAGAAAAACCACATTTCCAGTCTGTCCTGCCACAAGGGTATTTCCTCGCACGATAAAGGTATAGGCATCTACATATCCTGCGCAAAAAGTCAAAAAAAGCGCTAGCCTCTTAGACTGACGTGATATTTTTCTTATTGGTAATAATCTCATTTTCTCCCCCTTTTCATTTCATCTACTTATCTAAATATTGTACCACTTTCTCCAAGAAATGCGTAGTCCATTTGAAAATTTTTACCATCTGTTGGATAGTCCTTCTTTTCTGTGTTATAATGAAGGAAGGTTTTAAAATCGGAAAAGGAGTATTTATGCTAAAATTAGGTGTCATCGGAACAGGTGCTATCAGCCATCATTTCATAGAAGCAGCCCATGCTAGCGGAGAATACCAACTGGTCGCAGTCTATTCTAGAAAACGAGAAACTGCCGCAACCTTTGCTTCCCGCTATCAAAATGTCCAACTCTTTGATCAATTAGAAGACTTCTTTAAGTCTTCCTTTGATGTAGTCTATATTGCTAGTCCAAACTCCTTGCATTTTGTTCAAGCCAAGGCTGCCTTGTCTGCTGGTAAGCACGTCATTCTTGAAAAGCCAGCTGTCACTCAGCCACAAGAATGGCTAGATTTAAGGCAAACAGCTGAGAAAAATCACTGTGTTATCTTTGAAGCTGCTCGTAATTACCACGAGGAAGCTTTTACCACTATCAAGAATTTTTTGGCAGACAAGCAAGTGTTGGGAGCTGATTTCAATTATGCTAAGTATTCATCCAAGATGCCGGACTTATTGGCTGGACAGACGCCAAACGTCTTTTCAGATCGTTTTGCTGGTGGAGCCCTTATGGATTTGGGGATTTATCCTCTCTACGCTGCCGTTCGCCTCTTTGGAAAGGCTCAAGACGCGACTTATCAAGCTCAACAGCTTGACAATAGCATTGACCTAAATGGAGACGGTATCCTCTTCTACCCTAACTTTCAAGTTCATATCAAAGCTGGGAAAAACATCACTTCCAATCTTCCTTGTGAGATTTACACAGCAGATGGAACCTTGAGCCTCAACACGATTGAACATATCCGCTCAGCTATTTTTACCGATCACCAAGGAAATCAAGTTCAACTTTCTATCCAACAGGCTCCTCATACGATGACTGAGGAAGTTGCTGCATTCGCACAGATGATCCAGCAACCAGACCAGAAGCTCTACCAGACTTGGCTGGATGATGCAGGTTCTGTTCATGATTTACTCTATACCATGCGCCAGACTGCTGGCATTAGATTTGAGGCAGAAAAATGAAAACCAAACTACCCACTGAATGGCAAGAACTAAGTGACAAACTCGGTTTCCAAGAATTCACCCCCATTCAAACTCAACTATTTGAGCCCATTCTTGCAGGAGAAAACCTCCTGGGAGTGAGCCCAACAGGAACTGGTAAGACCCTCGCTTACCTCTTGCCAAGTCTTCTCAGACTACAAAAGAAAAAAGCCCAGCAACTCTTGATTCTAGCACCAAATACGGAACTTGCTGGACAGATTTTTGATGTATGTAAAACGTGGTCAGAGGCTATCGGCTTAACTGCTCAGCTCTTCTTATCAGGTTCGAGTCAGAAACGCCAGATTGAACGCCTCAAAAAAGGACCAGAAATTCTGATTGGAACACCTGGCCGTATCTTTGAGTTGATTAAATTGAAAAAAATCAAGATGATGAATGTGGAAGCCATCATCCTGGATGAATTTGACCAATTGCTCGATGATTCTCAGATTCACTTTGTCGAGAAAATCACCCACTACGCACCTCGTGACCACCAACTCATCTACATGAGTGCGACGACCAAGTTTGACCAAAAAAAGATTACGCCCAACACGCGCACCATTGATCTCTCTGACCAAAAGTTAGACAACATTCAACATTTCTACATGCAGGTAGACCAACGTCACCGCGTTGATATGCTACGAAAATTGGCTCATGTAGAGGATTTCCGAGGACTAGTTTTCTTTAATAGCCTATCAGATCTTGGAAGTGCGGAGGAAAAACTACAGTATCGCGATATCTTAGCTGTTTCCCTCGCTAGCGATGTCAATGTGAAATTTCGAAAAGTCATCTTAGAAAAGTTTAAAGACAAGCAGCTAACCCTGCTCCTTGCAACTGACCTTCTAGCTCGTGGGATTGATATCGATAGCCTAGAATGTGTCGTAAACTTTGACGTTCCTAGAGATATGGAAACCTATACCCACCGGGCAGGACGTACAGGTCGCATGGGTAAAGAGGGCTATGTTATCACTCTCGTAACCCATCCTGAAGAACTTAAAAAACTCAAGAAGTTTACAAGTGTTCGTGAAATTGTCCTAAAAAACCAAGAACTCTATATCAAATAAGGTTGGCATTCGCCAACCTTTTTCTTATCCCCAAGTAATTTCTAATTGATAGCTGGCAAAGGGTTGTCCCTCATGATTTTGCAGTTGATAGGCGAGCTCAATCTTTTGCCCATCCAATTTGTAGTGACTCGTTTGGATGATAAACTCCTGCATCCCCATAGGAGTCGGAATATAAGCTAAACTATCGCTAGCCTTTAGAAAACGCATGATGGTTTTGGGACTCGAGAAACGGGTCATCACCAGTTCTTGACCATGAAACTTGAGAACCACTTTTTCCTTTTCCTCATTGTAGAAAAGCAGATAGCTATAATTGCCCTTTTCACGCACTTCCACGTCATAGAGTTGGTCAACGACTTCCAACTGCTCATCAAACTGAATCCTATTTCGCATCCGAATCTTCACATCAAATCCTCTTTCTTGTCTCTTGTCCTACTATTTTACCAAAAAGAGCAGGATTTTGCTATAATGGTCATATGAACGAAAAAGTATTCCGTGACCCAGTTCACAACTACATCCATGTAAACAATCAGGTCATCTATGACTTAATCAATACAAAAGAATTTCAACGTCTGCGCCGTATCAAACAACTAGGGACTTCCAGCTATACCTTCCATGGTGGGGAGCACAGTCGCTTTTCCCACTGTTTGGGGGTCTATGAGATTGCACGACGCATCACAGAGATTTTTGAAGAAAAGTATCCTGAAGAATGGGAGCCTGCTGAGTCTCTATTGACCATAACCGCTGCGCTCCTTCATGACCTTGGGCATGGTGCCTACTCCCATACTTTTGAACATCTCTTTGATACAGATCATGAGGCCATTACCCAGGAAATCATCCAAAGTCCTGAGACAGAGATTCACCAAGTCCTGCTACAAGTAGCGCCAGACTTTCCTGAAAAGGTAGCTAGTGTCATCGACCATACCTATCCAAACAAGCAAGTCGTACAACTCATTTCTAGTCAGATTGATGCAGACCGCATGGACTATCTCTTGCGCGACTCTTATTTTACAGGAGCATCTTATGGGGAATTTGACCTGACTCGCATCCTTCGAGTCATTCGTCCAGTCGAAAATGGTATCGCCTTTCAGCGCAATGGCATGCACGCCATCGAAGACTATGTTCTCAGTCGCTACCAGATGTATATGCAGGTTTATTTCCACCCAGCAACACGCGCCATGGAGGTTCTCCTACAAAATCTCCTCAAACGCGCCAAGGAACTCTATCCTGAGGACAAGGACTTCTTTGCACGCACTTCTCCTCATTTGCTACCTTTTTTTGAAAAGAAAGTTACTCTATCTGACTATCTGGCTCTGGATGATGGCGTGATGAATACCTACTTCCAACTCTGGATGACCAGTCCTGACAAGATACTAGCAGACTTGTCGCAACGTTTTGTCAACCGCAAGGTCTTTAAATCCATTACTTTTTCAGAAAAAGACCAAGACCAACTCGCAACCATGAGACAACTGGTTGAAGAAATCGGTTTCGATCCAGACTACTATACTGCTATTCATAAGAACTTTGACCTCCCTTATGATATCTATCGTCCCGAATCTGAAAATCCACGGACACAGATTGAGATTTTACAAAAAAATGGTGAACTGGCAGAACTCTCTAGCCTGTCCCCTATCGTCCAATCCCTTGCTGGCAGCCGCCACGGAGACAATCGTTTCTATTTTCCGAAAGAAATGTTGGACCAAAACAGTATCTTCGCAAGCATTACCCAGCAATTTTTACACTTGATTGAGAACGATCATTTTACCCCAAATAAGAACGAATAGAGGAAATTTATGAGTATTAAACTAATCGCCGTCGATATCGATGGTACCCTGGTTAACAGTAAAAAGGAAATCACTCCTGAAGTCTTTTCTGCCATCCAAGATGCCAAACAAGCTGGCGTCAAAGTCGTGATTGCAACGGGTCGTCCTATCGCAGGCGTTGCCAAACTTCTGGACGACTTGCAGTTGAGAGACGAAGGTGACTATGTGGTGACCTTCAATGGTGCCCTAGTACAAGAAACTGCTACTGGACATGAGATTATCAGCGAATCTTTAGCCTATGAGGATTATCTGGATATGGAATTTCTCAGTCGCAAGCTCGGTGTCCACATGCACGTTATTACCAAGGACGGTATCTATACTGCCAATCGCAATATCGGAAAATACACGGTGCACGAATCAACCCTCGTCAACATGCCCATTTTCTACCGTACTCCTGAAGAAATGGCGGACAAAGAAATCGTCAAGTGTATGTTTATCGATGAACCAGAAATCCTCGATGCTGCGATTGAAAAGATACCAGCAGAATTTTACGAACGATACTCCATCAACAAATCTGCTCCTTTCTACCTCGAACTCCTTAAAAAGAATGTAGACAAGGGTTCAGCCATCACTCACCTAGCTGAAAAACTCGGATTGACCAAAGATGAAACCATGGCGATCGGGGACGAAGAAAATGACCGCGCCATGCTGGAAGTCGTTGGAAATCCCGTTGTCATGGAAAATGGAAATCCAGAACTCAAAAAAATCGCCAAATACATCACCAAAACAAATGACGAATCTGGCGTTGCCCATGCTATCCGTACGTGGGTGCTGTAAAAAGTAATAATAGACGAAAGAGGCTGGGACAAAAAGATTTTGATTTTAGGGATTCTTTATTATAAATTTTTAAAATCGATAGATTAGATAAAAAAGCGAACAAAACAGAATTCTGAAAGTCAGATAACTCGTTTTGTTCGCTTTTTATATTTAAGATTAGACTTTTGTCTCAGACTCTTTTCAAATCAATAGTTTTTCTATCCCATCTCATTTTGAAAGTTCTATAATGAAGTTAGCCACCCAACTTTCCTAAAAATAAGCTGATCCAACCAGTTAATGTTATCATATTAAACCAATCGGAAGCGCTCTGTGAAGAAATCAATCTTGACCAAAGAACTAAAACAAAAGATTCTCCACTATCATAAC
>CAJNCV010000020.1 GCA_905221385.1 bacterium
TCTGTTTGGTATTGAGCCATGAGGCGTTTCAAAGCGCCACGTTGGTCAAAGGCAAGAGCTGAGATAATGCCATTTTCGTCAGAGAGTTTTTGCAGGCAAGCTACTTTATTAAGGCTTAATTGTAATTTACTCATAGACACTTCCTTATTTTTGATAGTCATGAATGATCACACCTTGTACCACACGGTTTACGGTGCCTGTAGGAGACGGTGTATCTGGTTTGTTTTCTACTTTAAGCGAAGTCAAAAGGGCAAAGAGTTGGGCATAAACGATGTAAGGGAAGACACGGTAAATATCGTTCAAGGCACCGCCACAACCAAGGGCTACTTCTTTGACATTTTCAAGACCAAAGGCTTGATCACTTAAGAGCACAACACGACGAGCAATCTGGTCACCAGCCACTTCACGAACCAAGTCCAAGTCGTACTTGCGAGTGTAGTCTGTCGTTGTACCAAAGACCAAAACAACGGTATCTTCGTTGATCAATGATTTTGGACCGTGACGGAAGCCGACTGGGCTTTCATACATGGTCGCCACTTGACCAGCTGTTAATTCCAAAATCTTGAGCTGAGCTTCATGAGCAAGCCCAAAGAAAGGACCAGCGCCCAGGTAGATAACACGGTTAAAGTCAAGGTCAACCAGCTCTTTGACATCTTCTGCATTGTCTAGAACTTTACGCGCAAGGCTAGACACAACTTCAAAACGTTCAGCTTTCACAGCAAATTCTGTAGGATCAAAAACCAAGAGAGCTGTTAGCATCATGGACGTAAAGCTAGAAGTCATGGCAAATCCAGCGTCATTGGAAGCAGCTGGTTGCAAGAGCAAAAGATTGCGGTCATCGCCATGAGCTTGAAGAGCCAATTTACCATCTGCAGCACATGTAATGGTCACTTGATAGAGGTCATCAACCAAGGCTTTGGCCAAATCAACCGTCGCCACACTTTCAGGTGAATTCCCACTACGAGCAAAGGAAACAAGGACAGTCGCCACATCTTTTTTCAAATAAGTTTCTGGATTGGCAACAATATCAGTTGTCGCAATGGCATTGAAATTCCATTTGCGTTCGTCATAGACTTCCTTAAAGTATGGTACCAAGGTATCTCCCACATAAGCAGAAGTCCCAGCACCCGTCAAGATGACCTTGATATAGTCATGCTTATCCGCAATCCCTTGTAGAAAGGCTGCAATTTCTTCTCGTTTTGCTTGATAGGCTTCAAAAGCCCCTTTCCATACATCAGGCTGTTGGTAGATCTCACGAGTCGTGATTTCTGCACCCAGTTCAAGCAATTCTTCTTTTGTGTAATTTAGCATTGAGTTCCTCTTTTTCTATTAAATATGGGAATGGGAGTAAGCCCCATTCCCATGTATATTCTATACAAGCTGTTCTAACGATTTTCACGTTGTCACATCGTATACTCAATGAAAATCAAAGAGCAAACTAGGAAGCTAGCCGCAGGCTGTACTTGAGTACGGCAAGGCGACGCTGACATAGTTTGAATTTGATTTTCGAAGAGTATTATTCATCTTCGTCATCATCGAAGCCAGCTAACAGGTCGTTGACTTTTACAATGTTTTCTGCACCACGGCTCTTATAGTCCGCATCTGCACCTGTAAGGCTTGCATTGATAAATTCAATCACCATTGGAAGATTCATCCCTGCGTAGAGTTCAATGTCGCGGCCTTCCATAATCAAACGGCTTACCACGTTACAAGGTGTTCCACCGAGAAGATCCGCAAAGACTAGGAAATCATCCAATCCTTCGATAGCAGCTTCAAATTTTGCAGTAAATTCTTCTGGACCATCTTCTGGAAGAAGAGCCACTGCATGAATGTTGTCCTGTGGACCCATGATCATTTCTGTGCTACCTTTAAGTTCTTCACAGAAACGACCATGACTCACCAAAATTAATGATTTACTCATAAATTATGCACCCATTCCAAGTACAAATTTACCAAGAGCAGAGAGACCTACTGCAAGAACGATAATGATACCAATCGCTTTAGTAGAGTTCATACCTTTCTTACCAAGCAACCAGAAGATAAAGGCAGTAAAGATTGCTGGAAGCAAGCGTGGGAAGATTGAGTTCAAGATGTCTTGGAAGTCAATCATCTTTTCACCGATTGGCAATTTGTAAGAAATATCAAAGTTGATCAATGTTGCCACAAGAGCACCCATCATGAAGACACCAAGTACAGATGCAGCATCAATCAAAGCTGTCAAGGTACTTTGCATGTTGTTGATAAGGCTAACCCCTTCTTTGTAGGCAAATTCCAATTGTTTCCAACGGAAGATGTCATAAGCAACTGCAACTGCGATCCAAAGGAAGATACCCCATGGTTGGCCAGCGATAGCCATAGTTGCTGCGATAGATCCCATGATAGCAGGTACAAGTGAACCAAAGATAGTATCTCCAAGAGGAGCAAATGGTCCCATCAAACCTGTCTTAATACCGTTAACAGCATCTTTTGAACCCACACCATCTTTTTCTTCCATGGCAAGGTCAAAACCAGCGATAATAGTGTGGAAGAATGGTGAAGTATTGAAGAATTGAGTGTGAACTTTCATCATTTCTTTCAATTCAGGAGTTCCATCCCCATACATTTTACGCAATTGAGGCAAGATCATGTAAAGGTAACCAGAAGCTTGCATACGTTCGTAGTTCCAACCTAATTGGAAAGTAAACAAGCTACGTTTGTTGATTTGATTAAAATCTTCTTTTGTAAGTTTGTAATTAGAATTCGTCATCTTCGATTTCCCCACTTTCTGATGGTGTAGAAGGTGCTGCTACAGCTACTTTTTGGCTGTTCTTAAAGTGAACAACTGCAAGGAAGATACCTACGATAGAAACACCGATCATAGACAAACCTTTGAAGTTGTTAGCAAAGCCAATCTTTTCAGCAACATCAGCAGGAAGAGTACCAAGGATACCTGCAACAGCTCCACCAAGACCAGTTACATATGAGTAAAGAACAGTCAACATAGCTGTCAAACCGAATCCCATTGCAAGGTAGTGAAGGTTACGTTTAACTGGAAGGTAACGAAGCAAGATAGCGAATCCAAGACCTGGAAGCATACGACCTGCAAGTGTCAAACCATCTGCAATCCATTGATATTCTTTAACAAGGTCTACTACTGATTGTACAAAAGCACCACCAAAAGCAAGAGCGAAGAATACTGGAAGGGCACGAGAAAGAGCCCAAGGCACTGCACCAAGTAGGTAGTTGCGTTCGATACCTTTGTAGTCAAAGCGTTCGATCGCAGCATCAATACGGTGTGCAAAGAAAGTAGTAGTCATACGTCCAAGAACGTCGAAGTATGTCAAAAGTGCTGCTACTGGTACAGCGATTGTTGTGATTGCAAGATCTGTATCAATCCCTTGAGAGATAGAGAATGCTGTTGCAAGAACCGCACCAGAAGTTGCGTCGATACGAGAAGCACCACCGAAGGTACCAACCCCGAGAACGAACAACTGCAAGCTACCACCGATAAACAAACCAGTTGTCACATCTCCCATGATCAAACCAGTAATGAAACCAGCAAATACAGGGGAACCTGCAGATGAAACGATTGTCAACTCATCACAGATTTGATAAGCTGAGTACAAAGTGAGAAGTAAAATTTGCCACCATTGTATCATAACAATGACCTCCTAAAAATTTTTTCCTATTTTAATAAGCTCAAAAAGTCTGAAACTGGATCATTTGGAACCATTTGAGCAGTGAGTTTCACACCTTTTTCTGCTAGTTTGTGGAAATCTTCCACATCCTTGTCTACCACGTTGATAGAACGTGTGATAGAGCGAGTTTCTGGTGTTTGAGACATATTGCCGACGTTGAGTGTTTCAAGCGGAACACCTGCTTCGACCAAACCAAGGAAACGGTCTGGTTTACGTGCAACGATAAAGAGACGTTGGCTATCGTATTTACCAGCAAGGATATTTGCTGCTGCTTTCTCAACTGGCAAGATACTGAGTTTCACACCTGGTGGTGTTGCAAGTTTCAAACCACTCTTTTCAATATCGTTGTTAACAACTTCGTCGTCTACAACCATAATGCGTGAAACATTTAGTTTTCCAGCCCAAAGATTGGCTACTTGACCGTGGATCAAACGTCCATCGATACGGCATCCTACAATTGTCATAAGTTTTCCCCCTTTATGTGTTTTAGTGTAGGTTTACGAGTTAGGTGAATCTCTTCTTTATATTCGCCCTCAGTTTCAAAGATGATGATGCGGTTAGCACCTTCCTTGAGATAGCTATGAGGGATATAAAGTGAGAGGGTCGGGCCGACGTTCCAGAAACGTCCTAGGTGACGCCCGTTGACAAAGGCAACTCCCTTACCAAACTCAGACAAATCTAAGTAGGTATCCTTCGGCTCTTCAACAGTAAAGTCGAAAGCGTAAAAGGCTGGTTGTCCTTCTGTCCATCCTTTTGAAAAATCAATCTTCTCAGGATTATCCAGTGGCAGTGGATATTGTTTCCAATTCAGTAAGAAATGTAGATCCTTGCAGACACCTGTTCGAATTCCTTTACGTTGCGTATCTGCCAAGAACTTATGTCCGTAGTTGACACGCCCCATATTTTCAATCAAGATGTCAATCTCCGAAAAGCCTTCTCGGTTGCCTTGACAGTAGATATCTTCACCAATCTCTGTCTGGTATTGAGTAGCAATCCATTGACCATCTACAAAGAGTTGAGCTCGGTCACGTCCATCAATGATACGGAGACGTTCCTCTTCTGCATCCCAACTTGCTTCAGTACGATAGAGAAGGTAGCCATAGCTTTGACCAAGTTCTTCCATCGCTTTTGGATAGAGGCTTTCAGTAGGACTAGAGAGACTATCCAGGGTTTCAAACAAGGAAACTTTTTCGACTAGTGGAATAGACCCTATCTCCATGCTTTCCTTATAGAGCGGTTCCAACTGTGGATACTCTGGGAAGTGTGTTGCCATCATCTTCTTGACTGCTAGGTATTTAGCAGTTGGATTTCCTTCTTCATCGAGAAGGGCATCATAGTCGTAAGATGTGACTTGCGGCAAATCCAGAGTTCCTCGAGCCGAGCAACCATTCATGAAACCAAAGTTTGTTCCACCATGGAACATGTAAAGGTTGATAGAGCCTTGCTCCAATACCTCTCGAACAGCTTCTGCCAATTCTTTAGGATCCCGTGTGATGATGGGTTCTTTCCAACGGTTGAACCAACCATCCCAAAATTCCATACACATGAGGGGCCATTTTTTGCCATACTCATCAAAGAATTCCTGCATCTGTGAAAAGTTGTACGGAGCTTTAGAGCCAAAGTTCCCTGTCACAAAGAGGTCGTCTTCGATCAAGGTTCCGGCTTTCAGAGTAGCCCTCCATGGACCATCTGAAGTAAAGAGCGGGCAATCAATCCCTCGGTCTTCCATCAATTTCCGAATTGCTCGTAGATAAGACTTATCTTCTCCATAAGAGCCATATTCATTTTCGACTTGCATCATAAGAATGTTTCCGCCATTATCCAACAAGCGAGGCACAAGCCTTGGCAATAATTGGTCATAATAGCGAGCAACAGCCTCAACATAGGACGGATCGGACGAGCGGATTCGCATGTCCTTGGTCAAGAGCCAAGCCGGCAAGCCACCAAATTCCCATTCCGCACAGATAAATGGCGAAGGGCGCACAATAGCATAAAGTCCCAAATCCTGTGCTATTTGGAGAAACTTCTCCAAATCCAGATCACCCTCAAAATTAAATTTTCCCTCAACAGGCTCGTGTAAATTCCAAGCCACATAAGTCTCAACTGTGTTAAAGCCAAGTGCCTTTAAGTTGTAGAGCGAATGATACCAATCCTCCGCCGGAATCCTAAAATAATGAATGGCACCGGATAAAATCTTGAACGGTTTCCTATCTAGGTAGAAATCGTCCTCAATTTTAAATCTTGGCATGTCACCACCCCTGACTAATTAAGTTTGCGCTTTCATTTATTATAATATTAAATATAATCAAATCTTTCGCATTTGTCAATAGGTTTTGGAAAATATTTTAAAATTTTTTGATTTTTTTACTTTCCTTTTACCAACTTTCTGCAAATACCACATGAAAATGGAATTTCTAGAAAAGCTTTCTAAACCATTAGAATAAGCTAATTTTTCGTATATAGGATAACATTTTACTCTGTTATTCTATTTTTTTATCTAAATACTACTATTTTCTCTGTGATTGTGGTAAAATCAAGAATGAAGAAAGAGAATCGAGGTGAAATTATGGCTATTCCAAAATACCAATATATTAAGGATGAATTAAAAAACAAAATTATATCTGGTCAATTTGCAAGCGGAGACAAGTTTTATACTGAAGCAGAATTGATCGCAATGTACGATGTGAGTTCGATTACTGTTGTACGCGCTTTGAACGACCTAGCCAAAGATGGCTATATTGTCCGTCAACAAGGAAAAGGAACATTCGTATCACGCGCACGTAAGCATAAACTTGTTGAATTTTCAGATGTCGAAATCTTTGAAACAAAAGATGATAAGGTAACCGTCCTTTCTATCGAGCGTGGAAATCAACTTGAATATTTGGAGAAACTTGGACTACGTGGAGATCAATTCTATTACAAGATTGAACGTATCCGTCAAACAAATGATGTGACCTACATCTACCACACGTCTTATATTCCTGAGCAATACATCAATGCCAACTATCCAAATCTTGACTACTATAGCTCTATCTATAAACGTTTCAAATTGGATTACCGCATTCACATGAGTGATGAGCATTTTGAAGAAATCAACGAAATCGCATTTCCAACACCAGAGCATGCTGCTTCTGTACTAGGAATCGATACACAGTTCCCAACTGTCTTCCAAACAAAGACTACGAAACTTGAGGCCACTGGTCAAGTTTTGGCTTATAGCGAAACTTATAAGCGAGCTGACTACTACAAAATCAAATTCATCTCATGTAACCGAGGTCATTAAGAAAAAGCTTGAGCCTAGCTCAGGCTTTTTCTATGTTCATTATAGCATGCACCATTTAGTATGAACATACGATAGAGGGTAATTCTTTAATTAGTAGTGCTTTTACTAAAAACAAGTAAAATAATTGAACAATTTTCTACTAAATTAGATTTACCAAAAAAACAGCTTCCTAATCTTATGATTTCCTCCATTTATTATAGTTCTTTCATAAAGTCTCTTGACTTTTTATAGTTTAGATAATAAAATAAAAACAGTTTTGTGTAAACGTTATCATATAATATAGTAATAAGGAGGTTTTATCATGAAACTAGAAAAGAAACAGCGCTTCTCCATTCGTAAATACGCGGTTGGGGCAGCTTCTGTACTTATAGGATTTGCTTTTAGCGCACAAGTCGTATCTGCCGACGGGATTACTCCAGCTCCAACAGCTGAAGAAACTGTTCAAACTATTCAGGAGAGTCCACAAGCAGCCGAAGAAGCTGTAGAGTCCAAGGCTCCAGAAAAACTGGAAGAAAAGGCTGACAAGCCTGTAAAAGAGGAGGTCAAAGAAGACCATGAGGCTCCTCGAACAGTTGCTCCAAAAACAGAAGAGTCAAGCGCACCAGTTGTGACAGAAAATGCTGCTCCAACTCCTACTGCCGAGAAAGAAAGCCCTGCTCCAGCTGAAACTCCTGCTGAAAGCACTTCTTCAGAAAAGAAAAATGAAGCCGTCACACCTGCAGTGGCCGCTCCTAGCACTGAACGCGCAACTCAGGTAAATGAAAAACTTGCAAAAAGAAAAATGATCTCAATCGACTCTGGACGCAAGTACTTCTCTCCAGACCAACTCAAGGAAATCATCGACAAAGCTAAACACTACGGCTATACTGACCTCCATCTCTTAGTCGGAAATGATGGCATGCGTTTCATGCTGGACGACATGACAATCAAAGCCAATGGCAAAACCTATGCCAGTGATGATGTCAAACGTGCACTCGAAAACGGAACCGATGCCTACTACAAGGATCCAAACGGCAACCATTTGACAGAGAGCCAAATGACGGACTTAATCAACTATGCTAAAAACAAAGGCATTGGTCTCATCCCAACTGTAAATAGCCCTGGACACATGGATGCAATTTTGCATGCCATGAAAGAACTAGGCATCCAAAAACCGAACTTCAACTACTTTGGTAAGGAATCTGCTCGTACCGTTGACCTTGATAACAAAGAAGCTGTTGAATTTACCAAAGCTCTAATCGACAAGTATGCTGCTTATTTCGCTGGCAAATCTGACATCTTCAATATCGGATTGGACGAGTATGCCAATGATGCTACAGACGCCAAAGGCTGGAGCGTTCTTCAGGCTGATAAATACTATCCAAATGAAGGCTACCCTGTAGGAGGATATGAGAAATTTATCGCCTACGCCAGTGACCTTGCTCGTATCGTCAAATCTCACGGACTCAAACCAATGGCCTTTAACGACGGTATCTACTACAATAGCGACACTAGCTTTGGAACTTTTGACAAAGACATCATCGTTTCTATGTGGACTGGTGGATGGGGTGGATACGACGTCGCTTCTTCTAAACTTCTAGTTGAAAAAGGCCACCAAATCCTTAATACCAACGATGCTTGGTACTACGTTCTCGGACGAAATGCCGATGGTCAAGGCTGGTACAACCTCGACCAAGGACTCAATGGTATCAAGAAAACTCCAATTACTTCTGTACCAAAATCTGATGGGGCAGATATTCCATTCATCGGGGGTATGGTAGCTGCCTGGGCGGACACCCCATCTGCACGCTATTCACCATCACGCCTCTTCAAACTCATGCGCAGCTTCGCAAATGCCAATGCTGAATACTTCGCAGCTGACTATGAGTCTGCTGAGCAAGCTCTGAAAGAAGTCCCAACAGACCTTAACCGCTATACTGCAGAAAGTGTCGCAGCTGTAAAAGAAGCTGAAAAAGCTATTCGCTCACTCGATAGCAACCTCAGCCGTGCCCAACAAGACACCATTGACCAAGCAATCGCTAAACTCCAAGAAGCTGTTAGCAATTTGACCTTCACACCAGAAGCTCAAAAAGAAGAAGACGCGAAACGCGAAGTTGAAAAACTTGCCAAGAACAAGGTAATCTCCATCGATGCCGGACGTAAGTACTTCACGCTTGACCAACTCAAACGCATCGTAGACAAGGCGAGCGAACTCGGCTACTCTGATGTGCATCTTCTCCTAGGAAATGATGGACTCCGCTTCCTCCTTGATGACATGACCATCACAGCTAACGGAAAAACTTATGCAAGTGACGATGTCAAGAAGGCCATCATCGAAGGAACAAAAGCCTACTACGATGATCCAAACGGAACCACTCTTAGTCAAGCTGAAATCACTGAATTGATCGAATACGCAAAATCAAAAGGCCTCGGACTCATCCCAGCGATCAACAGCCCAGGTCACATGGATGCCATGCTCGTCGCTATGGAAAAACTTGGAATCAAGAATCCTCAAGCCAACTTTGACAAGGTTTCCAAAACAACTATGGACCTTGAAAACGAAGAAGCCATGAACTTTGTTAAGGCTCTTATCGGCAAGTACATGGACTTCTTTGCAGGCAAGACTAAAATCTTTAACTACGGTACAGACGAATACGCCAATGACGCTACCAACGCTCAAGGCTGGTACTACCTCAAATGGTACGGACTCTATGGCAAGTTTGCCGAATACTCTAACACTCTTGCTGCCATGGCTAAAGAAAGAGGCCTTCAACCAATGGCCTTCAATGATGGTTTCTACTACGAGGACAAGGATGATGTTGAGTTTGACAAGGATGTCATCATCTCTTACTGGTCTAAAGGATGGTGGGGCTACAACCTTGCATCACCTCAGTACCTAGCAAGCAAGGGTTATAAGTTCTTGAATACCAACGGTGACTGGTACTACATTCTCGGCCAAAAACCAGAAGATGGTGGTGGTTTCCTCAAAAAAGCTATTGAAAATACTGAAAAAACACCATTCAATCAACTTGCTTCTACCAAATATCCTGAGGTAGATCTTCCAACCGTTGGAAGCATGCTTGCTATCTGGGCAGATAGACCAAGTGCTGAGTACAAGGAAGAAGAAATCTTTGAACTCATGACTGCCTTTGCAGACCACAACAAAGACTACTTCCGCGCTAACTACAATGCACTCCGCGAGGAGCTTGCTCAAATCCCAGCAAACCTAGAAGGATACAGCAAGGAAAGCTTAGGTGCCCTAAATGCAGCTAAAGAAGCTCTCAACTACAACCTCAACCGTAGTAAACAAGCCGAGTTAGACGCTCTCGTAGCCAAACTCAAAGCAGCCCGCCTAAGCCTCAAGCCAGCGGCAACTCACTCAGGAAGCCTCGATGAAAATGAGTCATCTGCCACTATTGAAACTAAGCCAGAACTCATCACAAGAGCAGAAAAGATTCCATTTGAGGTCATCAAGAAGGAAAATCCGAATCTCCCAGCTGGTCAGGAAAAGATCATCACACCAGGTGTAGAGGGCGAACGCACTCATTACATCTCTGTCCTTACTGAAAATGGGAAACAAACAGAAACTGTTCTAGATAGCCAAGTAACCAAAGAACCTGTGACCCAAGTGGTTGAAATCGGCGCCCCTATTACTCACAAAGGGGATGAACACGGTCTTGCTCCAGCCGCAGAGACAAAACCAAGACTGGACATCCAAGAGGAAGAGATTCCGTTCACTACCGTAACACGTGAAAATCCGCAATTACCACTCGGACAAACGCAAGTCATCGTTACTGGTGTAAATGGTCGTCGTACGATTTTCTACTCTGTCAGCACTACTGCTGACGGCAAGGAAGAAAGAACCCTTGTCAATAGTGCGGTATCGCAGGAAGCGGTAGCTCAGGTTGTTGAAGTCGGAACTGCCGTTGAGAAAGCTGAGCAAGCTGAATCAACTACTAGCAAAGCAGATGAAAAACAACTCCCTGCAACAGGAAGTCAAGAATCTGCAGGTTTGGTCGCAGTAGGACTCATGGCCACACTAGCAGCCTACGGACTCACTAAGAGAAAAGAAGATTAACCCCCTTCGACAAGCATACAAAAAAGCGAGATTGAATCTCGCTTTTTATTGTTAGGATTAATCACCCAGTCCGATACGTTCAAAGATATCATCCACTCGTTTGGTGTAGTATGCAGGGTTGAAGATTTCATCAATTTCATCTTGAGTGAGGCGTGATGTCACTTCTGGATCTGCTTCGAGAAGCGGTTTAAAGTCCACTTGGTTGTCCCAAGAGTAGGCTGTTTTTGGTTGCACCAAGTCATAGGCTTGCTCACGCGTCATGCCTTTTTCGATCAAGGTCAACATAGCACGTTGGCTAAAGATAAGACCAAACGTAGAGTTCATGTTGCGGATCATATTTTCTGGGAAGACCGTCAAGTTCTTGACGATATTTCCGAAACGGTTGAGCATGTAGTCAATCAAAATGGTTGTATCTGGTGTGATGATACGTTCAGCTGATGAGTGGGAAATATCACGTTCGTGCCAGAGAGCGACGTTCTCATAGGCTGTCACCATATGACCACGAATAACACGCGCAAGACCTGTCATGTTCTCAGAACCGATAGGGTTGCGTTTGTGAGGCATAGCAGATGAACCTTTTTGGCCTTTGGCAAAGAATTCTTCCACTTCGCGTTGTTCAGATTTTTGAAGACCACGGATTTCCGTTGCCATACGTTCGATTGAAGTCGCGATGCTAGCAAGAACTGCAAAGTACTCAGCGTGAAGGTCACGAGGAAGTACTTGTGTAGAAATTTCTTGAGCACGGATACCCAATTTGTCGCAGACGTATTGCTCTACAAATGGTGGGATGTTGGCAAAGTTCCCAACCGCACCCGAAATCTTACCAGCTTCCACACCAGCAGCCGCATGCTCGAAACGCTCGATATTGCGCTTCATTTCGCTGTACCAAGTCGCCAATTTCAGACCAAAGGTTGTAGGCTCAGCGTGCACCCCGTGGGTACGACCCATCATGATGGTGAACTTGTGCTCCTTAGCCTTAGCAGCGATGATGTTGGTGAAGTTCTCAAGGTCACGACGAATGATGTCGTTGGCCTGCTTGTAGAGGTAACCGTAGGCAGTATCCACCACGTCGGTAGAAGTCAACCCATAGTGCACCCACTTGCGCTCTTCACCAAGAGTCTCTGAAACCGCACGCGTGAAAGCAACCACATCGTGACGAGTTTGCTGCTCAATCTCCAAAATACGGTCAATGTCAAAGTCCGCTTTTTCACGAATCAAAGCCACATCTTCCTTAGGGATTTCCCCCAACTCAGCCCATGCCTCGTCAGCCAAGATTTCTACCTCAAGCCAAGCACGGTATTTATTTTCTTCACTCCAAATGTTCGCCATCTCAGGGCGAGAGTAACGGTTGATCATTTTTTCTCCTTTATTTCCATTATTAATAGTTTCGACGTATATATTCAGCTTGTTTAATATCTCCCACTTGTTCACATGCTTCAATATACATTAACCTCGATTCTTCGCTCATATACATTATACTTTCCTTAAAATATGCTATAGCATCATTAAATTGCTCTAATTTAAATAATACTTTTGCATATATTTCAGATAACTCTGGCAAACGTATATTTTGTCCTTCTAATTCAAGTATATTGGACAGTCTTTCTTTTAAAGTTTTCAAAGAATCCACATTATCAAAAATTGTTTCATCAAAAGTTAGAAAAAATATATTTCCTTCTACAAATTGACGATAGTTTTGAAACTCTCCGTTCTTATAAATATCTGATAATTTTAGGACTTCTTGGTAGAATCCCAGTCTAATCCTAATAGCTATTTGTTTTACCAACTCTAATTCGGTCACGTCTACTTCGTGTAAAATATCAATATTTATTAGTTCTTTTATTAAAAGTAATTTGTCTATAGTTTCGTATTCATAATAATACAATATACTTTTTTCAACAATTATTTCCTTCATTTCTTTTGACAATACAATAATCCGATCTAACGCCAAGAATAAGGTAATAAATAGTACTGGCACTTTTAAAACATTAGAACCAATTTCTAAATTCCCAATTAAAGTAAATCCAAAAAATATACTGTAAATAAATATTTTTTTTAATAATTTTATTTCCTTACTAACACTTCCAGCATAGACCCATATAATAAATACTACTAATAAAGTTAGAAGGAAAGAAAAACCTACCCCTAAGACTGGAAATAATCTAAACAGACAATAACTCATAACTATGGAAAGAATAATTAAAAATATGATTTTCTTTATACTCTTTTTATTTTTTGTGCGATTTCCCCACCAATTGTAAAGAATTTCTTCAAAGTAATTTAAATATTGCACAACAGTATAATATTTATCATCTCCAATAGGATGAAAAATAGTTAAAATACTAAATAAAACAATAATTAATATTACCTGAAAATAAACTTTAAAAATTAGGGTATAAGTTAGAATTGTTAAGATTACAATAATTACTTTCGATCCAAAATTTTGTTTCTTAAAAATTGACATTGTAACCAGTGATATTATCATTGGAAACAACATCTTAGAAAGCAAAACTAACTCATCAAGAATTATTTTAGAAAGTGATATGAGAGAATGTGCACTCTGTATTGATGGTATATTATATTGTAAAAACTCACTCTTCCCTGAAAATATTGCATCTATTAAAAAGTATAAATTAGCAAACGCTAATGCTGGCTGTAAAATAAACGGTTTTATCTGCTGATAAACTACAACTACAAGTATACATGTAAATATTAAAAAAAGAATTCCATATAAAATACTTAAAAGATTCCTTTTTTTCAAATCTTTTTTAGATACATAATTAATTGATGGTAACAACAAATTATTTATCAATCTAAAATCTAAAAAATTATTTTCCATTAAAAATCTATTCCCCATATCTTTTCTTTATAATAGCAATTCTCAATTTTTAGACCAATCTCCTTCCTAAGGAAAGCAAGACTATTAGATAAGATGGAATAATAGCCATATTAGAGAATTTTGTGCTTCAAAATTTATAGACTTATTCTTCATTATTGTCTTCACTATCAGGTTCATTAAGGGGGGTTGGTAAACCTAAATGCCCAATAGTATCAGATATCCCTTTAATAGATTTTAACACTCCATAATCTATTTTAGGTACTTGAATATTTTGGAATACTTCCATCATGGATTTTATCGCATTATTAAAATCAATATTGTTAATATAAAACCTATCCATTGCTGGTTTAATTACTTCTGATGCTGTTTTAGATAAAGATGATAAACTAGCCAGAAACTCCTGATCAAAAATATCATTTGTAAGTTTCCTAGTTGCTTCAAAATCCCATCTCTTAAGCATACTATGTTCAAGCTCTTCTAGTTCTTTAATTACGTCTGACAACAACAAATCTATTTTTTTGTAACTCCTGTAGGTTAGCATATGAAAATGCATAACGTCATTCCTGTACTCTCTAATACTATTGTAGCTATTTTTGATCACATCTGCTCTCTCATCATCGATGAATGGTGCAAAATGCTTTTCCCATATGGTAATTGGGAGAGCTTTTTTTATCATCTGCTTTAGATGATATTCGCTTTTGTCTTGAAAATTTTTAAAATGATTAGTTAGATTATTAACTGGATTTATATTTATTTCAAATATCAATGAATGGAGTTCAGCTATTTGCAGTCTTTCAACATGCTCTATTGTATGAATTTTCGATAAATCTAATTTATCATTAGTCTGTTTCTTAACAATCCTTATAATATCCTCGTCCTCGAGTGGAGACAAAGCTAATACAAAAATTTTCCGTAATAACGATTCGTATGTTTGAAATTTAGGATAAAGCCTATTCGAAAAATACATAGACAAACTATTAGATAGAATTGAATATTTTAAACGATTTTTTCCTAAAAATTCTCTAAATTTTGAAAGAAAATCTCCAAATTTTTTAGCTGAATTCAATTTAGATTTGCTATATTCATAACTAAGTATAATTTTAACTAGACCCCTTCGAAATTGATAGGTATTTATTTTAAAATCGTCATCTTTGAAAACACACTTATATTTAGCTAAATGACCTTCTACATACTTATCATTAACTTCAACTTGACTGTCAGAAGTAATACTAATTATTTTTGAACTAAGAAATAATTCATCAAGTTTAGTAATGCTAATATTTTTAGTTAATAACTCCACCTCGAATTTCATATTTATCTCTAAAAATCAATCCCTTCCCCAAACTCAACCACATTATCCGGCGCATCACTAAACAAGGTCACATGCCCCATTTTGCGGTTGTGCTTCGCTTCTAGTTTACCATACATGTGGAGGTGGACGCTTGGATTTTCTGTGACATAACGCTCAGCTGCTTCGACATGCTGGCCGAGAACGTTGAGCATAACGGCTGGCGCATGCAGTTGGATGGCTGGCAATGGTGCTCCGAGAACACCGAGAATATGGGTATCAAACTGGGAGAAGTCGCAGGCTTCGATAGAGTAGTGGCCTGAATTGTGTGGACGTGGGGCGATCTCATTGACGATGATGTCATCAGCCGTCGCAAACATTTCCACGCAGAGGGTTCCAGATAGCTTGAGCTGTTCTGCAATTCGCACTGCCATAGCTTTGGCTTTTTCTGCTAGGCTTTCTGAAATACGGGCTGGCACGATGGTCTTAGACAGGATATTGTTGCGGTGGATATTTTCCTGAACTGGGAAAACCGTCACGTCCTTGCCATTTCCAGAAACGATGACAGAAATTTCAAGGTCAAAGTTGACGAATTCTTCCAAGACGCAGTCTGCTGAGTCGGCTAGTGCATGGGCTTCTTCCAAATCTGCTTCCGAGCGAATGACCTTTTGTCCATGCCCATCGTAGCCACCAGTCGCAGTCTTGAGGACATAGTTTTTCGATAGGTCAATATCTGCCAAGTCTTGGCTTGAAGTCACAACCTTGTAGGGTGCCACAGTGACTTGTGCCTTGTTTGAGAGAAAGTCCTTTTCAAAAATGCGATTTTGAGAGATGCGGAGCAGATCTGTCCCTTGAGGGAGCTGACCATCCTTGATAACAGCATCCAAACCATCAGCATCGACATTTTCAAATTCATAGGTAAGAACATCACAACGGTCCGCCAACTGACGCAATGCATCCACATCGTTATAAGGGGCCACGATGATTTCCGCAACGCGAGAGGCCGGGCAATCCGTCGCAGGATCCAGCGCGATAACCTTGTGCCCCATGTAGATAGCAGAAATGGCCATCATCTGACCAAGCTGGCCGCCACCGATAATTCCGATTGTTTTAGATGAGCTCATTTGTAGACTCCTCTGCGATTTTTCCTTGTTCTTCTGCAAAATCTGCCAAAGCTGTCGCGATACTCTGATCCTCTACTGACAGGAGACGGAGGGCAAAGAGGGCTGCGTTGGTCGCACCTGCCTCACCGATAGCCATTGTCGCAACAGGCACACCGCCCGGCATCTGTACGATAGAGTAGAGCGAGTCCACGCCACTAAGGGCACGAGACTTGACGGGTACACCAATGACTGGAAGGGTTGTTTTGGCAGCTACCATTCCTGGCAAATGGGCTGCGCCACCAGCACCCGCAATAATAACCTTGATACCACGACTACGAGCCTCCTCCGCATGTCTAAACATGAGGTCTGGTGTACGGTGGGCAGAGACAACCCTCTTTTCGTAAGCTACACCGAAGCGGTCAAGGACTTCGGCGGTTTTTTGCATGGTTGCCCAGTCGGATTTTGAGCCCATGATGATGGAAATTACTGGTTTCATTTTTAATCCTTTTTCTTCCTTTTTTGATAATGGTCTTAGGTGGTAGGGACGGAAGCAAACCTTCGGTTTCATTCCTAAACTTTGAGCCTAGGGTCTCAAAGTTTCCCCCGACCAGAACATTCACTGTTCTGGTCCTTTCACCACGGCGACCATTATCGTATTTGGCGACTTCGTCGCATTATTCTTATATCTTTACTTAATTGCCTTGCTTCCGATATCGGTTCGGTAGAAGAGACCTTCTGTATTTTGTTTGTTGAGTTCGCTGTAGATAGTGTCTTGGGCTTCTTTAACGGTATCAGCTGTGGTGACGAGCATATAGACACGTCCGCCGTTTGATAGCAGTGCTCTGCTATTTTCCGCAAACTTAGCACCGGCATAGTAGGTGATGATGTTGCCCTCGGTTTTTGATGGCAACTTGACACCCTTTGCATAATCTAGCGGGTAGCCCTTTGATGCGACAACCACACCCAGAGTCACACCCTTGTCCGTCCAAGTGATGTTTGGCTGCTTGCCATCGAGAATATCCGTGATATTTTGTGCAAAGTCAGATGTCAAACGAGGCAAAATAATCTGAGTTTCTGGATCTCCGAACCGAGCGTTGAACTCGATGACTTTAGGACCATCTGCTGTCAGGATAAGCCCTGCGTAAAGGAGGCCCAGATAAGGACGCCCTTCTTGGATCATGCCCTCAAGGACAGGCTTGACAACGGTGTCAACCGCCGTATCAATCACACTCTGTGGCAAGTGAGGAACTGGCGCATAGGCACCCATACCGCCCGTGTTAGGGCCCTTGTCGCCGTCATAGGCACGTTTATGGTCCTGAGCCGTTGGCATGATGTAGAACTTGTCCCCATTGACAAAAGCAAAGAGAGAGAACTCCTCCCCGTCAAGGAATTCCTCGATGACTACACGCGCACCTGAGTCACCAAATTTATTGTCTAAGAGCATCTCATGAGCGGCTTCGACCGCTTGATCAACCGTTTCAGCTACGACAACACCTTTCCCAAGTGCCAAACCATCTGCCTTGACAACGATAGGAGCGCCTTTTTCCTCGATATAAGCCTTGGCCTCCTCGAAATCTGAAAATGTGCCATAGGCTGCTGTCGGAACGCCGTATTTGACCATGATTTCCTTTGCGAAATCCTTGGACCACTCCAGCTCCGCTGCAGCCCTAGTCGGACCAAAAGCCTTGAGACCAGCTTGGTTAAAATCATCTACAATCCCAGCAGCCAGGGCATCATCTGGCCCGATGAATGTCCAAGCAATATCGTTGGCTTTTGCAAATTCAATCAACTTAGAATGTTCGGAAATAGAGATATTCATCAATTTTAGCCCATCCAAAGTCATCCCATCATTTCCAGGAGCTACAAAGACTTTTTCAACGTCTTTTGATTCAAGCAACTTCTTAGCAATCGCATGTTCACGACCACCCGAACCGACAACCAACAGCTTCATCTTTCAACCTCTTTTGCGAATTATTTACTAATATTATATCACAAACGTTCGTTTTAATCTTGTTTTATTAAATGTTTTTAAGCAAAAAAGAATTTGGGACAAAAGTCTAACCTTAAATATAAAAAGCGAACAAAACGAGTTATCTGACACTCAGAATTCTGTTTTGTTCGCTTTCTTGTCTAATATGTCGATTTTAAAATTTCATAATAAAGAATTCCTAAAATCAAAATCTTTTTGTCTCAGCCTCGATAATAATCACTTATTGTAAACTTTTTGAAACAATTCCTTATACTTTATAGCTTCATTAGTTATGATTCTATGAACTTCCAATAATTTCATTCGCTTTTCATCTTCAGCTGGAATTTTATTAATTTTAGCATCGATTTCAGAACGTACTCTAAGCAGTTCTTCTGAAATCCAAGCATAATTATGAAAAACTCGGTAAAGTTTCAAATCAACAATCATATTTCGACCTTTTATATCTTGCGAATCAATACCACCTATAATATTTCTGTAAAATATATTATTATAATCAACATCTACAGGATTATAAAATCTATCATTAGACAGTTCTTCCGGAATTTTGCTTCCATTATACAAATCACTCTTGGCTAAATTACACTTCTTGCAAGAGTATATCAGATTACTGTAATCGGTAATCAAATCACACCTATTATATTCTTCACAAATTTTACTTGGTACAAAATGGTCTACTTCAAATGAGGTCGTAATTTGCTCGTCCGAAACATTACAATAAGCACACTTACTCTCGAAATCTTTTTTTAAATTTTTTTTATAACTTTTATAATTTTTATATTTTTTCTGACAAGTCCGTATAATTTTATGATACCGAAATTCTCCAATCTTTTCCATAAATATTACAATTCTCCTAGATCCTTTATAAGTTTTACTGCACATTCTAACTGACTAGTATCAAACAATTTATCTAGTTCAGTTACGCTATCAGAAACTATATATTTATTTAAGTTAAGCTCCAATTCAGATAGATTAATAAGAACTGATGGATCGATCTCTCTATCCTTAATCTTTTGTTGCTCGTATAAAATTTTTTGCTCTATTTCTTCTTTTTGTCTTTGAAAGTTTCTTATACTTATATCTATATTGTTCAAAGAATCTTTTGATTTTTGAGTATTTATATCAAAAAAAATACTTTTTCTATAAACCTTATCAGGGTCTATAATTTCACTTTTTTGAGAATCGTCAACGTATTGCGTAAGAATAACAACAGGAAAATTTTGGATGTGTTTTTTTACTGATTCATATACTTCATTTCCCTCAATCTTGAAACCCTCTGTAGAAATTAAATAGTCTACCACTAGTGCATCAATTCTAGTACTTGAGATATCATCTAAAATTTCATTAACTAATTCTTCTTTTTTCCCATATTCATCAATGATATAATCTTGAAAATCACATTTTTCTTTATAAAAACTATAAAAAGTCCTCTTTATATTCTCAAGTTCAGACTCCTTATCTTCAACAATTCCAATATTTATCACTACTATAACTCCTTTTGTTTACTAAATATTATCTTAATTTTGAAACCTTCAAAATCCGCGATTACTTCTGTCCTGCCACCATTTCTTTCCACTGCTTCATTTAAAATCCACAAACCTAATCCAGTTCCTTCATTTTCAGGCTTCGTAGTAATACCTGGTTTTAAAATGTAGTTAGGATTTGTTTTATATCTCTCAGATAATTCTTTACCATTATTTGAAAGTTCAAGAATTATTAAATTTTGTGTTTCAACAAGAGAAATATTTATTCGCCTTTCACCAGAGTCCTTCTCTTCCAAATAATATGCTGAATTTAAAATAAAATTATTTAAAATTAAAAATAAATCTAATTGATTGAAATTGTCGAGGGTAATTTTTGATTCAGTAAAATCCTCATATATTGATATAAATTTAGAATCTAGTAATGGTTTCCACAATTGTATTATATGGCGTAATTCGTAATCAAAGCTAAAAATAGTATTTTCTCTTGACTCTTTCTCAAGAGGAGTAATAATCACTGATAACCATGCAGCCAATAACCTATCAGTTACAGAATAGTTTTTCAACAACTTATATGGGTTCAAAAAACTTTTACCACTATAATCACTCTCAGGTAATATTGATTCTATGCACATCTTTAAATGGTCATTACGAGTACCTAAATCAGTTGCAACTCCGTTTATCTCATGAGCAAAAGTTGAAGCCATTACACCGGATGAACTCAATGACATCAGTATATTTATTATTTCACTCTGTTCAAATTCACCAGTAATTCTGTCTAAGGCCTGCTCTATGTCGCTATCTTTAAATTCAGTATTACACTCATCTTCTGCATTATTTTTACTATCAATAGAAGTATCAGTATCACTAGACCTATCGTCAGAAACGGCCCCTTTTCCTTCTGATAAATTTCTTTTGATATCTTTCATAAATGCTTTTTTCTTTTCTGAACGAATTTTCTCATAGCGGCGATCAATCAGATTACCTAATATCTGCAATGGATATTGTCTGTCTTCTTCAAATTTTTCAATAATAAATAATAATATTTCTTTTAGTAGAGAATATTCTCTGTTTTCTACTAGACTTTCTCGATTGGCACTATCTGTTAAATTTGGATTTCCTTCTCTAGAAATTAGTACTTCTCCAAAAATTTGATACGGCAAAACCCTCCAAGGAGCTTTATTAGTTGGTGCACCTGGATTCTTCTGCTGTCTCTCTGACAGACTCAGCCAATCAAAATATCTGCCATCATCTCCATACGGGCGTACTTTAAAGTTATCCCTATATATTTTTATACCCGAAAAATTTTCAGACCACTTTTTTCTTTCAGTAGCATTGAACCTTTTCAAAATAGGTATAGAACTTGCTGCGCTCTTTAGAAAGAAGAGTTCTGTAGTAAAATTACCAATACTTTCAATATCTCTAATAGAGAAATTATTAGAATCTATGATATCTGAAATTTTAAACGAATATTCTATGCTACTATCAAAGCTAGACTTATTTGTTAATTTCTTTTGAAAAGCACTGTCGCTCCAAAATTCAGAATCTAGATCTATAGAAAAATTTTCACCTCCTTTAGTTACTTCAATGGTCTTCAATGACAAATCAAGCTCATTTCTATCAAAAAGCAAACTGAGCTCCCCATTCTTTACCTCTGCCTTTACTCTATAATCATATCTTTTTCTATCAAAACGATCTTGGGAAGTTTTAAAATCCAGACTATGGTCATAATTGTTCAATACATTTACTTCAAAACGATCTGTACTAGTCAGTGGATTAATACTTTTTAAATTTTTGTTTACTTTCCGAAAATCTCTATTAAACCAATTATCTCTAATCGGATTCAAATGAATTATAGTTCCAGAATTATTTTCAAAATCAATAAATTCATTCTCATTCGACTTGATAAACATTTCTGAAATCTGAGCCATAGTCTTGTCATCAATAATTTCTAATTCTGCCTTCACATCATCAATAAGTTCAGCTTTTTCAAATAATTCCCAATTTAATCTCCATCTATAAAGGGAATTATCTATTTGACGAGTATAGACTTCAGTAGCAGTAGATAACTTATCAAGAGCAAACCTGCCAATCCCCTTTGCTCCTGTTTTCTGCCTACCTTTTTTACTAGTTGTATTTTTCTCTTTATCGCTGGTCCCTATATTCATCCAAACTGTAGAAAGAATTTCTTCAGTCATTCCCGTTCCATTATCAACAATATAAATATGATTATATTTAGAAAGAACTTCCTTAACAGTTTCTAATTTATTTTTTTTATTTTCTTCATTAGAACCTAATTCAATATTTTCATTGGAGAAAATACGTATTTTAGTGGCTGAGTTTTTATTTTCTATATATTCACTATTTAAAAATTCAAAGTCTTCAGCAGATAGAACATTGATATTATCACTAATATCTTGTCCTTCTTCAATAATAGGAAAAGGTATATCGTAATTGATTAATACTGATTCCGCATCAGCATCATACGAATTTTTCACTAATTCTGTCAAAGCTCCACTAACATCTGTTATATTTTCTCGCCCTATTAACCGAGCAGCTTTTGCACTAACACTAAATGCAACCTCTTTAACCATACTACACTCCTTGATAGTCACTACAGGTTTACTGGATAATTCTTTATGTCATTTACAGAAATTCTAAGTGATTTTCCACTTGCATTAATTGCTCTAGTTTCTAAATACTTATAAAATTCTTCTGACTCCAAAATTTGTTTAGCAAATTCTAATGTCCTGTCTCCTGTCGGAATAATATAAAAACCAGAATAAGGAATTGTTCTTTCATCCAAATCATAAACATTTACCTTTTCTGTTATCACTGATGAAATCATTAATTTTCTCTGATTTAAAAAATGAAGACCTTGACTTCTTCCATATTCAAACCATTTCCCATCTGATTTCCTCTTTTTCAAAGCACTCATATTATCTTTCAGATAGTCAAAAGCTTTAGGAAAGCTTTTTTTAAATTCCTCAACAGAATATCTCTTTAACTGACCTTCAACATAGGCATACGGAAAAATTATTCTTTCATCAAGTCCTTTAGATAGTCGCCTTGGACTAGCTGCTGGTCTAACGACTCCATCTTCAACATTCAAATCATCGGATATCACAAACACCCTGTTTAATAAAGTTGCAACACTGTTCGCTACTTTGAATAAATCTCCGAACTTGAACTCTGATTCACATTCTCTTGAATCAACTCCAAAATACCATTGACCACTTAAAAATTTTTTATCGATTTTGAAACTTTCCTTATTATCTATGTCATTATAGAAAACTTTATTGTTTATGTTATTATTACTATCAATAATAATAATCGCAGATGATGTCAAAACATTCCCAAAAATATGCGTGTGCTTATAATCGATAATATTTTTAATATTGGTAACTATCATATCTCTCAAGTTTTGAGCAAATACATTTTTAAAAATACTATTTGGAATTAGGTAAGCCATCTTCCCAGATTTTTTCGATAAATCTCTCATACTCTTTTCAATAAAGGCATAACAATAATCAAATTTTCCTATTTTACAAGCAAGAAAATTTGATTTTAAATATTGTCTTTGATCTAGTAAAAGCTCTTGATAAGTAATATAGGGTGGATTACCTACAATATAATCAGCCTGAACTTCTAAAATAGATTTGAGATAATCCTCATTTCGAATATCCCACTTTACATCTCTCAATCCATATTTTAATACTAGATTATTTAAATTAGATATACAAGAATCGATTACAGACTTATCTACCTCATAGCCAATAAAATATTGTTCTAAATCTTTCTTCAGTTCTCTTGGAGAAAGATCTGCGCTTTGCGCTGACTGTATATATCTTTCTACAGCTATTAATAGTATATTCCCTTCACCAACCGAATTTTCAAGAAAATATTTTGGGAACTATATACCAGTTTACACCAACCACAATATGTAGTATTTTCAACAATACCAAAAAGACGACTTCCTTT
>CAJNCV010000021.1 GCA_905221385.1 bacterium
AATTCAGATTCCAAATTTTTATTTTTTCTCGTAACCCGTTCTGCTACCTCCCCCAACTTCCGCTGTTCCCAAGCGTTAGTAAGTATTCTATTATTTAGAAAAGAGATTTTTAGATAGAATTTTTGTAATAAAAAAATATTACAAAAAATATTTGACAAATTATTTGTTTAGGTGTAGAATGAAAGAAACAATTACGAGAGGAGAATTTGATGGACTATTGTCAATTAGGAGATCTGCTTTCCTTTACAGCTGGTGTAAATCCGACTAGGTTTGAGAAGCAGAATCAGGAGTCTCTTCGTTTTTATGATCAGGCTTCGTTTGAGTCAGATTTAAAACAAAAGTCGCATACGCTAGCGACTGATAAATGTTATGAAACTTCGCTGTCTCTCGTTGCAGGAGATGTAGTTATCAGTAGTCCATTGCGATTAGCGACGATTGTTGGGGAAGATAATGAAGGGAAAATTCTAACTTTAAATTTTATCAAGGTGAACATAAAGGGAAGGTTAGATAAATTTTACTTTCTCTATCTTTTTAATCAATCTCGGGATGTTCAACGTCAAAAGGAACGTGAGCTACAAGGAACAGGTACATCTATGAGAATACCTGTTAAGTCACTGGAGAGGATCCGTATTCCCCTACCTCCAATAGAGGAGCAAAAAAAAATAGGTCAAGCCTATAAACAGCTGTTACTATTGCAAACACAGCTTAGAAAATATAGTCAATTACTGGAAGCAACTGTCCAAACTAGCCTCGAACAAATATTAAGGAGCCAATCACATGAGTGAAAATAAAAATAAATCAGAATTAGCTTTTGAAAAAGAAGTCATTACTTATCTAACAAATATTGGGGGAGTGAAGCAGTGGGAGTATCTGGAAAATGTGAAAAATACGGAAGCTCTTTGGGATAATTTCAAAAATATTCTAGAGCAGAACAATCGTGGGAAACTAAGTGGATCATTATCTCGAACAGAGTTCGCACAAGTAAAAAAACAAATCTCAGAACTAGAAACTCCCTATCAAGCAGGGCAATTTCTTTATGGTGTTAATGGATATTCTGAAATTGAGGTGGATCTAGATAGTGGAGAGCATGTTTTTTTAACAGTATTTGATCAAGATCAGGTTGGCGGAGGAAATACTGTTTATCAAGTGGTGAATCAGATTAGTCGTCCTAAGATAGTCGACGGTAAACAGGATCGCCGTTTTGATATTACTCTCCTTATCAATGGTCTTCCGATTATTCAAATTGAGTTGAAGAAGGCGTTACATCGAACGAAAGAATCTTTTAACCAGATGAAACAATATATAGCAGAAAAGCAATATAGTGATATTTTTTCGACTCTTCAAATTTTAGTAGCCATGACTCCTTATGAAACACGCTACATGGCTAATAGTACTCTGGAAAGTTTCAATCAGGCTTTTGCATTTAACTGGCAGAATGAAGAAGATGCTAAGCCAGTACGTCGTTGGCAGGAATTTGCAGACAAAGTGCTGTCCATCCCGATGGCACATAATTTAGCAACCCAATACATGATCCTTGATGGGACCAAGAATAAAGAGAGTATTAAAGTCATGCGTCCCTATCAAGTGTATGCTACGAAGCGCGTGATTGATAAAGTACGTAAACATGATTTTGGTTATTCAGATGGTAAACTAGGCTACATTTGGCATACTACAGGGAGTGGGAAGACCATTACAAGCTTTAAGACAGCTTGGTTGGCTAGTCGCTTACCCAATGTTAGTAAAGTCATCTTCTTGGTTGACCGTATTGCACTTACAGAACAAACGGTTGCAGCTTACCAAGCCTATGATCCAGTTGCTGGTTTTGAAAGCAAAGATGGTATCGTTACTGATACTGCCAATATTTCGGCTTTACATCGGAAACTGACGGTCAAAAGTGATAAAAATATCATTGTGACTAGTATTCAAAAAATGTCTCGTTACGTTTCAAGAGATGATTTTAAGCCTATTAAAGACAATATTCTCTTTATTGTGGATGAAGCACACAGGTCTACTGGAGATGGCAGTGACAATGATAATATGCTTGAGAAAATCCGTCAAGCACTACCTCATGCAGCTTGGGTAGGATATACGGGGACGCCTAAGTTCCCAATTACAAAAGAGATTTTTGGAGAACTTCTTCATGCCTACACGATTAAAGAAGCGATTGCTGATCGAAATGTTTTGGGATTTAATGTTGAGTTTAAAGAAACAATTGCAGCGCCCGAAAATCCGACAGCAGATGATATCGATGATAATGTAAAAGCCAGTGTCTATGACACCAGTGAGGAACATGTAAATCTGGTAGTAAAGGATATCTTTGATAACTGGAACGAACGTTCAAATAAAGGTAAGTATAATGCGATGTTTACGGTTCATGTTGGTGGGAACAAGGCTTCAACTCCTCGAGCCATGGAATACTTTGACAAGTTTGAAGAAATCAATCAGACCAAGCCAGCTGAACAACGTTTGAAAGTAGCGATTAGTTTTTCAGCAGATACTTCAAATGGCGATCAACAGCTTCAGGCTAACGAAAATTTGCATCGTGCAATTAGGCACTATAATAGTCTTTTTCATACAGAATTTGATATGAAGACCGTGAAAGACTACACCGAAAATCTCCGTACACGACTAAATAAAACGGCGGACGATGGACAATACCTAGATCTCGTTATCGTTGTGGATCAACTATTGACAGGTTTTGATGCCCCAGGACTGAATACTCTCTATGTGGATCGTACCCTAAAAGGTGCGAGTCTCATCCAATCCTATTCACGGACAAATCGTGTTCATAATATGGTTGAAAAACCTTTTGGAAATGTCGTCAACTATCGATGGCCAGAGCAAAATGAATTTGAGATGAATAAGGCTTTCTATCTGTACTCCAATCGCCATTCTGCAGACGAACAAACAGAGTTGAATCTTGATGAAATGAAAGGAAAAAACCAAGAGTCTGGCATCACTTCCAAACCTTTCAGTACAGTACAAGAGGAGCTCAAATCTGTAGTCGAAGACCTCCGTGTTCTGACAGATAGCTTTATTCAATTGCCACCGAGTGAAAAAGCGCAAGACGATCTCTTTGAAAAGATTCAAACTTATAATAGATTACTGAGTCAGCTTAAGCAATACACTGAGGATGAGGAGGGAAATCCTGTATCCGCTTATGATGATCCAGAAAACTTTTATAAAGGTATTGGGCTTTCCGAAGATGAAGAAGTCATGTTGACGACAGTCCTAGCTGGCGACCTCCGAGAGAGACGGGCTAAAAAAGAAAATATTGATATTTCACAAATTATGCTAGAGATGGTCCATATCCATGATGTAACAATCAATTATGACTACCTCATTGAACTCATCGCACAGATGGCAGATGAAATTCATACTGGAGAAGTGGCTAAGGCTGAAAAAACTAAGGAAGATATCTCAATCGAGTTAGCCAAATCTGATAATATCAAGGAGAAAGAACGTGTTACTCGTTTTGTAAATCAGGTTTACAATGGAACTTACGTATTTGAACGTTATCCTGTTCCTCGAGATATCGACAGTATGACCAGAGCGATGGAACAGGCTCAGTCAGCAAGTTGTCTTCAACAGTTGACTGCCTTCATCCGCACGTGGGGTCTGGATAATAGTGTTAAGCCTAAGGAACTAGAAGACTTGATTCAGAAACATCGTATCGGCCAAGAAGATCTGGATAAACAAGGAGAAGTCACAAAAATCATGAACGATGCTAGAAGTGACTATACAGTACTTGCAGCAGAAGAAATCGCTAGTTTACCTTGGGTCAAGTATCGTAATGCTCTACGTAAGGCTCTTTATGCATTGGCAGATCAATTGAAAAAGTTAGAGGGGTAGGTTATGAGAGATATTAAAGAGCAACTGATTGGGAAATCAATAGAAGCTTTTATCTTGGGGTTAGAGATTTACAATAAGCCGACCATTCGTTATAGGATTGAGGGTTTTAGTTTTTTTATATGTAATGCTTGGGAACTAATGTTGAAGGCGGAAATGATGAATCGACAAGAGTCTATTTATTTTAAGGATAGTCCTGATCGAACATTGAGCCTTGAAGCAGTTGTTAAAAAAATCTACTCTGATGTAAATACGCGTGTTCGCTTGAATTTGGAACGGATTATCGAACTGAGAAATATCAGTACACATTTCATCACTGAAGACTATGAGTTGAAGTATGCTCCACTTTTTCAAGCTTGTGTCTTAAATTTTATAAATGAAATGCAAAGATTTCATCAAGTTGTTATCACGGACTCAATTGCGCAAAACTTCTTAACCATATCAGCTACATATGAACCTCTTACGAATGAAGAAATCCGGTTGAAATATCCACCTGAAATCGCTGAAAAATTTATCCAGCAGGCAAATGAAATCGATGTGCTGACAGAGGAATATAGCTCTGACAAGTTTGCAATTGAGATCAAACAGAATCTTTATATTACTAAGAAGAAGGAAGAAGCTGATTTTGTTGTATCCCTTAAAAATAATGCCCCAAGTGAAGTTGCCATTGTGAAAGAGCTAAAAGATCCTTCTGTTAGTCACAAATATTCATATAATAGTGTCATCTCGGCTGTTCGTGATCGTTTGAGTAAGAGAAATCTTAAACTAGGGTATAAGAATGGATTTAATCAGTATGTATTGAGTCTTATTATCGATTTTTATCATATCAAACAGAATGAGAAATATGCCTACTGTCATAAAATAGGGAATACAGAACAATACACATATTCGCAACAATTTGTAGATTTCATTGTATCAGAGATTCAAAAAGACCCTCAACGTTTTGTTGAGAGCCTTAGAAGAAAGTAAAAAAGATAACCCCAGGCACATAGGAAATGCTCAGTACTATAGTACCTACCCCATTCTGGGACCCAGCGTTTATCCTTCACAAGTTATCTTTAATTACATTATACAAGTTTTTCTAGATATTGTAAAGAACTAGGGGCTGTAGAGGAGTGAATCCTTTTATGAAAACAAATGTAAGAAAATTTCAAAATAACAAGACATGGAAAATAGCTCAAAGGAGGGCTTTATGAGCAAGAAAGAAGAAAGAAGACCAAGTATCCGATTTAAGGGTTACACTGAACCTTGGGAACAGCGGAAGTTGGGGGAGGTGGGAGAAACCTTTACAGGATTATCAGGTAAAACCAAAGAAGATTTCGGTCATGGTGAGGCAAAATTTATAACATATGTTAATGTATTTAATAATGCAATAGCTGATCTAAATGGTTTTGATAGTATTGAGATAGATACTAAACAATCTGTTGTTAATTATGGAGACGTTTTATTTACTACTTCGTCAGAAACTCCTAAAGAGGTAGGAATGAGTTCAATATGGTTAGGAGAAGAAGAAAACATATATTTGAATAGTTTCTGTTTTGGCTATCGTCCAGAGAAAAACGTATTTGACCTATATTATTTAGCATTCATGTTGCGTTCTTCAGAAATTAGAAAAAAATTTATGTTGCTTGCTCAAGGGATTTCTAGATTTAATATCTCTAAAACAAAGGTAATGGAAATTTCTATTCCTATCCCCACCCTCCCCGAACAAGCCGCCATCGGTTCCTTTTTCCAAGAATTGGATCAGCTCATTACCCTTCAACAGCGTGAGCTGGAGTTAATGAAAGAAGGAAAAAAGACTCTGCTTTCAAAAATGTTTCCAAAGGACAGAGAAAATTTCCCGGAAGTCCGTTTTCCTGGTTTTACTGACGCTTGGGAACAGCGGAAGTTGGGGGAGGTGGGAGAAACCTTTACAGGATTATCAGGTAAAACCAAAGAAGATTTCGGTCATGGTGAGGCAAAATTTATAACATATGTTAATGTATTTAATAATGCAATAGCTGATCTAAATGGTTTTGATAGTATTGAGATAGATACTAAACAATCTGTTGTTAATTATGGAGACGTTTTATTTACTACTTCGTCAGAAACTCCTAAAGAGGTAGGAATGAGTTCAATATGGTTAGGAGAAGAAGAAAACATATATTTGAATAGTTTCTGTTTTGGCTATCGTCCAGAGAAAAACGTATTTGACCTATATTATTTAGCATTCATGTTGCGTTCTTCAGAAATTAGAAAAAAATTTATGTTGCTTGCTCAAGGGATTTCTAGATTTAATATCTCTAAAACAAAGGTAATGGAAATTTCTATTCCTATCCCCACCCTCCCCGAACAAGCCGCCATCGGTTCCTTTTTCCAAGAATTGGATCAGCTCATTACCCTTCAACAGCGTGAACTGGAAATATTGAAAAACATGAAATCAACATTACTGAAAGCGATGTTTGCATAATAGAAAGGATACAAAATTCGTATGAGTACAGCAAATGACATTACAACAAGACTATGGGCAATGGCCAATAAACTGCGTGGGACGATGGACGCTAGTGAGTATAAAAATTATATCCTTCCTTTTATGTTCTATCGTTATCTATCTGAAAACCAAGATGCCTATTTGGCTCAAAATGGTCTGGAAGAGTTTTACGATGTGATAGACGAAGAAGAGCAAGAAGACTATTTAGAAGATATTAGTAGTAATCTTGGTTATGCGATTAAGCCAGAGTATACCTGGGGGCGTTTGGTAGCTAAAATCGAAAACCATCGGATCAAGGCGAGCGATTTCCAAGATATGTTTGACTCTTTTGAGACACAGGCTAAGCGTAATCCCATGGCTGAGCAAGATTTTGCAAATGTCTTTTCAGATATCAATCTTGGAGATACCCGATTGGGTTCTAGCACTAACGAGCGCGCCAAGGCACTTAACGATATTGTTCTCATGATTCATGAGTTTAGCTTCAAGGACGAGTCTGGACGTGATATTTTGGGAGATGTGTATGAGTATCTTATCGGTCAATTTGCGGCTAATGCTGGGAAAAAAGGCGGTGAGTTTTATACGCCACATGAGGTCAGTCAAATCTTGGCAAAACTTGTCATAGTGGATGCGAAGGAAAATGACGATCAGTTTCGAGTGTATGATCCTACTATGGGTTCAGGTTCCTTACTCTTAACAGTGCAAAAAGAGTTGCCAGAAGGGGAGCGTGAAGGTAGTGTTGACTTTTACGGTCAAGAACTCAATACCACTACCTATAACCTTGCTCGTATGAACCTTATGATGCATGGTGTTAACTATCGCAATATGAATCTCAAACGGGGAGATACACTAGATACGGATTGGCCTTTTGCTGAAAAAGATGGTATTCAACTTCCGCTTAAGTTTGACGCTGTTGTAGCCAATCCACCATATTCGCAAAAGTGGGAGATTAAGAGTATCGATCGTTCCAAAGATTCGCGCTTTAAGTTTGGTGTTGCTCCTGCTTCTAAGGCGGATTACGCTTTTATCTTGCATGGTCTTTACCATTTGGAAAGTAATGGAACAATGGCGATTGTGCTTCCGCACGGTGTTCTCTTTAGGGGAGCAGCTGAAGGGAAGATTCGTCAAAAGATTATTGATGAGAATCTTCTTCACGCTGTTATTGGTCTGCCTGCCAATCTCTTCTATGGAACTAGTATTCCGACTTGTGTGCTTGTTTTTAAAGGTCGTAAAGCACGTGGTGAGTGCTCTGATGTTTTATTTATAGATGCGTCCAGTGATTTTGAAAAAGGAAAAAACCAAAACAAGCTGACAGCAGATAACATAACTAAAATCATTGAGACTTATCATAAACGTGAACATGTCGATAAGTATGCTCATGTGGCTAGTCTTGAGGAAATCAAGGAGAACGACTATAATCTCAATATTCCCCGCTATGTAGATACTTTTGAAGAGGAAAAAGTAGTTCCTTTGTCAGAAGTTGCACAAGAATTAACACAAGTCCGAACTGAAATAGAAGCAACCTCAGCTAGTCTATTTAAACTTTTAGGAGATCTGGAAGGAACAACTGAGGAAGCAAAAAACGAACTAACAAAGTTTGTAGAGCTCCTCAAAGGATAAAAAATGCTGAACTGCTTCCTATCGAAGCAGTTTTTTGCTGGAACCAAGGACGGATGAACGCTTGGGAACAGCGGAAGTTGGGGGAGGTAGCAGAACGGGTTACGAGAAAAAATAAAAATTTGGAATCTGAATT
>CAJNCV010000022.1 GCA_905221385.1 bacterium
TTATTCGTCGCATCCATATCCCGGACAATGGAGGAATGGAGACGATCCACACTCTGCTTCAAGCTAGTTAAGGCCTCTACGATTCATTTCTGTATCTGTCAACCAAGTTGTAATCGCATCGGAAATTCCTGCTAACGTTTTATTAAAATCTTCCCGACGAGTCCCTTGAAAATCAGTTGTAGAGTGCTTATTCAAATCACTCGCAGAAGTCTTGTTTTTACTAACAACATCCATCTGACTCTGGATACAATCATTCGCAGACTCTAAACGCCTTATCTTATCCTCATAAGTACGTATATCCAAACGGATCCAACGAATTTGTGCATGACAATTCGCAATAGCACTATCGTATCGTCCCATACATAAACTCCGCCACTTTTTCTCTAATTGTATCAAAAATTCTGATGTTTTACCATAAGGAGAATGAAAAATAAAAGCAAGCCAAATGATGTACTGACCCCAAAAAGTTAGACAACTAATTATTGCAAGGATTTAGTTCTGTACTGCACAGGACTAAGTCCTTTTAGTTTGACCTTAATTCGTTTATTGTTGTAGTAGTCAATATAGTCTACAATAGCTTGTTTCAATTGGTTAAGTGACTGAAACGACTTCTCATAACCGTAAAACATCTCCGATTTTAAAATACCGAAAAAGGACTCTATCATACCATTGTCTGGGCTGTTACCTTTACGTGACATAGATGGCTGAATTCCCTTACTCTCTAGGAACCGATGATAAGAATCGTGTTGGTATTGCCAACCTTGGTCACTATGGAGAATGGTATTCTCATAATGTTTCTCTGTGAATGCCTGATTTAACATAGCTTTCACTTGTTCTAAGTTTGGTGAAGTTGAAAGATTATAGGCGATAATTTCGCTATTAAAGCCATCTAAAACTGGTGATAAGTAAAGTTTTTGAGTACTTGCTGGAATGGCAAACTCCGTTACATCTATATAGCACTTTTCCATTGGTTTAGCTGCTTCAAATTTGCGTTGAATGAGGTTATCTGCTTTCTTACCAATCTCTCCTCGGCAGGAAGAATACTTTCGTTTTCGACGAATTCGAGCCGTTAGACCAAGGACCGTCATCAGACGTTGAACTTTCTTATGATTCACTGTAAAACCACGATTTCTTAGTTCAAGAGTAACTCTCCGATAGCCATAATTTCCTTTATGATCATTATAAATGGCCTGAATTTCAGCTTTAAGATCTTTATCTTTGTCAAGCCCATCTAGTTGCTTCAGCTGATAGTAGTAAGTCGAGCGAGTTAAACATGCTGTTTCAAGAAGTAAATCTAGTCGAAATCCTCCTGAAACCATTTCTCTAACTGTCTCTGTCTTTCTCGCTCTAGGGCTTCGTCCCTTTCCTCTAACTCTTTTAACTTTTTAGGTAGGCCACCTCAGTCCGTAAGCGTTCATTCTCCTCTTGAAGTCGTTCTAATTCTGTCATTTCTTCCCATGTTTTCTTACGTTTACGTCCCATTTTAGCTGGTCTCCCTCTTGTTTTCTCAACAATAGTATACCTGTTTTTCTTGTATTGTGCCAGCCAATTTGGAAGTAATCCACTACTTGGGAGAGCATAATCCAGAAATACGCTTAGTTGCGATCGCCCCTCAAGTAGGACTTTATCAATGATTTCTTGTTTTAATTCAGGGGAATAGTAACGATTTTTTCCTTTTTTGACGAATTCTATTCCGTAACGATCAATCAATTTAATCATGTACCTAAGATTAGAATTGTTTATCCCAAATTTATTTGAAAGCTTCTCTAAGCTATATCCTTGTTTTCTAAGTTCATAGATCTGAACTTTATCATCATAAGTTAATTTCATAATAAAAATACCCCAAAAGTTAGATTTTTTCTGTCTAACTTTTGGGGTGCAGTTCAATGACTCGCTTTTATTCACTGATAAGTTTGATACGATAACCATCTCGGCTGGTGAAGTAGTTGTACTCATCCACTCCAACAACCGATTCTGTGAAGCTACTCTGGTAAAAATAATAGTATAAAAATGATACTATTTTGTTCTTCCTTTCACTACCTTTTCCTTGTTTTCTTCTAGCCATTGTAGATAAAGCTCCACAAATCGATCTTCTTCCTCGTCAGAGTATCCTTTAAATACAATTCGATCCACATCTTCATGATTGAAATAAAATAATTGATCAGGATTTAAACCCATCGGGTAGATAGCTGCTGAGTAATCAAATAAAACATCTTGCTTATTTTGATGAATAGTAACTCCCCGATTCAAAATCATCAATTTCTGATTTCCTTCATTGAGATACACAATACTTCCTATAGGTAAAATTTTTGACATATACACTCCTTCGTAAGCTATTTTAATTCCTCAATTCGGTCGAAAATAAGTTGTTGATTATTATAAAATACATCGATTGGAATAATCCCCAACAGTATCTCTTAGGTTTCAGAGTGCTAGTATCCATAATATATTTCTGAGAATGCCCATCTATTTCGACTATTTGATAGCAACCAATGTTAGAATTTCTAAAATTTATCTCCATCTTTTACTCCTACCACCCAAACACTTTCTGAATTGATTTAATACCTGAGTCAATATTGCTTCCTATTTCCTTAACACTTTTTTCAAGATTGTCGCCCATCTCATTTGCTATGGTTTTAATGCCCAAAAATTAATTATGCTTATAAGCTAAACAAATCAACTTACAACTTTTCTATTTTTTCAAAAATAATCTCTTGCTTTTCGTAACTTTCTCGGAGTGGTAACATACCTAAAATCACCGTAAAGAAACCCAAAAACAAAATACTGTTAATGATAAGGATAGAGGCTTCTGTCCCATTATCAGTAAAGATATAAAACCCCAAACATCCTATAACCGCAACGAAAAGAATAGGCAGAAGTTTATACAGTTTTAACTGACGTTGTGGTCTTGCTAGTTTGAAAACTATTTGATACTTCGTTTCTTTACTTGAAAGCTTTTGTTGAAGATTATGACGAACCACAAAAGCAATGAACCTGAAAGCAAGATAAGCCAGGGCGATAAAGAGGACAAATAAACCTAATTTAAAAGAAATATTATGGCTAATATCATAACTCTTAAAAGCATTCGTAACAATCCCATAACAAGCTCCACCTATTGCTACACCTATTCCAATACCAAGAGATTTACTCATAGTTGGAGCTAAGCTCTCAAAACTCATATCTCTTTTATCTAACTTTGAGCATTTAGCTGTGATTTCACTGGGAAGAGAACCCCAGAAATAAGTTTTAGGACTAATGCTAGTCATATCCAAAAGATATTTTTCGCCTTTAAATTCTACAATTTTATGAAAAGTTTTATTCGTTTCTTTAAATTTTAATTCCACGTTCACCACCCAAGCACTTTCTGAATCGATTTAATACCTGAATCAAAGGCTTTGCCAACATCTGATATACTTTTATTAAGATTATCACCCATTTCGTTTGCTATATCTTTGATTCCTAAAAAGTTGTTGTAAGCATATCCAACTACATAACCGACAGCTACACCCGCTGCAATAGTCCACCCGACAGGAGTTGTTCCAAGTGCTATAGATGCAGCAAAAGCCATGGCAGACTCTGTACCAATTGCTGTAGCCGCTGCAATCGCCCCAGCTTGTAAACTAGCCACTCCTAATGCTGTCACTGTCGTCGTTACTGCAGTATGTGTAAAGGCACGTCCGGCATTCTCATTTTGTAGGTTGTTCAAAAAATCAATCCCCATAAATACCGAACTAATCCCTGAAATGCCAACAGATGAGTTGGTTCCTGGTACAGGGATATTAATTTCTGAAATCGTGAATTGCTTAAGTAGATTCGTAGCATTTGCTTTGAATATAGCATCCTTATATCCTTTACTCTCCCCAGAGTAGGTAATATTTATATTACCAAACTTATCAGTAGTAATAAAATACTTAAGGTACTCTGATAGTTTAGGATTCGTTGCACTTAACTTAGAAATTGTATCTTTAGCAATTTCTTCCAGAGATGTATCTCGGATAAGTTCAAAGAACTCACTTAAATCGTTACTAGTTATATCACCATTAACTTTACTCTCGACATATTTTCGTACAGCATCTTTAACATTCTCTGGCAACTCTTTACCTGGATAACGTTTTTATAGGCTCTAATTCTCGCTACATAAGCACCAATCAGTTTCTTATCATTCTAATTTTTAATCTTCTTATAATGTCCTTTAAGTTCAACTTTATTTTCTCAATAACCTTCTAGATTTTGTGCGCATACCAGAATATACATATCGTCCTCAGAAGAAAGCACCGCTAAAAATTATAAGATTAAAAAGTGTCGTTTCAACCGGAACTGAGAACTTAAAGTCCCTCTATTTCAACTGGTATTAATTCCTTGTTCCTACATGAAGAAATAATTGTCGGCATTCTAGCTATAAAAAAGAAAAATGTTGATATCAATCCATTTATAACTAAAACTGCTCCTTCGGAACCATTACTAATACCCATAAAAAAGCCCAAACAAATAATATTTAATAAAAAGCCAAACAATAATACTGGATTTCTTTTACCATTTGGTTTAAACTTGACTCTATAACGTTTGCTATTCTTTGGTATTCTTGATAATGCGTTACGTCGAGAAGTTTTTTCATAATAAACAGCTCCTAAGTATGCAAGGAGCATAGACAAGACAAATAGTATACTCTTTATAAATATCTGCTGACTCAATCCCTTACTAATAAAAGCTGAATTCATAGCTCTATATAGTAGAGCTACAAATGGTTGTACCATAATAGATATAGTAGTTGTCCCTATCTTTGTTTTAGACTTAATTTCAAAACTATCATCAGAGGGAGTTAACTCAATCATATCAAGAGTGATTAAGTTAGGAAGCAGTCCGAGAAAATAGCGTTTCCCTTTCATTGAACCTAAGTCCATAATATATTTTTTATTTTCTATTTCTACAATACTATACGCCATCGTATTAGCATTCTTGAACTTTAAATGAATCATTTACCACCCAAACACTTTCTGAATTGATTTAATACCTGAATCAATACTATTTCCAATTTCCTTAACACTTTTTTCAAGATTGTCGCCCATCTCATTTGCTATATCTCTGATTCCAAGGAAATTATTGTTATAAGCTAAACCTACTGTAAATCCAACAGCAACACCTGCTGCAATTGCCCAACCAATGGGTGTTAATGACATAAATGATGTAGCAGCCGTTCCAACGACTCCAAGAAGCCCCGCCTCAGTACTAGCATATATTAGACCAGTAGTAATTGTCTCCACCCCGACTGCTGTCACTGCCGTCGTTACTGCAGTATGTGTAAAGGCACGTCCGGCATTCTCTTCTTGAAGATTTTTGACAAGGTCTAATCCCATAAAGACCGAGCTAATACCTGATATCCCCATGGAAACATTCGTACCTGGAATCGGAATACCAACTTCTGACACAGTAATATTCTTAAAAAGACCTTTTAGAGCATTCGACGTGGAGTCTTTCGCAAATTGTTGAGCATCAAAGGCGAAATTCATATTTTGATAATATGAATTACCAGTCATTCCCACGCTCCAATAATTAGCTGCATCCGGTACTGATACTTTCATTTTCTCAATAAGGTGCTTGATACCTTCTTCAAGACTTGTATAGACTGAAGTTTCCGTTAAGTCATTACCATAGTCTCCTAACGTCTTAACTGAAGATGAATCTCCATACTCCGCCTTCTTAGTCACCTCCCTCGCAAGAGCCTGCAATTCCTCAATCCCTGCCTTGTCCTTGTCAAA
>CAJNCV010000023.1 GCA_905221385.1 bacterium
AAAAAAGTTCTTGACAAAGGAGGAAAAGTAGGTATAATAGAAAGAGTTGAAAAGCTCAAGGTCCGTTGGTCAAGGGGTTAAGACACCGCCTTTTCACGGCGGTAACACGGGTTCGAATCCCGTACGGACTATGGGTATGTCGCAGGGATGAAAAAAGTAAAAAAAGTTTCAAAAAAGTGTTGACATAGGTTAGCAGCTGTGATATACTAATATAGTTGTCGCTTGAGAGAGATTGAGTGACAAAGACCTTTGAAAACTGAACAAGACGAACCAATGTGCAGGGCGCTACAACTGACGTTGTAGTACTGAACAATGAAAAAAACAATAAATCTGTCAGTGACAGAAATGAGTGAGAACTCAAACTTTTAATGAGAGTTTGATCCTGGCTCAGGACGAACGCTGGCGGCGTGCCTAATACATGCAAGTAGAACGCTGAAGCTTGGTGCTTGCACCGAGCGGATGAGTTGCGAACGGGTGAGTAACGCGTAGGTAACCTGCCTGGTAGCGGGGGATAACTATTGGAAACGATAGCTAATACCGCATAATAGTAGATGTCGCATGACATTTACTTAAAAGGTGCAATTGCATCACTACCAGATGGACCTGCGTTGTATTAGCTAGTTGGTGGGGTAACGGCTCACCAAGGCGACGATACATAGCCGACCTGAGAGGGTGATCGGCCACACTGGGACTGAGACACGGCCCAGACTCCTACGGGAGGCAGCAGTAGGGAATCTTCGGCAATGGACGGAAGTCTGACCGAGCAACGCCGCGTGAGTGAAGAAGGTTTTCGGATCGTAAAGCTCTGTTGTAAGAGAAGAACGAGTGTGAGAGTGGAAAGTTCACACTGTGACGGTATCTTACCAGAAAGGGACGGCTAACTACGTGCCAGCAGCCGCGGTAATACGTAGGTCCCGAGCGTTGTCCGGATTTATTGGGCGTAAAGCGAGCGCAGGCGGTTAGATAAGTCTGAAGTTAAAGGCTGTGGCTTAACCATAGTACGCTTTGGAAACTGTTTAACTTGAGTGCAAGAGGGGAGAGTGGAATTCCATGTGTAGCGGTGAAATGCGTAGATATATGGAGGAACACCGGTGGCGAAAGCGGCTCTCTGGCTTGTAACTGACGCTGAGGCTCGAAAGCGTGGGGAGCAAACAGGATTAGATACCCTGGTAGTCCACGCCGTAAACGATGAGTGCTAGGTGTTAGACCCTTTCCGGGGTTTAGTGCCGTAGCTAACGCATTAAGCACTCCGCCTGGGGAGTACGACCGCAAGGTTGAAACTCAAAGGAATTGACGGGGGCCCGCACAAGCGGTGGAGCATGTGGTTTAATTCGAAGCAACGCGAAGAACCTTACCAGGTCTTGACATCCCTCTGACCTCTCTAGAGATAGAGATTTCCTTCGGGACAGAGGTGACAGGTGGTGCATGGTTGTCGTCAGCTCGTGTCGTGAGATGTTGGGTTAAGTCCCGCAACGAGCGCAACCCCTATTGTTAGTTGCCATCATTTAGTTGGGCACTCTAGCGAGACTGCCGGTAATAAACCGGAGGAAGGTGGGGATGACGTCAAATCATCATGCCCCTTATGACCTGGGCTACACACGTGCTACAATGGCTGGTACAACGAGTCGCAAGTCGGTGACGGCAAGCTAATCTCTTAAAGCCAGTCTCAGTTCGGATTGTAGGCTGCAACTCGCCTACATGAAGTCGGAATCGCTAGTAATCGCGGATCAGCACGCCGCGGTGAATACGTTCCCGGGCCTTGTACACACCGCCCGTCACACCACGAGAGTTTGTAACACCCGAAGTCGGTGAGGTAACCTTTTAGGAGCCAGCCGCCTAAGGTGGGATAGATGATTGGGGTGAAGTCGTAACAAGGTAGCCGTATCGGAAGGTGCGGCTGGATCACCTCCTTTCTAAGGAAAAGGAACTGCACATTGGTCTTGTTTAGTCTTGAGAGGTCTTGTGGGGCCTTAGCTCAGCTGGGAGAGCGCCTGCTTTGCACGCAGGAGGTCAGCGGTTCGATCCCGCTAGGCTCCATTGGTGAGAGATCACCAAGTAATGCACATTGAAAATTGAATATCTATATCAAATAGTAACAAGAAAATAAACCGAAACGCTGTAGTATTAAAAGAGTTTATGACTGAAAGGTCAAAAATAAGGTTAAGTTAATAAGGGCGCACGGTGGATGCCTTGGCACTAGGAGCCGAAGAAGGACGTGACAAACGACGATATGCCTTGGGTAGCTGTAAGTAAGCGATGATCCAGGGATTTCCGAATGGGGGAACCCAACAGGTACTACCTGTTACCCATATCTGTTAAGGATGTGAGGAGGAAGACGCAGTGAACTGAAACATCTAAGTAGCTGCAGGAAGAGAAAGCAAAAGCGATTGCCTTAGTAGCGGCGAGCGAAACGGCAGGAGGGCAAACCGAAGAGTTTACTCTTCGGGGTTGTAGGACTGCAATGTGGACTCAAAGATTATAGAAGAATGATTTGGGAAGATCAGCCAAAGAGAGTAACAGCCTCGTATTTAAAATAGTCTTTGTACCTAGCAGTATCCTGAGTACGGCGGGACACGAGAAATCCCGTCGGAATCTGGGAGGACCATCTCCTAACCCTAAATACTCCCTAGTGACCGATAGTGAACCAGTACCGTGAGGGAAAGGTGAAAAGCACCCCGGGAGGGGAGTGAAATAGAACCTGAAACCGTGTGCCTACAACAAGTTCGAGCCCGTTAATGGGTGAGAGCGTGCCTTTTGTAGAATGAACCGGCGAGTTACGATATGATGCGAGGTTAAGTTGAAGAGACGGAGCCGCAGGGAAACCGAGTCTGAATAGGGCGTTTTAGTATCATGTCGTAGACCCGAAACCATGTGACCTACCCATGAGCAGGTTGAAGGTGCGGTAAGACGCACTGGAGGACCGAACCAGGGCACGTTGAAAAGTGCTTGGATGACTTGTGGGTAGCGGAGAAATTCCAAACGAACTTGGAGATAGCTGGTTCTCTCCGAAATAGCTTTAGGGCTAGCGTCGACATAAAGATTCTTGGAGGTAGAGCACTGTTTGGGTGAGGGGTCCATCCCGGATTACCAATCTCAGATAAACTCCGAATGCCAAAGAATTATGGTCGGCAGTCAGACTGCGAGTGCTAAGATCCGTAGTCGAAAGGGAAACAGCCCAGACCACCAGCTAAGGTCCCAAAATAATTGTTAAGTGGAAAAGGATGTGGGGTTGCACAGACAACTAGGATGTTAGCTTAGAAGCAGCTATTCATTCAAAGAGTGCGTAATAGCTCACTAGTCGAGTGACCCTGCGCCGAAAATGTACCGGGGCTAAAACAATTTACCGAAGCTGTGGATACCTTTATAGGTATGGTAGGAGAGCGTTCTATGTGTGATGAAGGTGTACCGTGAGGAGTGCTGGAACGCATAGAAGTGAGAATGCCGGTATGAGTAGCGAAAGACAGGTGAGAATCCTGTCCACCGTAAGACTAAGGTTTCCAGGGGAAGGCTCGTCCGCCCTGGGTTAGTCGGGACCTAAGGAGAGACCGAAAGGTGTATCCGATGGACAACAGGTTGATATTCCTGTACTAGAGTATGTAGTGATGGAGGGACGCAGTAGGCTAACTAAAGCAGACGAATGGAAGTGTCTGTCTAAGCAGTGAGGTGTGAATTGAGTCAAATGCTTAATTCTATAACATTGAGCTGTGATGGGGAGCGAAGTTTAGTAGCGAAGTTAGTGACGTCACACTGCCAAGAAAAGCTTCTAGCGTTAAACATACTCTACCCGTACCGCAAACCGACACAGGTAGTCGAGGCGAGTAGCCTCAGGTGAGCGAGAGAACTCTCGTTAAGGAACTCGGCAAAATGACCCCGTAACTTCGGGAGAAGGGGTGCTGACTTTAAGTCAGCCGCAGTGAATAGGCCCAAGCAACTGTTTATCAAAAACACAGCTCTCTGCTAAATCGTAAGATGATGTATAGGGGGTGACGCCTGCCCGGTGCTGGAAGGTTAAGAGGAGTGCTTAGGAGTAATCCGAAGGTATGAATTGAAGCCCCAGTAAACGGCGGCCGTAACTATAACGGTCCTAAGGTAGCGAAATTCCTTGTCGGGTAAGTTCCGACCCGCACGAAAGGCGTAATGATTTGGGCACTGTCTCAACGAGAGACTCGGTGAAATTTTAGTACCTGTGAAGATGCAGGTTACCCGCGACAGGACGGAAAGACCCCATGGAGCTTTACTGCAGTTTGATATTGAGTGTCTGTACCACATGTACAGGATAGGTAGGAGTCTAAGAGATCGGGACGCCAGTTTCGAAGGAGACGTTGTTGGGATACTACCCTTGTGTTATGGCCACTCTAACCCGGATAGGTGATCCCTATCGGAGACAGTGTCTGACGGGCAGTTTGACTGGGGCGGTCGCCTCCTAAAAGGTAACGGAGGCGCCCAAAGGTTCCCTCAGAATGGTTGGAAATCATTCGCAGAGTGTAAAGGTATAAGGGAGCTTGACTGCGAGAGCAACAACTCGAGCAGGGACGAAAGTCGGGCTTAGTGATCCGGTGGTTCCGTATGGAAGGGCCATCGCTCAACGGATAAAAGCTACCCTGGGGATAACAGGCTTATCTCCCCCAAGAGTTCACATCGACGGGGAGGTTTGGCACCTCGATGTCGGCTCGTCGCATCCTGGGGCTGTAGTCGGTCCCAAGGGTTGGGCTGTTCGCCCATTAAAGCGGCACGCGAGCTGGGTTCAGAACGTCGTGAGACAGTTCGGTCCCTATCCGTCGCGGGCGTAGGAAATTTGAGAGGATCTGCTCCTAGTACGAGAGGACCAGAGTGGACTTACCGCTGGTGTACCAGTTGTCTTGCCAAAGGCATCGCTGGGTAGCTATGTAGGGAAGGGATAAACGCTGAAAGCATCTAAGTGTGAAACCCACCTCAAGATGAGATTTCCCATGATTTAATATCAGTAAGAGCCCTGAGAGATGATCAGGTAGATAGGTTAGAAGTGGAAGTGTGGCGACACATGTAGCGGACTAATACTAATAGCTCGAGGACTTATCCAAAGTAACTGAGGATACGAAGTGTGAGGTTTACTTGGTATTTGATAGATATTCAATTTTGAGTAGGTATTACTCAGAGTTAAGTGACGATAGCCTAGGAGATACACCTGTACCCATGCCGAACACAGAAGTTAAGCCCTAGAACGCCGGAAGTAGTTGGGGGTTGCCCCCTGTGAGATATGGAAGTCGCTTAGCT
>CAJNCV010000024.1 GCA_905221385.1 bacterium
TTTTGGGAACTATATACCAGTTTACACCAACCACAATATGTAGTATTTTCAACAATACCAAAAAGACGACTTCCTTTCGGAAATCGTCTTTATTTGATTATAGATTTTTGCCATGAGGTAGTGTTTTGATATATTTTTCCATAAAGTCCCAATCGGGTTCATATTTCCCATTGGGATTTTTTTTAGCTGGTAATCTAATCATTGTTTTAGTTAAGTTTGTCTTGTACTTTCTTCCGAATGAATATCTGTATCTTTCTTTATCTAAAATAGTTACAATAAACATAGCGTTATATCTGTTTAGATTAGTATTTCTTCCAACAGAGAGTGTAGTAGAGCCGATGAAATCATGGTCTATATAATTAGTATAACCAACTGAACCTTGCCCGTCACAAATGAAAACAATACAATTTCCTCTGGTTGTTAGTTCTGGAACGTTTTTAACCCATTCCATAAATCCACCGTCTGATTTTTTTGCCCCTATATATTCTACATCTGAGCCTTCTTCAAGTAATTCTGTGGCATTTTTACACTTACAACTTTCTAATTCAAATATCCCTCCTTTTCCTGCCAACTTAAAATACTTCCAATCGGAAGTGTCTAATTCAGTACCATTTGTTTTCAATGCTTGGTCTTGGTGTCGTAATGAGTATGCTCGATATTCATTTATAGACTTCTGGAATTCTAAACTATGAGTATCAGAATAATCAGTTTCCATATATGCTTCTGCCAGCCATTCATCAGTTTCATTAACTTGTTTTACGATAGATTTTCCAATTTTACTGGTTCTATTCCAAAATAATTCTAACCATTCTTTTTCTATTTCTTTCCATACACCTTTACCAGATGGGTCAGTTTTTTCAACTCGTCCTAGGTTTTTCTTTTTCATGAATCCATCATCTTTGTAGTAACCAAAAAATGTTTCTTTGACATTAGCTTTTGAATGTCGTACACCTAGATTAAATACCATACAACAAGCTGAAGCGTTAGCCCCTGGATGAAATACATCAGGAGGTAGTGAAAACACTGCTTCAAGCGTGTGCTTTTTCATCATTTCTTTTTTATAGCGTATGATTTCCTTCTCTTTCGAGCTACCAATAGCACATTGCATAGGTAATAATACAACAAGTTTTCCAGTTTTGACTTTTTCAGCTATTTCGTAAACAAAGTGAAACCCCTTAGAAGGGTCGGTGTTTGTTTTGGAAGACCATTCAGCAACATACTCTTTTTTACAATGTTTTCTTTGAGCGTTATAAGGAGGATTCATTAACACAACATTTACACCTTTATCAACATAATTATCCTCATTAAAACAACTACCTTTGACAATATTTGAATTTCCATCGCCATGAATTAGCATATTGGTTGTTGATAAACCGAAAGCAGTATCTTCAAATTCTATACCATATATCTGGTGCTTCTTGACATTCTTTCGTTCTTCTTCTGTATCACAATCATCGAGTGCTTCAGTTAATGCTCTTACTAAAAATGCTCCGCTACCACAACAAGGGTCTAAAACTACAGAATTTCTATTTATTCCTGCAACCTTACACATGAAATGTACTATATGGTCAGGAGTAAAAGCCTGATTTTTATCTGCTTTACCAACATACTTATTGAATGTAGTAAAGAAAAGGTTTAGCAAATCTTGTCCTGCTGTATTTTTGTCGTTAATATATGGTAATATATCCTTCTTGATTTTTCTCAAAATTATGGAAAAATCTTCTTTGGGAAGCTCCCTTACATCTTGTGAATCAAGTACATTATTTTTTAAGATAGTTAATTTTGTGGCTTTGTTTAAGTCCTTTTCTAACAAGTTGGTTAAGATAATTTCAATTCCTGAAATTATCTGTTTTGTTTCCAACCCTTCAAAAGTAAGACTATATTTTAAAGATAATAGACAAGTACCTACAAATTGACTACGAATTTTTTCGTTTATTCCATATTTATGTAGCAGTTCATTTAATGAGTAAGTGTTTTGAACTAATTTCAGACGATTATTTTTTGTTCCGAAAAACAAGTCGAAATAATACTCTAAATTCTGTATGGTATACTCATTTTTATTGGCATTGTTTGAACTGATGATTCCACTATCATCTGTCCAGATTAGAAAATCATCGTTTTTAGTATTCGCAAGTATAGCAACTATTCTATTATTTGTAAGTTGTTTTTCATAACTTACATAGGCTTCCAACTGCTCGAAATCTTTTTCATTATAAGATGCTTTTGTTTCTACTAATACTGTCAGACCACCATTTTCAAAGCGAATATCTAAGTCTTTGTATTTTCGTTTGTAGTGCTCTTTTTGAAAATTCGCTATATTTTTTCCGACTTCTTTCAGAGCTTTCTGGTAACTAAACTCATCATTTTCAATGTTTGAAGTTAGGTATTCTTTTCCAATAGTTTGTATTATTTCAATACGTTTCACTATGCCACCCCACTTTCGTAGGGAGCATAAAAGGCTTCCTCACAAAAACGCGAAAAAGCATGTTTTAGGGGTTGACAAAAAACACGTCCGATTACATAATCAGCGTGAGCTGTGAGCTGTGAGCTGTGAGCTGTGAGCTGTGAGCTGTGAGCTGTGAGCTGTGAGCTGTGAGCTGTGAGCTGTGATTGCGTTCATAATACTCAATTTCCTTTATTTTTGATACTTCTATTATATCAAAATTCTGGCTTTTTGCATAGTAGAAGTTTACATTTTTGTTGACAATCATTCTTATTTTCGATATAATATAATCAAGAAGTAAGGAGTACCAGTTATGAAGTTTGAGTTTAAATCATTATTTGATTTACAATCTGCTTTTCCAGACGAACAGTCATGTATTGACCATTTAGAAAATATGATTTGGGGCGATGTGATTATCAGCCCTTTTGATGCTACCTCAAAGGTCTACAAATGTAAAGGTAACAAATACCGTTGTAAAAATACTGGAAAATACTTCAATGTCAAGACTGGTACTCTTTTTGACAATACTAAAATTGAACTTCGTAAATGGTTTATAGCAATTTGGCTTGTGACTTCTCACAAAAAAGGAATCTCATCTGTACAATTATCAAAAGATATTGGTGTTACGCAAAAAACAGCTTGGTTCATGCTGGAACGTATCCGTAAGTGTTTTAGTTCTGAAAACAACAATAGTCTTGATGATGTTGTGGAAGTTGATGAAACCTACATAGGTGGTAAAAACAAGAACCGTCATAACTCCAAAAAAGTCAAAAATGCTCAAGGGCGTTCATTGAAAAACAAATCTGCTGTAGTAGGCATGGTACAACGTCAAGGTAAAGTTAATGCTCATCATGTTCCAGATACAAAGATGAAAACATTGACTGAACAGATTGTCAAATACGTAAAGGAAACAGCTCAACTTTACACAGATGAATGGCTGGGTTATAATAAAGTGGCTAAGATGTATAATCATGACTTTGTTAATCATGGAATTAGTGAGTATGTGCAAGGTGATGTTTATACCAACACGATTGAAGGCTTTTGGGCTGGATTGAAACGTGGAGTATTAGGAATTTACCATTCGTGGTCTAAGAAATATCTTCAAGACTATGTAGATGAATTTGTTTTTCGTTATAATACTCGTGACTATTCGGATAGTGAGCGTTTTAATCTCCTGATTTCAAATGCCTGTGTTCGAACTAAATACAGGGAGCTGATTTATGGCTACTAATACATTACATGACCTACATTTTGAATTGGAAAGGTCTATCGCTCGTAGAGTTGATAGTAAGCTGATTGGTTATCAGGTCAGCCTTTCAGATGGTTTTTACAATAAATACACCAAACTCTGGGATAAGACCTATTCCTTTGATTTTGTTACTGAACATCGCTCTTTTTATACTCAACTAACAAAACGTTGTGTTTATGACGTACTTGGAGATAGTCAAAAGAGAATTGACAGAAAGGCTATTGCCAAACAAATGGCAGAGTTAGAAGCCTTGGTTGATATTGCAGAAAGTAAAGAGGAGTTTCAGATCTTTTTTGAGAAAAAATACAGTCTCAAATTTCCTGATTTGAACGATTGCATTTATCAGAAGAAAAAAGAATTATCTGATTTTGACAAAAAACTTTGGATAGCAATGCACTATAACCCTAGAAAAGATGAGGGGGAATAATAATGACAACATGGTACGATTACATGGTGAGAGCTAGTGAACATGCTGGAAGTGACGGTGATTTGTGGTTTCGCTATCTTTATAAGGTCATTAAAGATGAGGAGACTAAACTAACTACTGATGATGTAGAGCAATTGTTGAAAAATCCTACCTTAACACCTTTCCAAAAAATAACCCTTCAAGATGCTTTAACAGAAGGTACACACACAAGAGAACACGTTTTGCAGGCGAACCGTAAAAGTCAGCCAAAAGATATTTTGAAACTCTTTAGAGAGGGTAACTATGGATAAGAAAGTTTTATTTGAGGCTCTCAATACAGAATTAGCTAAGGAAAATATTGACCTAGAAATTATCTGTGTTGGTGGTTTTGTTCTGGAGTATTACAATCTCCGAGGAACACAAGATGTAGATGCCTTTTATCAAGAAGATGCTAAAATCAGAAGCATTATTGAGAAAGTTGGCGATGATTTTGATGTGAATGAGCCTGATGAGTTATGGCTGAACAACAATGTTGCAAATATGAATAAAATACCGCCACTGTCTATCTGTGAGAAGGCATTTAGCTATTCAAATTTGACTGTTTTTGTACCACCATTATCTTACATTCTCGGAATGAAACTAGACAGCGGACGAGATAGAGATAGGCAGGATGCTGGGGAAATTATTAAACTAGTGAAAATTCGTTCTATAAAAGATATTATCAATAAACTCAAAGAATATGGTTTTCAACCAGACCTTTCATTGATATTGGAAGTATTTGAGATAGCCTATGGTATGGAATGGTTGGCAGAATATATGAGTGAACATTATGAAGAATTTAGACATTATTAAAAGACGATTTCCGTTTGGAAGCCGCCTTTTTTGATATTCTCATAAATACAATATGTTGTTGGTGGTGTAAACTGGTATATAGTTCCCAA
>CAJNCV010000025.1 GCA_905221385.1 bacterium
TTTGACAAGGACAAGGCAGGGATTGAGGAATTGCAGGCTCTTGCGAGGGAGGTGACTAAGAAGGCGGAGTATGGAGAGGAAATCCCACCTGGTCTAGAAAATAGAGAGGATGGTTCATCGAATCAAAACTTGCCATCTTATTTATCGTCTTTATTTGGAGCGTTTAGTCAAGAAGCTTTAAAAAGTTTTATGACAGATAAAGCTATAAATGCGTTTATTCAATCTTCTTGGGAATGGTTGACACATAGTCCCCAAAATATGCAATATGGTTTGCTGGGAGCTGTTTCAGGCGGTGGGACTTATACTATTCCAGTTGATGTTAATCCTATATATAGTGGATTTGTTAAAGGAGTTGCTAAATATGGCGTACAGACTCTAGGGGCTGCAGTGGATTTTGGCATGCAAGTTGCAGATGGAGAAAATATTGGTCATGCAGCAGTAAAGACTGGAGGACATGTAGCGATTGGTATTGGCGCTGCTAAAGTTGGGGCAGCTATAGGTAGTGCTTTTCCGGTGGTTGGTACAGTAGGTGGAGCAGCAATAGGTTTTGTTGCAGGAGTTGCAGGATCAATGATTTTTGACTGGGTGTATGATAGTGTTGCAAAACCTTTTATAGATGATACCATTAGTAACATACAGCATGCAGCTGATACAATAGGAAAGACGGTCAATGATGTTGGAAAAAATATCGGCGATGCTTTTACAGGAATGATGAGTGGTTTGGGAAGTGTATTTGGGTGAGATGATGAAAGATAATTACGAAATTATTCCTGTAGGAATCTATCAAAAGCAATCTGTTTTTTATGATAAAAGCAGTCAAAAATTACTAATCAGGATAGATAAAAAAGAAAGCAGTTATAGTCAATCTTTCTTAGTGATGATTATACTGTTTATGTTGCCAATAGTTAGATGGTTAAATCAATATCTATTTATAAATATTTTATTATTTAATATTTTAATACTGATATTTGGGACAATTGCAGTTTTTTCTGTTTCGCGAATCTACGTTAAAAAGTTGTATAGAGGGATAGAATTATCTGATTTATACCTGTCGAGAGAATCATATGGTATATTTCTTCATCAAGAAAAAAGAAATGCTAAGATTGCGATGATAACTATCATATCTTTATTTCTAATAGTTACAATTTCTGCTATTCTATATTTACTGACATCAATCTTTTTATTCTTATTTGTTTCCGTCGGTTTACTTTTTCCTTTTTGTTTATTCTTAAATACAAAAACGAAAGAACGATATATTATTTTAAATCAATTGATAAAGGAGTTAAAGAATGAGTAATTATTTACCTATTGGAAGTGTTGTTCAACTACAGAACGGTGATACTAAAGTGATGATTATAAATCGGTTTCCACTTTACAATAGTCGAGGAACAATTGGATATTTTGACTATTCAGCTTGTCTTTATCCTTCTGGAAATACGGATAATCAAGTTTATTTCTTCAATCATGAAAATATTGACAAGATTTGGTTTGAGGGATATATTGATGAAGCAGAGGAACAGTTGCAGGAGAAATTTATAGTAGAGAAAAAGAATATCTCATATCCAAGATTGACACTTGAGCTTTAGTAGTATCGATCAAGAGTAGCCTTACGGAGGCCATGGTTGGAAGCGAATTTTCTAAAGAAACTATAGGATCTTTTTTGGATCATGTTAAAGGGAAAGTTATTGAGGAATCTAAAAATATAGGTCGTTCACTGGCGGCGACTTTGCAACCGCGTGATGCCGCAGGAAGATTTATAAAAGATAGTTCAAAAATGAGAAATTGGCTAACTAGCACGCTGAAAAAAATACCGAATTCTACCAGTAAAGTTCTTGGAAATGTTGCTAAATGGGGTGGAAGAGGACTTGTTGGTCTAGGAATGTGGTCAGAAGGCAGCGAACATTATCAAGAATACCATAATGTTGGTAGAGCAGTAAGTTATGGCGTAACTGCTGGTACTGCCGGCTTTCTTGCTGGTAAAGCTGTAGGTGCTATAGTTGGATCAGCTTTTGCAGGAGCAGCTACAGGTTTACTTCCAATTGTAGTTGGTGTAGGAGCAGCTGTTGTAGTTGGTTCTGCTGTTTCTGTAGGTGTAAAAGCTCTGTATAAAAATGTGAAACCATTTAGAGCTGTAGTTGATGGTGCAGGAGATCTTTTAAACGGAATAGGAAAAGGAATATCTAATATCGGAAAATCATTTAGCAATCCACTTAAAGCAATTAAAGGAGTTTTTGGATAATGGAAAAAAAAGATAAATATGTAGCCCGTGTAGTAGGTAGACTAGACAATCGTTATTATTTAATAGAAGTCCATAACCGTCTTTATGTAATAGATTATTTTAATCCAAAGGACATCCGAAATTATTTGTGGGGATTTTTTCCAAAATATTTTTTAAGTTATAATATTTATGATGTTACAGATAGATCAGATAGATATAAAATTAAGTCTAATCCAAAATGGTTATCTGTTTTAAAAAGTATCAATGCTAGTAGTTTTATCAGTTTAGTGGTAGCATTGTGGTTATTGTTCTTTCCACCTACTTTTGCTCATAATGATAAAATCCCTCAGTTTTGGCTTCCGATTTTAGTTGTATTTGTTATAGGTCTGCTACTGATTATTACTTTTTTAAATTTAGGCTTGGATAAAAGCATTGACCTTGGACAATTAGACCATAAAATAATAAGCCCTACTACAGTAATTAAATCTGAGAAAACATATTTACCTGAAAAATTAGCAAAATTTATTTTCTTTGTTTTAGGATTATCTGCTTGCTTTATAGTCGGAATACTCACATCAAATTATTTTACATTATTCTTCTTCACTTTTGTTGGGGGATATGCTTTGATATTGTACCCTTATTTTATAGAAATAACTCTAAACAAATATAAGTTTCAAATTAAAAATACACAGGAGGCATAAAATGTTATTACCATTAGGAAGTATTGTTTACTTAGCAGATGGTAACCAGAAAGTTGTTATTATTGGTCGTGGAATGATTGTTAATCAGGAGGGAACAGATGTTGTTTTTGACTATACAGGCTCTGTTTTTCCAGACGGTCTCAATCCAGAAGAGATTTATTATTTTAACGAAGAAGATATTGACGAAGTCATATTTGAAGGTTACCGTAACGATGAAGAAGAACGCTATGCAAAGCTTTATCTACAGTGGTTGGAGGAAAACAAGGAGAAAGTGGTAAAAGGAAGAACGAAATAGTATCATTTTTATACTATTATTTTTACCAGAGTAGCTTTACAGAGTCCGTTGTCGGAGTGGATGAGTACAACTACTTCACCAGCCGAGAAGGCTATCGTATTAAGCTTATCAGTTAATAAAAGCGAGTCATTTGACTTGCTTTTATTTTCCATTATGGCTTCAAGCCAGTTTTTCTCGTAGAGAAAAACAAGAAAACCACCAGCTATGCTGGTGGCTGACAAGGCTTCTAGCTTCCATTTATTTTTCCAAGTATAATCTAATTGTTCAGGTTAGATAAAGGAGGAAAAATAAATGGCTAAAACCAGTTACAGTTTATCACATACCAAATGGATGTGCAAATATCATATAGTTTTTACACCTAAGTATCGCCGTAAGGCGATATATTACAAAGTCAGGTCGGATTTGATAGATATTATTAAACATCTATGCCGTTTTCGTGGCGTGGAGATTATCGAAGGTCATATGATGCCAGACCATGTACACCTGCTTGTACTGATACCTCCCAAACTTTCGATTTCCGATTTCATGGGGTATCTCAAGAGTAAAAGTTCATTAATGATATTTGATAAGCACGCTAATTTAAAATATAAGTATGGAAATCGAAAGTTCTGGGCCAGGGGATACTATGTAAGTACCGTTGGACTAAACGAAAAGACCGTAGCTAAATATATTCGCGAGCAGGAAAAGAATGACATTGCACTTGATAAGCTGAGTGTAAAAGAATATGAAGATCCGTTTTCTGATGGCGGATTTAGAACAAGGTAAAAGCCCGTTGTGACGGGCATTAGTCAAGTAATATAGCACGACCTGAACGAAGTTCAGCGAGCGTCTTTAGACGCCGCTGGAGAGAAACGGCTTATAGCCGGTGTACAAGCCACCCGTTTTCACGGGTGGTTATGACTCCTTATGGTAAAACATCAGAATTTTTGATATAATTCTATTAACTGTAAGATTTAGTCAAAAGAGGTATAAAGATGAGTGATTTTGAAGAAAAGCGGCTTGCTAGTAATGCTTATAATCGAGCGCAAGCGAGTCGCTATGAAAGTTTGGCGAATCAGTACCAGAAAGCATACGATAAGAAAAAAGCAGAGATTGAGAAGTTAGAATCTGCTAGAAAAGAACTTTCTAAGCAAATTCAATCCTATAGTGAGTTCCGCAATACAGTTTCTCAATACTCTACAACTATTTCTACAGATACCTTTAAAGGGACAAGACGCGATACATTTGATAAGACTTTATCGAAAATTGCGACGACGATGAATACACATCAAAATGAGCATGAAATGAATTTGGCGAAGTTGGATGCAGAGATCGCAAAGCGAAAATTGGAGCTAGGCGATTTAGGTGGTGCTATTGGAAGTGCTTGGAATGCGGTTGAAAGCTTCTTGGCAGCTATTTTTTAGGGAGTAGGATAGATGGATAAAATAGGAATCAGTTCAGCTTCTTGGCAAAGTGTTGTTACCTCAGCACGGACTAAGGTCGCATCTGTATCAGACATTCAAGTGACAAAGATTGGAAAAACTACCTTGAATCGGATGAAATCTTTTGAGACCCTTCAAGAACAAGCGAAAAAAATTCTGAGTGATTATAAGGATTTTGAAATGGAGCGCACTTCTCAAATGATTACAGTTGGTGAGAAGATTGTGGCTGATGATAAAGCTATGGCCGGTCAGTTTGATAAGAATACAGCCAATGTGAGGTTTAAGTAATGGTTCAATACGATAAGAATAAGATTTTTACAAGTATTATTACTAGCCG
>CAJNCV010000026.1 GCA_905221385.1 bacterium
GCGACCATCTTCATATAGGCCTCTTGGGCTTTCTGAAGCTCCGCAATATCGACATAAAATCCCATTAGTCTTCCTCCTAGTGAACATAAAAAGCGAGGAATCAATATCTATTCTTCAATCTCCAAATTCATTTTCTTCGTCATCCAAGACTATTTCCCCTGAACTTTCCCATTCTTCTTTTGTGATTTCGCCACTTTGATACATGAAGTTTTTATTCATTTCAACTAAAATATCATCAAAGTCATCAAAACAATCGATTATCCCCCTAATTCCAGTTAATAGATTATAGAAAGCAATAGTATAATCTGAATTCTCTGAAGAGGAAATTGTAGTAATGTCTATCTTGTTAAACAATCTTAATCCTTCATAAAAACGATCTTCATATTTTTTTAGAAAGATATTTATCGTATTGTCTATATCTCTGATACTTTCTTCTCTAAGTAGCACACCTTTATTGTTCTCATTAAGAATAGTCAATCGTTTCATTACATCTTTTAACTCTGAACTAATCATTTTAATCTCCTTCCAGAAGCTAAATTAAATTTTTTACTATTAGAAGTTCCATCAAGATTAAGAACATCCTTTACTTTACCTCTTTTATTGAATACCTCAAAATGATCTTTATGCAGACCATCTAAGTACAATTTATCTCCTTTTTTCAAAATATCATCTATATCTTTAGTCACCTCATAAACACTCTGCCCGTCATACTTCTTCTTAGTCTTTCTAAGATTGTCCCTAATCTTTTTTCCAAAGTCTGTCTCAAAAAACTCCGACATATTATTGACAGCTTGTGTGGCTCGCTCCGCCCTACCAGAACCACCTACTCCTCGTACTACATCCTCCGCCGGACAAAATCTTTAATGCGTTTAGAAAAACAATAAATATCTATTCTTTAATTTCCAGATTCATCGTCCTCATCGTCTAAAATTATTTCATCTGAACTGACTAATTCCTCTTTGGTAATTTCTCCCATTTTAAATCTGCGTCTTTTGTTTAGATCAAAAATTATTTCATGCAAATCTGCAAAGTAAGAAGAAAAGTTAGCCATCGAAGACAATAACTCGTAATAGAATTGACTGTATTGCTCATCAGCTATACTTTGATCAATTATTTCTTCCTTGAATGCTGAAATACCTGACATAAGCTCTTGAAAGTCATCAGATAGATTATCATCTATCAATTCTTTAAAATCTTTTAATTTTTTATTTTCTTCTAACGAGTATCCTAGCCTCGAATTGAATCGTTTACACACCTCATAAAGTTTATAGATTTCTTCCTTCAATGTAATTTCCTTCCTTTAGCTTTTAATAACTTATCTGTGTTTAAAGTACCATCAAGATTAAGTACAGATTTCAAATTACCACGTTTATCAAAAACTTCAAAATGGTCCATATGTAAACCATCCAAATACAGGTAATCTCCTTTGCGCAAATTTCTATCAACCTTCTTCATCATCTCATAAACACTTTGCCCGTCATATTGTTTCTTCGTCTTTCTAAGATTGTCCCTAATCTTTTTTCCAAAGTCTGTCTCAAAAAACTCCGACATATTATTGACAGCTTGTGTGACTCTCTCCGCCTTCCCAGAACCACCTACTCCTCGTACTACATCATCCGCATGTTTACTAAAGAACTGTCTAACCTCACGCAGAGTCTTACTCTCAACGCTGAAGGCAGGCATGGTTCCCATACCTCCCGCAAAGGCAAATGCCTCTTTACGAATGCCAACTGGGATTCGAGTATCTAATAATTTCTCCCCAAATTTCCCAATGACATTATTGCTCTTAGACAGGATATTGTCAACCTTTGAACCCCATTTTTCAACATTTGCGAGAATTCTTGCCTTGGTGCTGTTCTTGGCTAACTGAATCATCTCAGCTGCCTTAGCTCCTAGCTTGGTCCCCTTAGCCATCTTACCTACAGCTGCTGGACCGACAAAAAGACTGGCAATCTCAAAGGTCAAGCCTCCTGCATCATAGGCATCCATATGGGTAACTTTATCCCAGAGGGCTTTCCCTGTCTCCTGAGCACGATAAGCTGCCTTATCCGCATAACTAGCATTGGGATCCTGGCCACGCTGAGCCGCTCCTGGATCCGTCAGAGCAGTGTAAGTTCCTACTCCTAACTCCGCAAGGCTAGACAGGTTATCTGCCGTTCCTTGCAAGTCCCGCTTCATCCACTCTGGAGTTCGACCTCCTGTTAAGCGATTGACGCCATCAATACTAGCAATGCCAATGATCTGAGTCAAATCTACAGCTCCTATGGCAGTCTCTGAAACCATACTTCCAGCTGCACCAATAAAACCTTCCGCAAACAGGAGAGAATCTTTCATCCCTTGAGGAAGCGGTAGATTTCGTGTTCCCTCAACGACATCCCCCCACCAGGAACCAATCTCATTCGAGCGGTCCTTCAGCCAGGCTTGGATGGGGTGATGATGTGCCAGAATTCCTTATATGCTACGCTTAGTAATCGTATTCTGCGATACCAATAAACTCTAATGTCCCAGAACCATTGTTACTTACTTTTAATTCTTCTTTAGAATAATCAAAATCATAAATCAAAACAATTGTATTATAGGTTGATGATATTTTAGGAAACTGCATAATAATCTCTTCATCGTATGAGAAACCTTCAAGCAAAACATCAATATTATTTTCAGGAACATCAACCCAATCTTTTTCAACTAAATCTCTATCGTAGTACGACAAATGAAAGTCTGTCTCAAATTCTGAAGAAACGCTATCCCCATCCTCTTTATATGAAATTTTGAAGTATTCTTGAAATTCTTCTTGACTGGCAAAATTACCAAGCCATAACGATACTTTTTGTTTCATTTTTAATACCTTCTCAATCCTTCTGGTAAATCTAAAATTCCATTTTTCATTCTTCGACTTGCCCATTCATTTAATCTGTGTGCAAATTCCTCATAATCATATGACGAATCAATAATTTTTAATATCTCATTATGAGCTTTTGTAGAACCCCGTCCTCCATGTACTCCACGAGGATTTATGAACTGCACATCTTCAATTAAACTTCTCATTTCTTTGATATCATCCATGGAAACTCCCCATTTTTTAAATTGAGGAGTCCGAGAAACAAGATGCCATTCATGGTAGCCACCTGGTCTTCTTATTCTATCTTCGATTTTTTTACGTAATTCTGGGATTTCCCATAATTTCTCTAGTTCTTCAGGAACTAAATTATCAAACCACTCATTAAATTTACCATTTTTAACTGTTGGAATAATATCATCATAGACTCGCTCCGCCTTCCCAGAACCACCTACTCCTCGTGCTACATCATCCGCATGTTTACTTGAGAAGTGCATCACATCACGCAGAGTCTTACTCTCAACGCTAAAGGTAGGCATGGTTCCCATGCCTACCGCAAAGGCAACTGCCTCTTTACGAATGCCAACTGGGATTCGAGTGTCTAATAGTTTCTCCCCAAATTTCCCAATGACATTATTACTCTTCGATAAGACATTGTCAACCTTTGAACCCCATTTTTCTAGAGTTAACTACTAATGCTAGTTCAATGCTGTTTTTAAAACAGATTCCAATAAGTCGTCTAGAGTACTATACTTGTTAACTAGATCTCCTGAAGGTAAATCTAACTCCTTATATACTCTATCAAAAGTATCATAGACATACCAACTCATACCACTCTCACCTAAAAAGAAATAGCTGTTGTTACTAGATTCCTCATGCCAAATAATATTCATTTCAAATATATCATAGACATCTTCATCTATAATATCTGGGTTTGTTTTTTGAGAAATACCATACAAAATGAAACCATTAAAATCAATTCCATTTACTTGAGAAAGAAATCTTTTATAATCTTCCATTACTTCATCATTCGGCCAAACGTTATGTTTCTTCATAAGAGCTGAAAAAACAGTATTTGGAACTCCACTATTAACAGAATCTCCGTACTTTTCTTCAATTTCTGAAATTTTTGAAATAAAATTCATCCACATTTTTTATATCTCCTCTATTCTAATTTGGATAAATATTATCTGTAAAGAATGGCCAATCAACTAATCTAGAGTCTCCAACTTCCATACCTTTAACAATATGCCGTTGATAATTAGTTACCACTTTATGATAAGGATCATTCTTTATTAAGACAAGATTCTCAAAACTATTTGTTCCACTATCATCTAATGGCAACTGATGATGAACTTGGTAACCTTTAGGAACTAAACCATCTGCTAATTTTTGTATATCGGACTCACTGAATCCCAACTCTCGTAATTTATCAGTATCTTTGGAAATATCCTTTAAAAATTCTTTTCGAACAGTTAAGTCAAATTCTCTTCTTAATTTTTGATATTCTTCTCTAGCTCTTTTAGCATACTCGATTTCTTTCAAGGAAATATTGGGTATCTCAACATTTTCTCCACGTAGAGTCCAAGAAAATCCTCCTCTGGAGCTCGAAAGTTTTGAATAAACATCCCGAGCTTTATCCTTAAAATACTGAATGACCTCACCGACTGTTGGCTGATGACCTACTCTACCTACACCAGCTAAAACTTCGCTTCCTACTGAGAAAGGAAGATCTTTCTTCAGTAGATTTTTGGTGAAACGCTTGATGACATCATCGCCCTTCGCAAGAATCCTGTCAACCTTTGAACCCCATTTTTCGACATTTGCGAGAATTCTTGCTTTGGTACTGTTCTTGGCTAAGCTAATCATCTCAGCTGCCTTAGC
>CAJNCV010000027.1 GCA_905221385.1 bacterium
GCTAAGGCAGCTGAGATGATTAGCTTAGCCAAGAACAGTACCAAAGCAAGAATTCTCGCAAATGTCGAAAAATGGGGATCAAAGGTTGACAATATCCTAGCGAAGAGCAATAATGTCATTGGGAAATTTGGCGAGAAATTATTAGACACCCGAATCCCGGTTGGCATTCGTAAAAAGGCAGTTGCCTTTGCGGGAGGTATGGGAACCATGCCTGCCTTCAGCGTTGAGAGTAAGACTCTGCGTGATGTGATGCACTTCTCAAGCAAACATGCGGATGATGTAGTACGAGGAGTAGGTGGTTCTAGTAGGACTACAAGTAAGCTTAGAGATAGTGTCTTAGAAGGAGCAAAATCTGAAGGCAAAGCTAGATATGGTGAACGGAAAATTTCTGATGAAGAATACGCAAAATTGAGAAAAATGACACCATCCAGAAATATTAGAAATAATGTGAATAAAGATATCCAGTTACCGATGCCCGATCCAGCTATTCCTGGTAAGATTATAGAAATTGGAGAAAGATTAGAAGCTGACCATATTGTTTCAATGGATAGGATTACAAAAATGGAAGGCTTCGAAAAAATGACGCTAAAACAAAAACTTGATGTTCTAAATTATGAAGAGAATTTTATCGGATTGAGCAAAACAGCAAACACATCTAAAGGTTCGAAGAGTTATAGCGAGTGGACTAGATATGTAAAAGAAAATATACCTATTTCTGCAGATTTTAAAAGTACTATGATAGCCAAGGAAAGAGAATTGGAAGTTGTTTTGCAAAATTTAATTGATTCTTTTAATTAAATAATAGAGGTTAGTAATTATGGATAATTTATCAAATATTTTGGGCCAGTATACACTATCAAATTCTGAAGTGGAGATTATAGAGGAAACCTCTAAAATCTTATCGGCAGATATTCCGCAATTTTGGAAAAAAATCTTTCTTTCTGATGACTTTAAAGAAAGAAAAAGCATACTTCTTACAGAATGGAAGAAATTTGTATCAGCAGAATTGTCTAATACAATTTCCTATCTAGATGAATACTTGCTTCGGCTTGACTTGATTTTCTACAATGGTGAATACTCTATATTATATACAATTTCATCCTATGATAATAAAGATGTACTTCTGTATGAAGGTAAGAACCCAGTCTCAGTCGATGAATTAAGGAAAAAATTCGGAGATTTATTTGTGTCATTGGACAGCTCAATAGTAAACTTTTACACAAATATTCATAATGGTTTTTATGATTATAGAAGTAAAAGTATGGGATTGGATCCCGTCAAAAATATAGAGCCGGTATCCTTGTATGAATGGGAATATATCAAGCAAATAGATTTTAATCTTGAAGCATTATTTACATTTTTTAGTAATGGTATGGGAGACTATATCGTATTGGATATAGATTCTAAATTAGAAAACGGAGCTTATTTATGGTCTAAAATGGATTTGCCTGAAAGAGGTTTAAATTTTTGGAATTATATTGATGAGTGGACAGTAATTGGTTTTGAGTAAGTTTTTATAGAGGCTAAGAGTATTAGAAAGTTTAATGGGGAAGTCCTATTTATGAGTGATAAATTCCTTGAGTTATTTATTGAAAAAACTTTTTATAATGAGCTATTTAGTAAGTTGAAATTTTACATCTACCTTCATAGAGATGAAATAAAAGTTAGATCTTATACTTTATCCTTGATATCCTATAAAGCGCTAGATGATTTTACCGTCAAGGAATGAAAGATACACTCTTGTTTGCGGAAGGTTTTATTGGTGCAGCTGGAAGTATGGTTTCAGAGACTGCTATCGGAGCTGTAGATTTGACTCAGATCATTGGTATTGCCAGAAATGCTAACTTTAGACAAGCTGATGAGCTCCTTGCTAGAGAATTAGGGAAAACTCGTCGAGAAATTGTTAAGTTTAGAAAAGAAAATAAACTAACGCGGCACGAACTTAATGACATAACAAGTATGCAACTAGTTCCGAGTATCATAAATAGTAAATTTGGGCATTTAGGCGGTGTTTCAGAAGTTAAAAAGTTGTTGGAATTATTGCAGTAGAAAAAGAGGTGTGAAATGAAGATAGTACATCCTGTTTTTGGGGAATTGACATTTAATAATGGTTGGACTAAGAGTATTAAATTAAATATTTTTAAAAAGGAATTTTCTGTTGAAATAAATATTGATGCAGATGAAGATGCGGTCTTCGATGAAAATCAAATCAAAGCTTTTGAATTTTTTTTCAGTGATATTCAGAACTGTGTTACCCAAGCCGAGAATGGTATTGTTGGATATTATAATTCAATAATTGATGAGGTAATTGATAGACTGGATTCAGATTCTAATTTTGGTCAGAAGTTATTAAATGCTAAAAATAATCCGAGTGAAATCTTTAAATTTTTGACAGTAAAACAAATTATGATTCCGATGAATTTTGATGATAATACACGCGAAGCAGGTTTCATTTGTGATTGTGAATGGGATATTGAAAACGGTGTTGGAATAAAATATATTAATGAACAAATATCAGAAATAGGATTTCAAGACATTTTGCTATAAGGGAGAAACATTAAGTATTGGAAAAGTTGCGTCACAGAAGATTTCTTCATCAGGGACTGTGCTGAAAGGTGGTGCTGACCAAATATTATTACCACAGGAATGGTCGCAGGATTGGGTTGTGGATGTAAGGACTGTCCCTAATTAAGGAGTAGATTATGAGTATGAAATCAATAGAGATAGCCAATAAAATTTTAGAAATAATGGATGAACAGTATCCTTCGGAAATACAGGAAAAAGGAGCAATTAACGCTCTTTATACCATTATTAGATCAATAAAGGAAACAGAAACTATCCCATCGAATGTTCATCTTAAGGATCATGCACGTATGTTGATAGATGCAACTGCTAATTATAATTTAGAAATCATCTACCTACTTCAAGATTTAGATAAGGAATTAAAAAAGAATGAACGTCAAAGATAGTTTACAACGTTTTTCATCAAATAAAACAGAAAAAAATAGGGAACAGCTTCTTTCAAATTTGGAGAAAAGTTCACTTTTTGTTCCAGTAAGATGGATTGATGAGCAGACGTTCCGCATTCTCCATATTCAGGATGGAACAGAAAATTTTTATCTGCAGTAAGTAGTAAGGTGTGTATTTAAAATGAAAATAATTTCAGAAGTAGTTGATAATTTAACTAGTATAAAATTATTAGTGAATTCTCGAAAAACTAATATTCCTATAATAGAGCTAGATAAGTTATCCATTGCGGAAAAAAATATCACAAGTTTAAAATGGGAAAATTTTGTTCTTGAACAACGTGGTGATCTAACCGCATATTTATTAAAAAATGAGAGAGAAACTTTCAAAAAATGGAATGAATTGAGTAGGGATGCAAAAGAAAGAATTATTCCTATTGTTACAAAACAACTGTTTGCTTTAGTTGAAGAAAAAAAATATTTGAATCAATGATACCCCAAATTAGATTTGATATAATTAATATTTCGATATATTTAACGATAAAGAATGAATGTCTGAATGTAAATTCACCGTTTTTTGATGATTTATATACTTTATATCGATTGGGTTATATTCCCTGTGGCTATGCTAAAGGGAAATATAAAGTATTATAAGGAGAAATAAGGAGAAATAAGGAGAAATAAATGGAAAAGCAATATGTAAGCGAGTCATTAAGAATAGCAAGTGATATTATCCAATTGGTTAAAATTGATCTAAAGGACGAAATGAATAGGCAAATTTTAGCTTCCTATATATTTGGTGTTTTAAATGCTAAAGCAATTCAAGAGTCCATTTCTCCAATCGATGTTCAAGTTACAATGATTCGTGTTGGAATAGAAGCGTTGGGCTATAGTCCAGAGGCAGCTACTCAAATGACGCAATTTGTTATCGATGCCACAGATAAGAATTTCCATCCAACTGTATATACAATAATACATAGAGGAATAGAGGCGTTTTATCTCTATAGTAATGAGAAATACGAGCAACTAAAAGAGGATTTTGATAATATAATGGCATCCATAAAATAAGGTGGGTTTGCTTTAAGAAGAAAATAAGAGAGGAAAGAATGTATTATTTTAAATCGTTAGAGAGACATATCTCAAATTCAGAACTATCAGAGATAGAAAAAAAAATAAATGTAATACTTCCAGAAGACTATAAGGAATTTCTATTAAAAGTTAATGTGGGTATTCCTAAAGAACAATACTTATCGTTTTTTATTGATGATTTAAATGAAGAGGTGATTTTAGGGACAATGTTAGGTATTTCAGAGAATAAAAACTTTAGTCTAACGGATTGGAACTCAGAATATCAAATGGAACTTCCATACGATTCATTTGCCTTCGGAACGGAATATGGAGGAGGGTTATTTGTTATGATTGTGAGTGGAGAAGATAGAGGAATTTATTTTTGGGACCACACATTTATATTTGACCAGTCGTCGGTAGATTCAAATGTATACTTTTTGGCAGATAATTTTACTAATTTTATAGAAAAGTTATATATTTCTGAACCATAGAAATACAAAAGGGGAATCCTATTTATGAGTGATAAATTCCTTGAATACAGCCAATGTGAGGTTTAAGTAATGGTTCAATACGATAAGAATAAGATTTTTACAAGTATTATTACTAGCCG
>CAJNCV010000028.1 GCA_905221385.1 bacterium
ACATTTCACCTAACAAATCAGCTCAATTTTTTACCAAATCTACCCTTATTTCAGTTGACAGGAGGTCCTGCCTATTGTATAATATAGTTGTCGAGTTGAGAGGGCTTTCCTCCAACTAAGAACAACATATTAATAAAAGGAGAACTTTTATGGAAAACTTTGCTATGATGGACAATCAGTTCGCTGCTTTGACTGAAGAAGAAATGATGATGGTTGACGGTGGATGGGCATTCTACGGTATCCCTGTTGATGTATTCACAGTCTCTTTGGCTGTTTTGGGTGGATCACTACTCTCAGGTTTCTTCGTAGGACTTTTTAGCTAATTTTGTCATTCTAGATAGGAAAAGGTGATTTTCATGAACAAAGATTTTAAATCATTAGATCAAAAGTTTATGCCACTTACTGAAGCTGAATTGGTTGAGGTTGAAGGTGGATGGGTCGGCGGTGACCTTGTACGTGCCGTGTTTGATATCGGTCGTGAAGTTGGTCGCACTGTACGTGGACTCGCTATCCGTGCATACGGTCGCATTCGTTCTAGAATTGGATCAGGATCTGGTTCTAGCAATCGTGGTGGCGCTAACAACGGTGGCGGAGCTGACCAAGGAATTTTTAACTAATAGTTTGTCTTTTGACAGAAAGCCTCTTGTTCGTCTTGATTGGGACAAGAGGCTTTTTCATGTCAAATAGATGTCTGAGAATTTCTGGTATCAATATCTTTGAAATAACCGATACCATTGGAAAAATAAGCCACATTAGTGTATGATAGAGTTAGTTACTTTTGTCTTTTCTCCTCCTTCTAAGTCTATTTTTATGGAGAAAGCTAGTAGATTATGGGAGTTTTCTGAATTCCCCAAAACCTCTATGAGGTCTTTCCCTCATAGAATATCCCCATTTTTGTGAATAAAGGAGTTTGTATGAGATTTACAAAGCGTCATTATAGAGCTCAAGTTGACGCAAGAGATTGTGGTGTGGCAGCCCTTGCCATGATTTATGGCTACTATGGTTCCTACTACTCTTTGGCTAGCTTGCGTGAAATGGCCAAGACCACCTTACGAGGAACGACTGCTTTTGGACTGGTAAAAGTCTCAGAAGAATTAGGCTTTGAAACACGAGCCTTGAAAGCGGATATGTCTTTGTTTGACATGAAAGGGGTCGTCTACCCTTTTATCGCTCATGTCATCAAGGATAAAAAATTACTTCACTACTATGTCGTGACGGGTCATGACAAACACTCGGTTCATATTGCTGACCCCGATCCGGCTGTTAAAATGACCAAACTTTCCAAGGAACAGTTTGCCCAAGAGTGGACAGGAGTTTCTATTTTTATTGCTCCTGCCCCTGAATACAAGCCTCATAAGGAACAGAAAAACGGCCTCTGGTCCTTTGTTCCCATCTTAATGAAACAAAAAGGCTTGATTGCCAATATCGTTATTGCAACTTTATTGGTTACGATTATCAATATCGTCGGCTCCTACTATCTTCAAGGAATCATTGATACCTATGTCCCCAATCAGATGCGCAATACCTTAGGGATTATCTCTTTAGGCTTGGTAGTTGTCTATATCTTACAACAGATTCTGACCTATGCTCAGAGCTACCTGCTTCTTATTTTGGGACAACGCCTTTCGATTGATGTGATTTTGTCCTATATCAAGCATGTTTTCCATCTACCCATGTCCTTTTTTGCGACCAGAAGAACTGGGGAAATTGTCTCACGCTTTAATGATGCCAATAGTATCATTGATGCCCTAGCCAGTACCATTCTCTCCATCTTTCTAGATGTTTCGATTGTGATTGTCATGGCCATTGTTTTGTTCTCACAAAACTTTAATCTCTTCTTTATCAGTCTTCTCTCGCTACCGATTTATATCGTCGTGATTTTTGCTTTCATGAAACCATTTGAGAAGATGAATCGAGACACCATGGAATCCAATGCCATTCTCTCCTCTTCCATTATCGAAGATATCAATGGAATTGAAACAATCAAGTCCTTGACGAGTGAAAACTACCGTTACCAAAAGATTGACAGAGAATTTGTGGACTATCTGAAAAAATCATTTGCCTACAGTCGGATGGAAAATATTCAAATGGGCTTGAAGAAAACGGCTCAGCTCCTATTGAATATTGCCATTCTTTGGATGGGAGCCCTTCTGGTAATGGACAATAAAATGTCCCTAGGGCAACTGATTACCTATAATACCTTGCTGGCTTATTTCACAAATCCACTAGAAAACATCATCAACCTACAAACCAAACTCCAGACAGCCCAAGTGGCCAATAACCGCTTGAACGAGGTCTATTTGGTTGACTCTGAATTTATGGATAAAAAAGCGATTCGTGATTTAAGCATGAGCAAGGGGGACATTGAGTTGAAACAGGTCAGCTATAAATACGGCTATGGACGAAATGTCTTATCAGACATCAATTTGACCATTGAACGAGGCAGTAAGGTGGCCTTTGTGGGCATTTCTGGTTCTGGAAAGACGACTCTTGCCAAGATGATTGTCAACTTCTACGATCCAAACGAAGGAGAAATTCTGATTAACAATACCAATCTCAATCAGATTGACAAGCATGTCTTGCGTCGCCACATCAACTACTTGCCACAACAGCCTTATGTCTTTAATGGTACTATTTTGGAGAATGTTCTCCTAGGTGCCAAACCTGGAACGACTCAGAAAGAAATCATTCGGGCACTGGAAATTGCGGAGATTCGAGAAGACATTGAACGGATGCCTTTGAATTACCAAACAGAGTTGACATCGGACGGGACAGGGATTTCAGGTGGTCAGCGTCAGCGCTTGGCTTTGGCTCGGGCTCTTTTGACGGATGCTCCTGTTTTGATTCTCGACGAGGCAACCAGCAATCTGGATATCTTGACAGAGAAAAAGATTATCGATAACCTCTTGGAGTTGGACAAGACCATTATATTCATTGCCCATCGATTGACCATTGCAGAGCGGTCTGAAAAAGTGGTCGTTCTGGACAAAGGGGAAATCGTCGAGCAAGGAACGCATGAAGAATTACTTGCCCAGGATGGCTTCTATGCCCATCTGGTCAATAGTTAGAAAGGAGAAAGAAGATGGAAGAACATTACTTAGAGAGTGCCGAATTTTATAATCGTAGATATTCCAACTTTTCTGTACGCGTGATTTTACCGACTTTCTTCTTGTTGATTTTTGTGGTCTTATTCTCTCTCTTTGCGAAAAAGGAAATCACCATTACCTCGGCGGCCTCTATTGAACCAAGTAAAATCTTAGCGACTATCCAGTCAACCAGTAATAATGCGATTGTCACCAATAACCTAGAGGAAAACAAGGTGGTCAAAAAAGGCGACCTCTTAGTTCAATATCATTCTGATAGCGAAAACACTCAGAAAGATACCTTCTCCTCTCAAGCGGAAACCTTGAAAGAACAAAAACGACAGTTGGAATTATTGCAGGAAAGTTTGAAAACAGGAACTAGTAAGTTTGCTTCGGGAGAGGATCGCTTTGGCTATGAACAGATCTTTAATGACTATAAAAACCAAGCGGCCAGCATCCGTAGTAATACAGAACAACAGAATTCTAATATTGCCTCTCAAAATTCGGCTGCTAGCAGTTCCCAAGCTGAATTAGGAAACCTTATCAGTGAAACCAATGCCAAGTTGTCGGACTACCAGACACTGCGAGACGCCATTCAAAATGGAACCAGTGTTCCTTCGACCAATGCCGGGTATAGTATTTATCAGGCTTATGTAGCACAGGCTGCTTCTGATACTCAAGGGCAGCTCAAGAGCCAAGTCATCGCACAGATTGACAGTCAGATTTCCCAATTTGAATCCGCTCTAGCGGGTTATCGGGTCCAATACGCAGGTGCAGGAGCTCAACAGGCCTACTCTGGTAGTTTGGATAGCCAGCTTGAGTCCCTAAAGGCCCAACAGTTGGCTAAAGTCGGACAAGAGTTGACAGCCCTAAATCAAAAGATTTTAGAAGTTGAAAACAATCTCAAAGTACAGGGAGGAATCGCACAAAAAGGGGCTATTACAGCGACGGAGGACGGGATTCTCCACCTGAATCCTGAAACTGCTGGGGCTAATTTGGTTCCCGAAGGCAAGGTCTTGGCCCAGTTGTATCCTGTTTTGACGACAGAAAAGAAGGTAACCATCACAACTTATGTGACCTCAAAAGATGTCTCTAGCCTTAAACAGGGAGAGACCATCCGTTTCACTGCCTTGGATGAGAACAATAAGGAATTTGTTCTGACATCTACCATTTCCAATATTGACAGCAATGCGACAAAGACCGAAAAAGGCAACTTCTTTAAAGTAGAGGCTGAAACGAGTTTAACAGATGAGCAGGCTGAGAAATTGCGTTATGGAATTGAGGGTCGGGTCGTCATGATTACCGGTCAGAAAACCTACTTTAATTATTACTTAGATCAATTCTTAAGAAGAGACTAAGCAGGACTATCTGCCTCACTATGAGAAAA
>CAJNCV010000029.1 GCA_905221385.1 bacterium
GTTTGGAAGCCGCCTTTTTTGATATTCTCATAAATACAATATGTTGTTGGTGGTGTAAACTGGTATATAGTTCCCAAATTTTTTAGGAAGAAGAATTTCTTTTTTAAGTTAGGAGAGTGGACATGTTTTTTAGACGCCAACGAGGTGAATATAGAGAGACCGACCGCATCACAAGGTATAAATTAATCAAGTCGGGGAAACATTGGTTGCGGGCGTCAACTTCCCTATTTGGTCTGTTTAAAGTTATGCGTGGGGGTGTTGATGCTACGCAGGTAAAAACAGAATTAGTAGAAGATCAGGCAAGTCAAAAATTGACTGCCTTAGATTTGTTGAAAGGTGTAGCAGCAACTGGAACCATTTTGGGAGGTTTTGCAGCTACTCAGACGAGAGTATACGCTAATGATACTATTGCAGTTGAAAAGACGGTAGAATCAAAGGATATCTTGGCTACAAGAAACACTGTGGTTCTAGGTGAGACATCAGTGAGTGACTCAGAAACTTCTGCTAGCTTGTCTACTTCTGTGAGTGAAAGTACTTCGCTATCAGAATCTGTGTCTCATAGTTCGTCAGCTAGTGCTTCCGCCAGCACTTCTACTAGTCTTTCTGCCAGCACTTCATTCAGTGAGTCTGTCAGTGCTTCTGCTAGTGCCAGTCAATCAACAAGTGGATCGAATGTTTCCATAGTATCAAGTCTGTCTGTTGAACAGAGCGCATCGACGCCAGCAATTGAACAGCAGTCTTCTACTTCAAAAGAAGCAAAGAACCTTGAAATTGATTCAGCTGCATTAAAAACAACTGAAATTACTGGTAAGAATAGTGTCAGTGAAGTTCAATCAACTTCTGTAACAACTAGCTTGGTTGCGGCTGCAGCTGCTGCAATAGCATCATCAGAAGTTACAGCTAAACAGCAAGATGAAAACCGTAAGAAGCTGACCAATCTTTCAGCTGAGATAGGTGAGTATCTAGCAAAAGCAGTTGATTTGCCAAATACGGATTCAGCTCTTGTTAAGGCCAATGCAGCGCTAACAGAAATTGAAAAGGCCTTAGCTGATCCGACTAGCGATTTAACAACAGTAGTGCAAAAAGCTACTTTAGCACGTAATTCGATTATTAATGCTGTTTTGGCGGCTAATTCTGGTGTACGCGATGTACGAAATGGGACAGTGATTACTAGAGGGGCACACCTACGTGCGGCTTCTAATCCACCTACAATCTCTATGCCATCTGATATCACAATTTATAATGATGAAACAGCCAATTTCCAGATAAGGCTGAATGATGATAAAGGGATGGATAACATCACGGCTTCCCCATCCAATGCTATTATTACAGGGTTGGGGGCGACGAACTATCCAGCTACCAAGAAAAGGGGATTTGGAGATCTATATATCTATGATAACTGGGGAAATCAAACAGGGGCCCAGAGGACATATACCATTAACATAACAGGGAAAGTCGGTAGAGATAACGGCTCTGGAAATCCTGGTCGTGAAAACGGTATTTGGAAACCCTATAAACCTGGTACCTATGTTCTGGAATATACAGTAAGAGATATTCATGGTCTGACTGCGACAGCACGTACGAATTTCCATATCAAAGGCTTCAACGAACGCCACAACCCAGTTAGTGGGGATACTGTTATTGTTAAGAATCCCTCTTCTTTGACTCTAAGTGAACGCAATCAGGTACTTGAAAAATTTAAAGAAAAAAACCAGTCGCTTTTATCTGGTAGTGATTTTACGAAAGATGGCGTAACCGGAACGATTTCGGTAGCTGAAAATGGGAATATTACCATTACCTACCGTGATAATACTACAACTGTTATCCCAGCTAATGTGGATGCTGTTCCAGTTCCAAGTGCGACGGTGACTCGTAACGGTCAAACTCTAACACCTGTAAACGGCAACTATATTGTGTACGCAGGAGATGATATTCAAATTAATTTCACTGCTACAGATAATAGCGGGCAATTATCAGAATTTAAGATTGTTTCAAATGAAGATGCAAATGGTTCAGCCCTTAAAAATAATTTCTTTGAAGATAATAAATATGGGACGGGAACAGTAGATCATTTAACGGGGAATATCACAGCAACTACTGCTAGTCCAGCTCGCATTACAGTAAGAGCTCATTTGAATGATAATCTAGAGTACGATAAAAATGGTAGAAATAGTTGGCAACGTAATGCAGTAGCAACGGATAAGGCTGGGAATAAAAATAGTGCAGGAAATGCTTCGCCAGGTAATGTCCGTATTGTGCAAGGTAGACTGACAGATATTATGGAAGGGGTAGCACCGACTGAAACCTTCCAAGTAGAGAATGTTTCTGAATTAAAACTTCAAGAAAAAACTCGTATATTGGCGGCTGTTGAGAAACTAAACAATAAGCAGGAAAAACGTATTGATTCCTTTACTATTAGTAACAATGGAACAGTTACCATTATCTATAAAGATAAGACTACGGATACGTTCACTGTAAAACTTTCTGATAGTGAGTATAAGAGTAGCAGTGCTTCAACTAGTCTAAGTCAAAGACAATCAGCAAGTGTATCCGCCTCAACGAGTGCTTCAGCAAGTGCAAGTACATCGGCAAGTGCATCTGCTTCAACGAGTGCTTCAGTAAGCGTAAGTACATCGGCAAGTGCATCCGCCTCAACAAGCGCTTCAGTTTCAGCTAGCACGTCAGCGAGCGTATCAGCCTCGACAAGTGCCTCAGTAAGTGCAAGTACGTCAGCGAGCGTATCAGCCTCAACAAGTGCCTCAGTTTCAGCTAGCACGTCAGCGAGCGTATCTGCTTCAACAAGTGCCTCAGTTTCAGCTAGCACGTCAGCGAGCGCCTCTGCTTCAACAAGTGCTTCAGTTTCAGCTAGCACGTCAGCGAGCGTATCCGCTTCAACAAGTGCTTCAGTTTCAGCTAG
>CAJNCV010000030.1 GCA_905221385.1 bacterium
GTTTAAATACGGCTCATAATACCGAACAAAATCCTCACTGCGCATAAAGGCAGTCGAGACTTGTTGCTGGGAGAGCTCGATAAAATTCAAATCAAATTTCACTGAGTTGCTTTTCTAAATTTATTATTATGGTTTGTCCCAAAGAGGTGAGGAATACATATAGCTTCCTCTGTTAGATATGTCCCTTCGACCCTCACGTACTATAAAGTCCAATACATTAAAGAATTTTTTTTCAGCCTCAGAAAAATTATCAAATTCAAATGTTCTTCCAATTACATAAGCTCTCTCATCTCTGCTATTCACCATGAATAAACCATCTTTGTAAAATATATGTACAGCAAATGGTGTTCTATTTGTTTCATCGAAAAGAACATACCGTAAAGATATATAATTTTTTTCTTTTATAATACATTCTATTTCTTGTTTGAATTTTTCAATTTGTTCCGAATTCATTTTATCACCTCTTTTAATAAACCTAAATCTTCATAATACTTCAAAGAATTCCCTAGTTGTATCTGAGTTCCTCCACCTGCTCCAAAGACTTTTGCAATTTCTCCTTGTTGAATATTAGCCAGATCTGACAAAGAAAATCCCCGGTTTTCCATTGCATCAATTAAGCTTTCTTTAACTTCTGATGAAGCTGTTTTAAAAGCATTTATTATATTTTCTTCTGTCAAATCATGCATTACTCTATATTGGTGGTAATCTTGGTAGCCTTCTGGATAAGGTAAACCACGTTTGTTAAACGCTATAATCTCTTCCTCCCTCACCGGACTAGTAAATTTTCCATATGGATGACCATAACGATCTATAATATCACCTGCTTTTAAATTTGCAGGTTGAGTAATGGGATTCCCTGCACTATCCAGTACAAAACCATCACCTTTTTCCGGCCACTTAATATGTCCTTCGCTATCCACATAACTTCGTGATCTGACAGGAATTTTTCTTCCATCGAAACCATCATCTGCCGATAGATAAGCACGCTTGCCATTTGGCATTTCAACACGTTCTGGGAAATAGTGTCCCTTAGCTTCATACTCTCTGCGAAGATAGTCATCAAACTTCGAACTTTCCCGTGCAAGTCGACTTTGCCTAATATTTTCAAGAATCCGTTCTTTATCAAAGGGCTTCTCTGCCACTCTCACTACATCATCCGCATGTTTGCTTGAGAAGTGCATCACATCACGTAGTGTCTTACTCTCAGCGCTGAAAGTAGGCATGGTTCCCATACCACCCGCAAAGGCAACTGCCTTTTTACGAATGCCAACCGGGATTCGGGTGTCTAATAATTTCTCGCCAAATTTCCCAATGACATTATTGCTCTTCGCTAGGATATTGTCAACCTTTGATCCCCATTTTTCGACATTTGCGAGAATTCTTGCTTTGGTACTGTTCTTGGCTAAGCTAATCATCTCAGCTGCCTTAGC
>CAJNCV010000031.1 GCA_905221385.1 bacterium
TCTACAGCTCCTATGGCAGTCTCTGAAACCATACTTCCAGCTGCACCAATAAAACCTTCCGCAAACAGGAGAGAATCCTTCATCAACGTAAAATATCATCTAAACCACAGGACTACGATTTAAATCATAAATATCTATTTGGTTTTTTTCAAATAACATTTCTAATTTTTGATACCCATTCTCAACAAAAAAATGGTACTCCGACTCAGAAATCGGAACTGCAAACAACCAAGTTACATATTCATGATCAAATTCCAAATCGTGCAACTCCCATAAAAATGGGATAGTCAATAACATGTGCTTCATATTAGAATCTAGATAATAATTATCTATTGCATTTAGAAATACAGTCCCTGGCATACAAGGAGATGATCCATTCATCACTTTAAAAGCACAGTCACTTATTATATTTGGAAACAAATCATTCCTACTATCTGTTGAACCAATAATTTCTGCTCTTAAAGATTTATCATCTATCATTTTGTTCAAAGTGTAGTCTGATAACCCAACAGTGGAGTAAGAAGATACGTGTTCAATTGGAGAATCATCACCACAAAATATGTCAATTTCTTTTCCAGATTCATCTTTAAATGCATATACTCTTGGAGTACCGCCAACATCATCTAAAAGCTTTCTAGCTATCTCTTTTTTATCATATTCCATAGTAAGTCCTTTCTTCAAAATCATGGACCAAAATAAAAATCCGTCTTATCTTCACCAATGTGACTTCTATTAGATTCTGGTAACTCTGGTCTATAGCTATTGGGATTATTATATTCATCTAAAAATTGTTTACGAGTTATTTTTCTATCAGCCGCACTTTGTTGGTGTTTTCTAAATTCATGTCCCGGTTTATGCCCCATATCCCAAGGCTCCTCAATATCCATTACCTTTTTAGTAATAGGATCTTTGACAACACCTTGTTCATCCTTAGCTTTATCCCAGACAGTTTCCTTTGTATTCTTCCTATAACCTGATGGACGCTTGTAAAGTTTTTTCTCTGAATCAGATAGCTTACGCGGAACGAGTTGCCTTACTTCTCCAGAACCACCTACTCCTCGTACTACATCATCCGCATGTTTGCTTGAGAAGTGCATCACATCACGCAGAGTCTTACTCTCGACGCTGAAGGTAGGCATTGAGCCCATACCTCCCGCAAAGGCAAATGCCTTTTTACGAATGCCGACTGGGATTCGGGTATCTAATAATTTCTCGCCAAATTTTCCAATGACATTATTGCTCTTCGCAAGAATCTTGTCAACCTTTGAACCCCATTTTTCGACATTTGCGAGAATTCTTGCCTTGGTGCTGTTCTTGGCTAACTGAATCATCTCAGCTGCCTTAGCTCCTAGCTTGGT
>CAJNCV010000032.1 GCA_905221385.1 bacterium
CCCCATTTTTCGACATTTGCGAGAATTCTTGCTTTGGTACTGTTCTTGGCTAAGCTAATCATCTCAGCTGCCTTAGCTCCTAACTTGGTCCCCTTAGCCATCTTACCTACAGCTGCTGGACCGACAAAAAGACTGGCAATCTCAAAGGTTAAGCCTCCTGCATCATAGGCATCCATATGGGTAACTTTATCCCAGAGGGCTTTCCCCGTCTCCTGAGCACGATAAGCTGCCTTATCCGCATAGCTGGCATTGGGATCCTGGCCACGCTGAGCCGCTCCTGGATCCGTCAGAGCAGTGTAAGTTCCTACTCCTAACTCCGCAAGGCTAGACAGGTTATCTGCCGTCCCTTGCAAGTCCCGCTTCATCCACTCTGGAGTTTGACCTCCTGTTAAGCGATTGATGCCATCAATACCGGCAATACCAATGATCTGAGTCAAATCTACAGCTCCGATGGCAGTCTCTGAAACCATACTTCCAGCTGCACCAATAAAACCTTCCGCAAACAGGAGTGTATCTTTCAAGTCCTGTGGGATAGGCAGATTCCGTGTGCCCTCAACGACATCGCTCCACCAGGAGCCAATCTCATTCGAGCGATCCTTCAGCCAAGCTTGGATGGGATGATGACGACGATAAGAAGCTTCTCGCTCAGCGGCTTCTTGTTCTGCCTTGCGTTTAGCAGCCTCAATCGCTTCTGCCTTGGCTTTCGCATACTGCTGATCCAGCTCATAAATCGCTTTACCGAGTTCTTCATGCGCCACAAAGTCGGTCAAAATAGGATCACTATAACTCAGACTCTTCACTCTTCCAGCAGCCGCCATCTGGCTACCTAAAGCACTAAAAAGCTGTTCAGTACTGCTGGGTGAGGTCATCTTATCAAAGGCATTTACCTTATTCTTCGTATCCTGAACATACTTCCGGGCTGTCTGGGTATTGGTATAGAAGGTGCTACTTAAGGGAGCACTCAGACGATAGAGACTCGAAATACCATCATAGATACTCTTGAAGTTAGTATCCATAACCTTGTGTTTCTCATCGGCTTCATTTAGCTTCTTGATCGCATCATCCAAAGTCTCTTCTGCTAAAACTGCCGTTGCAGAGGTTTCGCCAACAAGATTCTGAAAATCCGTGATCGTTTTGGAAAACTCAGAACCTAGAAATTCTAAGCCATTCTTTAAGCCAACAATCACGGGGTTATGAACATTATTGATTTC
>CAJNCV010000033.1 GCA_905221385.1 bacterium
TTCACAACCTTGTAACCTTGGTTAGTCAATTCTTTCAACTTCGCAAGGTATTGGTCACGGCTAATTGGTTCACCTGACTTACCGCCTTCTGAAACTTTCGCCAATTCTTTCTTAGCTTGGTCTACGAAGGTGATAGTTGCTTTTTGATCAGCTTTCTTGTAAGTTACGACTTCATCTGCTGGTTTCGCTGAGTCTGCTGTAACTTTCACATCTGCTACGCTAGCTTTGTCCGCTACGTAACCCTTGATGTCTGGTGAAGTTTGTCCCTTGATCACGTCATCTTGTGATGTCCATGCGCCTTTTTCTACGATTTCTTTCGTTACGACATTGACTTTCAGAATACGCGTGAATTTCGCGCTGTCTGTGAAGCTTGGTGCTGCTTCTTTGCCATCTTCGTATACGTACTTAATCGTACGGCTCAATTCTTTCACTGCTTCTTGTTGAGCTGACTTGATCTTATCATCTGTCCACTTAGGTCCATCCGGATTCTTAGGATCCATTGGATCGTTTGGTTTCGGTGGATTATTTGGATCAAATGGTACTACAGCTTGACGAAGAGTAACGGTGAAGGTTTGATCCTTCTTATCGTCATTATCGAAGGTCTTAGGTCCTGCGAACTCATCTGTTACAACTTCGTAACCCTTATCTGTCAATTCTTTCAGACGGGCTGCGTAGTTGGTTGTACCGATTGGCTCACCTGACTTACCGCTTTCGACAACCTTGGTCAATTCCTTATTACCGTCAGTTTGGTCTACGAAGCTGATAATCGCTTTTTGACCATCCTTCACGTAATTGATTGGTGTGTCCTTAGTTGGATCACTTGGAACTGGTGGTGGGTTGTAACCCTTGCTTGGATCGCTTGGATCTTTCGGTGTCAATGGTGTTGTGCCATCTGGGCCTACTGGTGTAGTTCCTGGTACATGTGGAATCACTGGAAGATCAGTACCTGGTTTGCTTGGATCTGTTGGATCGTTTGGATATGGAAGGTTTGGTACTTTTGGAAGTCCGTCCGGTACATTTGGTACGTATGAACCAAGTTTGCTGTACTTAACTGTTTCTTCACTATCCTTATCATCAGGAGTTACTGTCTTCGCTGCGACATT
>CAJNCV010000034.1 GCA_905221385.1 bacterium
GAAAATGGCATTATCTCAGCTCTTGCCTTTGACCAACGTGGCGCTTTGAAACGCCTCATGGCTCAATACCAAACAGAAGAGCCAACAGCGGCTCAAATGGAAGAACTCAAAGTCTTGGTAGCAGATGAATTGACTAAATATGCTTCATCAATACTTCTAGACCCAGAGTATGGTCTTCCAGCTACAAAAGCGCTTGATGCCAATGCTGGTCTTCTCCTTGCTTATGAGAAAACGGGTTACGACACAACAAGCACCAAACGCTTGCCTGACTGCTTGGATGTTTGGTCTGCCAAACGTATTAAAGAACAAGGCGCTGACGCTGTTAAGTTCTTGCTTTACTATGATGTAGACAGCTCTGATGAACTCAACCAACAAAAACAAGCCTACATCGAACGCATTGGTTCAGAGTGTGTGGCGGAAGACATTCCATTCTTCCTTGAAATCTTGGCTTACGATGAAAAAATCGCTGATGCAGGTTCTGCAGAATATGCCAAAGTGAAACCACACAAGGTTATCGGTGCCATGAAGGTCTTCTCAGACCCACGCTTTAATATCGACGTTTTGAAAGTGGAAGTTCCAGTCAACGTCAAATACGTTGAAGGCTTTGGCGATGGTGAAATCGTGCATACACGCGAAGAAGCGGCAGCTTTCTTCAAAGCTCAAGACGAAGCTACTAACTTGCCATACATCTACTTGAGCGCAGGTGTATCAGCCAAACTCTTCCAAGAAACCCTTGTCTTTGCCCACGAATCAGGTGCAAACTTCAATGGAGTTCTTTGTGGACGTGCAACTTGGGCTGGATCAGTTGAAGCTTACATCAAAGACGGTGAGGCAGCAGCTCGTGAATGGCTTCGCACAACTGGATTTGAGAACATTGATGAACTCAATAAAGTTCTCCAAACCACAGCGACTTCATGGACTGAACGTG
>CAJNCV010000035.1 GCA_905221385.1 bacterium
GCTGAAACTGAAGCACTCGTTGAAGCGGAGACGCTCGCTGATGTACTTGCACTTACTGAAGCACTTGTTGAGGCAGATACGCTCGCTGACGTGCTAGATGAAACTGAAGCACTCGTTGAAGCAGACGCACTTGCAGATGTACTTGCAGAAACTGAAGCGCTTGTTGAAGCAGACGCACTTGCAGATGTACTTGCACTTACTGAGGCACTTGTTGAGGCAGAGACGCTCGCTGATGTGCTTGCACTTACTGAAGCACTCGTTGAAGCAGATACGCTCGCTGACGTACTTGCGCTTGCTGAAGCACTTGTTGAAGCTGAAGCACTTGCCGATGTACTTGCAGAAACTGAAGCACTCGTTGAAGCAGAGACGCTCGCTGATGTGCTTGCAGAAACTGAGGCACTCGTTGAAGCAGATGCACTCGCTGACGTGCTAGCTGAAACTGAAGCACTCGTTGAAGCCGATGCGCTCGCTGACGTGCTAGCACTTACTGAGGCACTCATTGAGGCAGACGCACTCGCTGATGTACTTGCTGATGCTGACGCGCTCGTTGAAGCCGATGCGCTTGCTGATGTACTTGCTGATGCTGACGCGCTCGTTGAAGCAGATACGCTCGCTGATATACTTGCTGATGCTGACGTGCTAGCACTTACTGATGCACTTGTCGAAGCAGACGCACTTGCTGAAGTACTTGCACTTACTGATGCACTTGTCGAAGCAGACGCACTTGCTGAAGTACTTGCACTTACTGATGCACTAGTTGAAGCAGATACGCTCGCTGATGTACTTGCGCTTACTGAAGCACTTGTTGAGGCAGACGCACTCGCTGACGTACTTGCACTTGCCGATGTACTTGCAGAAACTGAAGCGCTTGTTGAAGCAGATACGCTCGCTGACGT
>CAJNCV010000036.1 GCA_905221385.1 bacterium
CATTCGAGCGATCCTTCAGCCAGGCTTGGATGGGGTGATGACGGCGATAAGAAGCTTCTCGCTCAGCGGCTTCTTGTTCTGCCTTTCGTTTTGCGACCTCAATCGCTTCTGCCTTGGCTTTCGCATACTGCTGATCCATCTCATAAATCGCTTTACCGAGGTCGTCATGCGCCACAAAGTTAGTTAAAACAGGATCGCTATAACTCAGACTCTTCACTCTTCCAGCAGCCGCCATCTGGCTACTTAAAGCACTAAAAAGTTGCTCGGTACTGCTGGTCGTCATCATCTTATCAAAGGCATTTACCTTACTCTTCGTATCCTGAACATACTTCCGGGCTGTCTGGGTATTGGTATAGAAGGTGCTGCTTAAGGGAGCACTCAGGTGATAGAGACTCGAAATCCCACCATAGATACTCTTGAAGTTAGTATCCATGACCTTGTGTTTCTCATCGGCTTCATTTAGCTTCTTGACCGCATCATCCAAAGTTTCTTCTGCTAAAACTGCCGTTGCGGAGGTTTCGCCAACAAGATTCTGAAAATCCGTGATCGTCTTGGAAAACTCAGAACCTAGAAATTCTAAGCCATTCTTTAAGCCAACAATCACGGGGTTATGAACATTATTGATTTCATTCGTAATCGCTTTCCCAACTTCCCCATACATGGAATTACTGGTGATGATGGCATTCATCCCATTTTTAGCGGTGTCCAACTGACTCTGAGCAGTTGCGACCATCTTCATATAGGCCTCTTGGGCTTTCTGAAGTTCCGCAATATCTACATAAAATCCCATTAGCCTTCCTCCGTGTTTAAATACGGCTCATAATACCGAACAAAATCCTCACTGCGCATAAAGGCAGTCGAGACTTGTTGCTGGGAGAGCT
>CAJNCV010000037.1 GCA_905221385.1 bacterium
CTTGCACTTACTGAAGCACTCGTTGAAGCAGACGCACTTGCCGATGTACTTGCGCTTACTGAAGCACTTGTTGAAGCAGAGATGCTCGCTGACGTACTTGCACTTGCCGATGTACTTGCAGAAACTGAAGCGCTTGTTGAAGCAGATACGCTCGCTGACGTACTTGCACTTACTGAAGCACTCGTTGAAGCAGATACGCTCGCTGATGTGCTTGCACTTACTGAAGCACTCGTTGAAGCAGACGCACTTGCCGATGTACTTGCGCTTACTGAAGCACTTGTTGAAGCAGATACGCTCGCTGATGTGCTTGCTGAAACTGAAGCACTCGTTGAAGCTGAAGCACTTGCCGATGTACTTGCAGAAACTGAAGCGCTTGTTGAAGCAGACGCACTTGCCGATGTACTTGCACTTACTGAAGCACTCGTTGAAGCGGATACGCTCGCTGATGTGCTTGCTGATACTGAGGCACTCGTTGAAGCAGATGCACTCGCTGACGTGCTAGCTGAAACTGAAGCACTCGTTGAAGCAGACGCACTTGCAGATGTGCTTGCACTTACTGAAGCACTCGTTGAAGCAGATACGCTCGCTGACGTACTTGCGCTTGCTGAAGCACTTGTTGAAGCTGAAGCACTTGCCGATGTACTTGCAGAAACTGAAGCACTCGTTGAAGCGGAGACGCTCGCTGATGTGCTTGCAGAAACTGAGGCACTCGTTGAAGCAGACGCACTCGCTGATGTACTTGCGCTTACTGAAGCACTTGTTGAAGCAGAGACGCTCGCTGATGTGCTTGCAGAAACTGAGGCACTCGTTGAAGCAGATGCACTCGCTGACGTGCT
>CAJNCV010000038.1 GCA_905221385.1 bacterium
AAGGATAAAGAGAAGATTGTCAACGCCCTCCAATTACCTTATTCCAACGCCAAATTGGAAGCAACTAATAATCTCATCAAACGAAATGCCTTTGGTTTTCGAAACTTTGAAAATTTCAAAAAAAAAAGGATTTTCATCGCTTTGAACATCAAAAAAGAAAGGACGAATTTCGTCCTTTCTAGATCTTAGCTGACTTCAACCTACTACAGTTGAGAAAGAGCCAAATTTATAAAGAAAAAACAAGGCCTAAAAACCTTGTTTTATTACTATACCGGCGGCCGGGGTCGAACCGGCACGTCCTTGCGGACACTGGATTTTGAGTCCAGCGCGTCTGCCAATTCCGCCACGCCGGCAAATAGTAACTGGGGTAGCTGGATTCGAACCAACGCATGAGGGAGTCAAAGTCCCTTGCCTTACCGCTTGGCTATACCCCAATAATATAAAATAGGCGAGTGATGGGGATCGAACCCACGCATGCCAGAGCCACAATCTGGTGTGTTAACCACTTCACCACACCCGCCATAATCTTATTAACACGGGCAGTAGGAATTGAACCCACACTGAAGGTTTTGGAGACCTTAGTTCTACCTTTAAACTATGCCCGTAACTAAAGTAATGGAAGGGGAGGGATTCGAACCCCCGAACCCGAAGGAGCGGATTTACAGTCCGCCGCGTTTAGCCTCTTCGCTACCCTTCCAGATTATATATAAAATATGGCGCGAGACGGAATCGAACCGCCGACACATGGAGCTTCAATCCATTGCTCTACCAACTGAGCTACCG
>CAJNCV010000039.1 GCA_905221385.1 bacterium
AATGTAGCAGCGAAGACAGTGAAAGCTGGCGACGCTAACAGTGAAGAAGTTGTACAATACAAGAAGCTCGGTTCATATGTACCAAATGTACCAGACGGACTTCCAAAAGTGCCAAATCTTCCATATCCAAACGATCCAAATAACCCAACTAAGCCGGGAACAGATCTTCCAGTGGTACCACATGTACCAGGAACAACACCAGTAGGCCCAGATGGTACAACACCATTGACACCGAAAGATCCGAGCGATCCAAGCAAGGGTTACAACCCACCACCAATTCCAAACGATCCAACTCAGGATACACCAATCAGTTATGTGAAAGATGGTCAAAAAGCGATTATTACCTTCGTAGACCAAGATGCTAACAACAAGGAAGTTGGTAAGGTAGTTGAAAGCGGTAAGTCAGGTGAGCCAATCGGTACAACCAACTACGCAGCTCGTCTGAAAGAATTGACAGACAAGGGTTACGAAGTGGTGAACGATGAGTTCAAGGGACCTAAGAACTTTGACAACGATGATAAGAAAGACCAACAATTTGTGGTTACTCTTCGTCAAGGTAAAGAGCCAATTACAGACCCAGCTAAATTGAATAGCAAGGTTACTCGTACCATCAAGTACCAATACGCAGATGGTCAAACAGCGGGTCGTCCAGCTCTGAAAGCTCCAGTGACTCAAGAAGCAGCCTTCACACGTACAGGTGAACGCAACCGTGTAACTGGCGTTGAAACCTTCGGCGCATGGACACCAGCTACGAAAGAATTGGCACAAGAAGCTACACCAGT
>CAJNCV010000040.1 GCA_905221385.1 bacterium
AATCATAACCACCCGTCTAACGGGTGGTTTGCACCAGGGCTATAAGCCCAAATTACCAGCCAGCGCCTAAAGACGCTGGCTTTCACGTTGTTCAAGCCTCATTGCTCTTGACTCGTCACAAACCTCTCAAAGAGGTGTTCGCATTACTTACCACTATCCCTAAAGGGATCCTCATATTCTTTTACACTTAATTTATCCAATGCTATATCATACTTTTCCTGCTCTTGAATATATTTCTTAATTGTGGCTTCATTAAGTCCCACTGTACTCACGTAGTAACCTTCTGCCCAAAAATGCCGGTTCCCAAACTTATACTTGAGGTTGGCGTGTTTATCAAACATCATGAGTGCACTTTTACCTTTTAAATATCCCATGAAACTTGAAACACTTATCCTCGGTGGAATACTTACTAACATATGTACATGATCAGGCATTAAGTGTCCTTCGATAATTTCAACACCTTTATAACTGCACAAACGATGAAATATTTCGCTTAAACTACTTCGATATTGATTATAGATCACTTTTCGTCTATACTTAGGGGTGAACACAATGTGATACTTACAGTGCCACTTTGTGTGTGATAAACTATGTGCCTTTTGCGCCATATTTTTCTCCTTTCGCTTTACAATTGGCTTGAACACCTTTATTGTATCGCGTTTGGAGTTTTTTTGGTATAACCTTCGATGCGCACCCGCATAGCGGGTGGTTTATTTGTCTCGCACCTTACGGAGCGAGACGGACTAATAGTCACATAATT
>CAJNCV010000041.1 GCA_905221385.1 bacterium
GTTTCAGCTAGCACGTCAGCGAGCGTATCCGCTTCAACAAGTGCTTCAGTTTCAGCTAGCACGTCAGCGAGCGTATCTGCCTCAACAAGTGCCTCAGTTTCAGCCAGCACGTCAGCGAGCGTATCCGCTTCAACGAGCGCTTCAGTTTCAGCAAGTACATCAGCGAGCGCCTCTGCTTCAACAAGTGCCTCAGTAAGTGCAAGTACGTCAGCGAGTGCATCTGCTTCAACAAGTGCTTCAGTTTCAGCTAGCACGTCAGCGAGCGTATCCGCTTCAACAAGTGCCTCAGTTTCCGCAAGTACATCAGCGAGCGTATCCGCTTCAACAAGTGCCTCAGTAAGCGCAAGTACATCGGCAAGTGCGTCTGCTTCGACCAGTGCTTCAGCAAGTGCCAGCACATCAGCGAGCGTATCTGCTTCAACAAGTGCTTCAGCAAGCGCAAGTACATCGGCGAGTGCATCTGCTTCAACGAGTGCTTCCGCAAGCGCCAGCACGTCAGCGAGTGTATCTGCCTCAACGAGTGCTTCAGCAAGTGCAAGTACGTCAGCGAGCGTATCCGCTTCAACAAGTGCTTCAGTTTCAGCTAGCACGTCAGCGAGTGCGTCCGCTTCAACAAGTGCTTCAGTTTCAGCAAG
>CAJNCV010000042.1 GCA_905221385.1 bacterium
TCAACTGTCATCCGCAAGCTCAATGGCTTTCACTTTAAGCCTGACTTTAGCCGACTTCCTGAGATTATGTTCTGGGACGAGTATGCCTTTACTAAGCGAAAGATGAGTTTCATTGCGCAGGACTTTGATAAGCTCAATATCATCTCTGTTCTTGAAGGAAGAACACAAGCTACCATAAGAAATCACTTTCTGCGCTACGATCGAACCGTTCGCTGTCAGGTGAAAATCATTACTATGGATATGTTTAGTCCTTACTATAACTTGGCTAAACAGCTTTTTCCATGTGCTAAAATCGTTCTAGATCGCTTTCACATTGTTCAACACTTAAGCCGTGCTATGAGCCGTGTTCGTGTTCAAATTATGAATCAATTTGAGCGAAAATCCCATGAATACAAGGCCATCAAACGTTACTGGAAACTCATTCAACAGGATAGCCGTAAATTGAGTGATAAGCGATTTTATCGCCCTACTTTTCGTATGCACTTGACGAATAAAGAAATTCTAGATAAGCTTTTGGGCTATTCAGAAGACTTGAAACACCACTATCATCTCTACCAGCTCTTGC
>CAJNCV010000043.1 GCA_905221385.1 bacterium
GCTTCAGTTTCAGCTAGCACGTCAGCGAGCGTATCCGCTTCAACAAGTGCTTCAGTTTCAGCAAGTACATCGGCGAGTGCATCAGCCTCAACAAGCGCTTCAGTTTCAGCAAGTACGTCGGCAAGTGAGTCTGCTTCGACAAGTGCTTCAGTTTCAGCTAGCACGTCAGCGAGCGTATCCGCTTCAACAAGTGCTTCAGTTTCAGCTAGCACGTCAGCGAGTGCGTCCGCTTCAACAAGTGCTTCAGTTTCAGCAAGCACGTCAGCGAGCGTATCTGCCTCAACGAGTGCTTCAGTAAGCGCCAGCACATCAGCGAGTGTCTCTGCTTCGACAAGTGCCTCAGCATCAGCAAGCACGTCAGCGAGCGTATCAGCCTCAACAAGCGCTTCAGTTTCTGCAAGTACATCGGCAAGTGCGTCCGCCTCAACAAGTGCCTCAGCAAGTGCAAGTACGTCAGCGAGCATCTCTGCTTCAACAAGTGCTTCAGTAAGCGCAAGTACATCGGCAAGTGCGTCTGCTTCAACGAGTGCTTCAGTAAGTGCAAGTACGTCAGCGAGCGT
>CAJNCV010000044.1 GCA_905221385.1 bacterium
TTCTTGTAAGTTACGACTTCATCTGCTGGTTTCGCTGAGTCTGCTGTAACTTTCACATCTGCTACGCTAGCTTTATCTGCTACGTAACCCTTGATATCTGGTGAAGTTTGTCCCTTGATCACGTCATCTTGTGATGTCCATGCGCCTTTTTCTACGATTTCTTTCGTTACGACGTTGACTTTCAGAATACGCGTGAATTTAGCGCTGTCTGTGAAGCTTGGTGCTGCTTCTTTGCCATCTTCGTATACGTAAGTGATCGTACGGCTCAATTCTTTCACTGCTTCTTGTTGAGCTGACTTGATCTTATCATCTGTCCACTTAGGTCCATCCGGATTCTTAGGATCCATTGGATCGTTTGGTTTCGGTGGATTATTTGGATCAAATGGTACTACACTTTCTTCCAATTGAACAGTGAAGTTTTGGTCCTTGCTTGCATCATCATCAAAGTTTTGTGGATCCTTGAACTCATCATTCACAACCTTGTAACCTTGGTTAGTCAATTCTTTCAACTTCGCAAGGTATTGGTCACGGCTAATTGGTTCACCTGA
>CAJNCV010000045.1 GCA_905221385.1 bacterium
GGCATAGGGGTGTGCATAGTAGATATGCTCCTTAGGAAACACATCAGACAAGCGGTTGAATTCGGCTCCATTATCTGCCGTGATGGAAAGAATTTTGTGTTGTCTTAATAGAGCCTGATTGACAGACTCAGCGCTCTTATTTGGAATCAATCGGATAATTCGATGTCTGCTCCTTTGATCCGTCAAGACAAGCAAGCAGTAGTTTTTCTCACTTGTAAGTAGGACTGTATCAATCTCATAATGTCCATTCTCCAAGCGAAGATTGATAGCCTTGGGATGCTGTTCAATAGACCTCCCAGCAGGTTTAAAGTTGATGCTAGCCTCTTTTTTAACCGCTTTTCCTTTTCTAGGATAAAGGAGATTCTGTTTGGTCAATCCCAATTGCCCATGATGAATCCAGTAGTAGATAGTTGACATTCTCACTGTAACGCCCTTAGCATTGACTATCATTTCAGGAGACAACTTTTGGTTATGATAGTGGAGAATCTTTTGTTTTAGTTCTTTGGTCAAGATTGATTTCTTCACAGAGCGCTTCCGATTGGTTT
>CAJNCV010000046.1 GCA_905221385.1 bacterium
CTCACGCTGTTGAAGGGTAATGAGCTGATCCAACTCTTGGAAAAAGGAACCGATGGCCCTTTGTTCGGGGTGATTAACAGGAAATAGTAGCTCCGTATCAAAGAAAACTTGGGGGGAAATATTTAAAAGTCCATGATTTCTTGCTCCTTCTGCTGCTCTCATAGAAACTTCCTTATGCCATTTTGGAGAATCATAATATACAGCTAAAAAATCTGAATCTATAGAATTGGGTCTAAAAACAATATATAATGTTGATAATACTCCCATTTCATAATTTTCCAATCTTTTAACTGCACCCCATGGATAATCTGACGAATAAGATTTATTATACGCAAATTCTCCTTTTTTCAATAGATAATATCCGCTAACATCCTTACTAGCAACCTTCTTATTAAAGAAAGTTTCTTGGTTAATTAGTCCATGTTGAGCGGAAATAGTTAAAGGTAATTCAGATTCCAAATTTTTATTTTTTCTCGTAACCCGTTCTGCTACCTCCCCCAACTTCCGCTGTTCCCAAGCGTT
>CAJNCV010000047.1 GCA_905221385.1 bacterium
GTTGAAGCAGAGACGCTCGCTGATGTGCTTGCAGAAACTGAGGCACTCGTTGAAGCAGATGCACTCGCTGACGTGCTTGCAGAAACTGAAGCGCTTGTTGAAGCAGAGACGCTCGCTGACGTACTTGCACTTACTGAAGCACTCGTTGAAGCAGACGCACTTGCCGATGTACTTGCGCTTACTGAGGCACTTGTTGAGGCAGATACGCTCGCTGATGTGCTTGCTGATACTGAGGCACTTGTCGAAGCAGACGCACTCGCTGATGTACTTGCACTTACTGAGGCACTCGTTGAAGCAGATGCACTCGCTGACGTGCTAGCTGAAACTGAAGCGCTCGTTGAAGCCGATGCGCTTGCTGACGTGCTAGCACTTACTGATGCACTTGTCGAAGCAGACGCACTTGCTGACGTGCTGGCACTTACTGAGGCACTTGTTGAGGCAGATACGCTCGCTGACGTACTTGCACTTACTGAAGCACTCGTTGAAGCAGACGCACTTGCCGATGTACTTGCGCTTACTGA
>CAJNCV010000048.1 GCA_905221385.1 bacterium
GAATAAAGAAATTCTAGATAAGCTTTTGGGCTATTCAGAAGACTTGAAACACCACTATCATCTCTACCAGCTCTTGCCTTTTCATTTTCAAGAGAAACAGGCGAGTCATTTCTTTAGACTCATTGAAGATACCATTTCTTGTGTAAATCCTATTTTTCTAACTGTTTTTAAACTCTTTTGAAAGATAACGAAAAGATTAATAACGTACTGGCACTGCCCTACTCAATGCAAAACTAGAAGCTGCGAATAATATCATTAAATTCACAAAACGCAACGTTTCGGCTTTTGTAACTTTGAAAACTTCAAAAAAAAGGATTTTCATCGCTTTGAACATCAAAAAAGAAAGGATGAAATTCGTCCTTTCTCGATTTTGGCTGACTTCAACCTAGTACAGTTGGTTAAAAAATTATATAAATATACTATCACATTCCTAAAAAAATATAATCGGGAAGACAGGATTCGAACCTGCGACACCTTGGTCCCAAACCAAGTACTCTACCAAGCTGAGCTACTTCCCGC
>CAJNCV010000049.1 GCA_905221385.1 bacterium
GAATACAGCCAATGTGAGGTTTAAGTAATGGTTCAATACGATAAGAATAAGATTTTTACAAGTATTATTACTAGCCGTACGAGAGAGACATTCGAAGTAGATGATACTTTGATTCAACTTGGTCAACAATCAGGAATGCGTCCGCAGATTTTGAAGGGACTCTATAAGGCTCTGAGGAAACTGGAGGATATCTATGAGTATGTGCCAAGTTTCGGTGCAACTTTTACTTGTCATTTTGATTATGAGAACCAGGAAGCTCAGATCCATTATAATCAACTAGATCAACTATTTTCCATCACGGATTTACAGGATTTCATGGGGATTGTGGACAGTGTCTACAGTCCTATTTATCCTTTAGGTTCTGTTGTTGAGCTAGATTTGGAGCTCTTACCAGAGGAACTCCAGAAAAGCTTAGCGGAGGGGCCAGGACCACTCGTTACGATTTCAGGCCGCAAGATGCCTCTTCAAGAAGGATTTGATGACTATGTAGTGGATTATCTGGCTCGCATCTGGCC
>CAJNCV010000050.1 GCA_905221385.1 bacterium
GAGGCCTTAACTAGCTTGAAGCAGAGTGTGGATCGTCTCCATTCCTCCATTGTCCGGGATATGGATGCGACGAATAAATATTATACGGAAATTTCTGACTTGATCTTACTGAAAGCTCCCAGCAAGGATAAGCTAGATCGGGCTATTGAGGCGTCGAAACAGTCGCTTTCCGAGACGGAGAAGCGCCTGGCTGCCTTCAATGGCAAGCAGGCCACAAGTGAGTTAGATGCGATTTTAAACAATCAAAATAAGGGCTTAACGAAGGTGAGTGGGACAGTTACCATGGCCAGCCCTTATCGTAATTCTGAAGCGCTAGCTATCTATCGTAATCCTCATTTCAAGAAGGCGGCAAACCGTTATCACCAGAAAGTGGATAGCCTAGCAAGGGCTTACTTCCAGAAGAATCATCCAGGCGTTGCATTTGACAAGGACAAGGCAGGGATTGAGGAATTGCAGGCTCTTGCGAGGGAGGTGACTAAGAAGGCGGAGTATGGAGA
>CAJNCV010000051.1 GCA_905221385.1 bacterium
ACGATTTCAGGCCGCAAGATGCCTCTTCAAGAAGGATTTGATGACTATGTAGTGGATTATCTGGCTCGCATCTGGCCCTTGGGTGAGATGCCTGGAATGGATGCTTTTTTCGTAAGTAACATGATGATTGAGCGACTTCGTTTTGAAGGTTACAGTGACGACTGGGAAAGTCAGTTTACAGAGGATGTTTTACGTGCGACTCAGCTCTCCCAGCAACAAGTATCGACTGCCTTTATGCGCAGTGAGGATTTTGTTCGGTATTATGAGCCGTATTTAAACACGGAGGAAGACTAATGGGATTTTATGTCGATATTGCGGAGCTTCAGAAAGCCCAAGAGGCCTATATGAAGATGGTCGC
>CAJNCV010000052.1 GCA_905221385.1 bacterium
GGAGTTCGACCTCCTGTTAAGCGATTGACGCCATCAATACTAGCAATGCCAATGATCTGAGTCAAATCTACAGCTCCGATGGCAGTATCTGAAACCATACTTCCAGCTGAACCAATAAAACCTTCCGCAAACAGGAGTGTATCTTTCAAGTCCTGTGGAATAGGCAGATTTCGTGTTCCCTCAACAACATTGCCCCACCAGGAACCAATCCCATTCGAGCGATCCTTCAGCCAGGCTTGGATGGGGTGATGACGGCGATAAGAAGCTTCTCGCTCAGCGGCTTCTTGT
>CAJNCV010000053.1 GCA_905221385.1 bacterium
ACGATTTCAGGCCGCAAGATGCCTCTTCAAGAAGGATTTGATGACTATGTAGTGGATTATCTGGCTCGCATCTGGCCTTTGGGTGAGATGCCTGGAATGGATGCTTTTTTCGTAAGTAACATGATGATTGAGCGGCTTCGTTTTGAAGGCTACAGTGACGACTGGGAAAGTCAGTTTACAGAGGATGTTTTACGTGCGACTCAGCTCTCCCAGCAACAAGTCTCGACTGCCTTTATGCGCAGTGAGGATTTTGTTCGGTATTATGAGCCGTATTTAAAC
>CAJNCV010000054.1 GCA_905221385.1 bacterium
GCGCTTACTGAAGCACTCGTTGAAGCGGAGACGCTCGCTGATGTACTTGCACTTACTGAAGCACTTGTTGAGGCAGATACGCTCGCTGATGTGCTTGCTGAAACTGAAGCGCTCGTTGAAGCGGACGCACTTGCTGAAGTACTTGCGGAAACTGAAGCGCTCGTTGAAGCGGACTCACTTGCCGATGTGCTGGCTGAAACTGAAGCACTCGTTGAAGCGGAGACGCTCGCTGATGTACTTGCACTTACTGAAGCACTTGTTGAGGCAGA
>CAJNCV010000055.1 GCA_905221385.1 bacterium
TTGGAAAACTCAGAACCTAGAAATTCTAAGCCATTCTTTAAGCCAACAATCACGGGGTTATGAACATTATTGATTTCATTCGTAATCGCTTTCCCAACTTCTCCATGCATGGAATTACTGGTGATGATGGCATTCATCCCATTTTTAGCAGTATCCAACTGACTCTGAGCAGTTGCGACCATCTTCATATAGGCCTCTTGGGCTTTCTGAAGCTCCGCAATATCGACATAAAATCCCATTAGTCTTCCTCC
>CAJNCV010000056.1 GCA_905221385.1 bacterium
TTCGAACCCACGCACGCTTTTACACGCCTGACGGTTTTCAAGACCGTTCCCTTCAGCCGGACTTGGGTAATCCTCCAACATATAGTCCGTACGGGATTCGAACCCGTGTTACCGCCGTGAAAAGGCGGTGTCTTAACCCCTTGACCAACGGACCATATTCATAAATGGGCACGAGTGGACTCGAACCACCGACCTCACGCTTATCAGGCGTGCGCTCTAACCACCTGAGCTACGCGCCCA
>CAJNCV010000057.1 GCA_905221385.1 bacterium
GCTAGCGTAGCAGATGTGAAAGTTACAGCAGACTCAGCGAAACCAGCAGATGAAGTCGTAACTTACAAGAAAGCTGATCAAAAAGCAACTATCACCTTCGTAGACCAAGCTAAGAAAGAATTGGCGAAAGTTTCAGAAGGCGGTAAATCAGGTGAACCAATTAGCCGTGACCAATACCTTGCGAAGTTGAAAGAATTGACTAACCAAGGTTACAAGGTTGTGAA
>CAJNCV010000058.1 GCA_905221385.1 bacterium
TCTGTTTCCATCAGCACTATGGATTCTGTTTCCGAGAGTGAAGAAGCAAGCATTTTAGAATCAGAATCGATTTCTGACAGTGTTTCAGATCATGTCTCAGAAAGCGAAAGCTACAGTGATTCAGTTTCACAAGAACATATCAACTCTGTTTCCCTCAGCACTATGGATTCTGTTTCCGAGAGTGAAGAAGCAAGCATTTTAGAATCAGAATCGATTTCTG
>CAJNCV010000059.1 GCA_905221385.1 bacterium
TGTACGTGTGAAGGCTGCTTCTTGAGTCACTGGAGCTTTCAGAGCTGGACGACCCGCTGTTTGACCATCTGCGTATTCGTACTTGATGGTACGAGATACTTTCTTGTTGAGCTTAGCTGGGTCTGTAATCTTCTCTGTACCTTGACGAAGAGTAACGGTGAAGGTTTGATCCTTCTTATCGTCATTATCGAAGGTCTTAGGTCCTGCGAACTCATCT
>CAJNCV010000060.1 GCA_905221385.1 bacterium
CTTGCGCTTGCTGAAGCACTTGTTGAAGCTGAAGCACTTGCCGATGTACTTGCAGAAACTGAAGCACTCGTTGAAGCGGAGACGCTCGCTGATGTGCTTGCAGAAACTGAGGCACTCGTTGAAGCAGACGCACTCGCTGATGTACTTGCGCTTACTGAAGCACTCGTTGAAGCGGAGACGCTCGCTGATGTACTTGCACTTACTGAAGC
>CAJNCV010000061.1 GCA_905221385.1 bacterium
GCACTTGCCGATGTACTTGCAGAAACTGAAGCGCTTGTTGAAGCAGACGCACTTGCCGATGTACTTGCACTTACTGAGGCACTTGTTGAGGCAGAGACGCTCGCTGATGTGCTTGCTGAAACTGAAGCGCTCGTTGAAGCTGAAGCACTTGCCGATGTACTTGCAGAAACTGAAGCACTCGTTGAAGCGGAGACGCTCGCTGATGTGCT
>CAJNCV010000062.1 GCA_905221385.1 bacterium
CTTGCACTTACTGAAGCACTCGTTGAAGCAGACGCACTTGCCGATGTACTTGCGCTTACTGAAGCACTTGTTGAAGCAGATACGCTCGCTGATGTGCTTGCTGAAACTGAGGCACTTGTTGAAGCGGAGACGCTCGCTGACGTGCTAGCACTTACTGAGGCACTCGTTGAGGCAGATGCACTCGCTGACGTGCTAGCTGA
>CAJNCV010000063.1 GCA_905221385.1 bacterium
GCTTCAACGAGTGCTTCAGTTTCTGCAAGTACATCGGCAAGTGCTTCAGCTTCAACAAGTGCTTCAGCAAGCGCAAGCACATCAGCGAGCGTCTCTGCTTCAACGAGTGCTTCAGTTTCTGCAAGCACATCAGCGAGCGTCTCCGCTTCAACGAGTGCTTCAGTTTCTGCAAGTACATCGGCAAGTGCTTCAGCTT
>CAJNCV010000064.1 GCA_905221385.1 bacterium
AGTGCTTCAGTAAGTGCAAGTACGTCAGCGAGCGTATCTGCCTCAACAAGTGCCTCAGTAAGTGCCAGCACGTCAGCGAGTGCGTCTGCTTCAACAAGTGCCTCAGCATCAGCAAGCACGTCAGCATCAGCAAGTATATCAGCGAGCGTATCTGCTTCAACGAGCGCGTCAGCATCAGCAAGTACATCAGC
>CAJNCV010000065.1 GCA_905221385.1 bacterium
GACTTACCGCTTTCGACAACCTTGGTCAATTCCTTATTACCATCAGTTTGGTCTACGAAGCTGATAATCGCTTTTTGGCCATCCTTCACGTAATTGATTGGTGTGTCCTTAGTTGGATCGTTTGGAATTGGTGGTGGGTTGTAACCCTTGCTTGGATCGCTCGGATCTTTCGGTGTCAATGGTGTTG
>CAJNCV010000066.1 GCA_905221385.1 bacterium
AACCGTGTAACTGGCGTTGAAACCTTCGGCGCATGGACACCAGCTACGAAAGAATTGGCACAAGAAGCTACACCAGTTGTGACTGGATTCGTGGCAGATAAGGCCAATGTCGCAGCGAAGACAGTAACTCCTGATGATAAGGATAGTGAAGAAACAGTTAAGTACAGCAAACTTGGTTCATA
>CAJNCV010000067.1 GCA_905221385.1 bacterium
TCTGTTTCCCTCAGCACTATGGATTCTGTTTCCGAGAGTGAAGAAGCAAGCATTTTAGAATCAGAATCGATTTCTGACAGTGTTTCAGATCATGTCTCAGAAAGCGAAAGCTACAGTGATTCAGTTTCACAAGAACATATCAACTCTGTTTCCCTCAGCACTATGGATTCTGTTTC
>CAJNCV010000068.1 GCA_905221385.1 bacterium
GCTTCAACGAGTGCTTCAGTTTCTGCAAGTACATCGGCAAGTGCTTCAGCTTCAACAAGTGCTTCAGCAAGCGCAAGCACATCAGCGAGCGTCTCTGCTTCAACGAGTGCTTCAGTTTCTGCAAGTACATCGGCAAGTGCTTCAGCTTCAACAAGTGCTTCAGCAAGCGCAAG
>CAJNCV010000069.1 GCA_905221385.1 bacterium
GTTTTAGAGCTGTGCTGTTTCGAATGGTTCCAAAACTACTCCTTGAACTCTGTCTCCATCCATGATGTTTTAGAGCTGTGCTGTTTCGAATGGTTCCAAAACCACCTTTTGAACAGTAATTAGTCGTCGTTTAGTTTTAGAGCTGTGCTGTTTCGAATGGTTCCAAAACT
>CAJNCV010000070.1 GCA_905221385.1 bacterium
GTTTTGGAACCATTCGAAACAGCACAGCTCTAAAACTCATACTTCTGCGTATCCACCTCTACCTTGGTTTTGGAACCATTCGAAACAGCACAGCTCTAAAACAGTATGCGACGAAAGCTGGAGAGGTTGGGAGTTTTGGAACCATTCGAAACAGCACAGCTCTAAAAC
>CAJNCV010000071.1 GCA_905221385.1 bacterium
CTAGGGAGTTTAGCTCAGCTGGGAGAGCATCTGCCTTACAAGCAGAGGGTCAGCGGTTCGATCCCGTTAACTCCCATTTTAGCGGGTGTAGTTTAGTGGTAAAACTACAGCCTTCCAAGCTGTTGTCGCGAGTTCGATTCTCGTCACCCGCTTTGAA
>CAJNCV010000072.1 GCA_905221385.1 bacterium
TCGGCAAGTGCGTCTGCTTCAACGAGTGCTTCAGTTTCCGCAAGTACATCAGCGAGCGTATCCGCTTCAACAAGTGCCTCAGTTTCTGCAAGCACATCAGCGAGCGTCTCCGCTTCAACGAGTGCTTCAGTTTCTGCAAGTACATCGGC
>CAJNCV010000073.1 GCA_905221385.1 bacterium
TATGAACCAAGTTTGCTGTACTTAACTGTTTCTTCACTATCCTTATCATCAGGAGTTACTGTCTTCGCTGCGACATTAGCCTTATCTGCCACGAATCCAGTTACGACTGGTGTAGCTTCTTGTGCCAATTCTTTCGTAGCTGGTGTCCA
>CAJNCV010000074.1 GCA_905221385.1 bacterium
GCGGAGACGCTCGCTGACGTGCTAGCACTTACTGAGGCACTCGTTGAGGCAGATGCACTCGCTGACGTGCTAGCTGAAACTGAAGCACTCGTTGAAGCGGAGACGCTCGCTGATGTACTTGCACTTACTGAAGCACTTGTTGAGGCAGA
>CAJNCV010000075.1 GCA_905221385.1 bacterium
GCGGAGACGCTCGCTGACGTGCTAGCACTTACTGAGGCACTCGTTGAGGCAGATGCACTCGCTGACGTGCTAGCTGACGTGCTAGCTGAAACTGAAGCACTCGTTGAAGCTGAAGCACTTGCCGATGTACTTGCAGAAACTGAAGCGCT
>CAJNCV010000076.1 GCA_905221385.1 bacterium
TGGACACCAGCTACGAAAGAATTGGCACAAGAAGCTACACCAGTCGTAACTGGATTCGTGGCAGATAAGGCTAATGTAGCAGCGAAGACAGTGAAAGCTGGCGACGCTAACAGTGAAGAAGTTGTACAATACAAGAAGCTCGGTTCATA
>CAJNCV010000077.1 GCA_905221385.1 bacterium
AGCGCTTCAGTTTCTGCAAGTACATCGGCAAGTGCTTCAGCTTCAACGAGTGCTTCAGTTTCAGCTAGCACGTCAGCGAGCGTCTCTGCCTCAACAAGTGCTTCAGTAAGTGCAAGTACATCAGCGAGCGTCTCCGCTTCAACGAGTGC
>CAJNCV010000078.1 GCA_905221385.1 bacterium
GCACTCGTTGAAGCGGAGACGCTCGCTGATGTACTTGCACTTACTGAAGCACTTGTTGAGGCAGATACGCTCGCTGATGTGCTTGCTGAAACTGAAGCGCTCGTTGAAGCGGACGCACTTGCTGAAGTACTTGCGGAAACTGA
>CAJNCV010000079.1 GCA_905221385.1 bacterium
AGTGCATCTGCTTCAACGAGTGCCTCAGTATCAGCAAGCACATCAGCGAGCGTATCCGCTTCAACGAGTGCTTCAGTTTCTGCAAGTACATCGGCAAGTGCTTCAGCTTCAACAAGTGCTTCAGCAAGCGC
>CAJNCV010000080.1 GCA_905221385.1 bacterium
AAGCTGAAGCACTTGCCGATGTACTTGCAGAAACTGAAGCACTCGTTGAAGCGGAGACGCTCGCTGATGTGCTTGCACTTACTGAAGCACTCGTTGAAGCAGATACGCTCGCTGACGTACTTGCGCTTGC
>CAJNCV010000081.1 GCA_905221385.1 bacterium
GATTACATAATCAGCGTGAGCTGTGAGCTGTGAGCTGTGAGCTGTGAGCTGTGAGCTGTGAGCTGTGAGCTGTGAGCTGTGAGCTGTGAGCTGTGAGCTGTGAGCTGTGAGCTGTGAGCTGTGATTGC
>CAJNCV010000082.1 GCA_905221385.1 bacterium
TTCCTACTCCTAACTCCGCAAGGCTAGACAGGTTATCTGCCGTCCCTTGCAAGTCCCGCTTCATCCACTCTGGAGTTCGACCTCCTGTTAAGCGATTGACGCCATCAATACTAGCAATGCC
>CAJNCV010000083.1 GCA_905221385.1 bacterium
AGCTCTAAAACATCATGGATGGAGACAGAGTTCAAGGAGTAGTTTTGGAACCATTCGAAACAGCACAGCTCTAAAACTAAACGACGACTAATTACTGTTCAAAAGGTGGTTTTGGAA
>CAJNCV010000084.1 GCA_905221385.1 bacterium
AACCGTGTAACTGGCGTTGAAACCTTCGGCGCATGGACACCAGCTACGAAAGAATTGGCACAAGAAGCTACACCAGTCGTAACTGGATTCGTGGCAGATAAGGCTAATGT
>CAJNCV010000085.1 GCA_905221385.1 bacterium
GCTGAAACTGAAGCACTCGTTGAAGCTGAAGCACTTGCCGATGTACTTGCAGAAACTGAAGCGCTTGTTGAAGCAGACGCACTTGCCGATGTACTTGCACTTACTGA
>CAJNCV010000086.1 GCA_905221385.1 bacterium
GTTTCAGCTAGTACGTCAGCGAGCGTATCCGCTTCAACAAGTGCTTCAGTTTCAGCTAGCACGTCAGCGAGCGTATCCGCTTCAACAAGTGCTTCAGTTTCAGCTAG
>CAJNCV010000087.1 GCA_905221385.1 bacterium
CTCGCTGATGTACTTGCGCTTACTGAAGCACTCGTTGAAGCGGAGACGCTCGCTGATGTACTTGCACTTACTGAAGCACTTGTTGAGGCAGA
>CAJNCV010000088.1 GCA_905221385.1 bacterium
TCAGCGAGCGTATCTGCCTCAACAAGTGCTTCAGTAAGTGCAAGTACATCAGCGAGCGTCTCCGCTTCAACGAGTGCTTCAGTAAGCGC
>CAJNCV010000089.1 GCA_905221385.1 bacterium
GCTGACGTGCTAGCTGAAACTGAAGCACTCGTTGAAGCTGAAGCACTTGCCGATGTACTTGCAGAAACTGAAGCGCTTGTTGAAGCAGA
>CAJNCV010000090.1 GCA_905221385.1 bacterium
GCTTCAACAAGTGCTTCAGTTTCAGCTAGCACGTCAGCGAGCGTATCCGCTTCAACAAGTGCTTCAGTTTCAGCTAGCACGTC
>CAJNCV010000091.1 GCA_905221385.1 bacterium
GCTTCAGTTTCAGCTAGCACGTCAGCGAGCGCCTCTGCTTCAACAAGTGCTTCAGTTTCAGCTAGCACGTCAGCGAGCGTATC
>CAJNCV010000092.1 GCA_905221385.1 bacterium
AGCGTCTCTGCCTCAACAAGTGCTTCAGTAAGTGCAAGTACATCAGCGAGCGTCTCCGCTTCAACGAGTGCTTCAGTTTCAGC
>CAJNCV010000093.1 GCA_905221385.1 bacterium
CTCGCTGACGTGCTAGCTGAAACTGAAGCACTTGTTGAGGCAGATACGCTCGCTGACGTGCTAGCTGAAACTGAAGCACTTGT
>CAJNCV010000094.1 GCA_905221385.1 bacterium
GTTGAAGCTGAAGCACTTGCCGATGTACTTGCAGAAACTGAAGCACTCGTTGAAGCGGAGACGCTCGCTGATGTGCTTGCA
>CAJNCV010000095.1 GCA_905221385.1 bacterium
CCCCCCCCCCCCCCCCCCCCCCCCCCCCCCCCCCCCCCCCCCCCCCCCCCCCCCCCCCCCCCCCCCCCCCCCCCCCCC
>CAJNCV010000096.1 GCA_905221385.1 bacterium
CTCTGTTTCCCTCAGCACTATGGATTCTGTTTCCGAGAGTGAAGAAGCAAGCATTTTAGAATCAGAATCGATTTCTGA